>DATJMU010000066.1:0-32751 GCA_035508555.1 Occallatibacter sp. | reverse complement strand
AGCTTGGCGGCGAGGCGGACGTTCTGGCCTTTCTTGCCAATGGCGAGGGAGAGCTGGGTGTCATCGACGATGACCTCGAGCTGCTTCTCGGCCAGATCGGTGATGCTGACGCGGGAGACCTTGGCAGGCTGCAGGGCCTTTTCGGCGAAGGTGGTGATCTCCTCGGAGAACTCGATGATGTCGATCTTTTCGCCGCGGAGCTCGCGGATGATGGACTGGACGCGCATGCCCTTCATGCCGACGCAAGCGCCGACGGGGTCGACATCCTTGTCGCGGGACTGGACGGCGATCTTGGTACGCTCACCGGCCTCGCGGGCGATGGCGCGGATGACGACGGTGTTGTCGTAGATCTCGGGGACCTCGGACTGGAAGAGGTTCTGAACGAGTTCGGGGGCGGCGCGGGAGACGATGACCTGGGGGCCCTTGGCGGCGCGATCGACCTTGATGAGGACGACACGGAGGCGCTCGCCCACGGAGAACTGCTCGAGGCGGGACTGCTCGCGGCGGGGGCAGCGGGCCTCGGCTTTGCCCAGGTCGAAGATGACGTCCTGGCCCTCGACGCGCTTGACGGTGGCGTTGAGGACCTCCTTCTCGCGGTGCGCGTACTCCTGGAAGACGGTGTCGCGCTCAGCCTCGCGGACCTTCTGGAAGATGACCTGCTTGGCGAGCTGGGCGGCGATGCGGCCGAGCGGGCTGGTGTCGCGGTACATGCGAATCTCGCTGCCGACCTCGACGCCGGGGGCGAGCTCGTTGGCTTCGGCCAGGGTGATCTGGTTGACAGGGTCCTCGACTTCCTCTTCGGCGGATACGACGGTCTTATAGATATAGGCCGTGATCTCGCCGGTTTCCTTGTTGAGCTCCCCGCGCATGTTCTCCTGAGTCTTGTAATACTTGCGCGTGGCGAGGGCGATGGCTTCCTCGACGGCGCCGACGACGATGGCGGGATCGATGCCTTTTTCCTGACTCAAAAGCTCGATGCTCTGGTACAAAGGGCTGGACATGGTTGACTCACTCACTGTTGATGTTGGGCGGCGCACGGGGCGACGCCATGAAATCGTTCGATGCCGCAGGACCCGGAGGTGTGCGACGAACCCCTTCAAATCTCCGGTACGAGCTGCGCCCGCTCGATATTCGGGAGGGCGATTTCTACGGTCTGCACGCCTGCTTTGCGGCTCTTGCTGTTCTGCTTGACGGCTCCGAGATCCAGCACGATGGTTCTGCCGGTTTCGGCGGAGTGTTCTGCTACTGCCATCAGCCTTCCCTGCCAGTGGCGGTTGTTACGGACCGGCTCGAAGGTTCTTACCTTGACGAGACAGCCGGTGAAGCGTTCAAAGTCCTCGGGGCGGCTGAGTTTGCGGTCGAGCCCCGGAGAGCTGGTTTCGAGGGTGTAGGCGGCGCCGGGAACGAGATCCTCGACGTCGAGGAGTACGCCAAAGTCGCGGCTGAAGGCGGCGCAGTCGTCGTGAGTTACGCCGGAGAGCTGCTCGATAGAGAGCGAGCCTTCGGCCAGTTTTTCGGGCAGGTCTTGAGAGCCTGCTTCGATTTGCGCCTTGAGCTGCGCGCGGCCCTCAGCGTTTTTCTCGAGGAAGACGCGCAGCGTGCGCTCCTTTGCCGATCCGGTGAACTCGAGGTCCACGAGGTCAAGCCCGTGCGAGGCGGCCACACGCTGAGCCGCCGCCCGAATTTCCTGCAACTGTACTGCCATCGCTCTTACATCCCCGGCCGAACGAAGATCGTGGGCCGGGGTGAATCGTTGTGCCGCCCATGCTGCCGGCGGCTCGTTCTCTTGAGGGGCGCCAGCCCCCGAAATTTGCCGCAAATAAAAAGTGGGCTGTAAGCCCACTCATCTCTCCGCCAGCCGGTGCGCACACGGTAAGATTCTGGCGGACAAACGCGGTTGCTTATTCAGAATACGGCGAAATGCCTGGAAATTCAATAGGGGGGCGATTCGGGGTAGATTGTAAATGTGGATACGATCACCGTCCCCGGCGCCGACGCGGCCGTGCTGGTAACGGACGGGGACAGCGAAGGCCTGTTGGCAGGGGTTGCGCGGCGGGCGGCGGGACCGGTGGCGGGGGTTTTCGGGCCGGAGTCGGCGACGTGGAGGATCAACCGGGAGTCGGCGCTGTTTCTGGGATCGGCGCGGGCGGCGCTGCTGCAGGTGGCGCATCCGTGGGTGGCGGCGGCGCTGGCCGACCACTCGAAGGTGCTGGACCGGCCGATTGAGCGGTTCCATAACACATTTCGCGTGGTGTTTACGCTGGTTTTCGGGCGGCTGGACCAGGCGCTGAACGCGGCGCGGCATCTGCACGGACTGCATACGCGGATCGGGGGGCGGATGCGGGAGGACGTGGCCGGCTACCGGACGGGTTCCCGGTACGAGGCCAACGAGCAGGCGGCGCTCAAGTGGGTGTACGCGACGCTGATCGAGACGGCGGTGCTGGCCTACGAGTGCGCGATGGGACCGCTGGACGGAGTGGAGCGCGAACGGTATTACGCGGAGACGAAGACGCTGGCGGCGCTGTTCGGGATTGCGGCGGAGGCGCTGCCGGGGACGTGGGAGGACTTTGTTGCCTACAACCGGGCGATGCACGAGTCGGACGCGCTGGGGGTGAGCGACGGAGGGCGGACGATTGGACGGAACCTGATGGAGGGAGCGGGGTCGTGGATCCGGCTGCCACGGTGGTACAAGGCGCTGACGGCGATGTGGATGCCGGCGCGGTTCCGGGAGGAGTTTGGGCTGGCGTACGGGCCGGAGGAACAGCGGGCGGCGGACCGGGCACTGCGGATGTTGCCGGGCGTCTACCGAAGGCTACCGGGGGCGGTGCGGTTTACAGGGCCGTGGCATGAGGCGCAGGCGCGGCTGAACGGGCGGCGCATGGGCGCGGTGACCGCGTGGAGCAACCGGTTCTGGATGGGAGAGGCGCGGATGCCGTTCGGCGGTGTTTTTACGTTGCCGGAGGGCGGCTGAGGGACGAGAATAGGGGCGGGTCTCCCGCGGTGAGGAGCCAGGGAGATGTGCCATGGATTCCCCCGATCCTACCGGTTCCGAGCAGCTTGACGAGCTTGCGCATGTGTTCAGCGAGCAGCTTTTGGCGTGTTTGGACGAGTGCGCACGGGGACGCAGGGGACTCTTCACGGACTACGAGGAGGCGGGACAGGACGCGGACGAACGGGCGTGGCCGGACGCGGCGCGGTTGCGCGAGCTGGCACTGGCGCTGCAGGGCGTGTTTGCGCAGGAGGGGGATCGCTATGCGCTGGCGGACGAGTTCCTCGAACTGTGCTCGATCCACGGGGAGAGCCATCCGGGAGAGCGGAAGCTGGCGCGGATGTTGCTGGAACGGATTGAGCGCGGAGAGGTGGGAACGCCTACCGAAGCGGAGTGGAAGCCGTGGTGAGGGAGCAGCTTGCAGCCGATTGGCTGGCACCGGGCTTTGGTTTCTCCCATCCCTCCGCATACACAGGCAGGTGAGTGCATGAGTTCGTCGGGAATGCCGAAGGCACCAGGGCTAGGCATGAGCAAGATATGGCCGGATGCGCGCTCGGCGTTGAACGACCTGGTGCACGACGGCATGCTGCTGGCCATTGGCGGGTTTGGCCTGTGCGGCATTCCCGAGGCGCTGATCGTGGCGCTACGCGACCTGGGCGTGCGCGATCTGACCATCGCCAGCAACAACGCGGGAGTGGACGGGTGGGGGCTGGGGCTGCTGCTGGAGGCTCGCCAGGTGAGAAAGATGATTGCCAGCTACGTGGGCGAGAACGCGGAGTTCGAGCGCCAGTATCTTGCCGGCGAGCTGGAAGTGGAGTTTTGCCCGCAGGGGACGCTGGCCGAGCGGATGAGGGCCGGCGGCGCGGGGATACCGGGCTTCTATACACGCAGCGGGGTGGGGACGGTGGTGGCGGAGGGCAAGGAGCAGAGGGAGTTCGACGGGGTGAGCTACATTCTGGAGCGAGGCATACGCGCGGATGTGGCGCTGGTGAAGGCGTGGAAGGCGGACCTGCACGGCAACCTGATCTACCGGCGGACGGCGCGCAACTTCAATCCCAATGCTGCGACCTGCGGCAAGGTGACGGTGGCCGAGGCGGAGATGATTGTGGCGGCGGGCGACCTTGACCCGGACGAGATTCATACGCCGGGCATCTTTGTGCAGCGGCTGGTGCACAATCCTCGGCCTGAGAAGCGCATCGAGAAGAGAACGGTTCGCGAGGGGTGACCGGATGGCGTGGACTCGGCAACAGATGGCGGCGCGGGCGGCGCGGGAGTTGCGGGACGGCTACTACGTGAACCTGGGAATCGGGATTCCAACGCTGGTGGCGAACTACATTCCCGCGGGGATGACGGTGATTCTGCAGTCAGAGAACGGGTTGTTGGGGATGGGGCCGTTTCCGCGCGAAGCGGAGGTGGACGCCGACCTGATCAATGCCGGCAAGGAGACGGTGACCTGCGTGCAGGGGGCTTCTATCTTTTCAAGCGCCGACTCGTTCGCGATGATTCGGGGCGGGCATGTGGATGTGGCGATCCTGGGCGCGATGCAGGTTTCGGAGCGCGGGGACCTGGCGAACTGGATGATTCCGGGCAAGCGCGTGAAGGGGATGGGCGGGGCGATGGACATCGTCAACGGCGTGCGGCGCGTGATTGTGGTGATGGAGCACACCGCTCCAGACGGCAGCGCCAAGCTGCTGCGCGCGTGCACGCTGCCGCTGACCGGGGCTGGCGTTGTGCATCGGGTGATCACGGATTTGTGCGTGATGGATGTGACGGCATCGGGGTTTGAGGTGGTGGAACTGGCCGAGGGATCGACACAACGAGAGGTTGTGGAGCGGACGGGGGCGGAAGTTCGTTTCAATCTGGCTGACGCGTAGTGTCGGTTGGGGCTGGCCAGGCGGGGCTGCGCTTTTCGAGGAAGGCGGCAACGCCTTCGCGAAAATCGCGGGTTTCGCGGGCCTGCACGCTGGCGTCGATGGCCGCGGCGATGGAGGCGTCGAGCCAGGGACGATGCTGCGCGGCGAGCAACTGTTTGGTGAGGCGGATGGATTGCGGGCTGTTGGCAATGAGCGACTCCGCGAACTCTAGCACGCGTTGCGGCAGGCGCTCGGCCGGCACGACTTCATTGACGAGACCTAAACGCAAGGCCTCTTCCGCATCGAAGAGGCGGGCGGTGAGGAAGAGGTCGCGGCAGCGCTTGTCGCCGATTTGAAGAGCGGCAAAGGCTGACACGAGTGCGGGGACGAAGCCGATGCGCGCCTCAGTAAAACCGAATTTGGCATCGGGCGCGGCGAGGGTGAAGTCGCAGAGGGTGGCGAGTCCTGTTCCGCCGGCAATGGCGGGCCCCTCAACGGATGCGATGGTGGGGATGGGCATTTCATAGAGAGTGCGAAAGAGGCGGGCGATCAGTTCGGCGCCGGCGCGGTATTCGGCGGCGGATTTGTCCTGCATAGCGCGCAGGTCCGCGAGATCGAGCCCGGAGCAGAAGGCGTGGCCCGCACCGGTGAGCACCAGCGCGCGGCATCCGGAGGCTGCGGCATCTTCGAGCGCGGCGACCAGGTCAGATTGCATTGCAGCGGTGAGCGCGTTGCGCCGCTCGGGACGGTTCAGCGTGATGGTGCGGATGGGGCCGCTGTCGGCTACGAGAATCGGCGTTTCAGTCAAGCTGTCCCCCCTTTCTTAGGCTGCTGTTGACACGCGCTCATGGATGCTGCATCGTCAGGCTGCCATACTGGCGTGCGATCTGCTGGCTGGCGGCGGCCAATGTGTTCAAGGGCGCAAGCGCGGGGAGACGTGCGCCGCAATCTGCAAGCACCGCGACCAGGGTTTCGGTGGGGATGTTGCCGACCAACTCGTCCTGCGCGAAGGGGCACCCGCCCACGCCGCCGAGGGCTGCGTCAAAGCGGCGGCAGCCGGCACGATAGGCGGCGCTGATGTGTTCGGCTGCATCGGCGCGGCGAGCGTGGAGGTGCGCGCCGATTTCGAGGTTGGGTTGCGCGGCGGTCACGGCAGCAAATGTGTCTTCAATTTGCGCAGAGCTTGCCAGGCCCACAGTATCGGCGAGCGAGATCTGCTGCACACCGGCATCGACGAGAGCGGCGCAGGCATCCGCGACGGCTTGCAGACTCCAGGGATCGTCGTACGGATTTCCGAAGGCCATGGAGACGTAAGTGACGATGGCGATGCCCGATTCGCGGGCCAGGGCGAGGATTTCTTTGAGAATGCGGAGCGAATCCGCGGGGGTTTGATGCTGATTGCGGCGGAGAAATTCGGGCGATATGGAATACGGGAAACCGACGGTCTGCACGGCCCGGGTGCGAATGGCGCGCTCGGCGCCTTTGCGGTTGACGGCGATGCCGATGATCTCGACTGTGGGCGGTGGTGCGAGCAAGGAGAGCACCTGTTCGGAGTCGGCCATCTGGGGAACGGCGGCGGGCGAGACGAAGCTGACCGCGTCGATGTGGGTGAAGCCGGCGGCGATGAGCGCGCGCAGATGGGCGGCCTTTTCGTGAAGAGGAATCTGCGCGGGCAGGCCCTGCCAGGCATCGCGCGGGCACTCCACGATCTTGACGGCATTGGTCATTGGGTGTTGACCATTCAACGTAGCGCCGCGATTCATCCGCGCGATGGCGAGACTTTGAGGATCTCGCGCGCGATGATCATGCGCTGGATTTCGCTGGTGCCCTCGCCGATGGTGCAGAGCTTGACGTCGCGGTAGAACTTTTCGACGGGGTAATCCTTGATGAAGCCATAGCCGCCGAACAACTGCACCGCATTGTCGCAGATGCGCACGGCGACTTCGCTGGCAAAGAGCTTGGCCATGGAGGATTCGCGGGTGACCTTGCGGCCGGCGTCTTTGAGGACGGCGGCGCGCTGGGTAAGCAGGCGAGCGGCGTCGAGCTCCGTGGCCATGTCGGCAAGCTTCCACTGGATTCCCTGGAATTCGGCGATGGCTTTGCCGAACTGGCGACGTTGTTTGACGTATTTGAGGGCCGCATCGAGAGCGCCGCGGGCGATGCCGAGGGCGAGAGCCGCGATGGAGATGCGGCCGCCATCGAGCACGCGCATGGCATCGATGAAGCCGTCGCCCTCCTTACCGAGCAGGTTCTCCGCGGGAATCTCACAGTCCTCGAAGATAAGCTCGCTGGTGTCGCTGGCGCGGAGGCCGAGCTTGTTCTCTTTTTTGCCGGGGTGAAAGCCTTTTGTGCCTTTTTCGACGATGAAGGCGGAGAGCCCGTGGGCGCCCTGGCTCTTGTCGGTCACGGCCAGCACTACGGCGACGTCGGCGTAATGGCCGTTGGTGATGAAGGTCTTGCTGCCGTTGAGAACGTAGCGATCGCCATGCTTGACGGCCGTGGTTCTCGCGCTGCCGGCGTCGGAGCCGGAGCCGGGCTCGGTGAGTCCCCATGCGGCCAGCCACTCGCCGCCGGCCAGGCGCGGGAGATACTGCCGCTTTTGCGCTTCATTGCCGGCGAGAAAGATGTGATTGGTGCCGAGCGAGTTGTGCGCGGCTACGGTGATGCCCAGTGATCCATCGACGGCGGAGAGCTCTTCGATGGCGAGGACGTAGTCCACGTAGCCCATGCCCGCGCCGCCGTATTCGGGCGGGATGGTGACGCCGAGCAGGCCCATGACGCCGAGCTTCTTGACCACGGCGAGGGGGAATTCGCTGGCTTCGTCCCAGGCCATTACGTTGGGCGCGATCTCGCGGGCGGCAAAGTCACGAATCTCGCGCCGCAACTGCTCCTGTTCATCCGTCAGCACGAAGGGATAGAGCGTCTCGGCTGGTTCCAATACGGTTTGCATGTCAGGCTCCTTTGCGGAGGTTTTTATTACTTCGCCTTCCACGTGTTTCCGACACGGCTAGCTGCGCGGACTCGCTGCGTCCGTCCGCCGCGGACTTCAGGTTTGCAAAACGCCCGGATTAAAGCGGGGGACTTCGGGATTCATGGCACATGCCTCGAGCGCGGCGATGAGCACATCACGGGTGTGCGCGGGATCGATGATGGCGTCGATCCAGAGGCGCGCGGCGCCGTAACGCGGATCGGCCTGCGCATCGTAGGATGCACGAATCTCCTCGTGGAGCGTGGTTCGCTCGGCATCGGAGAGCTTGTTGCCGTTGCGCTCCATCTGTTTGGCGCGGACCTCGGCAAGCGTGGAAGCCGCGGAGGCGCCGCTCATGACGGCGTAGCGGGCGGTGGGCCAGGCGAACAAAAAACGCGGATCGTAGGCCTTGCCGCACATGGCATAGTGGCCGGCGCCAAAGCTGCCGCCAACGATGACGGCGATCTTGGGGACGACGCTGGTGCTGACGGCGGAGACCATCTTGGCGCCGGCGCGGATGATGCCGGACCACTCCGCGTCCTTGCCCACCATGAAGCCGTTGACGTCGTGCAGAAAGATGAGGGGCACGAGGTTCTGGTTGCAGTCCATGATGAAACGAGCGGCTTTTTGCGCTCCTTCGGTGTAGATGACGCCGCCTACTTCCATGCGGGTGAGGCCGGCGGACGCGCCCATCGCGACGGTTTGATTCTGAGTGGTCTTCTGATTGGCGACGATGCCCACGGCGCGGCCGCCGATCCAGGCATAGCCGCAGAGGACGGTGCGGCCATAGTCCGCTTTGTACTCGTCGAACTCGCTGCGGTCGACGATGCGGGCGATGACCTCGCGCATGTCGTAGACGTTGGTGGCGCCGGGCGCGGGGTTGAGCAGGCTATACACGTCTTCGGCGTCGTATTTTGGCGCGTCGCGCTCGGAGTCGAACTCGCGCCGGCGGAAGAGTTCAGAGTCGCAGGGACGGCGCTCGCCGATGCGGGCAACCAGGGACCTCATGCGCGCGAGACAGAGATGGTCGTTCGGCTCCTTGAAGTCGACGGTTCCGGAGATCTCGGCGTGCATGGCCGCACCGCCCAGCTCTTCGGCATCCGTCTTTTGCCCGATGGCGGCGTAGACCAGCGAGGGGCCGGCAAGAAAGAGGCCGGAGCCTTCGGTCATGAGCACCGTATCCGTCATGACGGGAAGATAGGCGCCGCCGGCGACGCACATGCCCATGATGGCGGTGATCTGGGGAATGCCCAGCGAGCTCATGACGGCGTTGTTGCGGAAGATGCGGCCGAAGTCGTCGGTGTCGGGGAAGACATCTTCCTGCAGCGGGAGAAAGACGCCGGCTGAGTCAACAAGATAGAGGGTGGGGATTCGGTTTTCCATGGCGATGGTCTGGGCGCGCAGGACCTTTTTCGCGGTCATGGGAAAGAAGGCGCCGGCCTTGACCGTAGCGTCATTGGCGACGATCATGCAGAGCTTGCCGGTGACGCGGCCAAGGCCGGTGACTACGCCTGCACCGGGTGCGCCGCCGTATTCGGCGTACATGCCGTGCGCGGCCCACAGACTCAGCTCCAGAAACTCGGAGCCCTCGTCGAGGAGCAGCTTGAGGCGCTCGCGTACGGTGAGGCGGCCCTTGGCGCGCTGGGCTTCCGCGGCCCTTGGCCCGCCGCCCTGGCGCATGGCTTCCTCTTCGGCGCGCATCTCTGCGAGCAGAGCCAGCAGGGCTTCGCGGTTCGAGCGCGAGCGCGCGGAGCCCGCGTCGATTGTGGAGCGAAGGGTGTTATCGAGCTTCAGAGCGTCTGCCATCGCGTCTTTTGGGCTCCCTTGAGGGCAACCGGCGATTGGAATGAAGTTTAACCTCATTTGTCATGGACGGCAGCGGTGACGGTTCCGCTGCATTCTCCAAATCCGATCCTGGCGAGGCCGGGTGCTTGCGCGCAGGCACGCAAAACGACGCGGTCTCCGTCTTCGAGCCAGGTGCGGGTCTCGCCGGTGGGCAGTTGCAGTGGCTCGGGGGCGAGACGTTTTTCGAGCAGGCAGCCTTCGCTTCCGGGGACGGGGCCGGAGACGGTGCCGGAGGCAAGCAGGTCGCCGGGGCGAAGGTTGCAGCCATTGCTGGTTTGATGCGCGATCAACTGCGCAAGCGTCCAGTAGAGGTCGCGCAGGTTGCTCTTGCCCATTTCGAGCGGCGGAATTCCGTTCTGCCGCATGGATTCGGATTGCAGGGATACGTGCAGGTTGAGGTCGATCGCGGCTTGCTCCGGCTCGGGATGGCGCAGATAGGGCAGCAACTCGGGATCGTCTACGGCGCGGGGATGGGCGGGGACGCGATACGGCGCGAGAGCTGCCATGGGAACGATCCACGGAGAGATGGTGGTGGCAAAGCTTTTGGCGAGGAACGGACCGAGGGGCTGGTACTCCCAGGACTGGATGTCGCGGGCGGACCAGTCGTTGACGAGGCACAGGCCGAAGATGTGCTGCTCCGCGTCATGGATGGGAATCGGCTGGCCGAGGGCGTTTCCCGGGCCGATGAGGATGCCGACCTCCAGTTCGTAGTCGAGGGCCCGCGTGGGGGCGAAGTGCGGTTGGCCCGAGGGGGACTTGATCTGGCCGCAGGGGCGGCGGATTGCTGTTCCGCTGACGACGATGGAGGAGGAGCGGCCGTGATAGCCGATGGGGAGGTGCTTGTAGTTGGGCAGCAGGGGATTATCCGGGCGGAAGAGTTTGCCGACGCGCGTGGCGTGATGAATGGATGCATAGAAGTCGGAGTAATCGCCGATGGCGCAGGGGAGCTGCATGACCGCTTCGTGCATGGGAACGAGCAGGCGCGCGACTTGCCCGCGGAGTGCGCTGGTGGCGCTGGTTTCGTCGAGGAGGGCGGTGATGCGCTGCCGAAGGGCGGACCATGCCGAGGGGCCGCAAGCCATCAGCGCGTTGAGCGCTTCCGCGCGGCAGGCGGCAACGGTGCTCTCGCCGATGTCGGCAAAAAGACCTTCTTCGGCACAGGCGCGGAGATCGAGAGTCTGGTCGCCGATGGCGACGCCGACGCGGCTTGGGCCGTCGCGGGTGAAGACGCCGTAGGGCAGGTTTTCAAGAGGAAAGTCCGTGCCGGGGGCGTTTGCAGAAACCACCCAGCTCAACGGGGCCATAGCGGCATCCTCGCGGCGGATGGGCTCATGCACCCACCTTTTCGGGAGCGTGGGGCGCGACGAATCGCTTCCTGAGGCCCTGCCAGCACTCGAAGTACTCATGCTGCAGAATCCTTGTCTGCATGGCGAACGCGGTGGGGCGGACGGCGAGCTGGGTTTCAAACATGAAGGCGAGAGTGCCGCTGAGATACTGCGGCTTGAGCTCGGCGCTGCTGGCGCGCTCGAAGGTTTCGGCGTCGGGGCCGTGGCCGGCCATGCAGTTGTGCAGGCTGGCGCCGCCGGGAAGAAAGCCCTCGGCCTTGGCGTCGTACACGCCAAAGACGAGGCCCATGAACTCGTTCATCACGTTGCGATGGAACCAGGGCGGGCGAAAGCTGTGCTCGGCGACCAGCCAGCGCGGAGGGAAGATGGCGAAGTCGCAGTTGGCCGCGCCGGGAACCAGCGAAGGCGAGCTGAGCACGGTGTAGATCGAGGGATCGGGATGATCGAAGGAGACGGTGTTGATGCAGTTAAAGAGCGCGAGATCGTACTTGCAGGGCGCGTAGTTGCCGTGCCACGCGACTACGTCGAGAGGCGAGTGATCGATGGCCGCGCGCCAGAGGCGGCCGAGAAACTTGTTGACGATAAAGTAGTCGCCATCGCGGTCTTCATAGGCGGCCACGGGAGCGAGGAAGTCACGGGGATTGGCGAGGCCGTTGGCGCCGATGGGGCCGAGCTCGGGCAGGCGGAAATGTTGACCGTAGTTCTCGCAGATGTATCCGCGCACCTGGGGATCGAGGAGCACGACGCGGAACTTGAGGCCGCGAGGAATGACGCAGATCTCGCCGGGAGCGGCGTCGAGGATGCCGAGCTCGGTGTGGAAGCGCAGCGCGCCCATTTGCGGAACGATGAGCATTTCGCCGTCGGCGTTGGCAAAGAAGCGGTCGTACATGGAGGCGTTGGCCGCATAGAGATGAATGGCGACGCCGGTTTGCATGGCCGGATCGCCGCTGCCGCCGTAGGTGACGATGCCATCGACAAAATCCGTAGACTCTTCCGGGATGGGGAGAGGGTCCCAGCGCAACTGGTTGGGCGTGGCGGGCGCCTCATTGAACGGGCCGCTGAGGATGCGCGTGGGCGGCATCTCCTGATAGGGGCGATGGGTGACCGAGGGGCGGATGCGATAGGTCCAGGTGCGGCGGTTGAGGGCGCGGGGCGCGGCAAAGGCCGTGCCGCTGAACTGCTCGGTGTAAAGGCCGAGGGGATGCTTCTGCGGAGCGTTCTGGCCGACGGGCAGCGCGCCCGGCTCGGCTTCGGTGGCGAATTCGTTGCCAAATCCCGACTGATAGTTGAGCCCGTTGCTCATCGATACCGCCTTTCACAGCAGGCCGCGCAGGGCGCGGAGCTCCGCCTCGTGCATGGCCTCGTAGATCTGGTCGAAGCCGGCGACTGCAAACAGGAGCTTGTGCAGCTCATCCACTTTGACCGGAGTTTCGAGGACTTCGTCGAGGGTGAAGTCGCGGATGGCGCAGTGGCCGCTGATGACGTTGAGGCACTCGCCATGGGAGCTGATGAGGCCGCTGCCGTAGACCTTGATCTGGCCGTTCTGGCGAATGAGCCCGAATTCGACCGTGTACCAGAAGAGGCGGCCGAGTTTCTCGAGGACGCCAGCATCGGAGATGGAGGCGCAGACGCGGCCGTAGCGCTCGAGAAAATCGGCGAAGACCGCGTGGGCGTGCATGGGCACGTGGCCGAAGACATCGTGAAAGATGTCGGGCTCGGGGGTGTACTCGAGGGAGTCGCGGCTGCGCAGCCAGGTGGTGGTGGGAAAGCGGCGGGCGGCCAGCATCTCAAAGAAGGCCGGGGCGGGCAGAAAGCCGCTGACTGGCGTGGAGCGCCATCCGGTGCGGGGCTCGAGACGGGCGCTGATGGCGGAGAGGTTGGGAAGACGGCCGCGCTCGAGGCCGATGATCTCGAAGCCGTCGAGGTATTCGCGGGCGGCGTGCTTTTCGAGCTCTGGAAGGGCGCGACTGACGAGCTCGGCCCAGACGCTGTGCTGGTCCTGAGTATAGGACAGGTAGTTCTGTTCGATGAGATAAGGGGCCGCGACTGCGAGGGTTGCCGTTTCCATGAACTTTCTCCCGAGCGACTACAGGTTGCCGCGGGCAGCCTGCTCGCGCTCGATGGCTTCGAAGAGCGCCTTGAAGTTGCCTTTGCCGAAGCTGCGGCTGCCCTTGCGCTGGATGATCTCAAAGAACAGCGTGGGGCGGTCCTCGACGGGGCGCGTGAAGATCTGGAGCATGTAGCCCTCGTCGTCGCGGTCGACCAGGATGCCCAGGTCTTCGAGCTTGTCGATGGGCTCGTCGATTGTGCCCACGCGGCTTTGCAGCTCGGAGTAATAGCTGTGCGGCACGCGCAGGAACTCGACGCCCTGGGCGCGGAGGCGGCTGACGGTGTAAAGAATGTCGTTGGTGGCGAGAGCGATGTGCTGCACGCCGGGGCCGCGGTAGAAGTCGAGATACTCCTCGACCTGCGATTTCCTTTTTCCTTCGGCGGGCTCGTTGATGGGGAACTTGATGTAGCCGTTGCCGCTGGCCATCACCTTCGACATGAGCGCGGAGTATTCGGTGGAGATGTCTTTGTCGTCGAAGTGCTGGTAGAGGGAGAAACCCATCACGCGGGCGTAGAACTCCACCCACTGATTCATCTGGTGCCAGCCGACGTTGCCGACCATGTGATCGATGTGCTTGAGGCCGGTGGGCCGGGCGATGGGATCGTCGGGGACGGCGCGGAAGCCGGGAAGGAAGGGACCGCGATAGGCGCCGCGCTCGACGAAGGTGTGGACGGTGTCGCCATAGGCGTGGATGCTGGCGAGAACGGCCTGGCCATGGTCGTCGCCGAGGACGTGCGGAGCGGCTGCGCTGGCGGCGCCGCGGCTGGTGGTCTCTTTCCATGCCTGACGGGCGTCGTCCACCCACAGACCGATGGTGTGCACGCCGTCGCCATGGCGCTCGACGTGATCGGCGATCTCACCGCCACCGCGCAGGGCCGTGGTGAGGACGAAGCGGATCTTGCCCTGCTGCAGGACATAGGAGGCGTGGTCGCGCTGGCCGGTCTCGGGTCCGGCGTAGGCGACGAGCGACATGCCGAAGGCGGCGCGATAGAAGTAGGCGGCCTGGCGGGCGTTGCCCACGTAGAACTCCACGTGGTCGGTGCCTTTGAGGGGGAGAAAATCGGTGGCGGCGGTGAGGGTAGCAGCGGCGGAATGGGTTGCAACGCCGGCTGCGGCTGAAAGCGGGGAAGCGCTCATGCCAGAACCTCCGTTGCCGGGCGCCGCGATGCTTGGGGATCGGCGGATGGGCGAGTCGACCGGCAACGGATCGATGATAGGTCTGGCGCTGCGGGCAGAGAATGGGCGATCGAAAAAAGAACGCCGGTTACGGCTAATGGGATTAAGCTATCGGTTGAGATTGGTTAAGGATGGAAGGCCGATGCCGCACCGGACCGTTCCCAACGCCGTCGAACTGGATGCCATTTCCTGGAGAATCCTGGAGGCGTTGCAGCACAATGCCCGGATGCCGTTCGCGGAGCTGGGCCGGCAGATCGGGCTCTCGACGCCGGCGGTGGCGGAGCGGGTGCACCGGCTGGAGGAGGCGGGCATTCTGACCGGCTACCACGCCGCGGTGGATGTTTCGAAGCTCGGCATTCCCATGCGCGTGCTGGTACGGCTCACCCTGCAGGGCGGCGAGGTGCAGATCAGCCGCGCGGTGGCAATGATCAAGGAGCTGCCGGAGATAAGCCGCTGCCATCGCATTACGGGAGCCGAATCGTACGTGATCGAAGCGGACGTGGTTTCCATCCGGCACATGGAGGCGCTGATTGATAAGTTGTCGGTGCTGGGAGCTACTTCGACCTCGACGGTGCTGTCTTCGCCGGTGGTGCGGCGGGAGTATCATGCGCGGCAGATCGAGGCGTTCAACAAGTTTCTCTGAAATGCTCATACAATCGAATAAGGGGGGGCTCCGGGGAACCGGATGGGCCCGTCTGCGAGGCTCGTGCGCGGCAGTATGTATAGTGGCGCCTGGCCATAGCGTGAGGCGATGGGAGAGGACGAAGTGCCTGGATTCAGAGTGTATGCGGACGCAAATGCTACTACACCACTGCTGCCGGAGGTGTTCGAGGCGATGCGTCCCTACTGGTTGGAGCATTTTGGGAACGCATCTTCGATCCACATGGATGGGCAGCGGGGACGGCGGGCGGTGGAGCAGGCGCGGGAGACGCTGGCGCGGTTCTTCGGCTGCCAGCCCGCGGAGGTGGTGTTCAACTCGGGGGGCACGGAGGGGGACAATACCGCGATCTTCGGCCTGCTGCGGGCCGGGGATCACCTGATCACCACGTCCATCGAGCATTCGGCGGTGCTGCAGGCAGCCGAACGGGTGGCGCAGCGCGGCGTGGAGGTGACGTATGTTGCGCCCGGACGGAACGGGCTGATCGATCCCGAGGCGATCCGGGAGGCGATGCGGCCGGAGACGCGGCTGATCAGCGTGATGCTGGCCAACAACGAGACGGGGATGATCCAGCCGGTGGAAGAGATTGGAAGAATCGCGGCCGAGGCGGGCGCTTACTTCCACATCGATGCGGTGCAGGGAGCGGGGAAGATTCCGTTCGACGTGAAGCGGTTCGGGTGCCATCTGCTCTCAATCAGCGCGCACAAGGTCCATGGACCCAAGGGCGTGGGGGCGCTGTATGTGCGGCGGGGAACACCGGTGGAGCCGCTGCTGGTGGGGGGAAGCCACGAGCGGCGCAGGCGCGCCGGGACCGAGAACGTGCCGGGGATCGTGGGGCTGGGCAAGGCGGTGGAGCTGGCCATGGGCAGCCTGGAAGACGGAACGATGGAGCGCGTGGCGGCGCTGCGCGACCGGCTGGAAGAAGGAGTTTTGCAAATTGGCGGGTGCGGCGTGAACGGCGGGCCGGACGCACCGCGGGTGGCGAACACGACCAACATCTGGTTCGACCAGGTGGAGGGCGAGGCGCTGGTGATCGCGCTGGACCTGAAGGGCGTAGCGGTTTCGGGCGGGTCAGCGTGCCACTCCGGGGCGACCGAGCCGAGCCACGTGCTGATGGCGATGGGGCTGGACAAGAACCGGGCGCGCGCGAGCCTGCGCTTCAGCCTGCTGAAGACGGCCACCGAGGCGGATGTGGATCATCTATTGCGAGTGACGCCCGAGGCGGTGGAGCGGCTGAGAGCGCTTTCGCCGGTGGCGGCGGGGACGGCGGGGTAAAAACGAGCGGAGCGAGCGGGGTTAGCGGAGCTGGATCAGAGCCACGACTAACTCCGCTAGCGCCGCTAGCCGCTAACTCCGCTTCCACAGAGGGACTGATGACCGAGAACACAACCATTGCCGTAGCCATGTCCGGAGGGGTGGACTCCTCGACGGTGGCGGCGCTGCTTGCCCGCGAGGGCGACCGCTCCGCGGACTCGCCAAATGCCTCCGCGGACACGCGAAATCCCTCGGCTGCCTCGCGAAATGCGGTGGTGGGGCTCACGCTGCAGCTCTGGGACCAGACGCGGCTGGCGGGCAAGCACGGGATTCCGGAGGCACCCAAGGCGGGGCGGTGCTGCTCGCTCGACGACGTCTACGACGCGCGGCGGGTGGCCGAGCACCTGGGCATTCCCTACTACGTGGTCAACCAGGAGGAGCGGTTCGAGCGCGATGTGGTGCGGCCGTTTGTGGGCGAGTACCTGGCCGGCCGCACGCCCATTCCCTGCTCGCTGTGCAACAACCACCTGAAGTTCGACCAGTTGCTGCAAACGGCGCGGTCGATCGGGGCGGAGCGGATTGCGACGGGACACTACGCGGTGAACGAGTACGATCCCGATCGCAAGCGCTGGATTCTGAAGCGGCCGGCGGACCTGAAGAAGGACCAGACCTACTTCCTGTTCGGCCTGACGCAGGAGCAGCTTGCGCACACGCTGTTTCCACTGGGCCGGATGACCAAGCCGGAGGTGCGGGAGACGGCGCGGCGGCACGGGCTGCAACTGGCCGAGAAGCCCGATTCCCAGGAGATCTGCTTCATTCCCGGCGGCGACTACAAGCAGTTCCTCACCGCCTATCTTGAGGAGCAGGGCGAGGCCTTTCCAGAGACGGCAGGGGAGCTGGTCGCGTCGAACGGCGAGGTGCTGGGGCGTCACGAGGGGACATTTGGTTTTACCGTGGGCCAGCGCAAGGGGCTGGGCGTGGCATCGCCGTCGCCGTTGTACGTGCTGCAGGTGGACCCTGCGAGCCGGCGGGTGACGGTGGGCGCGGACGCGGAGCTGCTGACGCGCGAGCTGCGGGCGCGGCGGCTGAACTGGATCAGCATTGCGCGGCTGGAGGGTCCGATGCGGGTGAGGGTGAAGATTCGGCACCGGCACGAGCCGGCGTGGGCCACGCTGGAGCCTGCGGGCGAGGACGAGGTAACGGCGATCTTCGACGAGCCGCAGCGGGCAGTGACGCCGGGGCAGGCGGCGGTGTTCTACGACGGGGACGAGGTTGTGGGCGGAGGCTGGATCGAGCGGGCGCGGCCGAAGTTGCGGGCTTAGTGCCTGTTTACACTACCAGGGATGGAAGCCGAAGGGACGGGGCCAATTTTCCCCATTTCGTCGTCCCTCGTCGCTAGCAGATACGCGGTATCATCCCCAATCACTCAAGGGTCATATTTGCCGGTCGCCCAGAGTCCTTCTGACGAATGCCTTGGCGGCTTGTCAACGGCTCCCACGCCCGCGCGAGGTGAGGCAATAGCGTCTTCGTCGAATTTATAGCGGGCTTTAACATCTGGCAATAAGGCGGGAATATTTTCCGGTTAGTCGCCAATGCGGACAATGCCCCCGGAGACGGCTTTGCCAGGGTCGGAGCCTCCCCGAAGCGACGTTCGGGCATCCAGGCAATAGTTGATGCAATTTCAAACGTCACCTTGGCCGGTCATTCGGCCGGAACCACGCCAACCGGCAGAAGAGTGCGAAGAGCGAACTGACTACTTCATAGAGCATTCATAGCTCTCCGCGGCGATGGATCTGGGATCCACGTTGGGGCGGCTTGTTGAGCGCAGCCTGTGCCTGGTGCGTCTGATGGTCTCGGCTTCAGACTTGTGAAAGACTATCTGGTTGTAGTGCGCGGTTGCGCTCCGAGGTGAAAGAAGACGCACAACCCTATGGGCTCTGGCTGGAAGCACCTGAAGCCTGCCGAGTTTGCGGGAGACAGGCGGAGTATCGTTTCTGCCGCTGCCGTGGATGGATACCGTGCCGAAGTTCGTCCAAGTTGACGAGCAGACGTCCGTGAGATGGGAACCGGTAACGCGCAGGCGCGTCCGGCGCGGGTAGAAGCTATGGAATCATGGCTCGAAGAGATCCGCGAAGCGGTGAAGCATGCGCTGGCCAACTCGCCTGCGTTGCAGAGCACGCCATTTCTGGCTAACGGAGGGTGAGATGGAGTTGGCGGGGTTTTCGCTGATCGCCGGAGAGCAGACGAAGAAAAGTGGTGCAGAGTTCCGCGCCACGAATCCGGCGACTGGCGAGGAGATCGGGCCGGCCTTTTTCTCGGCTTCGGGGGAGGACGTGGACCGGGCTGCGCGCGCGGCGCAGGAGGCCTTCCTCGTGTGGCGGCATGCGAGCGGCACGCAACGGGGGCGAGTGCTGCGATCCATCGCGGACGGCCTCGATGCGGCTGCCGACGGGCTGGTGCAACGCGCGCAGCTTGAGTCGGCGCTGCCGGAGGCGAGGCTGCGCGCAGAGACGCTGCGCACCAGCAATCAGCTGCGGCTCTTTGCGCAGCTGGTTGAGGAGGGATCGTGGGTGAACGCGCGCATCAATACGGCGATGCCCGACCGAAAGCCGGTCCCGCGTCCGGACATCCGGTCGATGCTCCAGCCACTGGGTCCGATAGCGGTATTTGGAGCGAGTAATTTTCCGCTGGCGTTTTCGGTGGCGGGCGGCGATACGGCATCCGGACTTGCCGCTGGCAATGCAGTGGTGGTGAAGGCGCACCCGGCACACCCTGGAACGAGCGAGCTGGTGGGAAAGATTATCGCGGAGAGCATCCGGAGCTGCGATGCTCCGGGTGGGCTGTTTTCGCTACTCTTCGATGCCGGTCTTGAAGCTGGGCAAGCACTGGTGCAGCATCCGCTGATGCAGGCCGTTGGGTTCACGGGTTCTCGCAGGGCCGGACGAGCGCTGATGGATCTTGCCGCGCAGCGGCCGCAGCCGATTCCCTGCTTCGCCGAGATGGGGAGCACCAATCCGGTGTTTGTGCTGCCGGGGGCGCTCAAGGCGCGGGCGGAGCAGATTGCGAAGGGGCTGTTTGGGTCGTTCACACTGGCTGCGGGACAGCAATGCACCAAGCCGGGCATGGTGTTTGTGCCAAATCAACCCGAGAGCGAGCCGCTGTTGATGGAACTGCGGGGACTGACCCGCGAGAGTGCTGCCATGACGCTGCTTACGCCGGGGATTGCGGCCAGCTACAGGGCATCGCTTGAGGCCCGGCGCGGCGCGGACGGGATGGCAATGAGCGAAGCGGCTGTGGCGCACAACTGGTGTGGCGCAGCGGCGGCGCTGCTGGAGACGGAGATCGATGCATTTCTGAGGCAGCCGGAACTCAGCGAGGAGGTCTTCGGTCCGACGTCACTGGTAATCCGCTACGGCGAGCGCGAGAAAATGATGCGCGCCGCCGCAGAACTCGAAGGGCATCTGACGGCGACTGTGCTCGGCACGGAAGAGGACCTGGCGGAGTACCGCGAGCTGATCGCGATCCTTGAACGCAAAGCGGGCCGCCTGATTTTCAATGGATACCCAACGGGAGTGGAAGTGTCGGACGCCATGATGCATGGCGGACCCTATCCGGCGACCTCGGACAGCCGGTTCACATCGGTGGGCGCGCCCGCCATTCTGCGCTTCGCACGGGTGGTGTGCTATCAGGGATGCCCAGACGCGATGCTGCCGGAGGAGTTGCGCGATGCGAATCCGCGAGGAATCCTACGAATGATAAACGGCAGCCAGACGCATGAGCCGATTGCGCAGAACCGATCTCACCGATAGCCATGGCTCGCTATGCCAGCCTTCCGAGCCCGCATCGATGAAATCTCAGATGGATTGTCGAACGATCAGCGCGAAAGCCGGTCGGGAGACTCCTCCAAGTGTCAGCGCAATGCAATTCCGCCGCTTACAACTTGTTGGCAGAGTAATTATTACCTATGTGGGATTGTCGTCGTGTCGCGCTGCGCAGTAGATTCAGACAACAGCGTCAAATCAATGCGTTGGTGGGCGTTGTTCCCTGTATTTGAGTAACCTACAACCCGAGAACCGCAGAACGGCGACGATAGATAAGCGTCTTCCGCTCTAATACAAATCCCCAGCCGAAGGAGCGATTCACCATGAGCACAATCGCGGGAGTAGCTGTTCTCGCGCCGGACGTCAGGTCCCAGGCCGCGATTCAGAAATCGATCGAGGCAACTGTCGATAAACTGATCGCAACGTTGCCGGATCCTCGCCAGCTGACGGGCGAGCAGCGGCGCGGCATTATCGCGCGCTACACCGCGGTTCTTGAAGGCAATTTCATCTACTGGATGACGGCGACTCTTCTGGCCACCCAAGCGGCGGATGCGCGGCCAATCATACTTGAGAACCTCCACGAGGAGACCCGCGATGCTCACCCGCACATGATGCGGAAGTTCGCGATGGCGGCGGGCGCTTTCCCAAACGATCGAGATGCTCTGGCGGTGCACGACGATCTGACGAAGATGCGCCTGTTCCTGGGCCGACTCTGCGGCGTGCAGTCGCTGGCCACCATGGCTTTTTTTGAGGGCTTCATTCAGAAGTTCATGCCCTTCCTGGCAAGCCTCGCGGCTGAGCAGGGATCGAAGGAAATGGAATATACGGATGTGCACGGCGTATGCGACATTGCACACACCGCGGGCCTCTACGAGGCTTTGTGGGAAGAGATGGCCGTCGATCCGCTTCCCGAGGGAACCGATGTGATGGAAGGCGTCTACCTGTTGCGCGATCTGGTGGAGCAGATTCTCCGTCCGAAACCGGCTGCCGCCTGAAAGGCCCTATTGGCTGGGTCTGCGGATGCGCGGACCCGGGATGTGGGGGAAAGCCGTCGCCGGTTCCTCCGCGAAAATCCTGAGATTCTCCATTCCGGCCGATGGCGGTTCATAGCTCTGCCGGAACAGGTCACAGTTTTCAAGGTGCTCGTAACGATGACGATTCGCTCTGCCATCACTGGCCAATTCAAAAAGGTTGCGGAGGAACACGGGCGAGCGCTGGCGGCTCTGAATGACGACATGCCGCTTCTCGATTCCGGGCTCGATTCTCTATGTTTCGCCGTGGTGGTGACCCGGCTCGAAGATTCCCTTGGAGTGGATCCGTTCGCGGCGGAAGGGGTACTGTTCCCCATCACTTTTGGGGATTTTGTTCGCCTGTACGAGGCGTCGGCGCGGTAGTTATGCCACCTCTGATCGGATCCTGGCCATCTCCGGAAGCCTTGCACGCCGAGTCTCTGGACAGCCAGCCCGAACGCTCGGAGCAGGCTGCCGGCGCACGGTCTGCGGCATCCCATCCGGCGCCATCCACAGTGAACTCTCCCGATTCGATTCCGGGCGACTGGCAAGAACCGCAAGAGGGCATTCTGCGAGGAATGTGTGGCCGGATCCTGCAGATCCTCGCTCGTATGCTGCCGGGAGCGCAGAGCCTTCGCGTCATGCTTCATCGCGCGCGGGGAGTGAAAATCGGCAAAGGAGTCTGGATCGGATACGACGTGGTACTGGATACGGCGCGTCCGGATCTGATCACGATCGAGGACGGCGTGGCCATCAGCATGCGCGCGCTGGTGATCGCACACTTCAAGGAACAACGTGGCGTCCGCATCGAGCGCGAAGCCTTCATCGGTCCGGGTGCAATCGTTCTTCCCGGAGTCATCGTCGGACGTGGAGCGGTAGTTAAAGCCGGCAGCGTCGTGTCGCAGTCCGTGCCGCCCATGACGATTGTGCAGGGAAACCCGGCGGTTCCCGTTGCCAGATGCGGCATTGCGTTCCGGCAGGATGTTTCGATGAAGCTCTTTTCACGCCATCTCCAGCCTCTGGCGGCTGCGCCAACCAGCGCCCGCAAAGAGGCAGAGAGTGGCAGTACTTCCGCGGGGTCGTAAGCCGCGCGCAGGAATGCCAAACGGGAAGAGGAGACGCGGAAAGGATGTGCGGTGTATGACGATCCCCCGGCCGGAAGTCATTAATCTCGCAAGCGCGATCCAGGAAGCGGATGATCCCTCGGGCCTCTTCGTGCAGGAAGGCGATCATTGCGTGGCCCTCCGCGATCTCCTTACCGGCTCGGCGCTATACGGCCGTGCAGATGAGTTGCAGGGGCGATCGGTGCTTCTGGCAACCAAAAGACAACTGACCACGGCCTCTGCCCTGATTGAGCTGGATGGCGTGGCGCGCCGAGTTGTGCTCTGCCCGCCGGATCTGCCGCCGGAGCATCTTCCCCACGTCATGGATCTCGCTGATGTGGACGGCATCGTATCCGACCGCGAGCTGACGCATTTCAGCGGACCGCGGTCACTCTACTTGAGCCCGTGCAGTCGCAAACTTACACCCGCTGGCCAGAACGGGCAGGCGCACCACGAAACGGAATGGGTCCTTCTGACCTCGGGGACCACCGGCCCTCCGAAACTTGTTGCGCACACGTTGGCGAGCCTCGCTCCGGGTATTCGCCGTGGCCGCTCGATGAACCGGCCCATCGTCTGGAGCACTTTTTATGACACCCGCCGCTACGGCGGCCTCCAGGTCCTGCTTCGCGCGCTGCTGACTGGCACCTCTCTCTTCCTCTCCGGAGCGGGAGAGTCGACCATGGATTTCCTGGAAGGCGCGGCTTCGTCCGGCGTCACGCACATTTCCGGAACGCCGTCGCACTGGCGTCGGGCTCTGATGAGTCCGTCGATACAGCGGCTGAACCCGGAATACGTTCGTCTCTCCGGAGAGGCTCCGGATCGGACCATCCTGAACAGCTTGCGCGAAACCTTCCCCAAGGCTCGCATTGTGCACGCGTTTGCTTCGACGGAGGCGGGCCTGGCCTTTGAAGTGGACGACGCGGCGCCAGGCTTTCCCCCTGAGGCGATGACGAGCATCCTCGGCGTTGAAATCTCGGTCCGTGAAGGCACGCTGCGCATCCGATCGGCGGGCAACGCCGGCCGCTATCTCGGGGAGAATGCGCCGATGCTGAAGGATCCCGACGGTTGGGTCGATACCGGAGATCTGTTGGAAATCCGTGAAGGCCGATATTTCTTCTGCGGCCGGCGCGATGGCGTGATCAATGTTGGCGGGCTCAAGGTGCACCCCGAGGAGGTTGAATCGGTGATCAGCCGCCACCCTGAAGTTGAGATGTGCGTGGTGAGGGCCAGGAAGAGCCGCATCACAGGCGCGCTGGTCGTGGCCGATGTGGTGCTGAGGCATAGCGCTGCGGGTGAGGGAAGAGATATTCCCTCGATCGAGGGCGATATCCTTCACATCTGCCGCGAGAGCCTGCCCATCCATAAGGTGCCCGCGGCCATCAGAATCGTACCGATGCTGGCGGTGTCGGAATCCGGGAAAGTGCTGCGTGGAAATGCGTAACGTCCTTGTCACCGGAGCGAGCCGTGGAATTGGGCTCGGCATCGTATCGCGGCTCATCGCTTCCGGATACTCCGTCCTGGGCGTCGCGCGTTCCGAAACGAAGGAACTGGCTGAGTTGCGCGCGCAGGCGGAGTGCGCTGGCCCGGGGACGCTTTCTTTTTGCGCCTTCGACCTCTCCCACGTCGACCAGATTCCGGCTCTTGTCTCGAAACTGCGCAAGCAGTCCGGACCCATTTATGGGCTGGTAAATTGTGCCGGCATCAGTTTTGAGGGGTCCCTGGCGATGATGCCCACGTCCCGGATTGAGCAGCTGGTGCAGGTCAATCTGGTGTCTCCGATCGTTCTGACCAAGGCCGTCGTTCGCGGCATGATGAGCGATGGCGCGGGGCGCATCGTCAACATCGCCTCGATCACGGCGTTCACGGGATACAGCGGCCTGGCCGTCTATGCCGCGACCAAGTCCGCGCTAACAGGATTCTCCCGCTCGCTGGCCCGCGAAGTCGGTCCCATGGGGGTCAACGTCAACTGCGTGGCTCCGGGGTTCATCGACACACAGCTGACTTCCGGGCTCGAAGGCGAGCAGCGCGAAAGAGTGGTGCGACGCAGCGCCCTCCGCCGTCTGGCCGACGCGAACGATGTGGCGAGCGCGGTGGACTTTCTGCTGAGCGATGGCGCAAAGAATATCACGGGAACCGTCGTGACGGTGGACGCTGGGAGCACCGCATGACCGAGACAACCGCCATCGCTCCCCTCCCCGCCGGGAAAGCGTCCCGCGCGTGGCTGCGCGCTCTCGAGTCGACTTCATCGATTGCACGGACTCCCCGACGTCTCCTCTCCACGGTGATCGAGGAAGTCGCGTCCCGGTCCGCCAGCGTTCCGGCTCTTCTGTCTGACCGGGAGAGTCTCACCTTTGGAGAGCTGGCGGAACGTTCCGGCCGTTACACGCGCTGGGCTCTGCAGCAGGGAATCCGAAAGGGCGACGTGGTTGCCCTGCTGATGACAGGCCGCCCCGAATACTTTGCCTGCTGGTCGGGCATCGCAGCGGCTGGCGGCGTAGTCGCTTTGTTGAATACGAATCTCAGCGGCTCGTCGCTGGCCCACTGCATCGATGTCGCGCGTCCGCGCCACGTAATCGTCGCCGGCGAATGCCGGGAGGCTCTGCTGTCAGCGCTGTCCTGCGCCGCCGCGCCACCCTCCACGATCTGGATCCATGGGGTCGACGACGATCGCTTTCCGCGCATCGACGCCGGGCTGCGCGAATTGCCGTCCCAACGGCTGGCCGAAGCCGAACGGCCCGACGTCACCCTTGCCGATCTCGCACTGTACATCTATACCTCCGGCACCACCGGTCTGCCCAAAGCAGCGCGTGTCAGTCACGGGCGCATCCTCCAGTGGTGCTGCTGGTTCGCTGCCATGCTCGGGGTACAGCCGGAAGACCGCATGTACGATTGCCTGCCCATGTATCACAGCGTGGGCGGAGTACTCGCGCCGGGCGCGGCGCTGGTGGCCGGAGCCAGTGTAGCCATCCGCGAGTCGTTTTCTGCCCGCGAGTTCTGGGCCGACGTGGTCCGGTGGGACTGCTCGATGTTTCAGTACATCGGGGAGTTCTGCCGCTATCTGCTGCATGCTCCGGCGGGGCCCTCGGATCCCAATCATCGCGTACGCGTCGCCTGCGGTAACGGAATGTCATCCGATGTGTGGAATGAATTCAAAGAACGGTTCCGGATTCCGGCGGTGTTTGAGTTCTACGCATCGACCGAGGGCGGCCTGTCGCTTTTCAACGTGGAGGGCAAGCCGGGCTCAATCGGCCGCGTGCCTCCCTACCTGGCGCATCGGCTCGCGCCTGCTTTGGTCCGGTTCGATCCTGAAACGGAACTGCCTTTCCGCGATGCCCAGGGATTCTGCATCCCCTGTGCGCCGAACGAGCCCGGAGAGGCCCTCGCTCGTGTATCGAGCGAAACATCGCCCACCGGCAGCCGTTACGAAGGCTACTCCGATCCCCGGGCTTCGCAGGAAAAGCTGCTGCGGAACGTGTTCCAGCCGGGCGACGTCTGGGTGCGCACCGGCGACCTTATGCGGCGCGACGAGAATGGCTTCTTCTACTACGTGGATCGTGTTGGCGACACCTTTCGATGGAAGGGAGAGAACGTCGCTACCACCGAAGTCGCGGAGACGCTTCGTGGATTTCCGGGCGTGAAGCATGCCGTGGTCTACGGCGTAAAAGTGCCCGGCGCAGATGGCCGCACCGGCATGGCTGTGCTCACGATCGATGGAAAGCCGGACCTGCTGCGACTGCGGGAATATCTGGTTGCTTCTCTGCCTTCCTACGCCCGGCCCGCATTTCTGCGCTTTCGGGACGATTGCGACGTCACAGGAACCTTTAAGTATTCGAAAGCTGAGTTGGTGAAGCAGGGGTATAACCCGAAGGTGATTTCTGATGCCCTCTATTTCGACAACCCTGAGACGCAGACTTTACACGCGCTCGACCAGTCTGTGTACGAACGCATCCGGACCGGAAACGTTCGACTGTAAATTCCGCCGTTCGGGCTGGCTGCGCAGGTGGCTGCACGAGACGCGGAGGAAAAACCGGGTGTGGAACCCCGAACGGCTGTAAAACGACAGGAATGCATGTTCATAGACCGGCTCAAAGACGAATTCCATTCCGCCGAATCTGCCATCGACGGCGGCCCGATCTATCCCGAGGTGACCGCCGCGGAGATTCGCGACCACCTGGCGCGTTACGATTTTCGCCAGGGCGTACCCCTGGAGCAGGCGGCAGCCGACGTCGAGCAGATGTTGCGTCGCTGGCAGGTACATGTCACGCATCCTCGCTACTTCGGCCTGTTCAATCCCAGCGTGACCTTTGCCTCGGTCGTCGCCGACACGCTGGCGGCAACCTACAACCCGCAGCTCGCTGCCTGGCGGACTTCACCCGCGGCCATCGAAATCGAGCGGCATACGCTGGCCTGGCTCTCAGGCAAGTTCGGCCTGCCCGCCCAAGCCGCCGCGAGCTTCACCAGCGGGGGTGCGGAGGCGAATCTCTCCGCGGTCATCGTGGCACTGACCCAGGCGTTCCCCGCTTATGACGAGAAGGGGCTGCGCGGCCTCCCGAATTCTCCCGTGTTCTACATTTCCACCGAGGCCCACCATTCGTTCAGCAAGATCGCCCATATGACTGGCCTCGGACGCGATGCGTTGCGCACGATCCCAACCGGAGCCGACCTGAGGATGAATGTAAGCGCTTTGGCTGACCAGGTCGCGCAGGATCGCAGACGTGGACTGTCCCCATTTCTGGTAGTTGGCACGGCCGGCACCACGGCTGCCGGCGTAATCGATCCCCTGCCTGAACTGGCACGGTTCTGCCGCGACGGGCGACTCTGGTTCCACGTTGACGCCGCCTGGGGCGGAGCCGCAATCGTCTCGCCGTCACTGCGCCACCATCTTGCCGGCATCGAGCACGCGGACTCCATCACCTGCGACGCCCACAAGTGGTTTTCTGTGGCAATGGGATGCGGCATGTTCTTCTGTCGGTACCCCGAGACCGTCGCCCGCGCTTTTCGAGCAGAGGCCAGCTACATGCCCGAGCGTGCGGGCGCTGACACACGCGATCCGTATACCCATTCGGTGCAGTGGTCGCGCCGGTTTGCCGGACTCAAACTTTTTCTGACGCTCGCCGAGCTTGGTGAGGAGGGCCAGGCCAGGGTGATCGAACATCAGGTGCGCATGGGTAATCATCTGCGCGAACGGCTTGCGGCTGCGAACTGGACAGTCGTCAACGTGACCTCGCTGCCCGTCGTCTGCTTTACCCGCGATGGCCTCGATCTGCCTTGGTTTCTCAAAAGTTTGCGGGCGCAACAGATTGCCTGGATGTCGGAAGCCAGGCTCGGGACCGCCTCCGTGGTGCGCGCCTGTATCACCAGTTTCAAGACCACAGAGGAGGATATTGAACATGTCGTCGAGCAGATAACCCGCATGGCTGCGGAACAGAGAAATAGCCGGCTCGCAGCGGCGACATCCTGATGCCCGGCAGCGGAATGATAAGGAGGTTGTTTCTCAAATCGCGATGAAGCCCGAGACAATTGCTATTCACAGCGGATACCAGGTCGATCCTACGACCCACTCCGTCGCCGTTCCGATCTATCAGACTGTCGCATACGCTTTTGACAGCGCCGATCACGCTGCTGCTCTCTTTAATCTGGAGGCAGAAGGCTATCGCTACACCCGCATCGGCAATCCAACCACGGATGTTCTCGAACGCCGGGTCGCGGCGCTCGAGGGCGGCCTCGGGTCG
Organism: Occallatibacter sp.; assembly: GCA_035508555.1. GTDB lineage: Bacteria > Acidobacteriota > Terriglobia > Terriglobales > Acidobacteriaceae > Telmatobacter. The sequence continues at coordinate 4,886 of DATJMU010000066.1, read as the reverse complement.
CTGTGCGTGGCCAGCGGTCAGGCAGCGGTGTCTTACGCCGTCTCCAATGTCGCCGAATCCGGCTGCAACATCGTTTCTGTTCCGCAGCTTTATGGAACCACCCACACACTGTTCGCACATCTCCTGCCCCGCCAGGGCGTGACCGTGCGTTTTGCAGCTTCTGACAGACCGGAAGACATTGAGGCGTGCTTCGACGAGCATACGCGTGCCGTGTACTGCGAAAGCGTCGGCAATCCTGCCGGGAATATCTGCGACATCGAGGCATTGGCCCGCGTGGCGCATGGCCGCGGCGTGCCTTTGCTCGTGGACAATACCGTCGCCTCGCCGATTCTTCTGCGGCCCATCGATTACGGGGCGGATGTCGTCATTCATTCACTCACCAAATTTATGGGCGGCCACGGTACAACGCTGGGCGGTGCGATTGTAGACAGCGGCAACTTTCCCTGGAGCGATCATGGCGCGAAGTTCTCCATGTTCACGACACCCGATCCGTCGTACCACGGCCTGATCTACACCGAGCACTATGGCAGAGGCGCTTTCCTTGGCCGCTGCCGCAGCGTCTATCAGCGCGTCCAGGGCGCTGTGCTTGCGCCGCTCAGCGCCTTTCTGCTGCTGCAGGGGATTGAGACGGTCGCATTGCGTGTCGAGCGCCATACGGCCAACGGTCGTGCGACTGCGGAGTTCCTGCGAAGCCACCCGAATATAGAGTGGGTCAATTACGCAGGTTTCGCGGACAATCCATACTACGGGCTGGCGCAGAAATACCTGGGCGGCCGCGCCTGCTCGCTGCTGGCGTTTGGCATCCGGGGCGGCTATCCCGCTGCCGTCCGTTTTTACGATTCTCTTGGGCTCGTCACGCGGCTGGTCAATTTAGGCGATGCGAAATCGCTGGCCTGTCATCCTGCGTCCACCACGCACCGCCAGATGTCACCAGAAGAACAACGCCGCGCAGGGGTGACGCCGGAAATGATTCGACTCAGCGTCGGCATCGAGCATGTCGACGATATCCTCGCTGATCTCGATCAGGCGCTGAAGAGGGCCCAATAATGCAGTCCCGGCTTCGGCCACATCTCCTGAGGTGAATCCTTTGCCTGTCCTGGTTTACAACGAGAACGGACGAACACAAGCCGGTGGCAGCTGGCATCGAGAGGGCAGTTCACCGCGTCGTTCTGTCGATGCTGCGAGGCCCGACCTGGTAATCGCGCTGCTGAACAATATGCCGGATGCAGCGCTTCTGGCGACCGAACGACAGTTCCAGTTGTTACTCGCCGCGGCGTCGACCGGTATCTCCGTTCGGCTCATCCTGTGCCGGATGCCCTCGGTTCCGCGCAGCGAGTCGGCCGAAGCTTATCTGCGCCGCTCTTATGTCAGTATCGACTCTGTTCTCGACACAGAGATCGATGGTCTGGTCGTGACCGGAAGAGAACCGCTAAAACCCGATCTGCGCGAGGAGCCCTACTGGGACAGCTTTGTACGCATCCTCGAATGGTCTCGCGTCAGAACCGCTTCCACGATCTGGTCCTGCCTCGCTGCCCACGCGGCGGTTTTGTACCTGGATGGCATTCAGCGGGTGCGCAGCGAGCAGAAGCACTGTGGAGTATTCGACTGTTCCCGGACCTCAGATCACGATTTGGTCGCGCATATTCCGGAGCGCTTTCGCATGCCGCACTCGCGCTGGAATGGCCTTCCGAAAGACGAGCTGACCCGCACCGGATATGAACTGCTGGCGCTTGCAGGCGATGCCGGAGTTGACTGTTTCCTGCGTCAGCAAGCCGGCGAGAGTCTCTTTCTGTTTTTCCAGGGCCACCCCGAATATCAACCCGATACGCTCCTGCTCGAATACCGCCGGGATCTTCTCCGTTATTTGCGCGGCGAAGCGCCCGCCTGGCCGGGCACGCCGCGCGGCGTTCTGGCGCCCAAAGATGAGGCCGCCTTGCTGGAGATCCAGAACGAGGCGGGTAGGCAGCCGGAGGAGGAGACTTTGGCCCGTTTCACCGGACTTTTCTCTGGGGCCGCGATCGAAAACGGCTGGCATGGGACCGCGAAAACGATCTACCGCAACTGGCTCGAATACCTGATCGCGCAGAAGGCGAATCGCGCGGCCAGGAGCGGAGCGGCCATATCTTCGCCCATCGGCATTTCCACCGGACAGGACATACTGATTTGAGCCGAGCGCTCTCGACCCTGGGAATCAGGCGCCCAGCACCGCGACCACGGATTCGCGCGCAGCATTGACCATCTCATCAATCTCCGCCTCTGTGGATACGAGCGGCGGTGCAAAAAACAACTGGTCTCCGGGCGCCGGATGAGGTCCAAGTGCAGGGCGCGTGCGCGTGAGCACCCCACGGCGGCGCATCTCCGTTCGCAGCCGCGCACCGACATCGTCTCCGGCTGCAAAGTTCTTCTTTGTGCCGCGATCCTGGACGAACTCGATAGCGGCCAGCAACCCCTTTCCTCCCCGAATCTCGCCGGTGTTCGGATGATTGCCAAGCGCTTGCTGGAGAGCCCGGAGGAGGATGTCACCCATCTTCGCCGCGTTTTCTATCAGGTTTTCCCGTTCGAGGATTTCGATGTTTCGCAGCGCGACCGCACAGCACGGCGGATGACCGGAATTGGTGTAGCCGTGCATCCACCGGTTTGCCGGTTCAACCGAATCCAGGGCCTCCTGGATGTCATGGCTCACGATGATGCCGCCCAGTGGCAGGTATCCGGAGGTGACGCCTTTAGCGAAGCACAAGATGTCGGGGCGAACATTCCAGTGCTCCATGCCGAACCAGCGGCCCGTTCTTCCAAATCCGGTAATGATTTCATCCGCAATCAGCAGAACGTCGTAGCGCGCGCAGATTTCGCGGATCCGCTGCCAATAATCGTCCGTGGGATAAATGATCCCGCCCGCGCCGTGTATCGGTTCTCCGATAAATGCGGCAACGGTTTCCGGCCCTTCGCGCACGATCGCTTCCTCCAGCGCGCGGGCTGCTGCTTCGCCCGGAGTGTCACCCGGCTGCGTGGCTTCCCAGCGGTACGGGTAGCAGGTGTCGATGTGCAGGAAGCCAGGCACGCGCGGCTCAAACATCTTCCAGTAGCCGGCGATTCCCGTAGCGCTCATCGTCTGCAGCGTGACTCCGTGATAACCGTGGATCCGCGAGATGACCTTGATCTTGCCGCTCCGGCCGCGCACTTTCCAGTAGTAGCGGGCGGTCTTGAAGGCCGATTCGTTGGCCTCCGCGCCGCCCGAGCAGAAAAAAACCGCCGCCATGTACGGAACCAGTTCGATCAGCCGATCCGCCAGAAGGATCGAGGGGATGGTGGCCGACCCGGCATACCCGGAAAAATACGCCAGGGTCTTCATCTGATCCGCCGCCACCTCGGCCAGTTCTGCGCGGCCGTGGCCTGCGTTGACATTCCACAATCCCGAGAGACCGTCAATATATTCCCGGCCCTCGGCATCGCGGACCCGGATGCCTTTTCCGCTCACGCAAAGCACCGTATCCTGTGTGTCGACGGGGTGATGCAGCGAGTGAATCTGATGTCGCCGGTCTGAGGCTGCCAAATCGGTGGTTTGCACGGAGCGCAATTCCTCCTGAGGTGTGCATCGGCCATCTCTCGAAACTCTAAGAGTTCCCATATTTGTGTCTTTCCGCCTGAAGTCTCAAATTTTCGACCTATACGTCTTATCTGCCAGCAATATTATCGCCTCTATTTCGCAATGCCGGTTGGATGGCGGTTATGCGGGAACGAGGCCCCAATCTCTTGTTGGGTACGCGGAGCAACGATTCACTGACGCTTCCCCTGAATAGCGGTACTGTACTGGCCCTCGTTCATGTGCCAGATCGAAATTCCCCAGGCCAGTCCCGCAAGGCCCACGTAATGGCTTTCCCGCCTAGAAATGCAGCGTTCAGCCTCTTGTGCCAGGCGAAGAATGACGTGCAAGTACTGAGCAGAAACGTGATTCCTTCGAGGCTTAAGAGGCCATATACAAGTACAAAACCGACCTCACCAATTCGACGCGTTCTGCTCCTGCGTTCCACTTGCCTTTCAGACATCGAAAAAAGACGCATCTTCATTGACATAGCTTACTCCGCAGCTCGAAATCACCCGCGTTTTCTGATTCCAGCTAATTTTTGCTGCACTCGGCGTGGCCTGCTTCTGTGTTCCGGTGGTATTGTCCGGTCCTGCAGGAAAGCAGGGGCCACTGCCGTGAGGCACTCGTGCGCAGCAGTACTTCCCGATCAGCGCTGCGCGCGCTCTCCGGAGCGCGCCATCAGACCTCGTGTTTTCTCTTGACAATTGACCTACATGGATGTCGGCTATACGGAGATTACTCCGAAATGACGCGGCGACCGGGCGATTCCCGAAGGGCACCCGCAGGTCCTTCGTCGCTGCGCAGGATGACAGTTTATTTTTGATGCGAACTTTCGACTCAGGACACTAGTTTGTCCGGTTCGGCTTCGACGGGGCGGGTGAATCCGGGGCAGACGGCTGAGGGGGTTCTGCGCGGCCGGACACGCGCAGGAGCCAGACCTCGGCGACCTGAAGGCCGCGGCCGCCTCCACCCATACCTTTGGGCCTGGTCCACTTGAGGTCGAGCGTACCGGTATGCGTCGCCTGAAGGGGGACCGGGAACTCGACGAATTCGGGATTAGTGGTGCGGTCGAGAGGGCCGTGGATGAGAAAGCGGCCGTTGGCGACCAGGGTCATGGGCAGGGTGTAGCTTTCGCCGGCGTAGTCGATGCGCAGCTTGTAGCGGGCCGAGGGGCTGAGGCCGATGTAGCGCAGCTCGAGGGCATTGTCATAGAGGGCGCCGGCGTTGGAGATCTCGGAGAGGCGCCAGCCCTGGTCGGGGGTGAAGCCGGAGACGGCGTCGAGAGCGGTGCGGAAGAAGGCGG
>DATJMU010000065.1:0-28250 GCA_035508555.1 Occallatibacter sp. | reverse complement strand
GATGCGGACGGCGAGGGCGGTGGAGAATCCGCCGGAGCGGCCGTAGAGGCGCTGGTTGAGGCTGGAGAGGAGCTCGGCAGGGTCGGAGGTGTAGTCGGCGGCGGCGCGGACGGCGCCGACGAGGACGGAGACGAGCATGGCGGCGGGCAGGCCCTTGCCGGCGACGTCGCCGACGACGGCGAGGAGGCCGGAGTCGGGAGTGGGCAGGACCTGGAAGAAGTCGCCGCCGACCTGCTCGGCGGGTTGGTAGGCGGTGTGGACGTCGAAGCCGGGGATGGTCTCGATCTGCTCGGGGAGGATGACCTGCTGAACCTCGCGGGCGGCGGCGAGCTCGGCTTCGAGGAGAGCCTGCTGGTGGGTGATGCGGGTAGAGCGGAGAACGATGATGATGGCGAGGGAGAGCAGCGAGAGAGAGCCGTAGGCGGTGTTCACGGTCAGGGCGATGGGTCCTATGTTGACGGTGGAGACGGCCATGGCGACGAGATAGGAGAGGCGGGTGAGGCTGGGAACCTGGGAGGCAAGAAAGACGACGAGATTGAGGTAGATGGTGAGAGCGAGGAGGAGAGCGGGAACAAGGAGGATTCTCGCTTCGCGATTGCCGCGGCGGGTGTGCGCGATAAGCACCCCCGGAATGACGCCGGCGAGGAGTGCGGCAGCGGGGGTGCTGACGAGAAAGACGGTGAACCACGAACCGGAACCGGTGGTGGAGCTGACGGCCGCAACGATGGACGACACCCCGACCAGGGCGAGCATCGCCCGGGTCCACCAGGAGAGCCGGGTGTGCAGAAAGGCGAAGTACATCAGGGTGAGAAAGATCAACTGGATTGCGTCCAGCGATTGATTGAGGAACTCCCACGCGGCGGGGATGGTGTGGAAGAGGCGGTAGAGCTGGAGGGGCGTTAAGAGCGCGTTGGCGAGGGTCCAGATAAAGAGCCAGAGGTACTCGCGCTGGCGGGGCTGGGCGAAAAAGAGGGCGAGGGCCACGATGCCGAGGGCCAGGCCGGAGAGGCGAAAGAACCAGGAAAGGGCGTTGGCGCCGACGATGTCGAGCCAGACGCGGTCGCGGAGGGCGCTCTGCTGGCCCAGGTGGAGATTGGTGGGGAAGTAGCCGGGAAAGGGGCTGGTCCAGTCGACGGCGGCGACGCGGCAGCGAATGGCAACGACCAGCGAGCCGGAGGCGAGGTCGGCAGCGGGGACTGGCTTGATGAGGTAAGCGTCCAGGGTGTAGGGCACAAAGGGGGCGACGCGGCCGACCTGGATGAGCCGTTGACCATTGCCGTAGATCTCGAAGGCCGAGCTGAGGCTGTATTCCTCGAGAGCCAGGCCGGGTTGGCCGGGGACAACTTTGACGTGGAGGCGGTACCAGACTACGGCGGGGTGGCTGTGGGGAAAGACAGTCTTGAGGGAGTTGAGGGGATTGTAACGGATCCAGCCGGAGTCGTCGAAGCCGGGCTGCGCGTAGGCGGGGTCGTCGCCAGCGTGGATGAGCCACGTGCCACCCAGTACGGTGGGCTGGGTGAGCGCGGTGGCGTCGAAGGTCTGGGCGCGAAGGGGCAAGGCAGCCACCGCGAGCAGAAGAGCGACAACCACGAGCAGAAGGCAACCGAAGGAGGGAAGGATGCGGCGCGGGAAGAGTCGGGACATAGGGTGGACCGGGACCTCCGGCGGGCTTGAAGTCCACCCTAACACCGATTGGCGAGCGATTTACCAGAAAAGTTACTGGGGCTGCGTGTCGGAGGCCGCGGGCGCCCCGCGTTTGGCGGTGAAATCGGTGGCCGGACGGTCGCCCATCTGACGGGTGAACTTGATTGAATCAGGGCCGTCGGCCGTGCCGGTGTAGTGAATGGTGAAGGAGTTGCCGTTGAAGTTCATCACCTGGTCGAAGGAGATGTTGTCGCCGTCGATTTTGCCGTTGGAGATGTCCATGTCGCCACGGCGGGTGCTGACTTTGCCGGTGAGGGTGGAGCCGTCGACGTGGAAGTCGAAGGTGACGGTTTGCGTGCCACGGGGGCTTTGCACGTCGGCGGACCACTTGCCGCTGAAGTCGGCGGCGAGGGCGGTGACGGAGCCGAGGGCGACAAAAAGGGCCGCGAGGGCGAGTTTCTTGAACATGGGTGGTTCTCCGATCGGATCGAACTGGCGGCGAAGAGCGGGCCGCCTGTCGAGAAGGACGATGGGGGGCGGGGAGAAGTCTCAAAAGGCAAGGTAGCGGGGCTGGCGGAGTTAGCGGAGTTAGCGGAGTTAGCTGGGCTGAAGGCGCAGTGCGGCCATGCCCGGGAGGTGGTCGCTGACTTGCCAGCCGGCTACTTGACGAGGCTGGCGCGGTGGATGCGCTCGACGTCGCGGTTGTAGCGGCCGAGGAGGGCGTTCCAACGGACCTGGGCGATGTCCTGCAGCATGCGCAGGCCGTCTTTCAAGTAGCTGATGCGGGAACGCTCGTCGTGGGCCCAGCTCACGGGGACTTCTTCGATATGGTAGCCGCGCTTGAGGGCGATGAAGAGGATCTCGGGATCGAAGCCCCAGCGGTCGATGGTCTGGAGCTGGAAGACGGTCTGGGCAGCGGCGCGGGTGAAGGCCTTGAAGCCGCACTGGGTGTCGGCGAAGGGCAGGCCCATGACGAGGCGGGTGAGGGCGTTGAAACAGCGGCCGAAGAACTGGCGGTAGAGCGGCTGGCGATGGGTCTGGCGGGTGCTCTCGAGCCATCGGGAGCCGATGGCGATGTCGGCGCCCCGGGCGATGGCGGCGAAGAGGCCCTCGGCTTCTTCGATGGGGGCCGAGAGGTCCGCGTCGGTGAACATGACGATCTCACCGAAGGAGCGCAGGAGGCCGGATCGGACGCTGTAGCCCTTGCCGCGGTTGCCGGGATTTTCGAGGAGGCGGACTTCGGGGGCGGTGACGGCGAAATCGCGAACGACCTGGGCGGTCGCGTCGCGGGAGCCGTCGTTGACGACGACGACCTCGGCGGACCAGCCGCGCTGGCGGAGGCAGCCGACCACGGAGCGGAGCGTCGCGGGGATGCGGGCGCTCTCATTGTAGGCCGGGATGACGATGCTGTATTTTGGGTACTGCGTCAAATCTCCACCGCCCCTTCCAGGAGAGTACGCTACTGCACGCAAGAGGGTCCCAAGGAAGACTCTCGTCATGATACAGCAAACGAGGAGGGTGTTTCCGGGAGAGGCCGAGGCGGTCAGACCGGAATGCCGGGGTTGAGTCGGAAGCCGGTATAATCCACAAAGGAAAGTTCTTTTTCCGGCGCAGGAACAGGAAACCCGGTTATGCTGGGTGCGGAGGCGAAGCGAACATGACGAAGGCAGACCTGGTGGAGAAGGTGACCGGCCTGGGAGATCTGACGCGCCGCGACGGCGAGGTCATCGTGGAAACGATCTTCAGCTCTGTGATCGATGCGCTGCAGAGCGGGGACAAGATCGAGATCCGGGGCTTTGGGTCGTTCCGAATCCGGCAGCGGAACCCTCGCATCGGCCGGAACCCAAAGACCGGGGAGCGGGTGGACGTGCCTGCGAAGAAAGTGCCCTACTTCAAGCCCTCCAAAGAGCTGCGCGACCTGGTGAATCCGGACGAAGCGGCCAAGACGATCTGAGCCCTCGGCGCAAAGATCGGGCGGGCCGGCATTCCCCAGAGCCGGCAACATTCACAGCAACCGGATCTTCTTCAGGTGGTTCGTGCACCGATGACGGCCATCATGCGCCCGGCGCGTCCTCCTGAGCCGCGGTGGGAGAAGAACAGCTCCGGATGACACTGCGTGCAGCCGCCGACGGCCTGGATGGCTTGGTGCCGAAGTCCGGCGGCAAGAAGCTGGCGGCGGTTGGCTGCGATGAGGTCGACGTGCAACTGGGAGCCCTGGGCCGGGTGGCCGGGAGCGCGCCGGCCGGGGAAGAGCGCGGGATAGCGGGCGCGGACGGGATCGGCGTTGAAGACCTCGAAGAAGAGCTCGCGGGCGTAGGCGAACTGGGAATCGAAGTCGGAGAAGACCTCTTCTCCGACGGCATAACAGCAGGGGCCGATGGCGGGCCCGATGGCGGCGATGAGGTCTTCGGGGCGGGAGCCGAACTCGAGCCTCATGCGGCCGATGCCGGACTCGACGATACGCTTGACGGTGCCGCGCCAGCCGGCGTGGAAGGCGGCGACAGCGTGGCGCCTGACGTCGGCGACGAGGATGGGAACGCAGTCGGCAGTGAGGATACCGAGAAGGAGACCGGGCTGGGCGGTCATGAGGCCGTCGGCACGCCACCCCGGCGGCGAAGACCTGCCGGCGGGGGCCTGAGCACGCGACGGGTGTTCCCGGCTGACGGTGGATGCGGTGACGGGAACGACCCGGTTGGAGTGAATCTGGTGCGCGTTGACGAGGGGCGTGTCCGGACTGCCCGTGACCGCCTCGGCCAGCAAGCGGCGGTTGGCGAAGACGTTTTCGCGGCTGTCGTCGGCGGTAAGTCCAAGATTCAATTCAGGTGAGGCGTCTGGGGTGGCGTAGGCCTGGGAACGGCCGCCAGAGCGCGTGCTGAAGCCGTGCCAGAGCCAGGTGTGCTTTTGCCAGGCGCCAACAGGCAGCCACCGGACGCCGTTGGGGGCCTGCACGGGCGTGGGCGCGGCGGTCCGCAACTCCTCCGGTGCGGCGCGGTTGAGACGGCGGGCAAGCGGGGCGGGGCCGGAATGCCGGCGGGAACCGCGGGTGAGACCGGAGGCGGCGAGCTGGGCGTCGAGCGGTGCAAGTTGTTTATCTGAAGAGCTGTCCTGGCCGGCGGAGCGCATGGCAGTTCCAATTTTAAGGGGATTCTCCAATCACTATGTTGCGTTTCTGGCGTCACCATGTGGCGTTTCTGGCGGCTTTCAAGGTGGATTTTTCTTGAGGAAAAGGCCACTTAGCAGTTGCGCTTCGCTCCACAGCCATTGGAGGACCGCTCCAGTCACCGAAATATAAATACGATCCGGCCAAGGCGGGCGGCGGAATGGGAGCTGCCAGAAAAGCGATGGGCCTGCCTTCCGGCAGGCCCGCTCGAGAGGCTTTCATTGGGAGGGAATCCAGGGGGGATTTAGGAGTGAGGCCCATAACAGGCCTTCAAAAAGGAATGGGTACCTTTCTTGGAGGGACGTATTCGGGGAAGCCTCTGCTTGTTATCTATTAGGATGCAACATTTGGCGAAAAGTTGCACGGGAAAGATTCGGAGGGTTTTGGAGCGGTCTGTGGAAATGCAAAGATGGCCCAAAACGGGATGCGCCGGGGGCGGCTGGGATCGTAACCCATTTGGCCGATTGAAGGAATGGAAAGCGGCTGCTAGGCTGGAGGCGTGAAGCGGTGGATCTATCTTGCTTTGACGGTGGCCGCGGTTGCGGCGGCCGCGTATATCTATCTGCACCGGCAGGAGTTAGGGTTGGTGGCGGCGGCGGCCGATGCCACGGAAGCGGCCAGCGGCGCCGATCGGGGAGTTCCGGGGAACTCGTCAGCGCGCATCGAGTGGGAGGAGGTGGACAGAACCCCCGATGGATTCAGGGCAGAGATGCCGGAGGCGCCGAAGGAGATCGAGGTACCGGCATACACGAACCGCGAACTGGATGAACAGGTGGAGATGCTGTCCTCGTCGCCGGACGCGCAGACAACCTACTCGGTGGTTTGGGGGGACGATCCGCCGGTGGTGCGGGCCGGGGGGCAGTCGGTGAAGCGGACCCTCGACCTGGCGCGCGACGGGGCGCTGGCACGGACCCAGAGCGTGCTGGTAACGGAGTCGAATGCGACGGTGCAGGGGTTCCCGGCGCGGGACTTTACGGGCCGCAATGCGGGAGGCGGGATCTTCAACGCGCGGCTGGTGCTGACCGGAACCAGGCTCTATATGCTGATTGCGTCGTTTCCCTCGGAGAGCGCGCGCAGCGAACAGGATGTGGTCGAGTTCTTCAACGGCTTCCGGCTGACGGCGTCGTCGTCGATCCCGGAGACGCTGCCGGTGGCGCCGGCCAGGAGCGAATGATGACGGCAGGGGCCAGGGATCAGGGCAAGCGCAAATCTGAATACGGGAGAAGATTATTCAAGAGGGTACGGCTGAAGCCGTGCCCTTTCGGGGCCGCGAACGTTCATGGATTCGATTCCAAATGCAACTGCCGTGGAGCTTCCCCGGTAAGACTGGGGCCACTTGCGGTGCAGCGCTTACGCGCGTTACCGCAAATAGCGTAATGCTTATTTTGAATGGGCCAGCCAGACCTCGCCGGCCAGAAGGCCGGCCGAGACGCCGACAAATGATCCGGCGATTACATCGCTGACGAAATGCCAGTCGCCTGCGATCAGCAGCACGGCCGCAATGAGCAGCAGCGCGGAGAGCGGCAAGATACTGGTTCGATAGAGCCGCATGAAAACCCCTGCGAAGGCGCAGGCGAGAACCATGTGGCCCGAGGGAAAGCTGCTCCTGGAAGAGCCGGCCAGTAGATTGAAAGCGTGGTGGGTTCCCTGCAGGACGGCCGCAGGAGTCGGCACCCCGAAGAAAAACTTCAGCGCGCTCTCGTTGATGGCGTAGGCACAGATGGAGGTCAGACACGCGAGCCCGGTCGCCTCACGAAAGGGAGATAGATGTCCGCGCGTGATGCGAAGGATGACCAGGGCGAGCACAACAGCCGCCTCGATACTGAGGAGAACGGCACTTGCAAATCCGGTTGCAAGGCTTGCGGCCGACGCCAAAATTCCGTAAACGTGACGGGCTATGGGTACGTCAACGTACACGAACGCCAGCGCCGTCGTCAGGGTGCAAATCAGCAGGGATAGGAGCCACATCCGGTAAGGAAAGCGTAGAGTTTTCCTTTCCAACGCGCTTCTGCTGTGCTGGCGAGTACTACCGGCACCTTGAAGCAATACAATCTCTCCTCAGGCGCCGCTCTCGAAGGCACCTTACTGACTTTTGGGGCTCTGCCCTGCTGAAAACAAAGCTCGTGAACGAGATGTTGCGCAGGTTTGATCATAATCGCAGATGGCCGCCGGTCACCACCGGCTCCTGTCTTCGGCAGGGCGCGAGCCGCGAACCGGGGCCTCCTTCGATGACGTGTTCGACGCGGACCGGTTCAGGCCGCTCAAGGAGAAGGAGGGGCGTGTTCGCGGCGATCCATACGTGAGGCGGATCGCGGCATGAGGCGGATCGCGGCTTGAAGCAGTTGACGGAAACGACGATGGACGTTGTAACCCGGGCCGATGTGCGCGCGCGCTCAGGGCCGCATGCGCGGAGTGCGCCTCCGCCCGCGGCAAGACGAACTCTCTGCCGTCGAACCCTGCGCGCAAACTATCCTCGACAACTGTCGCCACGGTAGTCTTCCCAAAACCGAGCTCATCTTCCCGCTCGAGTCACTGCCCATCGGACCGGAGCCGCGCCGGGTGTGGAACTCCCGCGGCTGTCGGACAGACAGACTGCTGCAAAATCTCTATATCGGCGCAACTCCTCTCACCTTCAGGACTGTTCCCTGGGAAGGGCGATCCCTGAATGGAACCTTGTTTCGCGGGAGCGGGTGAAGCCAACCGGCGGCTCTCCAGGGCCACCATGTTGCGCTTGAACCGGCTTCCCTGCGGGGATTTGCGCGACCGGCTGCACGCATGAAACGGCAGCGGTCCCACCGACGAGCTTGGGGCGTTGGCGTCACTCTGTCGTCTTTTATGTTGCTCCCGTTCAGCCAAGGGTGGTGGACCAGCCCAGGACGAGGATGGCAGCGAACTGAACCAGCAGCCCCACTGTCATCCACACGCGGTCTTTCGCGCGGGTGAGCTTCCATTCGCCGATGAAGTAACCCATCACGTTAGCGGTGATAAGGCCGGCGATGAGTTTGAGCGGCCATCCGATGGCCGGCCCGAGCCTGCCGATCTTCGGCGACGCGAAGCCGTAGAGAAAGATGTCTCCGCCCCACAAGAGGCCCATGAGCACGGTCAGACCGTAGAGGGCGGCCGCATGGGGCAAGGCATATTTCTTCCAGGTTGCATTTTTCCGCAGGAGGTAAGCGCAGAAGCAGAGATTGGGCACGGCGCCGCTGGTGAGCATGAGCAACCAGACGATGTTGGATCCCGCGAAGGCGCTATACCCCGTGCGCAGGGCGGCCGCGAGGACGGGCTGCGCCAGGGCGTATCCGATATTGAGCACGGCCGAAAGCAGTCCGGCGCCGACGCAGAGGGCCAGGCCTATGGCGATGGGCCGCGCTTTGCCCACCATGCCGCCGCGCAGTCTTTCCTTGTGGATCCCCTGGCTTTTTTCGCGCAGAAAGCCCGCGTACCCACAGAGCGCAATGCCCACGATGCCCACCAGGGTGCCGGAAATAATCGCGCGGCCCTGGGGCTGGGCGAGTTTTGCGGGCGCCAGCAGGCCGATGGGCAAGAACGAACCCAGCGCGGCGCTGATGGCAAGCACCAGGGTATTGGCCATCGACAATCCCACGGCGCTGACCCCCTGGCCGAACATGATGGCTCCAAAACCCCAGGCAAAACCCGTAAGCACAGCGGCGGCGAGTGCGCCAGCGGGAGCGGTGCGGAGAACCTGGACAAACGCGGGCGCGGTGGCGCGGGTCATAAGGACCGGCATCAGAACGCAGGAGACGAGAATGAAGATGGCCCACACGTTCTCCCACGACCACCGCCCCAGGTACTTCATGGGCAGAGCAAAGGCTCCGCACATGACGCCCGCGACGATGACGAAGGCAACGCCCCATGCGAGTGCAGAATTCGCGAAGATCACGCGTAATCTTCCTTGCCCTTTCCGTTAACCGGCCGATGGCACGGTATCTTTCAAGTCGAGTTCCGCGGCCGATTCAGGATCGAGAAAGAGCGTCGCATCCGGATGGGTACGAAGAATGGTCGCGGGACACTGCTCGGAGACCGGTTCCTTCAGCGCGCGGCGCACGATCCGGGCCTTGCGTTGGCCGGGCACGGAGACGATGAGCCGCGGAATGCGAAACAGAGTAGGGATGGTGAGTGTGAGGGCGCGGTCCGGGACTTCCTCGGGCGTCCCAAACCATCCTTCCGCGGCCTGTTGTTCGCGACAGGCGGAATCCAGACAGACGACTTTCATCGCTTTGGGATCGTTGAAGTCGGCCTCGCCGGGCTCGTTGAAGGCCAGGTGCCCGTTTTCGCCGATGCCAAGCAGGCATAACTGGGGATCGGCCTCGCGAAGTCTCTCGGCATAGTCGCGACAAACCGACTCCGGATCGAAAGAACTTCCGTCGATCTCGAAAAACCGGCGCATCTTAACCTGCGCCGTCAGATTTTCGCGAAGGTACCTTCGAAAAGATGCGTGGTGATTCTCACTGATTCCAACATATTCATCGAGGTGAAAACCATCCACCCGATCCCACGGGATGCTGGGAGCGGCAATCAGGGAGCGGAGGGTATCCAACTGCGACGCGCCTGTAGCAAAGACAACCGCGGCGCTGTTTCGCTCCGCGGCAAGAGATCGAATCGATTGCGCCGCGACATCGGCGGCGGCTCTGCCGGCGGCTTCGCTGTTGGGATGAACTTCAACCTTAAGGGCGTCGAGAAGAAAACGAATGATAGTCATACTCCTGGCTAAAGAACTCAGTTTGTGGACCGGGCGGGGTCGGACCACGGATCCCGGACCGGCGCGGCAGCCGATTTGTTGAACAGGCTGCTTCTTCAGAAACGGAATGTTCCGGCAAACTGCAACGCCCTTGGCGTCCCGGCGGTTCCATTCACCCCGGTGCCAACCGTGCCCGTGACGTCGCCAAAGCTCGCGCTGGTCAGGCTGGTGTTGGGATTGCTGAATACCGGATGGTTGAAGGCGTTGAAGGCGTCCATGCGCAGCTCCAGCGCCAGGGCGTCGTGGATGTGGATGGTTCGAAATGCCGAGGCGTCGAACGTGAACAGGCCCGGGCCGCTGTAGATATTCTCGCCGGTGTCGCCGAGGACCGCACCGACGGGTTGTGTAAAAGCGCTTGTATCAAACCACGGTTGAGATGTGCCGATTCCATAGAGCTTCCGGAATGGTTTTACCTCATTCGCAAGCTGGCTGGAGCCGGGCGCGTCCAACTGACTGGCATCCGCGGTAAAGGTCAGCGGCGTGCCGGACTGTACATGGACAATGCCGGCGATCTTCCAACCGCCGGCGGCTTTGCTCATCCAGCCGCTGCGCAAGAAGTCGCCGTGGTCGCCGAAGGGAAGATCGTAGACCACGCTCTGCGCATAAGTGAGCGCGCTGGTATAACTGGAAGGCGAATAGTTGCGGGGCAGATCGATGTAAAAACCGATTCCGCCGTCCGATACGGAGTTCGAAACCCACCCCATCGACTTTTGCCACGCGAAGGAGGATGCCCATTCCACGCCGTGCGAATATCTGTGGTCCAGCCGCATCTGCAAGGCATTGTAATTGGAGCTGGTGGCATAACCGACAAGGTTAGTACTCGCCGTCCGTCCATAAGTGGCATATTCCGGCTGCCCCTTTGCGCCCGCGCCCGGAATTAGTCCCGCGTTCAAGTTATAACTCGCCGGAATCTGCCTGCCCAGATTGCCGATGTAGGATATTGTGGCGACCCACTGGCGGCCGAGGTTCTGCTGGACACTGAGGTTGTACGACATCACATAGGGGTCCTTGTAATGCGTATTGACCACGGTCCACGCGGAGCTGACGGCCGCATCGGGCAGGATGCCGTCCGCAGGAATGGGCACGGTGGTGGCCGGCGGAAATCCCTCCGACAGGGTTTCCGGCACGCCCGATTCATTGAGAGCCGGACTGTAAGAGTTGACAGGATTGAATGATATGTTGGTACGCACCGGATAATTATAGGCGTAGGCAAGTCCCTGCCATGGGGTATGACTCATGCCGAAACCGCCGCGCACAACCATGGTCGGCGCGGCGCGGTAGGCGAATCCGAAGCGCGGTTCGGGGTCTTCGTGTACGCCGACACCGAGGTTGAGCGGTATGTTTCCATCCCCGGCGATATCCAGGCTATTGGTCGATGGGTCGTATTGCGAGAATCCTCCTGCCTGTTTGGGGTACGCCGCGGGCAGAACGCCGATGCGCATTCCATAAGTCAGAGTTAACTTGGGCGAGACCTGCCAGGTATCCTGGGCAAATCCGAAGTAGAGCTGTTCGCGCCAGGAGGCGTCGCCCACATTCACTTCCCTTCCCACGGTGCTCGGTACGTCAAGAAGGAAGCTGGCGAAGGCGTTGCCGTAACTCGTTTTGGCGCCGGAGGCATTGAGCGCGGTTTGACCGGTGCCGTAGTCGAATACTCCGCGCGGGCTGTAGGTCGCAATCTGAATGAGGTCCTGCCGGTTGCCCCGCATTTCGAAACCGAACTTGAGCGAATGGTTACCGAGGATCTTCGTCCAGTTGTTGACGAGGTCGATGTTAGTCTCGGAGCGGACCCACGGTTCATAAGGGCTGTATCCCACGAGCGGCGAAGAGTAGTCAGCAACGCTGATGGTGGTGAGGCCGCTGGTAAATGGGCTTACGTTGACACCCGGAATTCCGAGTTGGGCGGAAGCGTCGGTGCCGTAGTCGGTTGGATAGGTGTAGTTGGAATCGTGATCCACACCGGCGCGCAGCTCGGTAAGAAATGTGGGCGAAAAGACGTGCGTATACTCGCCGGCGGTGTTATAGATGTTCTCCGCGCCCGCTCCCTGAAAGTTTTCCGGCCCGCCGGCAAGACCAAAAGAGGGCTGCTGGACCGTGCTCACCTGCTGCCAGCTATAGCGGTAATCCAGGTGGTCTTCGGGCCCGAGGTTCTGATCGATCTTGCCGTCCACCTGATCGGATACCTGCTGATAGCCGAGATTCTGCTGGAAGTTATCCGTGTCGCCGGCGCCGGGGATGTTGGGCAGCGGCACCATGGCAAGGATGCTCTTGGCGATCGAACTGATGCGATTGGCCGGTATGACGTTGGGGACGCCGTTGGTGACAAACTGCTGCCGTCCGGAGCCATTGGCATTGCCCGTTTGAGGGTCATAAATATTGCTGGGACTGGCGCTCAGGTCGCCGCTCCGAAAAGCGGCCGTGGGCAGAGTCAGCAATTCATAAGAACTGCTGTAGTTGGTTGTGCGCAGATAGTCGGCGAAGAAGAAACTGTGATTCTTGCGGAGAGGACCGCCGAGAGTTCCTCCCGTGTAGTTATAGGTGTAACGCGGGAAAGCTCCGGTGCGATTGAAATAGCTGCGCGCCGAGGTTGCGCTCACCTGGTTGTATTCGTAGGCCGAACCGTGAAAGGCGTTGGTGCCGGATTTGAGAATGACGTTGGTTACAGCCCCAGTGGAGCGGCCAAATTCTGGAGCGTAATTGCTGGTTTCCACGTCGACCGTCTGGATAGCCGCGGCAGGGGGAATGTAGACCTGGAGGGCGCCGCTGAATTCGTTGTCGTCGATGCCTTCGATCTGCAGGTTATTCGACATGGGGCCCTGCCCGTTTACCTGAAACGCCTGGGAGTTCTGGGCGTTAAAGAACGAAGATTGGTCGTAAACCGGCAGGCTGACGCCGGGAACCAGGGATTCCAAGGTCTGGAAGTTGCGGGTTGAGCCATTGGGAAGATCTTCGACCTGTACGGAGTCGATTTGCGCATTCACATCGGCGCGGTCGGTCTGCAGCAGAGGCGCCTGATCGGTCACGGTCACGGTCTGCGACACGCTGCCGGGACTCAGAGTCACGTTCACTCTCGCCGTTGTGTTCACCGGCACGCTGACATCTCTGGTGAGCTTGCTTGCAAAACCCTGCGCCGCCACTGAAACGCTGTAGATCCCGGGAGGCAGAAGCGTGAAGTCATAGTTTCCACTTTGATTGGTCGTCTGCGTGTGGACGACCCCGGTCTGCTGCCCGGTGATGGTGACATGGGCGCCGGCGATCTGCCGTCCCGAGGTATCAACGACTGAGCCGACCAGAGTGGCAGTAACAGCCTGGCCATAGACCGGGGGCGCCATCAACGGGCTGCCGGTTAGAGTTGCCAAGAGGAACATGCAGAGAGACAACAGCAGTTTGCACCGGGTCATGAGATCGCCTTCCTTTGAACCTGACGTAGGTTACGAAGCGTGATCGATACGCAGTCTTGTTCCATTCCGAATTCGCCGGCCCCGAATCTCGCGGTCGCGCGCCGGCCATTCGCTTCCAGGAGGCGCCGGCCTGAACCGTCCGTCGGCCGTGAAACCCAGAGAGCACAACTGCCCCCTAATCTTTCCAGCCGGGATCTAGCCGAGAGGTGGGGCGCAGGTGGGGTCAGCCTGGCTCTGTTTCATAACTTCAGCCAGTTTGGTGATTGTTGGTTAGAAAATTATGATTGTCAAGAGAAAAATATATAGATATATGTGAAACGTTTCTTGTCATATTCTGAAGAGCCGGCTCGACTGGGCAGGACGGCACGGTCGATGTGAGCTTGAATCTCCGAAACGGTCTGGGGATATTGAAAGGAAGCTCTCGGAGGCGGCTAAGGCAGAACGGCGGCACCGGAGAGGCTTCGGGCAGCATTCAAGCCGGCAGCCGGCGTGACCGGCCGGCAGGAATCGCGCTTGATCAGTTCCGTGGGGATGGTGACGGATTGCGGCGGTTCAGCGGGATTGGCGATGCGGCGGAGAAGCAACTCGACCATGTGCTTGCCCAACTGCTCGGGAAACTCGCGGATGGTGGTGAGGCCGGGATAGAGCCAGGCCCCGACGGTGTCGTTGCAGCCCGCGACGCTGATGTCGTCGGGGATCTTCAGCCCGCTGTCGCGGAGCGCTTTGTAGGCGCCGTGTGCGCTGGGGTCATTGCCGGCAAAGATAGCGGTCACAGGCTCATTGGCGGCAAGCAGAGCTTTGGTTCCCAAGTAGCCGATCTCGGCGTCATTTTCCGACCGGATGACTCCCTGGCGGGGCTTGAAGCCGGCCTCTTCCATGGCCTTGCGATAGCCGGCATGGCACCGCGCAAACCAGGGAAGGTGGTCGTTGCCGACAAATCCGATATGGCGGTGGCCGAGCCCGATCAAATGCCGCGTGATGTCGTAGGCCCCCTGAATGTCATCGGAAAACACGACGTCGTGGCGCAGATTCTGCGGCGGGTTGATGAGATTGTTTCCCAGAGCCACGAGCGTAATTCCTTTGTGTTCGAGTAACTGGATCAGATTGATGGCGTTGGTTCCGGCCAGGATCACGGCGCGAACGACGTCGCGGCGCTGGACCACGTTGGGCAGGTGGAGTTCCTTCCACGGGGTCTGGGGCGAGTAGTTGAAGGAGAGGAAGATCATGTCCCAGCCGTTCTCAGCGCAGTATTCTTCGGCGCCGATCAGGATTCTGGCGTGGAAGGTGTGCAGCATGGTGCGATTGCAGAAGAGAAAAGCGAGCGCCCTGGTCTTGTTGCGCTGGGAGAGATCGACTTTCAGCTTTGCGGCCGCATCGAAGACCTTCTGGCGGATGGCTGGGTCGACGCGATCATTTCCGTTCAGAACGCGGGAAACAGTAGCCAGACTGACTCCCGCGCAGGCCGCCACTTCCCGAAGCCCCACCTTGCTTTGCCGAACCATTCCTCATCCTGACTGTATCAGCGGCATCGCAACAGTTTATCCCGGGATTCACTGCGGCCGCGGTCGCGGCACGAGAGCCCTGAAGAGCGATGCGTACGGTTTCGTAATCAGAGTACAGGAAACGTTTCACAAGTTCAAGTGCGGAGGGGCGGCCGAAGGCAAGACGCAAAAACGCCGGTTCTAACGGATCTGTAATCTCTTTACGGGCAAGAGGTTGCCAACGACAAAAAGCGGGCAGACGAGCATCCGGCTATTTCGGTTTCAATTCAATTGCGCCAGTTGCTTTAAAGTGTTGCAATTTTTTCCCAAGAATGAGAAAACATATCTTGTTTGCCGCAATACGCAATGCCAAGTCAGGCAATGTGCATCCGTACCTCAGAAAACAGGAGCAATGAGATGGGCTGTGTTGGACGCTGGATCGCCGTATGTGCGGTAGCCCTGTGCATGGGCATTTTACCCTCCCTGGCGCGGGCGCAAGGGCCAAACCCGTTCTGCACGGGGCACCATTGCGCCAGGACGCGGGAGCTGCTGAAGGACCTCTGCGACTTCATTGTGAAAGAAAAGGCGACTTACCCCACTATCTATATCGGCGGCTATTACATGCGGACGCTGGTGGCGGGGTACGAGATCTTCGGCAACAGGCAGTATCTGGACACGGCGGTGGCCTACGGCGACTATCTTCTGGCGCACCAGATGCCCAACGGATTCTGGAAGACGGGGTACGGTCCGGTGTACATGGCCGACACGGGCAGCGCGCTTGGCCTGTTCGTGGTTCTCTATGACCACGTAGACGCGAAGCGGCAGCAGGCTTATCTAAACGCGATCCAGCATTACGTCACGTCCATTCAGCAGGACGGAATGATCCATCCCTGGGGCGCGTTTGGCACGGGCTGGCACGCGACCCAGGGCGATACGCTGGAGAAACCAATCTACGACCAGTACACGTTGTCGTCCGCGCTTACTGGCGGTGAGATCTTTACCTGGATGTATCACGAGACCGGCAAGAACGAGTACCGTGAGATCGCGTACCACGCGCTGCAGTGGGTGTTGAGCACCATGCGGCCAGACGGCGATATTCCGCATATTCTGGCCATGGAAGGATACGACTGGGACCGGCGCAATGACCCGAAAGTGGCCGATGGTCTGTGGAACTCGCACACGTATGGGACCTCGGCTTATGTCGGCGAGGGGATTCTCAGCTTCGACCTATACTGCGGCGACCCGGCATGGCAAAGGTGGATTGAAAAGGCAGTGAAGCCGAACATCGAATTCCTCTTGCGAAACCAGCTACCCGACGGCACCTGGTCGAAGCTGGGCCGGACGAGCTGGGACCGGACGCGCAGCCCCGGGATCGCGGACTACCTGATCTGGTACTACGACCATGTAGACCGGGACGCGCGGGTTGCGACCGCGGTGCAGCGATTCGACGCATATATCGTGACTCCGGAAAACGGCAGAGCCTTCGGGCTGCTGAACGACGGCGCGGGCAACGGCGCCAAGGACACGAGCGGCCCGTTCAACACGGCCACTGCTCTCACCGGCCGCGCTCTGGCCGATATCCTTTCACCCGGCGTCGATGCCCGTTGGCAAGGGGCGGATCGAAGATAGAAGATGATGGAACCAGCACAGCTTTACCGCCAATATCGTGGATTGCTGCTCGACCGGTTTGTGCCCTTCTGGTTCCGTTATGGCATCGACTGGGAGCATGGCGGCGTGCTTTCGTGTCTGCATGAAGACGGCACTCTGGCCAGCGGCGACAAGTTTACCTGGTCGCAGGCGCGTTCGGTGTGGACCTTCTCCGCGCTCTACAACCGCGTGGACCGGCGGCCGGAGTTTTTGCGCGCGGCGGAAAACTCCGCGCGCTTCCTGCTGGCACATGGCCGCGACCCCGAGGGGCGCTGGGTTTACCGCACCGACCGGCAAGGCGCGATTGTAGAAGGCGCCACCAGCATCTATGCCGATTGCTTCGTTGTCTACGGATTCAGCGAGTACTACCGCGCCACGCGCGACGAGCAGGCGCTTGCCGTAGCAATGGAGACCCTGGAGCGGGTGCGCCGCCGCGTGGAAGAGATCGATTTTCAAGAGACCGCTCCCTATCCGCTGCCGGCGGGATGGAGAAATCACGGCATCCCCATGATCCTGACGGAAGTGACCGGGGAGCTGGCGCAGACCACCGGGGACGAACGGCTTGAGGCGCAGGCCGGCGAGTACGCCGCACGCGTGATGCGCCATTTTCTGCGCCCCCAGCGCAAGGCGCTCGTAGAGTTTCTCACGAGGGATTACGAGGAGCTGCCGCCGCCGGCTGGAACCTTTGTAATGCCCGGCCATGCGATTGAATCGATGTGGTTCGTGATGCACCTGGCACGGCGGCACGGGGACGCCGAGACCATCCGCAGCGCGGCGGAGGCGATGCGCTGGCACCTCGAGCGTGGCTGGGATCCGGAGTTGGGCGGAATCTTTCTGTCACTCGATCTCGAAGGGCGCGAGCCGTATCTTCCTCACTCCGAGAAGAAGTTATGGTGGCCGCACACCGAAGCGCTCTACGGTACGCTGCTGGCGCATGAGCTGACCGGTGAACCGTGGTGTCTTGCGTGGCACGAGCAGGTGTCCGAGTGGGCGTGGACGCACTTTCCCGTGCCCGAGACGGGAGAGTGGCGGCAGCGACTCACACGCGAGGGAAAACCTACCGACGAAGTTGTCGCGCTTCCGGTCAAAGATCCGTTCCACTTGCCGCGCGCAGCCATCCTGATCCTGCAACTGCTGGAGCGGCAGTCCGCCAAAACGTCGGAGCAGCAAACAGCAAGGGCGCAATCAGCATGAGACCCCGCATCGTCAGTGGCCGCGACGTCTTCACCGGGAAACCCCTGGTCGTCGCCATCGAAGACGGCCGCGTACAGGCGATCGACGAAGGCTCGGGCGAAGAGCCGGCATGGATCGCACCCGGCTTTATCGACCTGCAGGTGAACGGCTACGCGGGCTGCGACTTAAACGCTGAGATACTCGAGGCGGACACCGTGATCGCGCTTGCGAAACGGCTAGCGGCAACCGGCGTCACCACGTTCCTTCCTACGCTCATCTCCGCGCCAGAGGAAACGATGGTGCGCGCACTGCGCGCGATTGCCGCGGCTCGCGGCGCAGACAGCCTGGCAGCTTACGCCATACCGTTTGTTCATGTCGAGGGTCCGTCTATCTCACCGGAAGACGGCCCTCGCGGAGCGCACCCGCGCGAAGCGATTCGCCCGCCCAGCCTCAGTGAATTCGAGCGCTGGCAATCCGTCTCCGGCGGATTGGTAGGAATGGTGACGCTCTCGCCTCATTGGGAGAACGCGCTGGATTTCATCGCCGCGCTTACGCGGAAGGGCGTCCTGGTGTCCATTGGACACACCCAGGCATCGGCCGAACGCATTCATGCAGCCGCGGAGATGGGCGCGACGATCAGCACGCATCTCGGCAACGGGATTGCGCGCAACCTTCCGCGCCACCCCAATCCCATCTGGGCACAACTGGCCGACGATCGGCTGACGGCGACCTTTATCGCCGACGGTCATCATCTGCCCGCGGACACCTTGAAATCGATGTTGCGCGCCAAGACCATCGCGCGCAGCATCCTCATCTCCGACGCAACCGCGCTGGCAGGAATGGCGCCGGGGAGTCACCGGGCCGCGATCGGCGGCGATGTGGAATTAGACACCGATGGCCGCTTGACCATGCGCGGCACGGAGATGCTGGCGGGGGCCGCGTTGCCGCTGAAGGATGGAATCGCTTGGGCCGCAGCGTCCGGCGTTTGCACGCTGGCTGACGCCGTTCGCATGGCCACGGAAAATCCGGGGAGGGTGCTCGGGGGCCGAGGCGGGCTCCGAGCCGGCGCCAAAGCAGACCTGGTGCGTTTCACTCTCGACCCGGAATCGAAACGTATGACGATCGGGACAGTGCTGATCGAGGGTGTGGAGCAGGAATGAAATCCTCGCTGCCGCCCCGGAGATGCCATCGGAACGAAATTTTTCCTGGAGTCTTTCAATGACCCATGATGCACGCGGCGAACGGCATGCCAGCGGCTCGATGCTTAATGCAGACGGATTGTCGCGCCGTGATTTTCTGGCTCTGGCAGGGATGACGACGGCCTCATTCGCACTCAAGAACAATGCCGAGGCGCGGGAAACGCAGGCTCAAGCCGGCAGGCAATCCGGCGATCTGCACTTCGACGCGGCGCAACTCGCAAACACACACGACCTGGTCTGGCTTCCGGCGTGGGGACCGTACTCGAAGAAACTCTTCGGCATCTCGCATATTCCCGAGGTTACGCGCGGCTTGAGCTTTGATGTAAGCCTGTTTCCGATGCTCACGCAAGGTCCGGCGAAGTTGCCGAACGTCACCGGCCATGCCGGTGTGCATCCCTGGGAAGCAGCGCCGGATCTGGATTTTTATTCATTTCGCATGGAATTGCTCCGGAAAGACCAGCTTTACTGCGAACTGGCTTTCTGCCGGCTCACCGGTCATAGCCGGCTGGCGCGCATGGAGATCGTGAACGAAACCGATGCGCCGCAAGAGATTGTTGTAAATTGCCTGGCGCAGCTCTGCTTTCCACCCCTGAGAGAGCTCACGGCCGAGCCCATCCGGTTATGCGGCGTCGAATTGCCGCCAGGAGCCGTCTGGGTTCATGCGCTCGACTACGCCGATTTGACCTTCGCCAAGGCTCGCCCCACCGACAACCTTGTACCCGACGGGAAATTGCGCGGAGAAGCGCGCCTTCAGGACTGTGTGGGCGGCTCGGTTGTGGCGCAAGGCTTCGGCCGCGACGCAGGAGATACGCTGCAATACCGGCTAGACCTCGATCATGCGTTTGCACAGGCCGTGCTGGTGTGGCGCTTTCAGCCCGATCGCGGCCAGAGGGTAGGTTTTCGGATGAGTGGCGCCGCGCAAGGCGAAATTGTCTTCGAGGGCAGCGGTGAGTTTGCCACAGTAGCCGTGCCTCTTGGGCCCTTGAGCGCGGGTACGCACGACCTGCGATTCGTCTCAGAGGGCGGCGCAGCAATCGTGCTGAACGGCTTTGTGCTCGCCGAAACCGAGCAGGCGGGCAGCATCCGCTTTCCGCCGAAGCCGTGGAGCCCAGCTCCGAAGATCGAGCGGGTTGGGAGCGTCGGCATTCTTCTTCAATACCGCGATGTGGCTAACAGTTACGGTCTGGCCCTGGAGGCCGGCTGGCCGCTGCAACGCGAGTTGAAGTGGCGCGACCTGGATGACGCATTTCACACCCACTCGAGCGAGGAAACCCGGGAGCGCATCTTCGGCAATGGCCATGGCAACCGGGGCGATCCGGACTCACTCTTTGTTCATGCCGCTTCCAAGCCCCTCATCATTCCTCCGCGCAGCCGGCGGGTGCTTTACGGGATGGTTTGCGCGGGCCCACCGGCCGATGTACGCCAGGCGCTACAGGGCTTCGAAGAGCACTCCTCAAGCAATGAGCGCGCCTTCCGTACAGCGCAGGGCAAGGGGTTTCAATTTACGTGCTCACCGAGCGGCGAGCCGTTCCGCTTCAGCCAGCAGCTCATGGCAGCCGTCACCCTGACTAATCTTGTCTATCCGCTCTATACGCAGCGGAGTTATATTCGCCATAATTCCCCGGGAAAGATCTGGGATTGCCTCTATACATGGGATTCGGGCTTCATCGGCCTCGGTCTGCTCGAGTTCGACCCTCGGCGCGCTCTCGATGACCTGAACGCATATACCACGCCGGAAGGCGCGCAATCCGCATTCATTCACCACGGCACCCCTCTGCCGACGCAGATTTATCTATACCTGGAGTTATGGAACCGGACGCAGTCGAAGGAGATGCTTGCCTATTTTTATCCGCGTCTCCGCCAATATCACAGGTTTCTGGCCGGGCGTCTTGGAAGTTCGACCACGCGCCGGCACAAAGACCACCTTATTGTCACCTGGGATTATTTCTATAACTCGGGGGGATGGGACGATTATCCTCCGCAAAAGTTTGTTCATGCACAGAACCTGACTTCAGTGGCGACTCCTGTCGTCAACTCCGCGCACACCATCCGCTGCGCCAAGCTGCTACGGCATGTAGCTCAGGTACTTGGCCACACCGATGACTGCGCAGAGTACGAAAGCGACATTGCCACCTTATCCGGCTCTCTGCAACAGTATTCATGGGATGAGGAATCGGGATACTTTGGCTACGTGATGCACGATGCGTCGGGAACGCCGACCGGCATATTGCGTACCCGGGACGGCGTGAACTTCAACCTGGGTCTCGGCGGCGTGTCGCCGTTGATCGCCGGCATCTGCACATTGGCGCAGACCCGACGGCTTCTCGATCACCTGTTTTCAGAAAAAGGCCTGTGGACGGGTATCGGGATCACCACCGTGGACCAATCGGCTCCTTATTACAACCCCGATGGTTATTGGAACGGCAGCGTCTGGCTGGCGCACCAGTGGTTCCTCTGGAAGACAATGCTCGATCTTGGCCGGGGAGATTTGGCGGTTCGCATCGCCAAAGCCGCCCTCGGTGTATGGAAGCAGGCGACCGACACCTCTTACGACTGCATGGAGCATTTCGTGCCCCACCCGCCATTCGGCGAGGGATGGATTCAATTCAGCAGCCTGTCTTCGCCGGCGCTTTCGTGGTTTGCGGCGCTCTATACTCCGGGACGCTTCACGTGCGGGTTCGATACCTGGATTGAGACTTGCGCATTCGGCAATGATCGTCGCCGGCTTGACGCGAAACTCGAAAGCGCCGGCGCCGGAGTCAATCGAGAGCGCTCGGTCCTGGCCTGCATGAGTCCGGACAGGCAGTACCGGGTTCTATGGAATGGGGCAGCTGCAGAGTCCATCCGCGTGCACGACGGGCTGTTACGGATTCAACTCCCGAGCGGTGCTGGGGAGTTATCCGTCGTCAGCGACTGATGATTATCCGGCGCCGCGGGGCACTGTACTGCTAAGCGCCACGACGCAGTACTGACGGGTCTTGGGCCTCTCATGATCGACGCGTAAGGAAGGGTCCTCTGGCA
The DNA here is from genome assembly GCA_035508555.1 of Occallatibacter sp. GTDB lineage: Bacteria > Acidobacteriota > Terriglobia > Terriglobales > Acidobacteriaceae > Telmatobacter. The sequence continues at coordinate 6,768 of DATJMU010000065.1, read as the reverse complement.
GAGCCGGAGGTTTTCGGTTGCTTGGCCCTCAGGGCGGCCTGATCGGGACCGTTGAAAAGCAAAAGCAACAACGCCGACTGACGTTCTTTTACGATCGGCGCCGCAAAGACAAAAGCAAATGCGGGTGGACGACTCCCGGAGTTCTCAAAGTTCGATCGGCTCTCCGGCAAAGCCGGGGAATTCCCACTTCGTATCAAGGTTGTTGCAGCCATTGTAGCCACCTACTGGCTGCATCCGACGATTTAATTGCCGTCGATAGCTTTGTTCAATGCCTGCAACAACCCTGTATCGCTGAAGGGTTTGAACAGACATTCAGCCGCTCCGTCATCAAGCAATCGCGACCGTACAACTTCATCCTTGCGGGCGGTGATGAAGACAACCGGAATCTTCAGGTTTCGACGGCGAAGTTCGCGGAAGAGCTCGGGCCCGGACATAACCGGCATGGAGACATCGAGGATCAGGCAGCTCGAATGCAAAGCAGCGTCGGAGAGCAGAAATTCCTCAGCCGAGGAGAAAGTCCGGGCCATGAATCCCAGTTCCTCCAATAGGTCTGGCAATGACTCGCGAACTGACTGATCATCGTCGACCACCGCAATCAGCAATTGGGAATTCATCAAGGGACTCTCAGTCCGCGATTGAAGTGGAAATCAAGCACAGCTACGAGAACATCTCTGTTCCAACAACGCCGTCCAGGCTGTTTGATGCGGTCGGGTCCGGTGAGAGACTCCCTTGTCCGGCTCCCTCAGTCAATAACTCGGCCGAGAATGTATCCGCTGAGTTTCTTTCCGGAGACCAACTAAGGCAACAATAGCATTACAAAAGCGCTGCGCCGAGCGGGATTGATACTTTAGTATTAGTATTCTTTACGGACGCGTTCCCTTCACCATGGCCTTCCGCGTCGCCAATCCTGGGGTTTGCAAGGCATCGCAAGGGCGTAATTAGCTCCGTGCCCCCCGCCGGCTGTGGCCACGGCCGGTCACCACGGGCTTCGATTATCGAACGACCAATAGAGAACACCATCCCACTCAACAGGTTCGCGTGGCTCGGACTTTTCAGGCCGTGTCCGGGGAGACGAAGCTTGGGCCGATGGCAGGTCCGTGGTGCGGCCAACGCGGCGTCACGACCTTGGTGGGAGGGTGAGAGTGATCACCCTGGAGATTTCCTTGTAGAGATTTTTCGGGAAGACGCCCGGTGGTGGCGGGTATCGGAATCGAACCGATATGAGATTGCTCTCGGGGGTTTTTGAGTCCTCCAAGTACGTCCGTAAATATCATTTTATCTATGGCTTAGGAAGAAACAACAGAGGACTGTGGAAGAAAATGTGTAAATTTCGCCTTTTTCAAGAATCAGTCTCGGCCCCGACGGATCACGCTGGGAATCTTTTGCAGTGGTTTTTGGGGAAGGCCGAGGGCTGGATCGATCTGGTGGCTTGAGTGGGACTTGAACCCACACGGGATTGCTCCCAATGGTTTTTGAGACCACCGCGTATGCCGATTCCGCCATCAAGCCATCATCACTATTAGACCATATAAAAGGCTGAACCGACGCCAGCCCTTTCCATTGCAGGCCCGGGAATCAGCTAACGAGTGCGCTAGACTGCCCCTAGAACCAAGATGCCGTCGATGGAGATTGTGAAAGGACTTCCCGAAGAGGGTAGCTTCGCCATGAAAAAACTCGCTGTGGTGCTGTGGCTGGTGACGGCCGGAACTGCTTGGGGTCAAAACGACCTTCCCTTGACGTACAAGGGGACTTGCACTGGGAACCAGACTGACGTTCATGATTTATCGGCTATTCAGGACACGCCAACAATCAAATGCGACGCCCTCACTGTCATGCAAAAGGGCAGCGAGACTATAGCGTCATTTTCAAATGGCGATCCCACGAAGCCCGTTCTCGTGTTCACCGGAGAGCTATTTGCTGTTCGTGCAAATCAGCTCAGTGTCGATCCTTACCAAGGACCGATAGGTCAAGCGTTTCCTATCGATCACGTTCTATGGGGAGATGGAACCCCAGCAGTGTCGATTCACTCGGCAGAGAATATGGACAAAATGGGAGACAGAGGATGCTATTTCCACTTCCTAGCCCAAGGGTGGACACAACTAACCACAGTGGAATGTCAGTTGGCTGTGGACACTCCGAACCATAGACCTCGGCGTGTACAGGTGACGTTTAGAGTCGCTCGACAGTTCACGGTCGATGGAAAGCAAATCTCGGTGGAGTACGGTGCGCATGGTGCCAACAGCTTTCACGTCCTGTTTGACGGTCAAAAGATAGCTGGAACTTGCGGTGCAGACCTTTATCAGGCTGACGATGGAGTTTTGAGGCATTCGCAGCCGGGCACCCCTGTTGCGCGCTTGTTTAAAGCGGTTTGCTACAAGGATGCCGCCAATTCTCAGTGACCTTCAGATGCCGTTTCCGTCTCGAAGAGGGGCGCTGGCCCAGAGATCGCTGCCATTTGCTCACGGCGCAGAAACAGGAATTGGGATACCTCTGCGATCTGCCGAAACTTTTGCTTCAAGTGCTGCCAATGCCTTTTGTACTTTGTCAAAAATAGACCGTTCGTAGCCGGTGCTGGACTTAAATTTCTTGACCGCCGCCTTTGCTTCAACATCCGTTAGCTGAAATTGAGATTGGTGGGTTTCCCAACTGAGAGTGATGTCAAACACATCTTCCGAGTGGCAAGAGACGGTTATCTGCGGGAAACCCGAATAGTTGAACAGGTTCACACGCAAGTCTTCAATCGCAGCCTCGGCTACCGCTCCGGCGACATAGAGACGCAATGAGCTTCGAGTTGAACGCGTCATATGATCTTCGCTCCGATTTTACCTCTCGTCCCTTAATCCGCACTGTCCGCATGACCATTTGAGCTTACGCCGCAAATGCTTGTGACCCCTAGCAGCCGGGAGACAGCACCGGGTCTGGCAGAATTCTTCGCCTGATGGTGAATGTGCGAAGCAACAGACGACCATTGGTCAGCCCACGCTCAAGCCTTGCGCGGCTTGTATGCTTTCAGATTGCGGCTCGATTTTCTGTGCTGCTGCTGGTTCTTGCTGAATCGCGGTCGGGTGCGACACATCGCGGCTCAGTTCGTATCCCAGCGCCTTCGCGTCGTTCGTGTACATCTGCACGTCGAACTGAGCGCGCGACACCGACACATAAGCCATGCGGCTGTTGACCAGCTCGCCGGGAGCCTGCTCCGTGTCCACGTGGATCAGCACGCGGTCTGCGGTCTGACCCTGGCTGCTGTGGCTCGTCACTGCATAACCGTAATCCAGATGCGGATGCTGCCTTGCATTGAATTCGACTTCGCGCCCCGAGTCCGTGCGGAGTTTCAGACCGCCGTCGCCGTCAATCCGCTCGATGGTTGCCAGTTCGCGGTTAGCGAGTTTCTGCTCGTGGTATGGGGCCGTGAACTGCACGCGGTCGCCCTGCGCGAACCTCCGCTCGCTGTCGCGGTAGATCGTCACACCCTGCAAGCGGCGCGGATCGTAGCTCAGTTCTTCGCCGCCGTGCCGCTTCACTGTGAGCGTGTTGCTTTCGCGGTCCACTTGCGACACACGCGCATACTCTCCCGGCTCGATGCCGAGAGATTTGCTACCTTTCGAGTAGCGCAGTACGTCGCCTTTCTCGTAGTTCTGCGCGTGCTGCCGGTCCGCGCCGGTCACGTCCTGCCGCGCGTAGAGCACATGCACGCGCTGCTCGTTATCGCTGACCTTGCCCTCGTTCTGCATCGCGCGATGGATGGCTTCGTTGATCTCGCGGCGCGAGGCATTATCCGGCGACACAATCAATGTCCGCTCCGGCGAGCGCACGTACTCACGGGCGATTTCGCTGATGCGTTCCCGCCGGTCGCCGATCTCATGCACACGACCCTGGCTGTTGAGATTGCCGACGGCCTCGCGCACTTCGCCGCGCGCAAGCTGCTCCACGGCTTCTTTGAGCGCCGGGTCTTTCTGCCGGATGATCTCATCCAGTCTGGCCCTGCGCATCCCGGCCTCTTGTAACTGTGCATACGGCCTGCCCGCTTCGACCGCCTCATGCTGCCGCACGTCGCCTACGAACAGCACCCGGTCGTTTTCTCGCAGCCGCTCAACAAACGCATGTAACTGCTTCGTGCTCGCCATGCTCGATTCATCGACCACGTAGAGCCGTTTCTGTCCGTCGTCTTGCTGCTCGCCCCGCGCAAGGTGCCTTTGCAATGTTTGCGTCTCGATGCCAGCTTCGGCGAGCTTCTGCGCGGCCCTCGATGTCGGTGCGAGTCCTTGCACTTGATAGCCCGCACGCTCGGCCCCTTCACGGACAGCCGCTAAGGAAGTCGTTTTTCCGCCCCCGGCTACGCCTTCAAGCGCCATCATGCGGTCGCGGCTCGTCAGCATATCCTCGACCGCGCTCCGCTGGCTCAAGCTCAAGTGCGGATGCTGCTCCATCGTCTGCTGCCGTACCTGACCGTCTGCCAATACCTCGCGCGTGCCCTGGCCCATTTTCATCCGCTCGATTAGCTCGCGCTCGAAACCCTGCATTTCGCCGGTCGTGAACGCGCGGCCTGCGAGTCCCGGCCTGCGCTCCACTTCGATCAGTTCTTGGCGTTCTGCACGCCGCTCGAACTCGGCGCGCACATCTTGCAACCTAGCCTCGCCCATAGTGTGCTTTAACGCATCGCGCATCAGCGTTCTTTCATCGGCTACGGCCTCGCGCTCCATGCCGCGCTCGCGCGCATAGCTCACGCCCTCGTGCGCGGCAACTCCCGCTTGCTCCGGCTTCAGCTCCACACCGGGCCGCTGCGCCGCCTCTTCGATCACACGTTGCGGCTGCTGGCCGTGTTCCTGGGCGAGCCTCTGATGTTGCGCCCGAACCTCTTCATGCGATAACGGCTGCTTGGCATCGCGCGTCTGATGCGCCGCGATCTGCGCGGCGCCAGCCCCGCGCACTCCTGCCTTTTCCATATGCTCTTCGATTTGCTGCCGCCGCGGACTCGAAGCCTCCAAATACTCGCGCGTGTAACCCTTGATCTCCGGCTGCCCGTGCGCGCCGCGTTCGATTTCGTAACCAAGCACCTGCAACCGTGCCGCAAGCTCCGAACGATAGACGGCGGTTGCGTACTGCTGCGTCCTATAAAGCTCCTGCGGTTGAAGCGCGCGCGTCTGGCCCTCCGCCGTCTCAGTCATATTGAAGATCACCGCGTGCGTGTGCAACTGCGGTGCGGCGTAGCCATTCACGGGCCTGCTGCTGTCATGCTCGAATTTGGCGACGACCCATGCACCCGTCGTCTGTGCCGGGACGTTGCCGCCCATGCGCGCCTGCGCGAATTTCTCCATCTCGTCAAGCGCCGTGCTCACGCTCTCCCTGTGGGCCTCGCGTATCCGATCATCACCGCCAACCAACGCGGTCAGAGATACACTCTTCGGTGCGCTGAACGTCGCATCCCATCCCGCCCGGTGCTCCATCGTGCGCACGGTCTCGCCGCTGGCATTGACGTACTCGCGTGCTGTCTGATGCCGTACCAACTGCTCGCCAGTCTCCGGGTGCTGGCCCTCGGCCAACCGCGCGAACTGCTGCTCCTGAACGTCGCCCTGCAAACCCCAACGCGCAGCAAGCTGCCCCTGCCATTCACCGCGCACACGCTCGCCTTCGGTATAGTAGTTCTCCTTGGCGTTAGCGAACTCTTCCCGGTGGTACGCCCGCGCCTGGCCGGAACTAATGGGTTTCGACAGCGTAATCATCGCTTCACTCGAAGAAAGGCGTCTGCTCGTTCACCGCTGCGGGCCGCTGTTCCTGCTCCTGTTTCTTTTGGACGCTGCGCACAGGTTTCCGCTGCGGCGTTGTCTGCGCGATCACTTGCGCCGGTTCCGGTTCTCTCGCCGGCGTCGTCACAGGCGGAGTCACTGCCGGCGTCGTTATCTTCCGCTCGATGAATTTCTCTGCGGGTTCGTCCAGCGTCAGATACGGCATCCGCATCCGTACTACAAGGTTGCCGTGCTTCAAGTACCCGTGCAGTGGCTCAAGGCCGCCGATCTCCGACGCCATGACTAGCGGCTCCCGCGTAATTTCGCGTTGTTCGTTCTCCCGCTGCTGCGGGAACACTCCCCGCGTCCGGCTCTCCCGGAAGCGTTCCACTTCTATCTCACCGATGGATTTCGAGATCCACTCCGACGCATGAGGTTCGCTCGTCTTGAAGAAGAGTTTCGTCGCGGGTTGCGACAGCATCGCCTCGGCGATATGCCCGTACAGCGTCTCCACTTGTGCCTTGCCCTGAAAGCCAAGGACCATTGGGCAGTTCGATTTCCGGCTCTCCGTGATCGCCGTCGTAAGCTGCGGCAGCCGTTGCAGCGTCGCCACTTCGTCCAGCACGAACCACGTCTTCCGTGCGCCGCTCCCGCCCTCGTTCATCAGCCGCAGCACTAACAGGTCGAGCCACAGGCTCAGCAGCGGCTGCAGGCGCTCCCTCACCGTCGGCTTCGACGTAAGGAAAATCCATCCGCGCCGCTCCTGGCTCCACTCATACGCGCTCCAGCGCCGCTTCGTCTCTCGTTCCGGCGGCAGAAGTCTGAACGCATCTGCAACCATATTCAATGAACCCATCACTCCCGATCTCTGGTTCGGCGCGGTCGAGTGGATCATGGCCCACATTTCCGTACCCTGCACGCGAGCGTCGATCTCCTGCTCGTGGCACATCCAGTACGTCAACTGCTCCGGCGTCGGCTTCAGGTTCACAAGATGCGCAAAGATTTTTCTTGGCGCGTCCACGAAAAAGCGGTTCTCCCAGCCGCG
>DATJMU010000064.1:0-7888 GCA_035508555.1 Occallatibacter sp. | reverse complement strand
TCTCTGCAAAGTCGAAAACGACGTATAGGGGCTGACGCCTGCCCGGTGCTGGAAGGTTAAAGGGAGAGGTCAACCGCAAGGTGAAGCTTCGAACTGAAGCCCCAGTGAACGGCGGCCGTAACTATAACGGTCCTAAGGTTAACGATCTCGCTAGCCTTAGTAAAATCTGGCTATATGCTGGAAAGTCTGAGTATCCCACGCTACGCGAACTTACTCACTTAGTAAGCCAGCGTGAAAATGTGTTGGGTGCAGACAATCAGCAGGAAAGGCCAGTGGGATTCACGGACTCGCAAGGTTCGTGGAAGGGCGCGACTTCAGTCGTGCCGTAAAGGTGGCAATCTCGATGGGCTTTAGCCCTTGAGGTTGCGCTTTTGATCTCACTGGAATCCTCAGAGACTATATGCCAGATTCCAATGAAAATTGGAAAAGATATAGTCCGAACTGCATGGCGACATGCAGAGAGTGGCAGAAATGTCCACTCCACTTCCCGATCATCGATAGGTCGAAGGAGCGCACCTCAGCGGCTAAGGCCGCGATCGAGGGCACGTCCAAACGGCACGACTGAAAGTCGTGCCCTTCCCAAGACAATTGATGGTGAGCGAAGGTGTAACAAAGTTGAGCGAAATTCCTTGTCGGGTAAGTTCCGACCTGCACGAATGGCGTAACGAAAGTGCGACTGTCTTGCCGACTGGCACGGCGAACTTGTAGTGCCGGTGAAGATGCCGGTTGCCCGCAACTAGACGGAAAGACCCCGTGCACCTTTACTATACCTTTACCATGAACTATGGCATTTGCTGCGCAGGATAGGTGGGAGGCTTTGAACCCAGGTTTTCGGACTTGGGGGAGCCAACGGTGAGATACCACCCTGCGAATTCTGTGGTTCTAACCTACTCCCATAACCCGGGAGAGGGACATGGTAAGGCGGGTAGTTTGACTGGGGCGGTCGCCTCCTAAACTGTAACGGAGGCGCGCGAAGCTACGCTCAGGCTGTTTGGAAATCAGCCGTCGAGTGCAAAAGCATAAGCGTGGTTAACTGCGAGACCAACAAGTCGAGCAGGTACGAAAGTAGGCTTTAGTGATCCGGTGGTTCTGCATGGAAGGGCCATCGCTCAACGGATAAAAGGTACGCCGGGGATAACAGGCTGATCGGAGTCAAGAGTTCACATCGACGCTCCGGTTTGGCACCTCGATGTCGGTTCATCGCATCCTGGGGGTGTAGAAGCTCCCAAGGGTTAGGCTGTTCGCCTATTAAAGCGGTACGTGAACTGGGTTCAGAACGTCGCGAGACAGTTCGGTCCCTATCTGATGTGGGCGCAGGAGATTTGAGAGGGCTTGTCCTTAGTACGAGAGGACCGGGATGAACCAACCTCTTGTGATCCAGTTGTCACGCCAGTGGCATAGCTGGGTAGCGAAGTTGGGTCAGGATAAGCGCTGAATGCATATAAGCGCGAAACCTTCCTCGAGATGAGATCTCCCAAGGGGTATTCCCCTACGAAGGGCCGTGGAAGACTACCACGTTGATAGGACGGATGTGTAAGCGTAGTAATACGTTGAGCTGACCGTTACTAATAGCCCGTTCGGCTTGACCATAAATCTTACTGTAGACATAACAGCAACTTACTAACTCCCCGGAGTTAGTTGCCCATCAATATTCATAACACTTCGCTCGCTGAGAAGCGCGGCTCATCGCCCCTTTCAAAGCGGCAAATCACTTTTGGGTGATTGTAGCGTGGGGGTCCCACCCGTTCCCATCCCGAACACGGTAGTTAAGCCCCACAGCCCCGATGGTACTGCACGCGCGAGTGTGTGGGAGAGTAGGACGTTGCCCAATTAAAACAAAGCGCGCAGCCAACGCGTTGTGCGCGGCAAACCAAAGCCCCGGCCGGTGCGAACCGAGTCCGGGGCTTTTTCTTCTGGTGCTGCACAATCTAAAACTACAACCTCAACCCCGCAACACCCACTGCGCCAAATCCGCGATCTTGGGCGTCTTTCCCTGCGACAGGATGCCGATCCGGAATATGCGCGCCGCCGCCCAAATGACCGCGAGCCCATACGCGGCGATGCCCAGCAGACCGGCCCACGGCTCCCACGCCGGAACGCCGGCCGGAGACGCCTGCCGCAGCAGCATCAGCACGGGCGTGAACGGCGGCAGGAACGAGGTCACCACCGCGAGCGTCCCGTTCGGCTGCTGCATCACCGGCGCCAGCAGGAACATCGGAACAATCAGAGGAAGAATCAACAGAAACGCCAACTGCTGCGCGTCCTGCGGATTCGCGCACGCCGAGCCGAGCGCCACCGCCAGAGCCGACAGCAGCATCGCATCGGCCACCAGATAGACGAAAAACCACGGAATCAAATGAATCGGAGCGACGCCGATCAACGCCATTCCCATCAGCGCCGCAAGGCCGGCCAGGATGTAGAGCGTCGAGCTGGTGAGGCACGTGCCCACAGCCGCCATCACCTTGCCGGCCATTAACTCCCAAGGGGAGGCCGATGTCAGTAACAGCTCGAATACGCGCTGCATCTTGTCCTGAGCCACCACGCCCAGATTGGACGCTGAGCCGAATGTTCCGATCATGATCAGCAGAAAAACCAGAAAAAATGCCACAAATCCGCTTTGCGCGTTCTTCTTTTGCCCGCCGGTGATCGCTCCTGTGGATGGATTCCTGCTCACCAGGCTCATCCCCACGACATCCGCGTCCCGCATCACCTCCGCTACGCGCCCGGGGTCCAGGCCCAGTTGCAGCAGCCGCACCTGGCGCAACCCTGCGTTGACTGCGGCGGGCAGCCACAGGCTCAGCGGATCCACGACGCCGCCGGAATTGGAGTAATAGCGGACCGCCGGCGCCTTCGGATCGGTGGACGGCCGGAGGGCCTGGGGCCCGATATCCACCATCAGCGACAGCTCGCCCCGGCGGATCTCATCCGACAACCTCACCAGTTGCGCGGCTTCGTCGGGCTCGGGCTTCACCTCCTCGAACCGGTAGCGCAGCGTGGGGGCAAGCGCCGCCGGGGCGTTTCGATTCGCCCTTCGCATCGCTTCCTCGCAGGCCTGGATCACCGCCGCGCCAGCGACGCCCGTCTGGTCCACCACGGCGACGCGCTGCACTTTGACATCCGTTTTGTTCGCCAACGCCAAGGCCAGGAATCCGCCGCCCGACAGCAGCGGCAGAAACACGAGCCCGATCAGAAAGGCCTTGCTCCGCACGGTCTGCAAGTAATCGCGTTTGGCAATCAGCAGAATTCGGTTCAAACCAGAGCCTCCTCGGGCTGCGGCCCGGCGATCCGCACGAAGATATCATGCAACGACGGCTTCACCACGGAAAATGATGTCACCCTCGTCCGCGCCACCAGAGCTTCCAGGATGCGCTGCGGGTCGCAGCCGGCGGACATGCGCAGCTCTTGTACCTGCCCCAGATCCCGGATCAGCTCGATCCCCGGAAGGTCGCGCAGCATGTCGCCGCTGCCGTCCACTTCCACGCGAATGGTGTCGGAGCCATAGCTCGATTGAATGGAATCGAGTGTTCCGTCCAGCACCTTCTTTCCGCGAAAGATCATGAAAATCGAGTCGCACAGGCTCTCGGCGACGGCCATATCGTGCGTGCTCAAAATAATGGTGCAGCCGCGCGAGCGCATTTCCAGAATCGCTCCCCGTATCGAATCGGCGCTCACCGGATCGAGACCTGTGAACGGCTCGTCCAGGATCAGCAGCCTCGGCTCCGGAACTACCGTGGCGATGAATTGAATCTTCTGGCTCATGCCTTTACTGAGCGTCTCCACTTTGTCCTCGGCGCGACTGGCCAGCCCCAAGCGTTCGAGCCAGGAATTTACTTCTCCCGTTACCTTGCGCCCGCCGCGCAGCTCCCCATAAAATTCCAGCAGCGAACGCACGCGCATCTTGCGGTAGACGCCCCGCTCTTCGGGAAGATATCCGATGTGGCTCGAGCGCGTGCCCGAGCGCTGCTGTCCGAACACGCGAATCGTCCCGGAATCCGGATGAATGATATTGACAATCATCCGCATGGTGGTGGATTTACCCGAGCCGTTCGGTCCGATAAATCCATAAACTGCGCCCTGGGGAACATCGAGCGAGAGCCCGTCCACGGCCGTGACGTTTTCGTACGTCTTAGTCACGTCGCGGATCTCGACGGCCGCCATCATGCTCATGTCGGCAATTCCTCCAGCGGGCTGTGGCCAATCGGCCCGATCGCCAGGCCAAATAGTCAGGATCGAGTCTATCAGTTCCCTCGCAGACCCGGTCTCAGCGGGCTTCAACGGTCCAGTCCAAGCGGGCCGGGCGCACGCGGCGTTTCCGCTGGAGTCTTCCTCGTGGACAGATCGATGGCCCTTAGCACCAGCCTCGTATTTTGACTTATATGAGCCCGCAATAGCCCCACTCCAATCACAATTAGCCCGTCAATGGAAAGAAGCGACCAGAAGATGAGGACGTGCACGCGATTGGTAAAATCCGCCAACTGCGCAAACCCCCAAAGAAAGATCACCTCAACTGCCGTTAGCGCAATCGCAAATTTGTAGCGGCCTCGTTCGGAACGGTCGACCCTGTCCAAAGCGTTCCGGCGAGCAGTGTCCGATGGCGATTCTGTCATGTGTGAGTTCCTCCTCCAGCATTCGCTTGCGTACCGGCGGTATGCCTGCGCAACCGCGCGAGGCCATAGGCTAACCGGGACTTCACAGTTCCCGGCGAAATCTCGAGTACCGCGGCGACGTCATCCAGGCTCATCTCCTCCAGGTAATGCAGCACGATGACGGCGCGGCTCGCGGGCGGCAGGTCATCCACCCAATCCAGCAGACGGGGCTCCCATTCCTGCGGGATGCTCTCGCGGGCAGCCGTTTCTGCACTATCGAGGTCCAGTTTGTCCTCGCCGCGGCGTTTTTCTGAGCGCAACTGCCGGAAGCATTCCCGGCTGGCAATCCGAAATGCCCACGCACGGAGAAGTTCGGGATCCCGTAGCCAGACAATCTTCTTGCAGATTCGAAATAGCACTTCTTGCAGGGCGTCTTCTGCCGTCTCGCGACGTGTGAGCAGCCTCGAAATGTACCGGTAGAGCGGACCTTGCAGTGCGGCAAGGATGCCGTCCAGGACCTCACGGTCGCCTGCGATCGCGCGCGCCACTACCAAGGCGTCTACGTTCCAAGGCTCTGTCATGTACCCACACCTGATAAGAGCGTCACACACGCAGAACTGTTCGCACCGTGGTCAGAAAAATCTGCCCGCGAGTGCTCATGAATCGTTCTGGAAATCAGTCACGATGGACAAAGCCAACCTCCTCGAAGAGGTCCTGGCGGCACTGCACGAAAACGGCATCCGATTCTGGCGCTATCGGTGGCCAAGCCGTGAACGCCTACGTTGAGCCGCTCGTCAGCCTCGATCTCGATCTGGCCGTCGCCGTCGACCAGATTGGCCAAATCAGGACCCTGCTCCAGCCGAGCGTCCGAGTCGAAGAGTTCCCTCACAGCCTTCGCCTGGCTCTGACCTGCGCATCCAAATCCAGACCGATCCCCGCTACAGCGATTTCGTTAACCGCGCCACCGACCGCGAAATCCTCGGCCTCCACCCCCCTCCTAACCCCAAGTAACCCCCATTGCATTGTCCCCGCACACTGCCCCTGATACCTTGAATCCATGCGCGCAACCTGCTGCCTTGCCCTCGCAACCCTTGTCTGCTTGCCCCTCGCAGCCGCTGACCCTCCCGTCCCCGGCCCCGACACCATCGTCTTCACTAACGGCGACAAACTCGTCGGCCACTTCGTTAGCTCCTCCGGCGCCAACGTCACCTTCAAAAGCGACGTCCTCGGCGACATCACGGTCGACTGGTCCAAGGTCAAGGAGCTTCACACCGCCCAAAAGGTCGCCGTCCTCCGCAAAGGCGTGAAGCTCGGCCGCCATCCAGATACCGCCGCTGTACCGCAGGGCACGCTCAGCATGGAGAAGCAGACCCTGCAGCTTGCCGCGCCGCCGCAGCCCTCCCAGTCCATTCCGGTCAGCGACTCCAGCGTCATCGTCGATCAGCCCAGCTTCGAAAAGGCCGTCACGCACACGCCCGGCTTCCTCTCCGACTGGGCCGGTACCGTCACCTTCGGCGCCACCATCATCCAGGCCACCCAGGACAACCAAACCTTCAACGGCGCCATCAGCCTGGTCCGTGCCGAGCCTTCCGAGAACTGGCTCGCGCCGCGCGATCGCACCGCCTTCGATTTCTCCACCTCCTACGGCGAGCTCTCGCAGCCCAACACGCCCACCATCAAAACTTCCATCTACCACGCCGACGCCGAGCGCGACGAATACTTGGTCGACAGCATCTTTGCCTTCGGCCAGGCCTCCTTCGATCACAACTTCTCCCAGGGCCTCGATCTCCAGCAGAACTATGGCGGCGGCATCGGATGGACCATCCTTCAGGCCTCCAATCAAACCCTCGACATCAAAGGCAGCGTCAGCTACATCCGCCAGCAGTTCACCACCGCTCCCAATCAGGACCTGATCGGCTCCATCTTCGCCGAGCACTATAAGCGCGGCTTCAAACACGGTATCGTTCTCGAGCAGCACCTCTCCGTGACGCCGGCCTGGAACAATCTCAACGCCTACTCCGCCTACTTCGATACGCTGCTCACGCTGCCGGTCTACAAGCGCCTCAGCGCCTCCACCGGCTTCATCGATACCTTCCTGAACGATCCGCCGCCCGCGTTCAAGAAGAACTCGCTCCAATACACGCTCGGCCTGACCTACACGCTGCGATAATCACCACTGGCTCAGTCATGCCTGCGCCCGCCACCACCATCGACGAGGTCCTCTCTGCGTTGACAGAGATCATTGAAAACGCCCGCCGCGACGCCAGCCGCCTGGGCTACTTCGCCTCCCTCTATCGCCGTGTCACCCAAACCGTCAAGGACGACATCGCCGCCGGCAAATTCCAGAACGGCTCGCTCGTCGAACGCCTCGATGTCACCTTCGCCAACCGCTATCTCGACGCGCTCGCCCGGTTCCAAGCCGGCCAAACTCCCACGCTAAGCTGGTTGGCCGCCTTCCAAACCGCCGACGACTCGCATCCCCTCATCCTGCAGCAGTTGCTCTTGGGCATCAACGCGCACATCAACCTCGACCTCGGCATTGCCACCGCGGTCGTCGCGCCCGGCGACCAGCTCCCCGGAATCAAACCCGACTTCGATCGCATCAACGACGTTCTCGCAACCCTGGTCGGTACGGTCGAGAACGAAATCGGCGCAGTCTCTCCCGCGATTCATCTGTTGGAAGAGCGCGGATTGCGCACGGAGACGACTCTCATCAACTTCAGCCTGGATAAAGCGCGCGCCCAGGCCTGGGCCACCGCGCAGAAATTCGCCGTGCTCCCCGCGGGCCAGGTGCCGCAGGCCACTGCCCGGTTGGACGGCGACGTATCATTGCTGGCAAAGGCAATCGCGCATCCGCCCCCGCCCATCGACGCTGTCGTGGACCTCATCCGGGTGCCGGAGAGCAACGACGTCCCCCACGTCATCGACGTGCTGGGTGGCCCCGCCGCCACTGCGACTTAGCCACCAGTCACCAACCCTCGGTCACCAAATCAGCTTCCCAACCAACTCTTTAACGCACATCCACCCGCGATTCGCTCTCCGCAACAACTACCCCCCAAAACTCGGCACGAATTACTCAGAAATGCCCGGATTAATACGTAATCAACCGCTCGGCTTCCGTAGACAAATTCTCCACTTGCGGCAGAATTTCATTCTCGAGCTGCGGATTGTACCCGACCCACGTGTCCAGCGCGCCCACCCGCCCCACCGGCGCATCCAGCCGGTCGAACAGCTCGTTCGCGATGCGCGCCGCGATCTCCGCCCCGTAGCCCCACGACAGACAGTCCTCGTGCGCCACCATC
>DATJMU010000063.1:0-35479 GCA_035508555.1 Occallatibacter sp. | reverse complement strand
CACCGGGTTGTGGAGATCGATGCGGCTGGGCGGTGGGCCAACCCCACCCTAGCCGCAAGAACAAAGACGCGGCGAGGGTGGGGCACCCGGGCTGTGGCGGAGAACGAGGCGCCGGGGCATTTGTCAGGCCCATCCTTTTCGTAAGGGGCGCGAAGAGGTTGGGGGTCTGCCGAACGGGATCGGGCGCGGTTATCCTGCCATCCCAGGTCTCAAAAGCGAGACCTGGGGCACCCATCTTCTGTGCTGGAGCCACTTTCTGGAACCTGATGGGCCGCCCGCCGCCCGAGTTTTATGGACGGGTCGAGGGCGGCGCCTGGCAAATCGGTATTGAGTAGTCGGCATGGCGCCAGGTTTTTCGGCAGCAAGCGCCAGCCGCGGTTCCCGGAGCACTGGCCCGTTTCGAGCATTTTCGGAGTTCAGGCAGACTGTTCGATATCCGCGAAAGGTGGGCGGCCACGATCTCAGGGCGGTTCTTGAACTGGGGGCAAGAGGAAAGCAGCATTTGCGCGGCGACCGGGGAGACAGAGCACGTGCCGGCCAGCGCACGGGGCGGGTGCGATTGGCTGCTCAGTAGAGCAGCACGGCCACGCGATACGCGGCGAAGGCGTTCTGCTGGCCCTCGGGCGCACAACTGCCGACTTCCGCGCTGTGATAGCGGCCGGTGGCAAGCTTCTGCGTGAGCTGCCTGGGCAACTGGTCGAGGCTGGAGGCCTGCCAGAGCATGAGGAAGCGCGGGATCAGGTTGGTGGCCGCGGGGGGCATGTAGCCGGTGGTGCAGGCTTTACGCGCCTGGTCGTGAGTGGCGAGGACGCCGATGCCGCTGACGCGGATGAGACTGCCGACCTGCTGCTCAACCTGGAAGGGCGTGAGCACCATGACGGCGCGGGAGAAGTCGGCGACCGCGTAGAGCGTGCCGTTGTTGGCCACAACCGCGGTTGCGACGCGGTTGACTTCGGGGTTGAGGAGGTTGGTGCGGTGGGGCGGGGAGTGCATCCACTCGTCCTGGATTTGCTGGGGCGAGTAGCCGATGGCGATGTTTTCCTCGATGAGGCTGAAGTGGGCGCCGGCTTGAGAGGCGCGGTCGGCGAGGCTGGGCTCGCCGGCGTACTGGTGCTCGATGGGGCCCTTGGCGGCCATGAGCAGACAGTGCTGCTCGGCGGCCTGGGCGAGGGCCGGGTCCCAGGTGAGGGGCGATGCGCCGGCGGCGGCGCGGGCCTGGTTGATGAGCGAGATGAGCTGGTTGGCGTCGTCGGGCCTGAGCTGGCCCGGCGGCGCGTCCTGCGCCTTGAGGGCCGGCGCCCACAGAATGCCGGCGGCCAGCAGGAGAATGTAGAGCCTTGGGCTCATCCTCATACGACTTTAGACACGGAACCTGCAGGAGTGTCGCTGTATTCTGGCAGTGCCGATGAGTTTTTCCGCCGCCACGGCGCTGAGCGCCTTCCGCAAACGCATGCGCCGGCAGCCATTGGCCGTGGTGGGGGTGGTGCTGCTGGGCGGCTTTATCTTTTGCGGGCTGGCCGCGCCGGTGCTGGCGCCGTATAACCCGGCCAGGATCGACCTGACGCACCGGCTGGAGGGCCCCTCGGCCGCGCACTGGGCGGGGACCGATGAGCTGGGGCGTGACACGCTTTCGCGGCTGTTGTGGGGGGCGCGGATCTCGCTGGCGGTTTCAGTGAGCGTGGTCGCGGTGTCTCTGGCGCTGGGGCTGGCGGTTGGGGGACTGGCCGGCTACCTGGGCGGGTGGGTGGATACGGCGCTGACCACCTTTGCGATGAATACCTTCCTGGCCCTGCCGGGGATTCTGCTGGCGATTGCGTTTGCGGCCTTCCTGGGGCCGGGGTTTGCGAACCTGGTTCTGGCGCTGGCGATTGGCGGATGGGCGGGGTACGCGCGGCTGGTGCGCGCTCAGGTGCTGGCGGTGCGGGAGCGGGAGTTTGTGGACGCGGCGCGGGCGCTGGGCGCGAGCGGATGGCGGATCTTCTTCCGGCACATTGTGCCCAACATCATCCAGCCGGTGCTGGTGCAGGCGACGATCGGGATGGCGGGGGTGATCCTGGCCGAGGCGACGCTGTCGTTCCTGGGGCTGGGGATTCCGGCGCCGGCGCCGAGCTGGGGTTCGATGCTGAACGACGCGCGGCTGCACCTCTTCGATTCGCCGCACCTGGTGCTGTTCCCGGCGTTTGCGGTGGCGGGAGCGGTGCTGGGGTTCAACTTTCTGGGGGATGCGCTGCGAGACGAGCTGGATCCGCGGACGCGGCTGGAGATGGGGCTGTGACGGGCGCCGGCGCGAGGATGGCGCGGAAGATCGGCGTGGTGAGCGATACGCACGGGCTGCTGCGGCCGGAGGTGGCGCCGGCACTCGCGGGCGTGGAGCGGATCCTGCACCTGGGCGACGTGGGCAGGTGGTCGATCCTGGAGGAGCTGGGCAAGATTGCGCCGGTGACGGCGATCCGCGGCAACGTGGACCGCGATGGGCGGTGCGCGGAGCTGCCGGAGACGGAGGTTGCGCTGGTTGAGGTCCCGAATCGAGATGCGCGCCACGGAGACCTCTACATTTATATGCTGCACGATCTGAAGACGCTGCATCTCGATCCGGCGGCGGGGCGGTTTGCGGCGGTGCTCTCAGGGCACACGCATGTGCCGAATATCTTCCAGCGCAAGGGCGTGCTCTATTTCAATCCGGGGTCGTGCGGGCCGCGGCGGTTTGAGCTGCCGGTTACGGTGGGGCTGCTGACCCTGGACGGGGCCGGCGAACTGCAGGCGGAGATCGTGCGGCTTCGTATTGCGTAGCCTGCGGCAGAGCGTGGGCGCGGGGCGCGGGGCCGGACGAACGGGGAGTGGGCCGTTCGCTGCTGCTATAGTTTCTTTCTGGAATGAAAGAGAAACCGGAACGTCCGCCTACGATTCGTGAAGTGGCCAAGCTGGCGCGCGTGGGCCTGATGACGGTCTCGCGCGTGATCAACAACAATCCGCGGGTGCGGCCCAGCACGCTGAAGCGGGTGAATGCGGCGATCGCGGCGCTGGGCTACCAGAAGAACGAGGCGGCGCGGCTGCTCAAGGGGCAGCGGGCCATGATGATCGGGCTGATCGTGCCCGATCTCTCCGACGCGTTCTTTGCCACCTGCGCGCAAACCGTGCAGCAGATTGCGCACATGCACGGGTACATGACGCTGGTAGCGGCCTCCGAACGGGACAGCGAGCTGGAGATTCAGCAGGCGGAGCTGATGGCGAGCCGGAAGCTCTCGGGGCTGCTGGTGGTGACCTCGACGAAAGTCGGCGACGACCGGCTGCAGCGGCTGCAGAAGACGGGCCTGGCGATCGTGGCCTTCGACCGGCCTCTGGCGGGGGCGCAGACCGACGCGGTGGTGGTGGAGAACCGCGGAGGCGCCGAGGAAGCGGTGCGCCACCTGATCGGGCACGGGCATAAGCGCATCGCCTGCATCGGCTACGACGAGACGGTGTACGCCGTGCGTGAACGCGTCGAGGGCTACACGAGCGCCATGCACGCGGCGGGGTTGAAGCCGATGCTTTCGCTCGGCATTGGAACGATGGAGGGGACGCGCCGATGGATGCAGAAGATGTTGAAGTCGACCGACCAGCCGACGGCGATCTTTGCGCTGAACCACCGCACCGCGACTTATCTGCTGCGCATGTTGTCGGAGGAGGGGGTCGCAGTTCCCGAACAGATGGCAATGATCGGCTTTGACGACTTCGACCTGGCGTCGGTGGTCTCGCCGCCGCTGACCACGGTGGCGCAGTCCGGGGCAGAGCTGGCCAGGCGCGCCATGGCGCTGCTGATCGAACGCATCGGCGATCACAAGCGCGGCGCGGAGTTTGTGCCGGCCAAGATCGTGCTGCCGGTGCGATTGATAGTGCGCGCCTCCTGCGGGTGCAAGCCGGGGACGGCGATTTGACGGGCGCGAGGCTGCCTGACGCGAGTTGAAGCGGCGGCGCAGATTCTACGCGCGAAGGCAGGGGCGATGCTGCGAGGACAGTCGATTGTGAACGGGCGCGCCGCGGCGGGGACGGGCGCGTTTTTTTCCGGCTTCGATCCGGCGGCCGGCGCCCGGTTGGAGCCCGGGTTCCACTCCGCAGCGCTTGCGGACGTGGACGAGGCGGCGCGACTGGCTGAAGAGGCATTCGAGAGCTATGGGCGCCTGGGTGGACGCGAACGGGCGCGGTTTCTGCGGCGGATTGGGGAAGGTATTGAGCGGCTGGGCGCGGAGCTGATCGAACGGGCGATGGGTGAGACGGCGCTGCCGGAGGCGCGGCTGAAGGGCGAGTGTACGCGGACGGTGAACCAGTTGCGGCTCTTCGCGCAGGTCGTTGAGGAGGGCTCGTGGGTCAATGCGCGGATCGACCGTGCGCGGCCGGAGCGGACGCCGCTGCCGCGGCCGGATATTCGATCGATGCTGCGGCCGCTGGGGCCGGTGGCGGTGTTTGGGGCAAGCAACTTTCCGCTGGCGTTTTCAGTGGCGGGCGGGGACACGGCTTCGGCGCTGGCGGCGGGGAATCCGGTGATCGTGAAGGCGCATCCGGCGCATCCGGGAACCAGCGAACTGGTGGGGTGGGCGATTGCGGAGAGCGCGAGCGAGTGCGGACTGCCGGCCGGCGTATTTGCGCTGCTCTTCGACGCGGGCACGGAGGTGGGCACGGCGCTGGTGGAGCATCCGCGCGTGAAGGCGGTGGGATTTACGGGGTCGCTGGGCGCGGGGAAGGCGCTGATGCAGCGGGCGGCGGCGCGGCCGGAGCCGATTCCCTGCTTTATGGAGATGAGCAGCACAAACCCGCTGTTTGTGCTGCCGCAGGCGCTCGCGGCGCGGGCGGAACAGATCGCCAGGGGGCTGTTCGGGTCCTTCACGCTGGGAGTGGGACAGTTCTGCACCAAGCCGGGCCTGATCTTTTTGCCGGACGGAGACGCAGCAGGGGTTCTGTTGGACACGCTGGCGGCGCTGGTCAGGCAGGGAGCGGCCGCGGCGATGCTGACGGCAGGGATTTGCCGGAACTATGCGGCCGGGCTGGCGGCGCGCGAGCACCATGCAGGCGTGGAGGTGCTGGCGGAGGGCGCGGCGGCCAACGGTGCGTGGATGGCGCCGGCACTGTTGCAGGTGGACGGCGAAGAGCTGCTGCGGGCGCCGGAGCTGGCCCGCGAGGTGTTCGGGCCGGCCGCGATGGTTGTGCGGTATGGGAGCCGCGATGAGCTGATGACGCTGGCGCGGGCGCTCGAAGGGCAACTGACGGCGACGCTGCACGCGACGGAGGCGGACCTGGCGGAGTTTGCCGAGCTGGTGGCTGTGCTGGAACATAAGGCGGGCCGGCTGATCGTGAATGGGTTCCCGACAGGCGTGGAGGTTGGCCACGCGATGGTGCACGGCGGCCCGTATCCGGCGACCAGCGACAGCCGGACGACTTCGGTGGGGACGCTGGCCATCTTGCGGTTTGCGCGGCCGGTTTGTTACCAGGATTTTCCGCAGGCGGCGCTGCCCGAGGAGCTGAGGGATGGAAATCCCCTGGGCATCTGGCGGATGGTGGATGGAGCCCAGACGCGGGAGCCGGTGTGATGTTTCAGGAACCGCTCTCGCCGTTGCGGATACGCAGCAACGCCGGGAACGTTCTTTCGAATCTCCGGTCGACGGCTCAGACTCGAACCTCGTGAGCGCCCTTGGCGGCTCCCGAAACCGCGGTGAGGCCGAGAGCGGCCAGCAGGGCATCGGTGCGCTGACGGATGATTGCGAAGGTGCGATCCACCTTCGCCGCAATCGCCGCCGCTTCGATCGGTCCGACGTCTTCTATTCCCCACACTTCCATCCTCTGCCGGGCAGGCTCGATCCAGTCCTGGCAAAAGATGCGGTGTTCCGTTTCCATGAACACCAGGAGATCGCTCGCGCGCACCAGTGCCGCCGTGGTCCGCTGCCAATGCGCCGACGCGTGGGAGGTCAGTCCGAATGCGGCCAGTGCGTCGGCGGCGTAGGGCGAGATCGGCGCGGTTCCGTTCAATCCAGCGCCGATGCCGCTCGAAAAGACCTGGACTTCGGGGCCGCTTCGGGAGGCGCAGTATGCCTCGGCCAGACGGCTTCGGTAGATGTTCCCGGTGCAGATGAAGTGAATTCTCGTGACCGACACCTTAATAGAATCGCATCGATGGGGGCCTGGAGTATGAACTCCCCGCCAGAAGGCCAAAAACAAGCGATAAAAAAGCCCGGCGCGCGGCCAGGCTTTTCTCGTTTCCGGTTTCGTCAGCCCCTCAGAGCTTCTCGTAAAAGTCGCACGCCGAGCACGAGATGTAAATCCCGCCCGGAATTCCGCGCTCCCGGTCCTTCACCCGCTTCACAATCCGCGTGGGCTTGCTGCACTTGGGGCAGTCGGTCGACTTCGATGTATCCATGACCTTCTTGCGGTCGCCTGTTTTTGCTATCTTCGCCATGATCCGGCCGATTCTCCTTCTGTCATCTGTCTCCGCTTCACACGCATCGCTGCGCGGCTTCGACGCCTCGGCTGCCTCTCGCGCGCCTCTTGCCAACGGCGCGCACGACCGCACCCGCAACATTCAGTTTACATGAGTTCGAATCTGCCGGCCTGCGCAGCGACGCCCCTAAGGCCTCCGCCCGCGACCGGAACCCGCCGCCATGGAACCGCGGGCCGATGCGATCAACTGGGGGCTTCTTCCAGGGCAGCGGCCCGACGCGGATGCTGCGCCGCAGTATTGCTACTTCCCTGCTCCGCAGCCCGACGCCGACGGCTCGAACGACTGGATCGATTGGGCCATGGCGGCGAGCTCGGGCTGGGCGGCCGACCCGAACGTGAATGACACGACGTACCCGCGCAGAGCCGTCGCGTAGACGGCCTCGTTCACCACCGAACCGTCCTCGCGCACCTGCTGGAATGTGAGGCTCCAGAACTTCTGGCCGTTCACGGTCTCGCTCGCCAGGCTGCTCTGGTTCACCACGCCCTCGCGCCCGGCGTTCGCCTCCCGCAGCCTGTCCATCCACTTGGCCGCGCTCGGCTCCTTCTCGCCGCGCTGCTCCTCGGCGGTCGCCACGGCGACATCGCGGTGTGGTCCGCGGTCGCGGTAGGTCACAAACAGCATCACGGGGCGCGGCGCTCCCGCCGCCGGAGGCGCATTCGGAATCTGCTGCGCCTTCATCCCCTCCGGCAGCCGGTAGCTGAAGTCAAAGTAACGGCTCGTCACGCACCCCTGCGCGATGGTGAGTGCCTGCGGTCCGTTCTCCGCGCCGCCGCCCAAGGTCTGCGCGCGGACTGCCGGCACAGCCAACGCAACCACTGCCAGGACCGCTCCCGCCCAACAACGCATCGCCACTCCGCGGCTGCGGGCACGCGCGCCACAACCGGCTACTCTTCAGGGTAGTGGCCCTGCACAGACTGTCAAGGTTCGGATCCGGCGTTCGGGCCCGGCGTTCGGGCCCGGAAGTCACGCCGGTGTCTTCAGCCCCAGGTTCTTCCACAGGCGAAGCGTGGGCTCGGACTGATTGATGGTGTAGAAGTGCAGCCCCGGGGCGCCGCCCTTGAGCAGCGTCTCGCAGAGCCGCGTCACCACCTCCGCGCCAAAGTCGGCCAGGGCAGGTTTGTTGTCCTGGAGCTCCTCGAGGCGCAGCTTTATCCAGCGCGGCAGATCGGCGCCGCAGCCCGTGCAGAACCGGACGATGTTGGCAAAGCCGGTGATGGGCATGATGCCCGGCGTGACGGGAATGGTAATGCCGGCTTTTGCGCACCGCTCCATGAAGTGGAAATACGCGTCGGCGTTGTAGAAGAGCTGCGTGAGCGCGCCATCGGCGCCCGCTTCGACCTTCTGGCGGAAGTATTCGAAGTCCGCGCCGGCGTTCGGCGCCTGCGGGTGCATCTCGGGGTAGGCCGCCACTTCGATCTGGAAGCAGGCGCCGTACTGCGCGCGAATGAAGGCGACCAGCTCGGCCGCGTAGTGAAACTCGCCCGGCGCCGCCGGGCTCATCGCCGTAGCCGGGAGGTCGCCCCGCAAAGCCACGATCCGGCGGATTCCGGACTGGCGGTAGCGGTCGAGCAGCGCGGCGATGTGTTCGCGCGTGGACCCGACGCAAGTCAGGTGCGGCGCCACCTCGATCCCCGCGTGCTCAACGACCGCCATCAGCGTCTCATAGGTGCCTTCCTGCGTGCTGCCGCCGGCGCCATACGTCACGGAGAAGTAGTCCGGCCCCACCTCCGCAAGCTGGTTGATCACAGCGGGAAGCCTGGCCGCGGCCTCCAGGGTGCGCGGCGGAAACAGCTCGAAAGAGAAACTCGACGGTGTCGACATAGGAGAGTGATCCGTAGTCAGTGATCGGCGGTCAGGGGTCGGCGTTGTGGGCCGCGGTGATTCTGACCACCCATCACTGTCCACTGTTTTCAGTACCGGTAGTGCTCCGCCTTGAACGGCCCCTCCACCGGCACGCCGATGTAGTCCGCCTGCGCCTGGCTCAGCCTAGTCAGCTTCACGCCGATCTTCTCCAGGTGCAGCCGCGCCACCTCTTCGTCCAGCTTCTTGGGCAGCACGTAAACCCTGGTCTCGTAGCTGTCGCGGTTCTTCCACAGGTCGATCTGCGCCAGCGTCTGGTTGGCAAAGCTGTTCGACATCACGAAGCTCGGATGGCCGGTGGCGCAGCCCAGGTTGACCAGCCGCCCCTCGGCCAGCACAAAGATCGCGTGCCCATCCGGGAACGTGTACTGATCCACTTGCGGCTTGATATTCAGCCTGGTCACACCCGGCTCGCCATTTAACCGGTCAATCTGGATCTCGTTGTCGAAGTGCCCGATGTTGCAGACGATGGCCTGATCTTTCATCTGCTTCATGTGCTCGAGGGTGATGATGTCGGTGTTGCCGGTGCAGGTGACGTAGATGTCGCCCCGGCCCAGGGTGTCCTCGACCGTGGTCACTTCGAACCCTTCCATCGCCGCCTGCAGCGCATTGATGGGGTCGACCTCGGTCACGATCACCCGCGCCCCCATGCCGCGCAGAGAGTGGCTCGATCCCTTGCCCACGTCGCCGTAGCCGCAGATCACGGCCACCTTGCCGGCCATCATCACGTCGGTGGCGCGCTTGATGCCGTCCGCCAGCGATTCGCGGCAGCCGTACAGGTTGTCGAACTTCGACTTGGTCACCGAGTCGTTCACATTGATCGCCGGAACCAGCAGCTTGCCCTGCTCCATCATCTTGTAGAGCCGGTGCACGCCGGTGGTGGTCTCCTCGGAGACGCCCCGCCATTCCTTGACCACCTTGTGCCAGTGCTGCGGATCCTCGGCGTAGACGCTCTTCAGCAGGTCCTTGATCACCTGCTCTTCGTGGTTGCCCGAGGGGCTGTCGACCCACTTGTCGCCCTCTTCGAGCTGATAGCCCTTGTGGATCAGGAGGGTCACGTCGCCGCCGTCGTCCACCACCAGCTGCGGCCCGGTGCCGCCCTTGTGATTCAGCGCCTGGTAGGTGCACCACCAATACTCCTCGAGCGACTCACCCTTCCAGGCAAAGACCGGAACGCCCGCGGCCGCAATGGCCGCCGCCGCGTGGTCCTGGGTGGAGAAGATGTTGCAGCTTGCCCAGCGGACTTCGGCGCCCAGGCTCACCAGCGTCTCAATCAGCACGGCGGTCTGAATGGTCATGTGCAGCGAGCCGGTGATTCGAACTCCGGCCAGGGGCTTCTCGACCGCATACTTATGGCGGATCGCCATCAGGCCCGGCATCTCATGCTCGGCGATTGCGATCTCTTTGCGGCCCCAGTCGGCGAGGGTGATGTCAGCAACTTTGTAGGCCAGATCGGTGATTTCGAGGGTGGATGTTGCCATGGGCAGTCTCCTTGTATCGTCCTATCGTGATATGTTGATATGTATCAGAACTGCGGCGCAGCCGTCAATGGGAATCCATGCCATCGATTGTGAAAATTCTCCGCGTTGCCGCCGACCCCAACCGGCTCCGTATCCTGCTGCTGCTCCAAAGCGAGCAACTCTCGGTGGCCGAACTGCAGGAGGTGCTGGGAATGGGTCAAAGCACCATCTCGACCCACCTGTCGCAGCTCAAGCAGGCCGGTCTGGTTGAGGACCGGCGCACCGGCAAGAGCAATCTCTACCGGCTGGGAGTCTCCGCGGACGGCTCGGCTTCGCTCTCGGACGGCCTTCTGGCCGGTCTGCTCGATCGCGCTGCGGCGGAGATCGCCGAGGCCGGCCCCGACCAGGCCGCCATGCGCCGCGTCCTGCGCAAAAGGCAGGACAAGATGCGGAGCTTCTTCGACTCGGTGGCGGGACGGTTGGGGAGGGACTATGTGCCTGGCAAGTCGTGGAAGAGCGTGGCGGAGGCGCTGCTGCGGGTGATGCCGGCGATGACGATCGCCGACCTGGGCGCGGGCGAGGGCGCGTTTGCGCTGTTGGTGGCCGAGCGCGCCAGGAAAGTGCTCGCGGTGGACAGCTCGGCGGGGATGATCGAAGAGGGGCGCAGGCAGGCAGCCCGGCACGGGATGAAGAACATCGAGTTCCGGCTGGGCGACATGGAGGAGCTGCCCATCGGGGACGGCGAGGTGGAGCTCGCGTTTTTCTCCCAGTCGCTGCATCACGCCCTGCACCCGGCGCGGGCGGTCAAGGAGGCGTGGCGCATCCTGATCCCCGGCGGGCGGGTGGCCATCCTGGACCTGGCGAAGCACCGGTTCGAGGAGGCGCGCGAGCTCTACGCCGACGAGTGGCTGGGATTCGGCGAAGCGGAGCTGGAGGCGATGCTCGAAGAGGCGGGATTCACGGCAGTGCGGGCTTCGGTTGTGGACAGGGAGCCGGAGACGCCGCAGTTCCAGACACTCCTGGCGGCAGGAACGAAGCCGCAGACGCACTGAGACAGCGGCAGTCCGCGGCCGGGTGCGACTTCGCGGCGGCAGGGGGCGGGTGTCGACACATACCGGCGAGCGGCCCCTGCAGGGTTCCTCGCTCCGGACCTCGAACTTTGGCGCCGATGACGCGGCACCTTTCGTGGCACTACCGGTGGTGCCCCAGGAATCCAGGGGTGGCCGTCATCGCGGCTCCCCGCTCAATCTTGCCGGCTTTTGTGGTCCGAGGGCAATTGCGTTTCAAGATAGAGGAAGATTTTGTCTTGAGAGGGCAGGGCTTTAGCCGTGCCGAAAAAGGGCGAAATAGAAAGACTTGGGCTTTGGCCCCCGAGGCATGGTTTTGCGGGAAGCTAAAATACATCCCTCAGGGGCTAAAGCCCGACCCTTATTTTGAAGCGCTTGCGGCACGAGTGAACTCGTGCCCTGTTACAAGACCCTCTCCCATTGAGTTTTTCCGCAGCCTGTAAAGCCCGTCGTCTTTCGTTGATTCTTACGGCACGGCTAAAGCCGTGCCCTTTCAAGGCCAGTACCGTTCGCGATCCCAAGTCCAAATGCGATTGCCCTGTTTTGTGGTCCGAGTCACAGGACGTTCACATAGTGCGTGTGATAGCATCCGCTACTTGAGCGATTGACGGCCGGCACACCGCGCCTGGCGCTGGCCGGGTGCCGGCAACCGCGAGCGCGACCTCGACATGGACGAGGAAGACGGCAGACCGGGAGCTGTGGCCCGCACATCCGGCCACTTCGACGCCCGCACGGACGCCCGCCCGTTATCCCTGCACACTCCAGATTTCCGCCGGAGTTCCGGCCATCCCGCCTGCGCGGGCGGAAGAGTTTTGTGTATCCAAGGAGAAATCGCATGAAAACGTACCAGGGAAGTGAGATCCGCAACGTAGCTGTATTGGGGCATGCGCAGAGCGGCAAGACGACGCTGGTGGCCGCGCTGCTGCATGCCGCGAAGATGACCGCGACACAGGGGCGGGTGGCCGATGGGACGGCCGTGACCGCTTATGACGAGGAAGAAGTTGCCCGCGGGCTGACCATGCAGAACGCGGTGGCCTTTGCCGAGTGGCAGGGAGCGAAGATCAACTTTGTGGATACGCCGGGATTCCACATGTTCACGCACGAGGCGCGGGCGGCGCTGCTGCCGGTGGAAGCGGCGATGGTGCTGGTGAATGCGCAGAACGGCGTGGAGCCGGTGACGGAGCGGGTGTGGCGCTACGCCGAGGAGGCCGAGGCTCCGCGGATCGTGGTGGTGAACCAGATGGACCACCCCAAGGCGGGCGGGGCGGGAGGGCTTTCGGCGCTGATCGACGACCTGCACGAGCGCTGGGGGCGCAACTGCGTTCCTGTCCAGTTGCCCATCGCGGACGCGCAGGGGTTCCACGGCGTGGTGGACCTGGTGACGATGGAAGCGTTCTCCTACACGACCGGCGGCGACGGGCGCGGAAAGGTGGTGGAGATGCCCGCCAGCCTGGCGGCGCAGGCCAAGGCCGCGCACGAGGCGCTGGTGGAGCTGGTGGCCGAGGGCAAAGACGAGCTGATGGAGGAGTTCTTCGAGAAGGGGACCATCCCCGAAGAGCACCTGATCGCGGCGCTGCACGAGGCGATCCGCGAAGACCGGATCTTTCCGGTGCTGTTTGCGAGCGGGCTGGGAAATGTGGCGACCGATCACCTGCTCGATTTTTTGAAGGTGTATGCGCCGGCACCGGTGGAGCGGGCTCCGTTTGCGGCCACGGCGGTAAGGACGAACGGCGAGGCCGAGGCGGCGACGGTTGCGCGCAAGGTGGACGATCGCGAGCCGGCGGGGGCCGTGGTGTTCAAAACCATGTCCGACCCGTTTGCGGGCCGGATCAGCTTCTTCAAGGTGGTGAGCGGCACGATCAAAAACGACGCGGTGCTCGAGAACTACACGCGGCGCGGGCAGGAGAAGCTCTCGCACCTGAGTGTGATGCAGGGGCGCAAGGCGGTGGAGGTTCCGGAGCTGCACGCGGGCGATATTGGCGCCGTGGCCAAGCTGCGCGACACGCTGACCGGCGACACGCTGGGCGTGAAGGGCGGGGAGATGCAGATCGAGCTGGCGGCGCTTCCGGAGCCGGCGATGACGTATGCGATCGAGCCGAAGAGCCGGGCGGACGAAGACAAGCTGGCCCCGGCGATTCACAAGCTGATGGAGGAGGATCTGCTGATCCGGTTCTTCCGCGACCCGCAGACCAACGAGTTTCTGATTGCGGGGGCGGGGCAGCCGCACATCGAGGCGATTGTGAGCCGGCTGAAGAAGCGCTATCACGCCGAGGTGACGCTGAAGGCGCCCAAGGTTCCGTACCGGGAGACGATCCGGGGACGGGCCGACGCACAGGGGCGGCACAAGAAACAGACGGGCGGGCATGGGCAGTTCGGGGACTGCAAGATCAAGATGGAACCGCTGCCGCGCGGCGGAGGTTTCGAGTTCGCCAACGAGATCTTTGGCGGGGCGATTCCGCGGCAGTTTGTGCCGGCCGTGGAGAAGGGCATCACGGAGTCGGCGGCGCGCGGGTACCTGGCCGGCTACCCGGTGGTGGACTTCAAGGTGACGGTCTACGACGGCAGCTATCACGACGTGGATTCGAATGAGATGTCGTTCAAGATGGCGGGACGGATCGCATTCCGGAAGTGCATGGAGACGGCCAAGCCGTGTTTGCTCGAGCCGATCATGAAGGTCACCATCGAGTCGCCGGACGACTTTGCGGGGACGCTGATGGGCGACCTGAACTCGCGGCGCGGGCGCGTGCAGGGGATGGAGACCAAGGGGCGGACGACGGTGATCAACGCCGAGGTGCCGATGGCGGAGATGCTGACGTACGGCACGCAGTTGACGTCGATGACGCAGGGCAAGGGGAGCTACCACATGGAGATGGACCACTACGACGTGGTGCCGCAGGTGGTGGCGGAGAAGATATTGGCGAATGCGAAGCGGCCGGTGGAGGAGGAGGAAGAGTAGGGGTCAGGGAACAGAAAACCATGGAGATGGGGCGACGGTCTGGCGCGGTGTAGCTGCGTTCGATGGTTAAGATCGTGCTATGATCCGGCTTGATGGCGACGGTTTCGCAAATCCCGCTGCATGAATACCTCGGCTCCACTTACCGGCCCGACCGTGAGTTCGTGGACGGCGAAATCAGGGAGCGGAACGTGGGCAAGTGGGAACATGCGCGGGTACAGTGGCTGCTAGCACGCTGGTTTGGGAACCACGAAGAGGAATGGGGAATCACGGGCGGCACAGAACAGCGGGTACGCGTCTCGGAGAACCGGGTACGGGTGCCCGATCTGGTTGTTCTGGCTGCCGGGCCGCAGCCGGATGTGCTCACCGATCCGCCGCTGCTGGTGATCGAAATTCTCTCTCCCGACGACACCTATTCCGACACGCAGGAGCGCGCCCACGACTACCAGGCGATGGGCGTGGAGACGGTTTGGATCGTCGATCCGAGGACGCGCACCGGGCGCATGTGCTCAGGAGCGGACTGGGTGGAAGCCGCGCGTTTGGAAGTCAAAGGAACGCCGCTTTACGTCGATCTACCGGAGATCTTCAGGCAGGTGACGACGGCTTGAGCGGCACCTCCCCCTCGTTGTCCATCAGCCCGGAATGGCGAATGGAGCAGGTTCAACTTCCCAAAGCTTCCACGACCGCATCGGGATGGCGCGCAATCACGATCAGGTAGCCTTGCGGGGCGCGTAGTAGCAGGCGCCGCTGGAGAGGACCGGGGTCCAGAGCGCGGGGTCGGTGGGCTGTTCGCTGGAGCCGAGCAGGAGCACGCCATCGGGGCCGAGCACCCGGTGGATGTTCTGGAGGAGCGTGCGGCGGGTTTCCTGGGAGAAATAGAGCATCACGTTGCGGAGGAAGACGACGTCGAAGCGGTCGTCGGCGCGGCTGAAGGGGAACTGCGGGCCGCAGAGGTTGGCCTGGCGGAAGTGACAGCGGCGGCGCAGGTCGGGCTTGACGCTCCAGTCCTCGCCGGTGTGGTCGAAGTAGCGGACGATGAAGCGCGCGGGGAGGCCGCGGTTGATCTCGATGCGGTGGTAGCGGCCGGCCTGGGCGCGCTCGATGGCCTCGGCGCAGATGTCGGTGCCTTCGATGACGATGCGCCAGTTGGCGAGCGCGGGAAAGTGCTCGGCGAGGAGCATGGCGATGCTGTAAGCCTCCTGGCCGGTGGAGCAGGCGGCGCTCCAGATGCGGAGCGAGGATGCGCGGCGGCGGGCCTCGACCAGGCGGGGCAGCAGTTCGGTGCGCAGCAGCTCGAAGGGGCGGTTGTCGCGGAAGAAACTGGTTTCGTTGATGGTCATGGCCTGGGCGATGGCGTGCTCGAGACAGAGATCGCGGCGGTGGCGCAGGTGATGAACGAGCTGATCGACGTGAGTCATGCCCTGGTTGCGGAGGATCTTCGACAGGCGGGTATCGAAGAGGTAGTCGCGCGAGGGGTCGAGGACGTTCTGGGTGAGGCCGAAGACGAGTTCGCGCAGATAGCCGTAGCTGGGGCTGGCTGCTGCCGCCATGGTTACACCACCATTCGATAAGCGGGGCGGACATCCACGCCGGGCCGGTTGGCTATACGCTGGATCTCGGCGGAGAGTGCACCGAGGGGGAGAACCTTGAGGGCGAGGCCGGCGTTGGCGACCGCGCCGGGCATGCCCCAGATGGTGCTGGTGGGCTGGTCCTGCGCCAGGACCGTGCCGCCGGCCTCGCGGACGGCGCGGCAGCCGGCCAGGCCATCGGCGCCCATGCCGGTGAGGATGACGGCGAGGACGCCGGAGCCGTAGACGCGGACGGCGCTGCGCAGCATGGCATCGACCGCCGGCCGGCAGTGGTTCTCGAGCGCTCCCTGGGTGAGATGGAGGGTGGGCAGGGCAGCCGGGCTGGCCGGCGGCTGCGCTTCCATATGCCAGTTGCCGCGGGCGATGTAGACGTTGCCCGGAGCGACGGACAGGCCTTCGCAAGCCTCCTGCACGGCGAGGGGACAGGACTCGTTGAGACGCTCGGCGAGCAGGTGGGTGAAGACCTCCGGCATGTGCTGGACAACGAGTACGGGCAAAGCAAAGTTGTGGGGCAGGCCGGGCAGCACGACGTCGAGCGCGGCCGGCCCGCCGGTGGAGACGCCGATGGCGACCACCCTGGGAGCCGCCGGGAGCGGCTGCGGTGCGGCGGCGGGGCCGATCGAAACCAGCCGGGGCGGCGCGGCGGGCGGCGCCGGAAGCAGGCCGGTGAGGGCCAGAATCTTGGGAACGAGCTCCTGGGAGAGCGCCTGAAAGGCGGCTTCGCGGCTGGGCTGGTTGAACGGTTTGGCGACGTAGTCGGAGGCGCCGCCGGCCAGGGCATCGAGGGTGACTCTGGCGCCGCGCTGGGTGAGCGAACTGCAGACGATCACCGGCATCCTGTGGCCTCTGCGGCGCAGCTCCCGGAGGGTGGCCAGGCCGTCCATGACCGGCATCTCCACGTCGAGCAGCACCAGGTCGGGCTTGAGAAACGTGAAGATATGCAGGGCGGAGGCGCCATCGGCGGCGGTGCCGGCCACCTCGAGGGCGGGGTGGGCGAGGACGACCGAACGCAACAGGCTGCGCATGACGGCGGAGTCGTCGACGATGAAGACGCGCGCATGGCCGGAGGGCATCGCTCAGGCCTCCACCAGGCCCATCATGGCGAGTTTCTCGCCGAGAGCCTCCTCGTCAAAGGGTTTCATGAGGTACTCGTCGGCACCGGCGTCGAGAGCGCCGACGATGTACTCGTTTTCGCCTTCGGTAGTGACCATCATGATGCGGAGGTCCAGGCCGGGATCGCCGCGGATCTGGCGGACCATCTCGAGGCCGGTCATGCCCGGCATATTCCAGTCGACGAGGGCCAGGTCAAAGGGAGCGCTCGTGTGAAGGAGGTCCAACCCGGCCTGGCCGTCGGCGGCCTCTTCGCACGCGATGCCGCGGGCCTCGAGCAGGCCGCGCAGGTAAACCCGGACGAACCGGGAGTCATCGACGATCAGCGCACGCATGAGTTCCTCCCCAACCAGACAGTCGTCCATCTCAGGACAGGTCGTCCCATCTCAGGACTCTTGAGAGATGCGGCCCACGGGGCCGCGCCGATTCAGGCGGCCCGGGCCGCGTTCAGGTTTCTGGGATCGAGCCGTTCCGGGTCGAGCATCACCAGGAGTCTGTCTTTGAGCTTGTAGGCGCCGGCGAAGAGGGCGCGGCGGCGCTCGTCGAGGATCGAGGGATTGGGCTCGTGATCGGCCGGCGAGACCTGAAGAACCTCTCCTACGGTATCGACGAGAAGGCCGAAGCAGCCGCCGGGGCTCTCCAGGACCAGCAGATCCTGAGCGCCCTCCCTGGCGGGCAGGCCAAGGACCTGGCGCAGGCTGACCGTGGTGAGCACGTCGCCGCGGTAGTGCACGAGGCCGCCGACGAAGGCGGGCGCGAGGGGAACCGGCCGCGGGCGCGCGCCGCCCACGATCTCGAGGATGTGGGCGATGGGCACGCCGAAGAGGGTCTGGCCCACGCGCACCGAGCAGACTTCGACCAGGGCCGCGGTTTTTTCCTTGCGCGTCATTGTGTCACCTCCGCAATCGGGGCCCAGTGGGCCGCACTCTGCCCGGCCGGCGGGAGCGGAGCCACGGCGCCCAGATCGACGACCCCGGTGACGCGGTCCTTGAGGAGGGTCACTCCGCCGGAGTGCCGGCCGGTGCCGGCGTCGAAGAGATCGCTGCCGGCGGCGACATCGAGCACCTGCTCGACCGCGATGCCGACGTGCCGGCTGCCCTCGCGGCAGACCACGACAACGATCGGCGCCTCGGGGTTGCCCTGGGCGGCGGCCAGCACGCCGCCGGCGTCTTCGACGGGAAGAAGCTGGCCGTCGAAGTTGAGAACCGGCCGGTAGCCGATGTACTCCACGCGGCTGGCGGGGATCTGCTCGATGCGGAGGACATCGTCGAGGGCGACGGCGGCCTGGCGCCCGGCGGCGTCGACCAGCAGATATTCCGTTGCCTTGGCGGTTGCCGCCTGGAGATCCGCTCCCTCAACCCGCGCAGCGCCCTCCTGGTCTCCCAGAGCGATGCCCGCGCGGACGGCGATGGAGCCGGGGTCGAGGATCAGGGCCAGGTCGGCGTTGCCGAGCACGGTGGCGCCCGAGTAGAGGCCGATATCCTTGAGCACCGAGCTCAGCGGCTTGACGACGATCTCTTCCGGATCGGCAAGGCTGTCGACGACGAGGCCGAAGCGGCGGCCGTCGGCGTCGAGGACGGCGATGAAGTGGTGCCGGGGCGCCGCGGGGTCCCACCCGGCCGCGGGCGTGAGCAGGCGGTCGAGGAAGACCAGCGGCAGGAGGCGGCCGCGCAGCCGGTAGAGCGGCGCGCCCTCCATCCACTCGATGGCCGCGGCGGCCTGCGCGGGCGGAATATGCACCAGCTCGGAGAGCGCGCCCTGGGGCAGGGCAAAGCTCTGGCCCAGGCTGCGCACGATGAGGGCGGGAATGATGGCCAGGGTCAGGGGAATGCGCAGACGGAGGGTGGTTCCCTGGCCGACGCGCGAGTCGATCTCGACCTTGCCGCCGATCTTTTCGACGTTGGTGCGGACGACGTCCATGCCCACGCCGCGGCCGCTGACGCTGGTGACGGCGGCGGCCGTCGAGAAGCCGGGAAGGAAGATGAGCTGGAGGAGTTCGCGCTCGGTGAGCTGGGCGGCGCGCCCGGCCGTGATGAGGCCGCGCTCGATGGCCTTGGCGCGGATCTTCTCGACGGCGATGCCGGCGCCGTCGTCGCCGATCTCGATGATGACGTGGCTGCCCTCGTGGCTGGCGCGGAGCTTGAGGACGCCTTCAGGGTCCTTGCCGGCGGCGGCGCGTGCCTCGGGGGTCTCGATGCCGTGGTCGAGGGCGTTGCGGACGGCGTGGGTGATGGGGTCCTTGATGGCTTCGAGGAGGCTCTTGTCGAGCTCGGTGTCCTGGCCCTCGACCTCGAGGCGGACGCGGCGGCCCAGGACCTGGGAGATGTCGCGGACGATGCGGGGAACCTTGGAAAAGATGTTGGAGACGGGCTGCAGGCGGGCCTTCATCACGGATTCGCGAAGATCGGCGGTGACCATGTCGAGGCGGCGGGAGAGATGGGTCATGTTGGGATCGGCCGCCGTGGCCTGCAGGACCTGGTTGCGGGTGAGGACGAGCTCGCCGACAAGGTTCATCATGCGGTTGAGCAGCGCAACGTCGACGCGGAGGGTGCTCTCGGCGGCCGAGTTCGCGGCTGGCGTGCGGGCCGTGCCGGACTGAGCCGCGGCCGGCGCGGGATCGGGAGCGGCAACGACGCCGGAGGGTGTTGGGGACGGCTGCACCGGCTCGAGCCCGGAGAGCGGCGCCGCCGGAGGAAGAGGCCGCGCCTCACAGGAAGCCGCGCTGGCGGACGCGGCGGAGACGGGAGGCGCAGGCCGAGGGTCCGGCTCGACAACGGCTCTCATGCGCACGGTCTGGAGGGAGATGGCCTGGGCCGGCATCTGCAGCTCGGCAAGACGCGCGATGAGGGCCGCGTCTTCCCCGGCGCCTTCGCCGCCCTCCTGCTCGATGGACTTGAGGATGGAGCGCAGGCCATCGAGCAGCCCGAGGAGACCCGTGACGATGGGCCCGTCGGCAGCCAGCTTGCCGTCGCGCAGCAGGCCCAGCAGGTTTTCGCCCGCATGGGCCAGCTTTTCGAGGCGCTTGAAACCGAGAAACCCCGTGGTTCCCTTGATGGTGTGCACGGAGCGGAAGATGTCGGCCAGCAGGCCCGTATCCTTCGGCCTGGCCTCCAGTTCGGTGAGGCACCGCTCCATGCGGTCCAGGCCCTCCTGGCTTTCGATCAGGAACTCTCTTGTCAGTTCATCCATTGCGTATACGCACCCGGCCCGCCGGAGTTGGCTCCGCACGGGGCACGCTCTCACGGTGTTTATCGGTCGGAAGGGGGGCAACTTGAGGGGTCAGGGATCAGGGATCAGAGATCAGGGGTCGGGGGCAGCAGGTACGGAGATGCGGGCTGGTGGCGGCGATCGGGTCCCTCCTCCATCTTTCCCGCGGCTTGCCGGCCGATTCTTCCGACTCAGGTTCGATCGATCCTTTGTCGCCGCTTTCGGCTCGCAACTTCCTGTTTCCGACTGCCTCGTCATCCTTACCGATGGCCTAAGCTAGAAGCATGAGCGAAAGCGGCAACAGTTCAGGAGGCGGAGGCGCGGAACGCGGGCAAGACGGCGTCTTCGACCTGCTGGTGGTGGGGGCGGGACCGACGGGGCTGGCCTGCGCGATCGAGGCCCAGCGGGCGGGGCTGCGCGCGGTGCTGGTGGACAAGGGATGCGTGTGCAACTCTCTCTACCACTACCCATCGCACATGACCTTCTTTACCACCTCGGAGCTCCTGGAGATAGGCGACATTCCCTTTCCTTCGACCCACGCGAAGCCGACCCGGAACGAGGCGCTGGAGTACTACCGGCAGGTGGCGGCGCACTACCGCCTGGACGTGCGCCAGTACCGGACCGTGGAGCGGGTGACGGGGATGGAGGGAGACTTTACGGTGCACACGGCAGACCGTTTCGGTCGGAAGGCCGACCTGCACGCGCGCAAGCTGGCCATCGCCACGGGCTACTACGATCTACCCAACATGATGGGCATACCGGGCGAGGATCTCGGCAAGGTTCATCATTATTACGACGACCCGCACCCTTACTTCGGGATGGATGTGCTGGTGATCGGAGGCAAGAACTCGGCGGCGATTGCGGCGCTGGAGCTGTGGCGGCACGGGGCGCGGGTGACGCTGGTGCACCGGGGGGCGGAGATGCACCGGCACGTGAAGTACTGGATCAAGCCGGACATCGAAAACCGGATCAAGCATGGGCAGATCGGCGCATATTTCCGGACGCGGGTGCTCGAGATCGCGCCGGACACGGTGCTCCTGCAGACGCCGTGGGGGCGTGAGACGCTGAAGAACGATTTTGTGTTCGCGCTGACGGGTTATCATCCGGACTTCGATTTTCTGGAGGGGCTGGGCGTGAGGTTCGAGGGCGACGACCGGCTGCCCCGGTGCGATCCGGAGACCCTTGAAAGCAACGTGCCCGGAGTTTATCTGGCGGGCGTGATCGTGGCGGGCTCGCGGACCAACGAGATCTTCATCGAGAACGGGCGGTTCCACGGGCGGCAGATCGCGGCGGCGCTGGCTGCGAAACTGGCGGACCGGGAGGAGTGAGATTCGGCTAGACTGGTGGACGTAATTGCGGGGGGGAAACGAGTGCGCCTGCGCTGGTGGCCGCGCACAATCCGTTGGCAGATGCTCGCCGGGCTGCTGATGCTCGAGGGGCTGTCGATCGGGCTCTTCGCCGCGGTCTTGATCCGGCAGCAGACGCATCGGCTTCACGTGCGGGCCGAGGCGATGCTCGGGTACGAGTCGACGTCGCTGGCATTCCAGTCGGCCGAGGCGCTCGAGGAACGCCGGCCGAGCTGGGTCGACCTGTCGGTGCGCACGGTGGTGAACTCGCCGGTAGTGGAATCGGCGAAGATCACCGATCTGACGGGAGGCGTGCTCTTCTATACGGGCAGCAAGAACGACCAGGGAATCCTGACTCCCGGGGAGCGGTCCCAGATACCGCTGGTGCGAGGCCAGGCGCCCAGGGTCTTCACCGCGGAGAACGGCCGGTGGGAGGCGGTGCGTGGGATTTACACCGGGGACAACTTGCGCGGCTACGCGTGGGTGACCTACGACCGCACCTTTGCGCGGCTGCAGATCATGGAGCTGCTGAGCGACCTCTCCGTGTTCGGCATGATCTGGCTGGTGGCCTCGGCAGTGCTGGTGCTGCTGATGGCGCGGACGATCAACCGGCCGCTGGCGGTGCTGCACCGGGGTACGCAGGCGCTGATGACGTCACCGGACACGGCGGGGAAGTTTCCGCTGCCGGTGACGGTGCAGAACGAGCTGGGGGACCTGATCGGGGCCTTCAACGGAATGGTGGCGTCGATCGCCGAGCAGCGTGCGGGGCTGAACGACACGCTGTCGCTGCTGGACTCGATGCTGGCGAACGCCCCGATCGGCCTCGCCTTCTTCGACCGGCGCAGCCGGTTTGTGCGCGTGAACCAGGTATTTGCGGGCATGACGCGCGTGCCGCTGAGCCGGCACCTGGGGCGAACCCTGCCGGAGCTGCTGCCCGGGTCCGTGGCGCAGCAGCTTGAAGAGACGGTGATGCGGGTATTCGACGAAGAGCAGCCGGTGCGGAACCTGGAGCTCACGGGACCAACCGGGAAGGCCAACCAGGACTGGACGTGGCTGGCCAGCGCCTACCCGGTGTGGACCAAGCCGCAGCAGGTGCGGTGGGTGGGCGTGATCGTGCTGGACGCGACCGAACGCAAACGCAGTGAAGAGGCGCTGCGCAAGTCGGAAAAGCTGGCGGCAACGGGGCGGCTGGCCGCGTCGATCGCGCACGAGATCAACAATCCTCTGGAGGCGATCACCAACCTGCTCTTCCTGCTGCGCAACTTCTGCCAGCTCGAGGACCCGGCGCTGAACTACGTGACCATGGCCGAGCACGAGGCGACGCGTATCGCGGAGATCACGCAGCAGACGCTCAGGTTCTACCGGCAGTCCACCATGCCGACGCGGTCCAGCATGTCGGAGCTGCTGGATTCGGTGTTGAGGCTCTACCAGGGGCGGCTGCACTCGCTGGGCATTGTGGTGGAGCGGCGGTACGCGGGGGACTTGGACCTGTTCTGCTTCTCCGGCGAGCTGCGGCAGGTATTCGCGAACCTGGTGGGCAACGCGATCGACGCGACGGGCTCGGGAGGACGGCTGCTGATCCGGGCGCACCGTTCCCGGGACTGGAAGAATCCGGCGCAGACGGGAATCCGATTCGCCGTGGCCGACACCGGGAGCGGCATGGACGCCGAAGTGCGGGAGCACGCCTTCGAGGCGTTCTTTACGACCAAGGAAGTGACGGGCACCGGGCTGGGGCTGTGGGTGAGCCATGAGATCATCCGGAAGCACCGCGGCCTGGTCCACCTGAAGAGCCGGACAGCCGGCGATGGAAGGCGGAGCGGCACCATCTTCGAGGTCTTCATTCCCGACGGCGCCAATCCGGCGGCCACCGAGCCCCAGACGGTGGCCGCGACGGTGCAGCCTTAAGGGCCACGTTGGGCGGCGCGGCTCTGGCGGCGATCTGCCGCCGGCGTGGTGCATTCCGCGCGGCATAGCGCGTCCACCGGTGAGGGAAAACGCGTCTAACCGGGCAGCGCGCCAGAACCAAAGGCTGCGTATACTAATTCGTGGGCGGGAAACGGGCAGACGCCGGGCACAGGGGTCGCCTTTTCCGCCGCAGGGGGCAATTTCCCCCCGGAACCCGGCGATTTCCGGGGGAAGGACGTACATGGGAACACTGCTGGAGTCCATTGAATCTCCCGCCGATGTGAAGCGCCTGAGCAGCGCGCAGATGGCCGGACTGGCCGAAGAGATTCGGGACTGCCTGATCCAGACGCTCTCGAAGACGGGCGGGCACCTGGGGCCGAACCTTGGGGTGGTGGAGCTGACCATCGCCCTGCACGCGGTGTTCAATACCCCCGAAGACAAGCTGCTGTTCGATGTGAGCCACCAGGCTTATGTGCACAAGCTGCTGACGGGCCGCCGGGCGCGGTTCGAGACGATCCGGCAGCCGGGCGGCCTGAACGGCTTTATGCTGCGCACCGAGAGCGAGCACGACTGCTACGGCGCGGGGCACGCGGGCACCGCATTGTCGGCGGCGCTGGGGATGGCGGTAGCGCGCGACCTGGCCGGCGGCAACGAGCACGTGGTGGCGGTGGCCGGCGATGCGGCGTTCACCAACGGAATCTCTTTCGAGGCGCTCAACAATATCGCCGAGCAGACCAAACGGCTGATCGTGGTGCTGAACGACAACGAGTGGTCGATCGACCGCAACGTGGGCGCGGTGGCGCGCTACCTGCACCGGATCGTAACCAACGAGCACTACAAGCACCTGCACGACAAGGCGACGCATCTGATCGAGAGGTTCGGCGGCAAGACCGCGGCCAAAGTGGTGCGCCGGGCCGAGGAAGCGGCCAAGAGCATGTTGTGGCCTTCGATCCTGTTCGAGGAGTTCGGCCTTGAGTACTTCGGGCCGATCGACGGGCACAATCTCCCGCTGCTGGTGGAGACGTTCAAGTTTTTGAAGGCCGCCGACCACCCCGTGCTGCTGCACGTCCTCACGCAGAAGGGACGCGGGTTCCAGCCCGCCATCGACGGGCAGAAGAAGTTCCATGGGCTGGGGCCGTACGATCCGGAGACGGGCAAAACGCCGTCCGGAGGGCCGACCTACGCCGAGGTCTTCGCGAACACGCTTGCGGAGCTGGCCACGAAGGACGAGCGGATTGTCGCGATCACCGCGGCCATGCCGAACGGCACCGGGCTGGACCTGTTCCGGCCCCACCATCCCAGGCGGTACTTCGACGTGGGCATCGCCGAGGAGCACGCGGTGATCTTCGCCGCGGGGATGGCGACGCGGGGATTCCGGCCGGTGTGCGCGATCTACTCGACGTTTTTGCAGCGGGCCTTCGACCCGGTGGTGCACGACGTGTGCCTGCAGAAGCTGCCCGTTCTGTTCTGCATGGACCGGGCCGGGCTCTCGGGCGACGACGGGCCGACGCATCACGGACTTTTCGATATCGCCTACCTGCGCGGGATTCCGGAGATCGTCCTGATGGCGCCCAAGGACGAAGACGAGCTGGCGGACATGATGAAGACCGCGCTCGAACTCCCGGGGCCGAGCGCGATCCGCTACCCGCGGGGCGCGGTAGCCGGTGTGGCGCGGAAGGCGCAGCCCGTGACCCTTCCGGTCGGCAAGGCGGAGATACTGAGGGACGGATCCGATGTAGCGATTCTGGGGCTGGGGCCGATGATGGCGCTGGCTGCGGAGCTGGCGGGGCGGCTGGACCGCGAAGGGCACTCCGCGGCGCTGATCAATCCGCGGTTTGTGAAGCCGCTGGACCGGGAGATGCTGGCCGGCTATGCGCGGCGCGTGGCGGCCTTCGTGACCTTCGAGGACCACGTAAAGATGGGCGGGTTCGGATCGGCCGTGGTGGAAGCCCTGGACGAGCTGGGGCTGGCGGTTCCGGTGGTGCGGATCGGCTGGCCCGACCGCTTCATCGAGCACGGCAAGGTGGACCAGCTCCGGGCGCGGCACGGCGTGAGCGTGGACGAGGCGCTGAAGCAGGTGCTGCCGCTGCTGGCGCACCGGCGCCGGGCTACGCTGGTGGCTAGCTGAAATGCAGTGGTCAGTGGTCAGTGGACCGTGGTCAGTGGACCGTGGTCAGTGGACCGTGGACAGCGATCCTCAGTGATCGGTGGTCGGCCGCAGTCGATCGGTCCGGCATTCTCTAAGGCGCTTGTCCGCACATGTAGAGCGATGGCACCCCGTGGCGGAATCCCCGCCAAAGCCATCGCCTCTCCGCAGCGATTGCAGCCGACCGCCCGATGCTCCCAATTCAGCCTCCAGGCAGAAGGATTTTCAAGCGTTTTCGAGGGGCTGAAAGAGCCGCTCCCGGCCGGCGGCCCGAGGTCGCTGTGCGACAATCCACAACAGACCGTCTTTTATGCGACGTACTCCTTTTTTCCCGCCGTGGCTCTGTGTTCTGATCCTGACGAGCGGACTCTTCAGCCAGACAGCGGTTTCCCAAGCCACTCAAAATGAGGCAGTTCCGGCGCCGCTGGCGCTGGTGGGCGGTACGGTCATCGATGTGACGGGGTGGGGCGACTCCGCCAACGATCTGAAAGACGCCGTGGTGATCATCGAGGGCAGCCGGATCGCGGCGGTGGGCCCCGCGACGGCGCTGCCCGTGCCCAAAAATGCGGCGGTGATCGACTGCACGGGCAAGTACATCATCCCGGGGCTGATCGACGGTTATGCAGGACTGAACTCGCAGGGGCAGGCCAACGCCAACCTCTACATGGGCGTGACTACGGTGGTGGCGCGCCAGGATGCGCGGCACGGGCTCATCGACTTCAATGCGCACCCCAGCCCGCACATTTACGCGATCGACACCGCGGGCGAGACCGACAACTGGAGCCTGCTGGCCGGTGCACCGGCGTGGGCGACGACGCTCAAAGAAGGCGCGCACCCGGTGGAACTGGACCCCGAGGTGACGGCGAACCAGCTCGACGCGATCGCTAAAAAGGGGACGCGCGTGGTGGTGCTGGGCCCGGCGATCACGGCGGCCAACGCGCAGTGGGTGATTCAGCGGGCGCATCAACTGGGGCTGGTGACCTACGGGGAGTTTGTGGCCACCCCCTATAACGTGGGGATCGAGGCCGGGGTGGACGCGCTGCCGAATATGGGCCACTACGACCTGGGAGTGCTGCCGGACGAGCTCGAGGAGCCGCTGGTGAGCGACCCGGAGGGCGAGGCCGCGCGCAACGCCTACGACTACTCCGAGCGCATTCCGCCCACGGACCCGCGTCTGCGG
This sequence comes from Occallatibacter sp., assembly GCA_035508555.1. GTDB lineage: Bacteria > Acidobacteriota > Terriglobia > Terriglobales > Acidobacteriaceae > Telmatobacter. The sequence goes on along the minus strand of DATJMU010000063.1, from coordinate 9,190 downwards.
GAGTTTGCACAGTACATCGCGAAACACCACGCGGCCCTGCTGCCGACCTTCAGCGTCTACTTCACTCGGCTGCCGGGTCACTGGAATTTGTGGAAGGAGCCGGCGGCGGCGCTGCTGAATCCTGCGCAGATGTTTCATCCCTCGGACCCGGCGACGGGCGAACTGAGTTATGCGCTGCCGGTCTGGGCGCACCGGCTGCCGTTCATGGCGCAGCGTTATCTTGAAGAGAACCTGAGCAAGAAGGCGGACCAGGAAGCGATGCGGCTGTGGCAGATCAACGAGACCATCTTTGCCGCGTTTCCGCATTACCTGGCCGGATCGGGCGCCAACGCGATGGGAGCGATGTCGGGGATCTCGCTGCAGACGGAGCTGGAATTGCTGGTGCGGCTGGGACTCTCGCCGCGGGAGGCGCTGGCGGCTGCGACCAATAATTACTCGATCGAGTTCGGGTGGAACGAACTCGGCCAGGTGGCTCCGGGCCGGCGGGCGGACATCCTGGTGCTGGACGCGGACCCTACAACGAATATCTGGAATACGCGCCGGATTTCGACACTGATCGTCGACGGCAAGGTGATGGACCGGCTGGCGCTGCTGCGCCTGAGGCGATAGGCCGGCCGCAGGCTGATGGCCAGCGCTTTGCGGACTCAGTTGCAGTTGAGCCCCGTGGTTCCAGTGGGCGCCAAGTAGCCGCCGCCGCTGCCGCCGAGCAGATAGGTGGTTGAAGCCGCCGCTCCGTTGATGGTCCCTGTGTAATAAACGCAGTGGCCGCCGCCGTCGATGTTGTTGATGGTCGTGCCCGTGACGTCGAGACCCGAAAGATTGGTCAGATAGGACGTTGCGGTGACGGTCCAGAGGCTTGCCGGATCGAGCGCAAGGGTTACAACCCTGGCCGTATCGGCGGCGTTGACGGCGCCGGTGAGCGTAGAGCCCGTTCCCGAGTTGTCCGCGAGGATGGAGAGCGCGGCGGTGCTCACGTTATCGACGATCACATCGCCGGTAAGCGTGGTGCCGCGGGCCGCAAAGGTGACTTTGCCTCCATTCGATCCGGCCGTGCCCCAGGCGCTGTCGAGCGCTGCGGCGGTGAGCAGGGTTCCGTGGGGGTTGGCCGCCGTGGAGGTGTTGTTGGCGACCTGCACATCGGAGAGCGAGATCGCAGCGGTGGCGTTGGCCACGGAAAACAGGGTGGCCGGATTGTTCTGGCCGCTCGTGGTTGAGCCCTGGGCGCAGGCCGGCGTGGGGACGGCGCTGCAGGTGTAGGTGAGCGAGCCGCCCGTCATGGTGAAGCTCGAATCGCCCGGCGCAGCCGAGGATTGGTAGAGGAGAACGCCGCGATCGTTGCCGGCCGAGGCGCTGAGGGCGGTCCCGCTCAGGGTGAGGGCGCCGTCGCCTTCGACCACTGCCGCCTCGGCGCCGGTGGCGCTGTACGTCCCGCCTTTGACCGCATCGGCTTCAGAGGTTTCAAGGGCCGGGGCCGGGCAGGAGCTCTCCGCGGAGACGCTCCTTGCGCTCGCCGTGACGGAACTGGAAGCCGAGGCAGACTTCGCCGGCGCGCATTGATCCTGCGCTGTGGCGCTGCTGGACGACGCGGTGACCGTGATGGTCACGGAGCTCGAGGTGCTGGAGGAATAGGTGGTGTCTCCGCCGTAGGTGGCCGACATGACCTGCGAGCCGGTGGTGGAGAACGAGACGCTGGTCGACGCCGTTCCGGAAGAGAGCGTACCGGTGCCGACGGAGGAGCTTCCGTCGTAAAAGGTGACGGTTCCGGTGGCGGCGGAGGGCGAGACCGTGGCCGTGAGGGTGACGCTGGAGCCCTCCGTGACGGACGAGGAGGAGACAGCGAGGGTCGTGGTCGTGGAAGTGGTGCCCGACGAAGACGTTGAGGTCGATGTGGATGGGGCCTGCCAGAAGTCGCCGCAGCCGGCGAGGAGGAGCGGCGCAGCGAAGGCGGCGAGCATGAGGAGGTGTGCGGCGGGGCCGAGGGTGCGCTGCCGGGGTTTCCTGCGATTTCGGGGCATCGGGTGACTCACATGGCTCTCAGGTATCGGCAGCGCTCCGCCGATTCAGATTAGAGCAGAACCAGGGTTACTGTGTCCTGTCTCGCACTTTCCAAGGTCGCCGCTCCCTGCTGGTCGCGTCAACTGCGCAGCAACTCCCTCGGGATAGGCCGACCGCGGTTTTGCTGTGCCGGATCGGGTGGGGCCCGGAGAGTCTCTCGACATAGACGCTGCGGGGGCGGGCGGCGCTCGAAAGGCGGCAACATTGCGGGGATCAGACGCGCTGGGCAGCCTGGCGCTCGACGGCGGCGAGGATCTCGGGCAGGCGCTTCTGGCGGTAGGCGAAGGCCTGGGCGAGCTTGCGGCGGGCGATGGCGATGCCGATGCGGCCGAGCCACGCGGGGAGCGCGAAGTCGATGGTGTCGGTGAGGAGGGTGCCCTCGCGGCCGTCGCGGGTTTGGGAGTCGAAGCCGTGACGATGGCGGAAGGTGACGAAGGGGCCGCGCGCCTGTTCGTCGGTGAAGTGGTGGTTCCAGCGGAACTCGGCGATGCGCGCCAGCCAGCTTAAACGGCGCGGCACCCAGGGGATGGGATAGAAGCTGATGAGGATCTCGGAGCCCACGCCAGCGGCCACGCTGCGGAAACGGCGGGTGGGGTCCCGGGGCACAGGACGCGCGGGCGGGGGCTGGATGCGGGCGTCTTCAACGCGGGTTTCAAGACGCGGGGGCATGAGGTGGGGCAGGTTCTGCGGGCTGGCGAAGAAGGCGAAGACCAGTTCGACGGGATAGGGGACCCATTGCTCGATTTGAAGATGCTCGGGCATCGTTTCGATGGTAACCGGAGGCGGTTGGGGCGATTTATGGTAAAAACGATTCGTCCGCACGTTGGCAGTTTCCCCGATTCCGGAGGGTTTCCCGATGGACAGGCCCAAGATCACGGCGAACCTGGGAATTTACGTCTATGGCGCCAGCGCCATCGTGCTGGGCGTTGTGGGCCTGGCGTGGAGAGACTTTGCGACCAACTGGCAGCGCGTGGCGGCCGACGTTCCCCACCGGGTTGCGCTTGCCGAGATCGCTGGCGTTTACGAGATTTCGTGCGGCGCGGCCGTGCTCTGGCGGCGCACGGCGAGGGCGGGCGCGCTGCTGCTGGCAGTCCTCTACTTTGTCTTTGCCTCGCTCTGGATCTACCAGGTGGTGGCCAATCCGCGCATCTACGACTCCTGGGGAAACTTCTTTGAGGAGTTCTCGCTGGTGGCGGGGGGCCTGATTCTGTTCGCGGGCCTGGGGCAGAAGGAGTGCACGCGGACGCGGCGCACCGGCGTCGTCAGCCGCATGTACGGGGTCTGCGTGATTTCGTTCGGACTCGTCCACGTGTTTTATCTGCAGGGAGCCGCAAGCTACGTGCCGCGCTGGATTCCGCCGGGGCAGGTATTCTGGGCGGCGGCGACGGCGGTCTTCTTTTTCATGGCGGCGGCGGCAATTTTGTCGGGCGTCCTCGCGGGGCTGGCCTCACGGCTGCTGACGGCGATGATCGTGCTGTTCGAGGTGCTGATCTGGGCGCCGAAACTGGCTGCGTCGCCGCATGAGCACTTCATGTGGGCCGGGAATGCGATCAGCATTGCGATGGCCGGGGCTGCGTGGGCGGTGGCGGATGCGATCAACGCGCTGCGTGTGCGCGCCGCGCCGGCGGCGACGCAGGCCGACTGATCGGCAGTGGTTCGTACAGCTCGGACTCAGCCAGCTTCTGGGATCGATGCGGTTTTCCGAGGGGCTGCGGATGCCTGTCCGGTGGACGCGGACCTCTTCGGCGCAGGTTTCAAGGCGCGGGGGCATGAGATGGGGCAGATTCTGCGGGCTGGCGAAGAAGGCGGAGACCAGCTCGACGGGATAGGGGACCCATTGCTCGGTTTCGAAGCGGGTGGGCAATCACTTGAATGGTAATGAGTCGGAGTGAAGCGAGATAGCTTCCGGGATGCCGGTCACTCGCCCGGAATGCCGGAATTTGCCTGCCAGACGATCGATGCACGCCTTGGCGATTTGCACAAATGAGGCCGGGGAAACGGGGTTGAAGTAACCGCACTCGCAGTTGGGGCCATGTTCCGCGTCTCATCTGCTCGCTCGAATTGTCGGAACCGGCTGGCCGCAGAAAGCAAATTTGAAGCACGCGTACAGTTGCTTTCCAGGCAGTACGATCGATCCCTGAATGAGATTCTGCTCTTTGGACAGGTTCTCAAGTCGAGGCCACGCCCCCTTGTGCTGGCTTGAGTCGGACCCGTGCTGCCACGCGAACCCCTCCGCACCAGGCGACGTCTTTTGATCGCTCGCCGTCCGGACCACGAAGTCCACTCGCGCTGTCGTGCCATAGCGAATGCCGACCGTCAACTCATCAGCATCATCCAGCATATCTCTGCCCAGCAAGTCGACCCAGGGCGCGGGCGATTCTCCGAGAGCTGTATCTTTCGAAAACGCCGCATGAGGCACCAGAATCATGCTCCAGGCTTTCACCTGCGGGTGCAGACGCTCCAGCCGATCAACCACAAGCGGGTCTGCCGACTCACGGCCGGCATAGCGGTCCAGTACTTTCTGAACCAGCCATGGGGTGCCGAAGACCGCCGTCCGGCCATCCAGAATTGCCATCCAGCGGGTGTCGTGCATCTGCCGCTCTTCGCGGGCAAAGGGCTTCACAACCAGCACCTCCAGACCACGGTAGATGCCGGTCGCGGCGCCGTTCTGTTCCGCGGCCTGAAAGATATGTTCACGGTCGAAGCGCCCGGCGACCAGCAGCGCATGCTCATCTAGTTCGCCTTGCGACGACGATGCCGCAAGCCAAATCGTTTCGTCGACTGATCTGTGATTGTCCACGCCGGTGAGCGACTGCCAGTCATCGAAGTCAAAGGTATTTCTCACCGTAACCAGCAACAGATGGCCGCGTGTGTCCGGATTGGCCGGGTCTTCGATACCCGCTACCAGCTGGACTTCATGCGGAATCAGCGGAAGCAACTTGCTCTGTGCCGGAGAAGCAAATCCGTGGATCGGAGAGGCCGCCATGAGCAAACCGGCTAAAAGGAACCTGTTGAGGAGATTCAGCATATTGGTCCTCGCTTGGTTTCTGCAGATATATCGAGACGAGTGTTACTTCTCGTAGTGTTACATACAGTAACACATGAATGAATGAAAATTCAGGCCGATAAGAATTCTCGTCGCCTAAGATCGGCAAGTGAACGGCATGTATGAAGATACGGGGCTGACAGGCTTGCTGCCGTTGAGGATGTGTGGAGTTTTTGTTGTATCGCGAGGGAGGGTGATTGAGGGCAGTTCCCCAATTCACGGCCGGCGCATTGAATGGCGTTAGCCGGCTGTTTCCTGGGGAGTTCTTCCGGATCGGATCCAGTTGGGGTCGATGTCAGTTCTTTCCATCAGCCCGAAGCACGCATCGAGCCGCACTGTTGGCGTGTTGCGAGTTCCAGGGCAGGTTGTTGCCAATCCGGAAAACGACTGTTCGACTCGTCACTCTCCCTGACCCGCACCCCATCGTTTACCGTAAAGGTATGCAGACGGGCATTTCGGCATGACGGCCGCGTCCTTGAAGCGGAGCGTAGCGGCGCGGCGGCGGCATAACCGGCTGCTGGTGCTGATTGCCGTCTACAAGCTGCTGCAGGCGGCGCTGTTCATCGCCATCGGAGCGGGGGCGCGGCACTACCTGCACCGCGACCTGGCCGACGACCTGGCCACGCTGGCCGACCGGCTGCACTTCAACCCGGAGTGGCGGCTGGTCGATTTCATCCTGGACAAGGCTTCGCTGCTCAACGACCCCATGCTGCGGCGGATCGGCTTCATCGCCTTCGCCTACGCTGCGGTGGGCCTGGCCGAGGGGATCGGGCTCTACCTCGAAAGGGCGTGGGGGGAGTTCCTGACGCTGGCCATCACGGCGTCGTTCCTGCCCTGGGAGGTCTTCGAGATCTACCGGCGGCTGACGTGGGTCCGTCTGGGACTGCTGACCATCAACGTGCTGGTGCTGCTCTACCTGGCGCGGGTGGTCACCGAGGGGATGAAGGAGCGGCGGAAGGCGCATACCCACAGGCTGCAGCGGGGTTGACGGGGTAAAAACCTCGCCTCCTCCGCATCCTTTCGCCTCTTGTTCGCCTTATCTTATCCGGATCGATTCTTCAAGCGCGATTCCCGGAGCGGGAACCAAGATAGTAATAAATACAACCTGTTGTGGTTGATCCGGCTGAGTCGTCAATGGCTTGAGCTCTGCCCGACCCGCCATACCCCCCGAGCCAACTAAGCCCAGATTTCCTGTGGAAAATGCACAGGCACCCACTATCGCAGGGGGGCGAACTGCGCGATACTTGGGTCAGTGCGGGTCCAAACGGGCCAATCTGGGACCATCTTGATGGTCCGCTGGGACTCCGGGCCGGAAAAAGTGAGCAAATCGTGACCGACGAGCCTCAATCCGCCGGCGAGCCTTTGGCTTCTCAGGAAGCCGCTGCCGGAGCTGCGGGGCAGGATGCGGCTGGGGCTTCTCAGGACGATCTGCAGTTTGGGTTTATCGGCAACCCGAAGACGAAGCTCGACGATCGGGGCCGGCTGAAAATGCCTGCTGAGTTCAAGGCATTTATTGAAAAAAAGTACGGCAAGGACTTCAACGCTTTTTATATCACCAGCCGGGACGGAGAGGACGCAGAAATCTTCCCGATGCCCGAATGGCAGCAACATTTGGCCAAAGTTTTAGCCCTCCCCAAGAGCCTGCCGGCCCGGAAGAAGCTGCTGGACCGGTACAACCTGTACGGCGACAAGGCCGATATGGACCCGCAGGGGCGGCTGCTGTTGCCCGAGGAGCTGCGCAACGCGGGGCTGGCGAATACGGAAGTGAAGGTTTCGGGCGAGGGAGCGTCGCTGCGGGTGACGCCGCTGAAGACACTGCGGGAGAGGGTAAGCAGCAGTCCCTTTACGCCGCAGGAAGAAGATGTTCTGGCCAACGGCGGGGTATAGGCCGTGGCCGGGGAATCCCCCCAGGGGGAGCGCATGACGGGGCAGGAACGCCATGTGCCGGTTCTTTTCAAGGAAGCGATGGACCTTCTCCGCGTGCGGGCGGGCGGAAGCTACGCCGACTGCACGATTGGAATGGCGGGGCACGCCGAGGGGATTGTGCGGCGGCTGGGGCCCCAGGGGCGGCTGATTGGATTCGACCGGGACCCCGAGGCGCTGGAGCTGGCGCGGGAGCGGCTGGACCGGGTTTGCGAAGAGCTGGGCAGCCAGGCGCCCGCGGTAACGCTGATCGGCGAGGCCTTCAGCACGATCGGCCGGCATGTGCAGCCGGCGACGCTCGACGGGCTGCTGGCGGACTTTGGCGTGAGCAGTTTGCATTTTGACGAAGCCAGGAGAGGGTTCAGCTTTCAATGGGACGGGCCTTTGGATATGCGCATGGATACGCGCCGGGGCCCGACCGCTGCCGAGGTTGTGAATGAGGCGAGCGAGCGTGAGCTGGCAGACCTCATATTTCATTACGGAGAGGAAAGGAGGTCGCGGACAGTCGCCAGAGCAATTGTCAGGAGCCGCCCGATCGCTACAACGGGCCAGTTAGCCCGGGTTGTAGCATCGGCGGTTCCGGCAATCAAGGGGGCAGTCAAGGGGGCGAGCAAGGGAGCGAGCAAGGGATCGGGACGGGGTCATACGATTCATCCGGCTACCCGCACGTTCCAGGCACTGCGCATCTACGTCAATCGCGAGCTTGAAGAAATCAAAGAGCTGCTTGAGGCCGCACCGAAGTTGCTTAAGCCCTCAGCGAGGCTCGCAGTTATCAGCTTTCATAGTCTCGAAGATCGCATCGCGAAAGACAGTTTGAGAGACGGCGCACGAAACGGGATCTGGAACATTGTTACCAAAAAGCCGGTGACGGCGGATGAAGAAGAGATTGAACGCAACCCGCGCTCGCGCAGCGCGAAGTTGAGAGTGGGAGAAAGAACAGCCATCAGCTTTTAGCTTTCAGCTATCAGCTTATGCGCGGCGGAACAGGACGAAGCGGGTTGATTGAGGAACCCCTTGCAAAAAAGGTTTCCGGCAGCGCCGGGAACTAGCTGAGAGCTGAAGGCTGAAAGCTGAAAGCTCAGGAGGAACGACAGTGGCGGCAGCAGTAGCATATTTCGATTCGGGGCGCGGCTGGAACGCGCGAGTTGCCGAGCGCAACGCTGAGTTGCTGGCGCAGCAGCCGCTGATCCGCCGCAGGGTGAGGACGCCGGAGTTTTATTTCGCCAAGAGCTTTGACAACTCCCGACTTGTGAAGGCTCCCGACCCGGTGCGCGTGCGCCAGATGCGCGTGTTTTGCGCAGCGGTCGCCGTGCTCTTTTCGCTGGTAATGGTTTACGGACTGCAGCACTTCTACGCGATTGAAAACAGCTACCGCGTCGAAAGCGAGAAGCAAGTGCTTGAACAGCTACGAGAACAGAACCGGCAGCTGAAGTTGAATGAAGCCGAGCTCACGCAGCCCGGCCGCATCGACGGCCTTGCACAGCAGCTTGGGCTGATGGCTCCGCAGCCGGGGCAGGTGGTGCATCCCACCGTGCAGGCGAACTCCGGAGCGCCAACGTTGGCGCAGGTGGTGCCGCCGGCGAAAAGCAGCTTTTAGCTATTAGCTCTTAGCTTCGCCGTACCGGAGCAACCCGCGTTGGCAGGGCATAATTCCTGCTCTTTATAGTGAACCAATAACACCGAACCGGGCAATGAAGGAGCTAAAAGCTAATAGCTAAGAGCTAATAGCTAAATGCTGAGTACCATGCAGGCAGCCGTAAGAGCCATTCGCAACCGCGCCACGACGCCCAATGCCGTTCCGTTGAAGCGCGGGCGGTTCTGGCTTATCTGCCTGTTTTTCTTTTTGTGGGCGATTGCCATCGGGGCCAGGCTCTTCTGGCTGCAGATCGTACGCCATTCCGAGTATGTTGAACGCGCCGCAAAACAGCAGCAGCGCACTTTTGAGGTTGCGCCGCGGCGGGGCGTTCTGTATGACCGCGACGGCCACGAACTGGCCATGACCGTGCTGGTCGACTCGTTTTATGCGGTGCCGAGCGAGATTGACGACAAGCAGGCGGCCGCGCGCATTCTTTCTTCCGTCACGCACGTCGATCCCGAAGACGATCGCACCACTGAGAAAGCCATTGCCGAGCGGCTGGCCGTGGGCAAGAACTTTGCCTGGGTTGC
>DATJMU010000062.1:0-49242 GCA_035508555.1 Occallatibacter sp. | reverse complement strand
AACTTGATGTGCGGGTTGTGCTTGGACAACACCTTCGTGATCGCCGCCGTCAAAGTCGTCTTGCCGTGATCGATGTGACCGATCGTCCCCACGTTCACGTGCGGCTTCGAACGATCAAATTTCTCCTTCGCCATATGACCTCAACATCCCTTTCGTGTCTGGTACTGCCTGTTTCAACATGGGGCGCCGGCGTTCCGGCTCCAGCCCCACAAAACCAGTGATCAGTGCACAGCGATCAGTTCATCTTGCTTTTCCCGCCGCATCGACAGTCCGGAACGCTCCAGCCTGTCCACTGTTCACTGCATTACTTCCCCTGCGCCCGGCCGATGATCTCATCGGCGATCATGCGCGGCGCCTCTTCATAGCGCGCAAACTGCATCGTGTACGATGCCCGGCCCTGCGTCGAGGACCGGATGTCGTTCACGTAGCCAAACATCTCCTTAAGCGGCACGATCGCTTTAATTACCTGCGAGCCGGCCATGTGCTCCATGCCCTCGATGCGCCCACGCCGCGAGTTGATGTCGCCGATGATCGTCCCCATGAACTCCTCGGGAACCGTCACCTCGACCGCCATCACCGGCTCGAGCAACACCGGCGAAGCCTTCCTGGCCGCCTCCTTGAAGGCAATCGACCCGGCAAATTTAAAGGCCATCTCGTTCGAGTCCACCTCGTGGTAGCTGCCATCGAACAAGGTCACCTTGATGTCGACGAGCGGGTACCCGGCCAGAATTCCCAGTTCCATCGCGCCCTGTACACCCTGGTCGATGGGCTTGATGTACTCCCTGGGCACCACACCGCCCTTGATCTCGTTGACGAACTCGTAGCCCTTACCAGGCTCATTGGGCTCGACCTTGAGCCAGCAGTGACCGTAGTTGCCCGAGCCGCCGGTCTGGCGGATGTACTTACCCTCGGCCTCGGCCGTCTTGCGGATGGTCTCGCGGAAGGCCACCTTGGGCTCGCCCACGTTGGCCTCGACCTTGTGCTCGCGCTTCATTCGGTCGACGATGATCTCGAGGTGCAGTTCACCCATACCGCTGATGATGGTCTGGCCTGAATCCTCGTCGGTCCGTACCTTGAAGGTCGGATCCTCGTCGGCCAGCTTCGACAGCGCCACGCCCATCTTCTCCTGGTCGGCCTTGGTCTTGGGCTCGATGGCCACCGAGATCACCGTATCGGGAAAGGTAATCGCGCCCAGCGCAATCGGATGATGTGGCGCGCAGAGCGTATCGCCGGTCTTCAGATCCTTCAATCCCACACAGGCGCAGATGTCGCCGGCCAGAATCTCCGTTACATCCTCACGCTTGTTAGCGTGCATCTTCACCAGGCGGCCGATGCGCTCGGTCTTGCCGGTGCGCGGATTGAGCACCGTGTCGCCGGTCTTCATCGAGCCCGAATAGACACGGATGAAGCAGAGCTTGCCGAAGGGATCGTTGATGATCTTGAAGGCCAGCGCCGACATGGGCTCACTATCGTCCGGCTTGCGGACCTCGATCCGCTCCATGTGGTGGGGGTTGGGGCCCTCCACGGGGGGCTTATCAAGCGGGCTGGGCAGATAATCGACGACGGCATCGAGAAGGGTCTGCACGCCCTTGTTCTTAAACGCACTTCCGCAGATGACCGGGAAGACCTTCAGGTCGATGGTGGCCTGACGGATGCCCTTCTTGAGCTCGCCGATACTCGGGGTCTCGCCTTCGAGAAACTTCTCGAGCAGAACGTCGTCGGTCTCGGCGATCACTTCGATCAACTGCATCCGGAAGGCCTCGGCCTTCTTCTGAAGATCGGCGGGAATCTCTTCAATATCGTACTTGGCACCCATGGTCTCGTCGTGCCAGAGAATCGCCTTCATCTCGATCAGATCGATGACACCCTTGAAGTTCGCCTCGGCGCCAATGGGGATCTGCAGGGCCACGGGCCGCGCGCCCAGCCGCTTGCGAATGGTCTCAAGCACATGCTCGAAGTCGGCGCCGTTCTTGTCCATCTTGTTCACAAAACAGATGCGCGGAACCTTGTACTTATCGCCCTGGCGCCACACCGTCTCGGTCTGGGGCTGCACGCCGCTCACCGAGTCAAACAGCGCCACCGCGCCGTCGAGCACGCGCAGCGAGCGCTCAACCTCGGCGGTAAAGTCCACGTGGCCGGGGGTGTCAATAATATTGACGCGGACGTCGCGCCACATGCAGGTGGTGGCGGCGGAAGTGATCGTAATGCCGCGCTCCTGCTCCTGCTCCATGTAATCCATGGTCGCCGTGCCCTCATGCACTTCGCCGATGCGGTGCGTGATGCCGGTGTAAAACAGGATGCGCTCCGTCGCTGTCGTCTTGCCGGCGTCGATGTGCGCCATGATGCCGATGTTGCGGCAGCGATTGAGAGGTATGGTGCGAGCCACGGCTACATTTCCTTGCGGGCCGAACGCCCGCCGTTAAAACCCAGCTGCCAGCTTTTACCTTCTGGCCGCCAGCTTGTCTCTTCCGGGACCACCCGCTGCGGCCCCCAGTTTCGTTCGCCGCCGCACCAGCTAGCAGCTAGAAGCCAGCGGCTAAGTCTTTTACCACCGGTAATGCGCAAAGGCCTTGTTGGCCTCGGCCATGCGATGCACGTCTTCCTTCTTCTTCATGGCGGCGCCACGTCCGTTGGCCGCATCCAGCAGCTCGTTCGACAGCTTCTCGATCATGCCCTTCTCGCCGCGGCTGCGGCCGTAGGTAATCAGCCAGCGGATCGCCAGCGAGGTGCGCCGGTCGGGATTCACCTCGATCGGCACCTGGTAGTTCGCGCCGCCCACGCGCCGCGTCTTCACCTCAAGCAGCGGCTTGCAGTTCTCGACAGCCTTCTTGAAGAGCTTGATCGCCTCTTCTCCGCCGCCCCGCGTCTCGAGATTCTGCATCGCCTTATAGAAGATGCCCTGCGCGGTCGACTTCTTGCCGCCCCACATCATCGAGTTCACAAACTTGGTCACGAGCGTGGACCCATAGACCGGATCCGCCGCCACTTCCCGCTTCGCAATGTGCCCTTTTCTCGGCATAAATCCTCAAAAACAGCCTTCAGCTATCAGCCGTCAGCTTTCAGCTTGTCCGCGCCAGCCCCATAACCGCCGGCTCCAGGATTCCAGAGCTGAGAGCTAGCGCTTTATTTCTTCGCCGGCGCCGCTCCGCCCTTGGCGCGCTTGGCCCCATACTTCGACCGGCCCTGGTTGCGGTTGGCCACGCCTACGGAATCGAGCGTGCCGCGCACCACGTGATAGCGGACACCCGGCAGATCCTTGACGCGGCCGCCACGGATCAGCACGATCGAGTGCTCCTGCAGGTTGTGGCCGATACCTGGGATATAGGTGGTTACCTCAATCCCGTTGGTCAGCCGGACGCGAGCGACCTTGCGCAGAGCCGAATTCGGCTTCTTCGGCGTCTGGGTGTAGACACGGGTACAGACGCCGCGCCGCTGCGGCGAGGCCTGCAACGCAGGAGACGCCGTCTTGTAGCGGGGAGCCGTGCGCCCCTTGCGAACGAGCTGGTTAAATGTCGGCAAACCTGAACTCCTTACCGAAAGCCTTCAACGCCTCAACCTTTCAGCCGCGCGCACGCATCGGGCCATTCTGCCGCCGCGCCAAACAAACCGCGCAAGCACGCAGAAGCCCCGTTGTTGCTGCTTCGCGTCTGCTTACGTTCCCTTCTCAGACGAGAACCGGGACGGTGGCTGAGCGTTTATCCGATGATCCGGATAAAGCCGGCTCCGTTTCGCCGGTTCCGGCCCGCATAGCCCTCCCAGGTGGAGAACGCGCGGGCACCGATGCGATCCTTCACTCGCCCTCGCAAGAAAGAGCGTTCCAGTGAACTGAATGGCGAAAGCCTCTGCTTCGCCGGGCTCCCCCCGTCCCCTGCTGCCGGACCGGGCTACCCTTGCGCAGCCACCTTCGACACACGACGGGGCGCGCTCTTGCGGAACCTTCTTACGATACCAAGAAACCGGGAGCGGGTCAACACTCTCCTGGGACTCTCTCTCGGGATGGGGCGCGTCTTCCTCCCCACCCCGAGGAATCTCCGCGGCCGGCGGCCGCGGCTACTCGATGGACTGCAGCTTCCAGGCGCCGCTGACCAGGGCGAAGTCGGCGTGGTGCTGGGTGCTGAGCTGGTTGCCGGGGTTGTGGGCGATGTCGACGAGAGGGCCCGGCACGCCGGTGAAGTCGATGCCCTCGTCGTAGTCGGCGCCCATGGCCTGGGAGGCTCCGGGCAGGGTCTCACTCTGGATGTTGCGGACGTTGAGGGCGCGGAGGTGGTTGGCCTGGACGGTGGTGATCATGTAGGCGTACTTGGTGTCGCTGAGGCCCTGGGGGCGCCATTGGATGACGTCACCGCCGCCGGGGAGCGCGACCACCTTCTTGCCGTCCGGGGTGAGGGTGAAGTCGGCCCAGTAGTGGTTGGGATAGATGGTGGTGCGCGTCCAGTATTTGGCGGCGATGCCCTGCCTCATGCCGAGGTCGGTGACGCTGATGGTGATACCGGTTGGAGCGGTCTGGTCGTACTTAGCCTGGATCATGGCCTGTGCCTGATCGGCGGTAAGCGGCGGCGCGGACTTGCAGCCGGCCAGGAATATCCCTGCGCCCAGCAGCGCCACGGCGGTAAGGGTAATCAGCTTCCCTGCACTTCTCACGGTTGTCCCCTCCATTCTTCGATGGCATACATGGTGTCGTTTTCCGCGACTCGCCATTTTTAACCTACTGTGGGCGAGTGTCAATGGAAGAGGAAGTGACGCCTGGCACAGCCAATGATTTAAGGGGATTAAGGCCGGTTTGGGAGGGGAAAGAGGCGCACAGGACACGAAAGCCGTGAAGACGGCCAAATGTTAACGCCATGTTAATCCGGTAACTACTTGATCACCGAATTATTTTGGATAACCTGTTTATTTTCAACAAATCGTTGTTCAAATTTGCACCGAAAACAGTGCAAACTGTGAGGGGGGTATGGGGGGGGTATTTTCCCGGGCGTTTCGGCCGACTCCGAGGGCACCGGGGGCGCGCTGATTCGATCTCGCCATGGCACTATTGTGCGACAAAGAAGGGAAATTGCCGGCAAGAACGGTTCACAGTTCGCAGCTCACAGTTCACAGCCGCGAACTCTCAGCTTCCAGCCCGTCACTTCCAGCGATCATGGGGCCGGCACTCGGCTGGACGCCTCATGCCGGCCTGGAGAGACTGGAGCCCGCGCCGCTACTGGTTGGGCGGGGGCGGCGGGACGGGAAGTTTTTCACGGGCGGGGGCGGCGTTGGAGGCCTGGGCATCCCCGGAGTCGGAGCCGGCGCTGGCCATGGCGGCGAGGTCGGACGGGCTGTACTTGGGCGCGCTGATGTAGCCGTGAATGTGGTTCTTGGAGATGTCGTTGATGACCACCTCGAGGGGGGTCTGGCTGTTGGGCTCGTAGAACATGACAGGCTGGTAGAGGTTGACGTGCTTCTCGGTCAGATTGCGGTCGTCGACGATGAGCATGAGGTCGGCGAACTGGTGCCTCTCATTCGCCTTCTTCAGGCGCACGCTCAGGGGGCCTTCGCGCTTGAATTCGCGGGACTTGACGATGTCGAACTCGTAGTAGTTGCGCTCGCCCTTTTTCTCGAGGGCGACAAGCTGGCCGTGGTTGCGGGCGATGGAGCCGGAGAGGGCGGTGCTGGTGCTGGTGAGGTCGGACCGGGTCTGGTCGATCTCGCGGCCCTGGGCATCGACCTGGGTCTGCAGCTTGTCGAAGCGGGCGTCGCGGGCGGCGATGGCGCGGCGCTCGGCGCGGCGGCGCTCGGCCTGGGCGCGAGCGGTATATACGTCAGGGGATGGCTTGGCGGCAGCAGCGGCCTGGGCGCTGGCCTGAGCGCTGGCCTGGAGGGCGGCGACCTTGGCGGTGAGGAGGTTGACCTGGCTCTCGGTGGTGCTGAGCTCGGCGGTGACCTGCTGGTTCTGGGCGGCGAGGTCTTGGGCGCCCGAGTGTTCGTGGACGGCGTAGCCGACACCGGCTCCGGCAAGGGCGAGGCCGGCGATGACCGGGACGACGACTTTAGCGGCTGGCCCAAGGGTGGAAAGTGGCATGGGTTCCTCCGGAAGAGACTTGCATGCAAGGGGCAGGCACGTTGGCGACCAAAGAGGTGGGGGGGTAAGTCATTGATGGATCTAGGAGTGGGCGGGGAGGCTGGAGAGGGTCGGTGGGGAAAAATTGCCGGTTATGGGAAAGAATTGCCGGGTGGGGAGGGTGAGGGCTACGCGAGAGCTGGACCTGCAAGATACCTCTGTGACGCAAGCTTTCCGGATAGAACGAATCTTTCGGCTCCGGCCGCCGCGGGTGGCCCGCGTTCAAGATGACAGGCTATTGAGAGCTCTTGTAGCTGTCTCCCCGGTTCCAAAAGTGCGACCTTGGACATCCGGGAGCATGGCTGAAGAGCTTGCTGAAAGAAGGCCTATTTCGCGCGGAACGCGCCAAAAACATCCCTCGGGGCTGAAGCCCGCGTTGAATTGATTGGCTTTACGGCACGGCTGAAGCCGTGCCCTGATACAAAACCCTCTCCGATTCGAGATTTCCGAGGCGCGCCAACGACCGCCGCTGCCGACGGATTCGTGTTTCGGCGCGCCGAGGCGCGCTAGCCGCGGACGGAGACGCCGGAGAAGGAGAGGACGGCGAGGCCACGGACGGGCTGGCCGAAGAAGCGGGCGGGCTCGAAGCGGCTGAGCAGCAGGAGATTCTCGACGGCGGCGCGGGTGGCCGAGTCGGTGGGGCCGGAGACGATGCGGTAGTCGTAGACCTGCCCCTCGTCGTTGATGTAGACCTCGACGACGATGGGAGTGGAGGAGGCGGCGATGTCGTCGCCGCCGACGCCGCTGGAAAGATAAAGCAGGCGGGGAGCGGAGGCCATGCCGAGAGGCTCGTCGTTGGCCTGGACGGTGGTGGGCTGGGCGAACATGCTCACCAGGAAAGTGACGGTGCCGAGCAGGAGGACGGCGCTGGCGAAACCGGCCGAGGCCTGGAGTAGAAACGGGCCGACGGTATTGCGCCAGATGAGGCTCCAGGACTCAAGGCGGCGGTGCTGGGCGCGGGCGCACTCCTGGCTGACGGCAACGCGGACCTTGAGGAGGAGATCGTCGGGCTCGGGAACGGGGCCGAGGGCGGCGAGGGACAACTGGGCCGAGCGGAGGGCGCGCCACTCCTCGGCGCAAGCGGAGCACTGGTCGAGGTGGCCGGCAATCTGGTGCATCTCCACGCCGTTGAGGCGGCCGTCGAGATATTCGGTAAATCTGTCTTGCACTGCATCGCAGCCCATCATCGCGCCTCCTCTCCCAGAGGTATGTCGAGGGTGCCGAGCGCCGCCGGACTCTTTTGCGGGCTGGGCGCGGAGAGGAGCGCCTTGAGACAGGCGCGGCCGCGCACCAGCCGCGACTTGACCGTGCCGAGGCTGACGCCCTGCACTTCAGCCACTTCCTCGTAGACGAAGCCCTCGATGTCGCGCAGGATGAGGGTGGTGCGGAAGGGCTCGGGGACGGCCTGGAGGGCCCGCTCGACGCGCTCGCGGCTTTCCTGGCGGGCGGCGAGGTCGAAGGGGGACTCGGCGGAGTCGACGAGCATCTCCTTGAGGCGGACGGTGGAGCGGGAGTCGGGCCCGGTGACCTCCTGCTCGATGGGGACTTCCTGCTGCTTGTGGCGGGCCCACCAGCGGCGGCTGTTGGAGGCCTCGCGGAGGGCGATGCGGTAGATCCAGGTGCGCAGGGAGGACTCGCCATGAAAGCTGCCGATCTTGCGAAAGACTTTCACGAAGACTTCCTGCGTGAGGTCGGCGGCATCGGCGCGGTCGAGGACCGTGCGCGCCAAGAGAGAGTAGATCGGCTGGTGGTAGCGCGCGATCAACCAGGCAAACGCCTCTTCGGAGCCGGCCCGGAGCTCGTTGACAAGGGCCATCTCTTCGGACTGAAGCGTAAGCGCGCTGGCAATGTTGCCCATGGTGAGGTCCGCCTGAAACACAGTGTGCTCCCACCTTACCGCAAACCGGGCAGCTCTGGCACCTTTTGGCCGGAGGGCCGGCCCGGGCGCCGGCACCTAGTGAATTGGATGGAGCCGCAGGCGGGCCGGAGCAAAAAACCGGCCAAAGACCGCAGCCGCCACGGAGAGCACGGGTTGGAGGCTTCCTGCCGGAAGCCGCGAGCCCCGTGCACCCTATTGTCTTAGACACCGGAGGCCCCCCGGAGTGTTCCCGGTCACGGGAAGAGGTTCATTCAGCGGGCGCGGGGGTGGGTGCGGTCGTAGACCTGGGTGAGCTGGGCGGTGGTGAGCTGGGTGTAGCGCTGGGTGGTGGAGAGGCGCTCGTGGCCGAGGAGCTCCTGGATGGCGCGCAGGTCGGCGCCTTCTTCAAGGAGGTGGGTGCCGAAGGCGTGGCGGAGGGTGTGGGGATGGACCTCGCCGGAGAGGCCGCGGAGGATGGCGATGCGCTTGACGATGCGGCCGACGCTGCGGGTGGTGAGACGGGCCTGGCCGCCGGGTTTGTCGAGGCCGCGGAGATAGAGGCTGAGGAAGAGAGCGGGCGTGGGCGGCCTTTGGGTTGAGCCGTGGGCGGCGAGGCGGGCGGAGCGCTCGGCGAGGTAGGTGCGGAGGGCCTCGGCGGCCGCGTCGCCGAGGGGGACGTAGCGCTGCTTCTGGCCCTTGCCGCGGACGAGGATGACCTGGTTGGACCAGTCGATGTCGTGGAGGTTGAGGCCGGTGAGCTCGGCGTTGCGGATGCCGCATCCGTAGAGGAGCTCGAGGATGGCGCGGTCGCGGGCGGGCCAACTGGCGGCGTCTTCGCCGACAGAGTCGACGACGCGGTTCATCTGTTCGATGGAAGGGACGCGCGGGAGGTGTTTGGGCAGGCGGGGAGTGGAGACGAGCGAGGCGGGGTTGCGGTCGATGCGGCCGGTGCGGGCCAGCCACTTGAACCAGCTGCGGATGGCGGCGAGGGCGCGCGCCGCGGAGGACTTGGCCAGACCGCGCTGGTAGAGGGTGCCGAGGTAGGCGCGGATGTGGGTGTGCTCGATTTGGGCGACGGGCGAGGCGGGGACGGGATCGGCTTCGGATTTGGCGTCAAGGCCGGATTCGGGGCCGGTTTGGGGGTGGTTTTCGGCGAACCAGGCGGCAAAGCCAGCGAGCTCGCGCTGGTAGGCGCGGAGGGTGTGCGCGGAGGCGCCGCGCTCGCTGGCGAGGACACGGAGGTAGTCATCGACGAGGGCGCCGAGAGCGCCCGGAACGGGAGGCGCGGCGGCGGCGCTCATGCGGACTCCTTGTGAGGCTCTGGCGGCCGGGCGGCGGGCGAAGAGCGGCGGTTGGCGCGGGGATGATGCTCGCGGTGGACGGCTTTGAGGCGGCCGAGGGCGAGGTGGGTGTAGACCTGGGTGGTGGAGATGTCGGCGTGGCCGAGCAGGGTCTGGACGCTGCGGAGGTCGGCGCCGTGCTCGACCATGTGGGTGGCGCAACTGTGACGGAGCATGTGAGGGCTGGCCTGGCTGTTGGCCATCTTGACCAGGTGCCAGACCCACTGGCGGGTGAGAGGCATGCCGCGCAGCGAGAGGAAGAGCCGGGGACGGGCGGGATGGGCAGAGGCCAGGTCCGGACGGGAGGATTTCTTCTGGGAGCCGATGCGTTCGAGGTGGGGACGGCCCTCGCGGAGATAAGCTTCGAGGGCTTCGAGAGCGGGACGGCCGAGGGGGACGATGCGCTCCTTGTCGCCCTTGCCGCGCACCTGGACGCGGCCCAGGTCGAGGGCGAGATCGGCGGTGGAGAGGGCGGTGATCTCAGAGACGCGGAGGCCGGCGGCGTAAAGGAGCTCGAGGATGGCGCGGTCACGCAGGGCGGTGGCGTTGGCCTGGGGGTGGGAGACGGCGAGGGCGGCGCGGCCCAGCATTTCAGCAACTTCCGGCTCGGCGATGGACTTGGGCAGGACCTTCCAGGCCTTGGGCGACTCGATGTTGACGGTGGGGTCGTGGTGGATGCGGCGGTCGAGCAGGAGCCACTTGTAGAAGCCGCGGAGGCAACTGAGCTTGCGGGCGACGGAGCGGGGGTCGATGCCGTGGGCGCGGAGGTGCTCGAGAAAGGCGGCGACGTCCTGCTGCGCGGCGTTGACGAGCACGGCGTGGCGGCCCTCGAGAAACTCGGCGAAGGTCCTGAGATCGCCCAGATACGCCTCGCCGGTGAGCGGTCGGAGCCCCTTTTCGACGCGCAGATAGTCGCGGTAGTCGTTGAGGAGCGGGAGATTGCGGGGGACTGTGCTCACAGACCCGATTATCGGCGTGGCGCGCATGCATGAGCGGGCACGGGGCGCCCTGAAGTACCACATTCATCAAGGAATCAACCTGGGCACTTGACGGTTTGAGGACGGACGGGGGGCCTGAAAACCGTGTTCATGCAGCGTTTACGTGCAAAGGGAGCCGGAATGGTTGAGAATGGGATTGAATGAGCGCATCGAGCAGCATGGAGACGAGCCTGACGCCGGAGCAGGCGGAGATTACCAAGTGGACCGCCGCGGAGTTCCGGCGGCTGGTTCTGGACGGCGGGCCGGGGGTCGCGGTGTTCGACTGCGACGGGACGCTGTGGGGCGGGGACTCCGGCTACGGCTTTCTGGCGTGGTCGCTGGAGCAGGGTCTGGTGTCGCGGTCGACGAGCGACTGGATCGACACCCGGCATAGAGCTTACCGCGCCGGCCAGGTGAGCGAGCTGGAGATCTGCGGGGAGATGGTGCAGATCTACGCGGGCTTGCGGGACAGCGAACTGCGGGCGGCGGCGGCGCGCTACTTCAACGAGTTTGTCCGCGAGCACATCTTCGCCGAGATAGCGGACCTGGTAGACGCGCTGCGCACGCGGGGCGTGGAGCTGTGGGCGGTGAGCTCGACGAACCGGTGGGTGATCGCTGAGGGAGTGCGGGAGCTGGGCATACCGGAGGAGCGGGTGCTGGCGGCCGAGGTGCGGATCGCCGAGGGGCTGATCACCAGCGAGCTGGTCGATGTGCCCACCGACGAGGGCAAGGCGAAGGCGTTGCGGCGGGTGGGGCTCGAGGCTCCGGACGCGGTGTTCGGGAACTCGATGCACGACCTGGCGATGCTGGAGATGGCGCGCAAGGCGTATCCGGTGAACCCGTCGCCGGCGCTGCTGGACGCGGCGGCGCGGCATGGATGGGGGTACTTTCGGCCGGCGGCGGCCGAGGGAGTGGCCGCGGCGGTCGACGGGGAGTAACGGCCCGGGCGCGTGTTCGGGTCCCGGCCGGGGACAGGTGACGGGCCTGATGCGGCAGGGGAATTTGCCGCTATCTTTATGCTTTTCAGCAGGTTTACACTAGGGCTGTGGACGACGCACGGACCTCATCGACTCCCCGGCCGGCCGGCCCGGCGCTGCGCTTTGTGGCGGCGGCGCTGATCGTTCGCCATGGAGAGGTGCTGATCGGGCAGCGGCGGCCGGACCAGCCCATGGCGCTCCAGTGGGAGTTTCCGGGGGGCAAGATCGAGGCCGGAGAAAGCCCGGAGCAGGCGCTGGCGCGCGAACTGGACGAGGAGCTGGGGATTCAGGCGGCGATCGGGGCGCCAGTGACGCGCATCCGGCACAACTACCGGCACGGCGGCGCGGTGGACCTGCAGTTCTTCGCGGTCCACGAGTTCTCGGGGGAGATCGAGAACCGGATCTTCAACCAGGTGCGGTGGGTAAAGCTCGAGGAGCTGCCGGAGTACGACTTTCTGGCGGCCGACCGGGGGCTGATCCGGGAGCTGGCGGCAGGCAAGCTGCTGTAGAGACAGGGATCAGGGATCAGTTCACAGCTTTCAGCTTTTGGGCGCCTGGGTGGGGTTGGCCCCGGCTGCGCGCGGGTGCGGCGCTATTGGAAAAGGTGTATGCTTGGGGCGGCATCCAAGCCAACCGAAATTGCCACGCTCTCTCGCGAAACCGAAGGCTCGGTTTCCTTGCGCCGCCGGGATTCGGCGGGAGGCTGGGACGGGGGAACTACCCATGAAATGGTATCTGCTGGCATGGCAGCGATTCGCCGAGTTCGGCGGCCGGTCGCGGCGGATGGAATACTGGATTTTTGCGCTGATCAACGTGGTTGTGTTTATCGTGCTCTACCTGGCCGGGACGATGTTCGCGCTGATCCATCAGCCGGGTATCGGGGCGCTGTGCTATTTCCTCTACTTTGCGTACGCACTGGCTGTGCTGGTTCCAAGCATTTCATGCGGGGCGCGGCGGCTGCACGACACAAACAAGACGGCGTGGCTGCTGTTGCTGGGGATTGTGCCGGTGGTCAACATCGCGCTGCTGGTGCTGTTGGCGCTGGACGGCACGCGCGGCAACAACCAGTACGGGCCGGATCCGAAGATGGCGGGATAAGGGCAGAATCCTCGCGTGCGCTCCAGTTGAATGCTGCTGCCCGGCGTGATGCTTCGCTCTCCCAGGTCTCCGAAGCGAGACCTGGCGCGCTTGGGGGTTTGTGGTGTAACAAACATCCAAAGATCCATGTGTTGTTGATCTCGGCCGCTGTACGATTAACCCCGACGCCGTAGCTTCGATCGTGCCTCCCGGAGCCTTGTGCAATGAGCACCCCCAAACGACCCCTGGTCACCTATCTCTACCGCGATGGAGACGAGAGTGCGGTGTGCGATCCTCAGCTTCTGGCCGGGGCCTTGCAGTACCGCATGGACCACCAGTTGATGAAGCCGGAGGACTTCTTCCGCAACATCACCGTGTGGAAGCTGGTGCACAAGGACAACTCGGTGGAGTACTACCCGCGCGAGAACGACTCGGACGAGGCCGGATTCAAGAAGGCGGTGAAACTGCGCAGGGACAAAGGCATGACGGCGCGCGAGGCGAAGAAGGATGCGCTGGCCTTCCCCACCAACAGCGGCATCCACTCCGAAGTGAACGTGGTCGCCGAGATTTACCGCCGTCCCGACATTGCCAGCGGCTCGACGCGGATTGCGCAGGTCTTCACGGAGCGGGCCCCCTGCGGAGCCTGCCAGGCTTTCATGAAGACCATGTTCCCCAGGGTAGCTTCTACTCCGTTCTATTACTACCTGAAGCCCGGCGGCACGGAGCGCAGGTTCCAGACACGGCCCTATGGGGGCAGCGTGATGCTGTACCTGCTGAACCGGTACGGGGTTTAAGGCGCGAAGAGACGGGTTGGATTCGAGATTGTTGTTCGGTCGCGAGCCGTGGTTAGCGCATGCGGGCTGGATCGGACGGGTTCCCGCTACAGCATTTTCGCTTCTACTGCTTACAGAGCCAGTACTGCCGAGTGGCTTTTTCCTTAAGAAAAGGCCACCTTGAAGAATGCGGCAATGTTGATAAGTGAAGCGAAAATGCTCCAGGTGGCGATACATGCGTGTCGGCAATCGACGATTCTGAGCAGGTACTTTTCGCGGACAAGGCCGTTGTAATGTCTGGTCATCAGGCACGCAAGCCATTCGTTTTGGATTCTGGTGAAGCGGCCCGAATCAATGCTTGTTGGATCGTGGTAAATCCTGTACGGGATCCAAACGGCCTCATCGCCGATCTGGACGGAAAAGCTGTATGCAAACTGAGAAGTCTCCGGCAGCGCGGCAACGGACTTGAGGGCGTCGTCTCGAAGCGCGGTGGGAAATGCCCTTACCAAATCTGAATTCGCGGGGTTGATTCGCTGCTGATTCAGCATATCCCGCGTAGAAGCCTCGAAGCCAGACGGGACTGCATCGGGACTCCCGATTCGGACCGGCTATACGGGGATTCCCTCAGAAAGGGGCGGCGATTGGGCAGTTCCGGAAAGGCGGCCGCAGATCCTTCGACGCTGCGCGCCTCAGGAGGACAGCGCGTCAAGGGGGGCCGTGGTGGATCGCGTCAGTGGCCGGGAACCATGCCCCAGAGCATGGCCAGCGTAAGGACGATGACCACGATGCTGGTGATCCAGGCGATGAGATTCCAGAGGCGCGAGTTCTTGTGGTCGCCCATGAGGTCATGGCGGTTGATGAGCAGAAGCATGAGGATGATGACGACGGGCAGAAGGACGCCATTGAGGACCTGCGAGAGGATGGCGAAGTTGATGAGCTGAGAGTTGGGCAGCAACAGGACGGTGAGCGCGCCGCCGGCGATGAGCAGGCCATAGAGCCAGTAGAAGAAGGGAGCTTCGCGGAAGGATTTGTCGACGCCGGATTCGACGCCGAGGCCCTCGCAGACCGTGTAGGCGGTAGAGAGCGGCAGGATCGATGCCGCGAAGAGCGAGGCGTTGAAGAGACCGAAGGCGAAGAGGACGAAGGCGTAGTCGCCGGCCAGGGGGCGCATGGCTTCGGCCGCGTCCGAAGGGATCTGGATGGCGCCCATGCCGTGGACGAAGAGGGTGGCCGCGCAGGCGACGACGATGAACCAGGCGATGATGTCGGTGAAAAAGCAGCCCACGATGACGTCGATCACGGAGCCGGCGTAGTCGCGGACGCGCACCCCTTTTTCCACGATGGACGACTGCAGGTAGAACTGCATCCAGGGGGCGATGGTGGTGCCGACCACGCCGATGGCCATATAGGTGTAGTCCTTGCTGCGCCAGGCGGAGCCGGCGGGCAGCCGCACGGAGGCCAGGAGCGCCTGGCGCCAGTTGGGTTCGGAGAGGACGCCGGCAAAGATGTAGGCGATGTAGACGAGCGAGGCGACGAGGAAGATCTTCTCGGTGCTCTTGTAGTCGCCGCGAAAGATGAGGAGCCAGACGAGGATGGCGCAGACGGGGACGGAGATGAAGCGGGAGACGTGGAAGAGGTGGAGGGAGCCGGCGATGCCGATGAACTCGGTGACGACGTTGGTGTAGTTGACGACGACCAGCAGCACCATGAGGACGAAGGTGATGCGGAGGCCGAACTCCTCGCGGATGAGGTCGCTTAAGCCTTTGCCGGTGACCACGCCCATGCGGGCGCACATCTCCTGCACGACGATGAGGGCGAGGGTGACGGGGACGAGAAGCCAGAGGAGGGTGTAGCCGAACTGGGCGCCGGCCTGGGAGTAGGTGAGGATGCCGCCGGAGTCGTTATCGACGTTGGCGGTGATGATACCGGGGCCGAGGACGGCCAGAAACAGCAGTATCCGGGTTCGCCAACGCTTCCACATCGGTGCGGTTTCCTAGGGTGGATTCATGCAGGTTCCTCACTGACCATAACAGGGTTGGGGGGATTGGGCGAAGAGCCGCCGCGGGAGGATTGTGAGGGCGCGCGGGAGGGCGGCCGCGAGCGCGAACGGGAATGGATGCGGAGGGTGCGGTGGCCGTTGCGCGGCCCTGTCGATGGGCGCGGCTGGCAATGATCTGCGCGGCGGCGACTACTCTTTGAACAGTTCCGAAACGCCCGGCCAGAAGGCAAGATAGCAAAAGATGAACACGTTGAAGGTAAGGGAGAGGACCATGAGGGACGAGGCGCCCGGCGCGATCTGACTGTCCTGGCCGCCCGCGAAACCCATGAAGGAGCCAAGGAAGGCCAAGCTGCCCGGGTTTGCGCCGAGAAAGTAGTGAATGAGGATGCGGACGGCGAAGAGGCCCGCGTAGCACATGGTGAACCAGCGGGCCCTCCAGGAGCGGACTACCCATTTGTAGGCTACGAATCCGGTGGAGGCGACGAGGAGGACCAGTGCGAAGGCGACCATGGCCTGGGGTTGGACGAAGTCGCTCCATTGCACTCCGCCGGGAACGCGGAAGAATCGCATGACGAGGATGGTGATCCAGCCGGTGGCAGAGGAGTCGGGAAATCCGACGACGATCAGCAGGAGGATGGCGTAGAAGGCGGAGCGGAGGATGTAATACCAGGTGATGCAGGTGATGAAGATGGGAACTTTGCGGGTGATGACGCCGATGGGGGTGGGCCGGGTCTGCTTGAGGACATTCTCGAGCGAAGGCTCTTCGCCGGTTTGCTGGGTCAGGATCTCTTTGTATTGCTCGGTGACGGGCTGCCATTGATTAACAGGCTGCCATTGACTGACGGGCTCGGACATTCTTGCACCTCGACCGGTTGGATTGTGGGAGGCGGAAAACTGCCTTCTGCGAGCTCGCGGCTGAACCGGATAAAAGCTCGGTTGGAAAGCGGCGCGGGCCCGATGGGCGCATGTAGACGGCAGACGATGCGACGCGCATCGCGAGGTTCGCGCTGCCAGCAATTAACCCGAGTGTAGTCCGGTTCAAACCGTATCGATATAACCGATTCGGTGCACAGGGCTGATCCTTGAAGGGTAAGGCCTTGAGCGGATGGGGGATGGGCGGGACTTATATCTTTTCGCGGAGGAAGCTGATGACCTGATCGGCCTGGACAACGCCGACCATGCGTCCCTGGGGATCGACGACCGGCAGGGCGCGGAGGTTGTACTTGTCGAACATCTCGGCCAGCTCATTCTGATGGAGGCCGGCAGGGCAGGAGAGGACGCGGGGCTCGGCGAGGACGGCGAGGCGGGTTTCAGGCTGGGCCATGACGAGGCGCGCGAGGGGAATAGAGCCGCGGAGGACGCGCTTCTCGTCGAGAAGATAGACCTCCGAGACGCTCTCCGGGTCGCCGTCGAAGCTGCGGAGGGCCTGGACGGCGTGGGCCACGGTGGCTTCCATGCCGAGATGGATGAAGTCGGTGGTCATGCAGCCGGCGGCCGTGCGCTCGTCGAACTCGAGGAGCTCCTCGACCTCGTGGCGCTCCTCGGGCTCCATCTCTTCGAGGATGGCGTCGGACTGCTCCTCGGAGAGCTCGGCGAGCAGGTCGGCGGCGGCGCCGGGGTCCATCTCCTCGACGATGTCGGCGGCCTTCTCCTCGTCGAGGGTTTCGAGGAGGGATTTTTGCAGCTTGGGATCGACCTCTTCGAGGGCCTCGGCGGCGACTTCTTCGTCGAGGGCGGTGAAGACGGCCTCGCGCTCGGCGGGGGCGAGGTCTTCGAGGATCTCGGCAAGGTCGGAGGGGTGCATCTCGGCGAGGCGCTCGTACTCGATGCGCAGCTTGACGCGGCGAGCGGGGTCGACCTCGATAACGTCGACGAACTGCCAGGGGATGGCGCGGGCGCCGAACCGGCGGGAGAGGGATTCGAGGCGGGCGCGGGGAAGAACGCCTTTGAAGATGCGGCGGAAGGCGCCGCGCAGGCCGACTTCGACCTCGGCAACGCGGAGCAGGTGGGCGGCGCCGTGGCCGAGCCACTCGAGATCGACGTCGTTGGCGCGGACCACCTTGCGGCCGTGCACGTCGATGATCTGGCGGTCGACGAGGTCCTGCTGCAGGTAGAGGTAGTTGCCCTGGTCGTTGAGGGGGCGCAGGTCGCCGGCGGAACGCAGCTCGAGGGTGCCGGCGGGAGTCTCCATCACGTCCTGCGAAGGGACCAGCGACAGGCCGGCGCGGGTTTTGAGAACGAGGCCCGCCACCTTGCCGGCGTCGGGGCCGGTGGCGACGGCGATGTCTTTGAGGCGGCCGCGGAGATGGCCCTTGGCGTCCGTGACGGGCGTGCCGAGAAGCGCGGTGAGGCTGACGCGCGTGGACGTGCGGGGCTGCATGAAGAGAGTGTAGACTGCCCAGGCCGCCTTTGCGCGCTGGAAAGAGACGCGGCGGGTTCTTTGGGGAGATCGATTCGATTCAGGCGACGGAGCGGTTCGTGCTTGACACAAACGGATTTGAGCGAAGAAACTGCGAGCAGGTTGGCGAGGGCTGAGGTGGACAGCAGAGATGCGTGTTCGCGCGACCGACTCCGCGGGGTGGTTCCAGACGATTTGAGCGCACCGAAGACAGGCCGGCGCTGTTTTACGCTGAACTCCACGATGGAGAGCGTGAGCGAGGTGGAAGCCGCCGCGGACAAGCTGGCCGAAGAGGCCGGTGTGGACGAGGACCAGCGCTTCCACATCACGATGGCGGTGCGGGAGGCTGCGGTGAACGCCGTGCTGCACGGGAATGAATACGATTCCACCAAGCACATCCGGGTGAGCCTGGAGAATACGGGCGCGGAGCTGGTGTTTACCATCGCCGACCAGGGAGCGGGACTGGATCCGGAGACGCTGCCCGATCCGCTGGCGCCGGAGAACCTGCTGCGAGGGACGGGACGGGGAATCTTTCTGATGCGGTCGTTCATGGATGAGGTACACTTTCGACAACTGCATCCTGGCACCGAGTTGACGTTGGTGAAACGTTTGGCCTCGGCTGGCACCAAAACATAAAGCAACTGCGCGGGCGGCCGAAGGGGGCTGATCGCTGCTTGCGGCAGGACGCCGCGAGCGGGGGATTTTCCCACCGGCGCGGCCCGGCAGGATGCTATAACGGTATTACCCCAAAAGGAGGAAGTTTCCGTGGCACTTACAATTGCTTCGCGTGAGGTGGACGGTGTAACCGTTCTGGACCTGGGCGGGCGGATCACTCTTGGCGAGGGCAGTGTGCAGTTGCGCGATGCCATCCGCGACCTGATCGGGAAGGGTCAGAAGAGCATTCTGCTCAATCTGGGAGATGTGAACTATATCGACAGCTCGGGTCTTGGCGAGCTGGTGAGCGCGTACACGACGGCCCGGAACCAGGAGGCCAAACTGAAGCTCCTGAACCTGACCAAGAAGGTGCACGACCTGCTGCAGCTGACGAAGCTTTACACAGTGTTCGATATCTACGACGACGAGGCGTCGGCGATCGGGTCGTACAAGTAAGAGGGCAACGGGGCATGCTGAAAGTTCGATGAAAAAGGCCATTCCGCGGTGCGGAATGGCCTTTTTTGCATGGGCTCAGGGGCGTCGCACGGCCGGAGGGCGCTCAGAACTTGACGTTGGGGACGGCCTGGGAGGCAGGGCTGGCCGTGAAGTAGGCGGGGTTCTGGTGGAAGCCGGCCACGCCGGCCCAGATGCTGTTGGGGAACTGCAGGATGAAGGTGTTGTAGTCCTGGATGGCGTCGTTATAACGCTTGCGGGCGACGGCGATGCGGTTTTCGGTGCCGGCAAGCTCGTCCTGGAGGCGCATGAACTGCTCGCTGGAGCGGAGCTGGGGGTAATTCTCCGTAAGGGCGAGGAACTTGACCATAGCGCCGTCGAGCTGGCCGTTGGCGGCGATCTTGGCCTGGGGGGTCTGGGCGTTCATCAGGCCTTCGCGGGCCTGGGCGATCTCGCCATAGACGCTGCTCTCCTCCTTGGTGAATCCCTTGACGGTCTCAACGAGATTGGGGATCAGGTCGGCGCGGCGCTCCAGCTGGACGTCCACCTCGGACCACGTACTCTTGACCGCCTGGTCCTTGGCCACCATCTGCCTTTGGGCGCTGACATAGCTGCCAAAGATCATGAGGACGACCAGGACCAAGACGCCGACGACGGCGAGAAGCGCTCCAAATCCACGGCTCATAGTTTTCGATTCTCCTTCGGGCTCCGCTCGAGGGAGCCGCATTGTGCGTTGAAAAGCTCTACCAGCTGCCGCCGGCTCCGCCGCCGCCGAAGCTGCCGCCGCCGAAGCCGCCGAAGCCATCGCCACCACCACCGCCAAAACCGCTGCCTCCTCCGCCCCCGCCGCCCATCCACGGACCGCCGCCGCCCCAGCCGCCGAAGAAGAGGCCCCAGCCGAACAACATGCGGATGATGGAGAAACCGCCGAAGAAGACGAGGATGATGATGAGCAGGATGAGCTTGCCGATGACGCTGGAGTGATGGACCGGCTCGACGGCCGGGACGGGCACGGCGGCGTTGCTGTCGAGGGTGACGCCGGCGTCGGCGGCGATGTCCTGGGCGATCTGGCTGACGGCGAGGGTGATGGCGCCGTCATAGTCGCCGGCGCGCAGGTCGGGGATCATGGTGCGGCCGATGTCGCCGATCTTGGCATCGTTGAGGATGCCTTCGAGGCCGTAGCCGTCCTCGATCTTGTACTTGTGGTCCTTGACGGCGACGAGGACGAGGACGCCGCGGTCGGAGCCCTTTTTGCCCATCTTCCACTTGGTTTCGAGGTCGTCGGCGTAGTCGTCGATGTCGTCGCCGTCGAGGGTGTTGACGGTGACGATGGCCATCTGGGCGTTGGCCTTGGTGTGGTCGAGCTGGCTCGAGATGCTGTCGAGCTGGGCGATGGTTGCCGGCGAGAGGACGTGGGCGAAGTCGCTGACGTAGTCGGTGGGTTTGGGGAGGCTGGCGACGCTCTGGGCCGGCGATGGAAGTGCGAGGAGGGCAAAAGCCGCGGCCAGCAGCAGCGGAAAGGCCATCAGAGACTTGCTACGAAACCCTTTCATTCTGTCTCATTGTACGCGGGCGGGCGCAGGATGGTTCCCGGAGACGGCTTTGACGGAAACAGCGGTATGCAGGCCGCATGGGGTACCAGGCGGCCAGAAGAACAGCGGACGCCCGCAGCGCGGGCTCAAATACACTGAGATAGAAATGAGTGACAATCCAATTCCCCAACCTCCTGTTGCGCGAAGAGAACATACCGAGACGGCTTTACACGGGGTTGTCCTCGCGGACGACTACGCATGGCTGCGCCAGAAAGAGAAGCCGGAGGTGTCGGCGTATCTCGAAGCTGAGAATGCTTACGCGGAAGCCGTGCTGGCGCCGCTGGCCGGGCTGCGCGAGGAGCTTTACGGCGAGATGCTCAGCCACATCAAGCAGACCGATGTCTCGGTCCCTTACCGGGACGGCGCGTGGTGGTACTACAACAGAACCGAGGAGGGGTTGCAGTACGCGATCCATTGCCGGAAGCGCGGGGATGAAACGGCGCCCGGCGCCGCGGCGGCTGAAGAGGTAATCCTGGACGGCAACAGGCTGGCGGAAGGACACGCGTTCTTTGCCATCGGCGCCATGGACGTGACGGACGATGGGCGGTGGCTGGCGTATACGACCGACACGAAAGGGTTCCGGCAGTACGCGCTGCACATCAAGGACCTGGAGACGGGCGAGACGCTCGCGGGCACAGTCGAGCGGGTGGGATCGGTGGCGTGGGCCGCGGATAACACCACGCTGTTCTATACGGTCGAGGATGAGGAGCAGAAGCGGCAATACCAGCTTTGGAAGGCCGCGGACCGGGAGCTTGCCGGAGCGGTTCTGGTCTATGAGGACGACGACGAGCGGTTCAATGTGGCGGCGGGGCGGACGCGAGATGGGATCTACCTGGTGCTGGAGTCGGCGAGCCACACGACGACGGAGTCATGGGCGCTGAAGGCGGATGAGCCCGAAGGCAAGTTCGCATTGATTGCGGCGCGGGAAGATGAGCATGAGTACGCGATCGACCACCGCAGCGGGTTGTGGTTCATCCGCACCAACGACCGGGGGCGGAACTTCCGGCTGGTGACGGCGCCGGTTTCCGCGCCGGGGCGGGAGAACTGGACGGAGCTGATTCCGCACCGCGATGAGGTGATGCTCGAAGATGTGGACCTGTTTCAGGGGTTCTTTGTGGCCTGCGAGCGGGAGGATGGGCTGCCGCGGCTGCGGATGTGGAGCTTCAACGGCGAGGGCGCGGAGGCGGTGCCGGCGGGCGAGATTGCCTTTCCGGAGCCGGCCTATAGCGCCTATCCGCATGTGAACCGGATCTTCGATGCGAAGAAGTACCGCTACGCCTACCAGTCGCTGGTAACGCCGAGCTCGGTGTACGAATATGACGTGGCTACCGGCGCGTCGACGCTGCTGAAACAGGTGGAGGTTCCGGGTGGGTTTGACCGCGAACTGTATGCGAGCGAACGGGTGCACGCGACGGCGGCGGACGGGGTGCGGGTTCCGGTGTCGATTGTCTACCGGAAGGACAAGCGGGAGGAGGGGAAGAATCCGCTCTATGTTTACGGGTACGGGTCGTATGGGTACTCGCTGCCGCTGGGGTTCAACTCAAACCGGCTGAGTTTGCTCGACCGCGGCGTGGTGATGGCCTATGCGCACATCCGCGGCGGGGGCGACCTGGGCAAGCCGTGGCACGACGCGGGAAAGATGCTGGTGAAGCGGAACACGTTCACCGATTTCATTGCCTGCGTGGAGTACCTGACGGCGAGCGGGTACGGCGATGCGGGCCGCGTGGCGATCGAAGGCGGATCGGCGGGCGGGCTGTTGATGGGCGCGGTGACGAATATGCGGCCGGAGCTGTTCCGGGCCGTGGTTTCGCACGTGCCGTTCGTGGATGTGATGAATACGATGCTGGATGCTTCGCTTCCCTTGACGGTGCCCGAGTACGAGGAGTGGGGCGACCCGAACCAGGAGAACTACTTTAGCTATATGTTGAGTTATTCGCCCTACGATAACTTGAAGGCGGCGAGTTACCCGGCGATGTTAGTGAAGACTTCCCTCCACGACAGCCAGGTGATGTACTGGGAGCCGGCGAAGTATGTGGCGAAGCTGCGGACGCTGAAGACGGACGCCCATCCGCTGCTCTTGGTAACGAATATGCAGGCGGGACATGGAGGGGCGAGCGGACGGTACGACTATCTGAAAGAGATCGCGCTCGATTATGCGTTTGTGCTGCGGGAACTGGGGCTGGTGCGAGGCTGAAGGCGCTCGAACGGGAAGAATAATGATCAAGTAGCAATCTGACTATTGACGATTGCCGGTTATTCGATCGCAATCCTCAAGCGGGCTGTTCTTTGGGCGTGCGGGATAGGTTGAGGGCACGTTGAACGGCCATTTGAGAGTGCGACTACTTATCGAAGCTGCACATGGGCGATCGACGGTGAAACAGTCGTCATCCTATACCGCAGCCAGTTCGGTTTCCAATAAAGAAAGCTCCTTAGCAAGACAGTCTTCACTATGTCTGTTGTGGAAATGGAAGCGTTGAGGACGGCCCTCCTTCTCGATCGTGACGGGAGCGAGATCATCGAGGAAGATCGCCTCACCGCAGAGATCACAGAACGTGATTCCTTCGATGCTCATGTGCCCTCCTTCCTGGCCGAGTTACTTTCTCAAACACGACGTCGTGCAGAAAGTGTCGCTGTACCTCCATACTTACGGCCATTCTGATGTGGAATAAATGGCACGTTGGTGGTACAAGGCATACAAGAAGCCGCCATAGGGTTGGAATGGCGCTTCATGGTCCGGCAGCATGTGCCTGATGAAGGATAGTGGAGAGGCACGATCGTTGGTGTTGGTTTGCGGGGATCGTGCAACCCATCGAATCGCGTGTGTACTTGGTGGGTTCCGCGCCGGCTAAACGGAGATTAAGGCGGTTCTCCAATTGCTATGTGGCGTTTGTGGCGTTGCTCGAGGTGGCTTTTTCTTCATGAAAGAGCCACTTGGCGATCGCCCTTCGCTCCACACCAGCCCTTCGCTCCACATCAGTTGGAGAACCGCTATACCCCAGGAATGACGCGGCGACCGGACAATTCCCGAGAAGCACCCGCAGAGCTTTCGTCGCTGCGTTCCTCCAGGATGACATCGTGCGAAAGGGCGGCGCGGAGACGAGACCGTCGGCGTGCAGTCTCGTATCCGGCAATCGAAGGCGGACCAGCAGCGCGGCGAAAGGGACGAGCCAGATGACGCGGGCCTGGTAGCGGGGGTCGATGGCGGAAAGCGCGCCGCAGACGAAGGCGTTGATGACGATGCCGGCGAGGAGCCAGAGGAAGAGGGATTTGAGCTCGGCGGGGATGGCTTGATCCGAGCGTCTTCGGAAGAGGACGACCAGGGTCCAGGCGAGAGGCACCAGAACTTCGGCGTAGAGAAGGACCGAGAGGGACGCGGCGGGGATGGCGCCGCGCCAGGCGCGGGACGCGTCTATGCGGGCGACAACGGAGGGCGGAAAGCGGCTGGCCATCTGCGATCTCATGCCGGGGTCGTAGTTGAAGGTGATGAGGCGGAAGTCGGCGAGCTGGAGGACGGTGGCAAGGAGAGCGTCGCCCGTGACGGCGGCGGGATCGTAGCGGAGGACGGCGAGGAAGAAGCGGAACTGTTCATCGCTTAAGGCGCGGCGCCGGGCGTTGGAGGCGGTTGCGAAGACGGAGCGGCCGGGCTGGTTGCCGAAGAGGAACTCGGCGTCGCCGAGCGGGAACTCCTGCACATAAGCGCAGAGGGCGAAGCCGCTGGAGGGGCAGGCGGCGCGGAGGTAGCGCGCGCCGGGGCCGTCGGCGACGAGGCGGGCGGAGAGGAATGGGAGACGCACCGGGGGCTGGCCGGTGACGCGGGTTGCGCCGTGGACGACCAGGGCCTGGCCGGCGAAGGCGGTCACGAGAGAAAGAAGAATGACGGCGAGGCCGGGCCAGTTGGACCAGTTGCGCAAGCTGGGCGGGGCCCCGTTTTGGCGGGCGCCGTTTTGGCGGGCGCCATTTTGGCGGAATGGACGGGCGAGGTTGCGTAGCGCGGCGAGCAGGAGAAACGCGGCGGCGATGAGGGTGCAGGAGTCGTGAAAGAGCGTGGAGGCGGCGAGGAGAAGGAACCAGAGTGCGAGATCGGGCGTGGGGAGGCGCCGGCGCGTGGAGACAAGAACCGCGCAGGCGAGGATGGCGATGCCGGCGAAGAGGTAGGGGAGCAGATAGCAGACGTAGAAGGGGAGCGCGGGAACGAGGCAGAGGGCGAGGCCGGCCCAGGCGAGGCCAGGCCAGACGGGGATGGCGAAGGCGCGGAGGGTGAGCGCGAGGGCGAGCAGCACGGCGCAGGCCTGCAGGTAGAGCGTGAGCCAGAAGCGGCCGTCGAGAGCGCCGATGGCGAGCAGAAGACCGTAAAAGGGCGAGCGGCCGAGGAGGATGCCTTTCTGGCCGGCCTGGGCGAGCGGGCGGGGCGCGTCTGCATGGGGCTGGGCGGGAGTTGAGGATGAGACGGCGACGGGCCAGACGGTTCCACGGCCGGTGAGCTTGTGGATGGCGGCGTCGGCGCCACGCAGGTAGCCCCGGGTGTCGGGGTTAAAGAAGGGGCCGCGGTTGAGGAATGCCGGCCAGAGCATGGCCAGCGCAACGGCGGCCAACGCAAGAGTGCGGACCAGGATTTGTCGAACGCGCAAGGGAATCGCCCCCGCCGAACCATTTTATGGCGTCGGCGCGGGGTTTACTGCGACATCTCGGTGAGGACCTCGGTTGCCTTGCTCATCTTGGCGGTGCGCTCAAGCTTCTCCCAGTTGAAGGGCTTGCCGTCGATGGCGCGGAGGAGGGTTTTGGCGAGGACGAGTGAGAAGAGCTGGCGGTAGGCGAAGCGCTGCAGCCAGATGTGGAAGAGGAGCCAGACATCGCCCTTGCAGGCGGGGTGGCGGCGCTCCAGGCTGAAGGCGACCGAGGAGGTGAGGAAGTCGATGACGAGGAAGGCGAGGAAGTAGGCGACCAGCTTCATAAGGCCGGCGGCAGAGGCGGCCTCGGGGTGGTAGTAGCGGTCGACGAAGTAGTTGGCCACGCCGGCCAGAAACATGATGTCGATAAAGGGTGAGACCAGGGGCAGGAGCATCTGGAAGATGAGGATGTTGGGCAGGGCGAAGAGGCCCATGGCCCGGTTGCGCACGAAGGCGGCGCGGTGCTTCCAGACGGCCTGGAGGGTGCCGAAGGACCAGCGGAAGCGCTGGCGCATAAGGCCTTTGGCGTTGATGGGGGCCTCGGTGAAGGCGAGGGCGCGGTCCTCGTAGTCGACTTTGTAGCCGTCTTCGAGCAGGTGCATGGTGAGGTCGGCGTCTTCGGCGACGGTGTCGAGGGGGTAGCCGCCGACGGCCTTGACGGGCGCCGTGCGCCAGGCGCCGATGGCACCGGGGACGACGGTGACGACGTGGAAGAGGTCGAGGGCGCGGCGCTCGAAGTTCTGGCTGGTGATGTACTCGAGGGCCTGCCAGCGGGTCCAGAGGTTGACGCGGTTGCCGACCTTGGCGTTGCCGGCCATGGCGCCGATTCGGGAGTCCTGGAAGTGGGGGATGAGCTTGGAGATGGCGTCGGCGGCGATGACGGTGTCGGCGTCGATGCCGACATAAATCTCTTCCTTGACGAACTCGAGGCCATAGTTGAGGGCGGCGGCCTTGCCCTCGTTGCGCTTGCGCAGGACCATGACGCGGCCGGCGGCGATCTCGGCGGCATAGGCCTCGCGGGCGACTTCGGCGGTGCGGTCCTTGGAGCCGTCGTCGATGACGATGACGTGGAGGTTCCGGTAGTCGGAGTTGAGGACGGAGCGGATGGTGCGGACGATGACGGCTTCTTCGTTGAAGGCGGGGATGAGGACGGCGACGCGGGGGCAGAAGGCCGCGGTGGCTTGCAGGCGGCGCTTGTGGAGGCGGTCGACCATGGCCAGAACGCCGATGAAGAGGAAACGCACGCTCATCAGGATGTCGCCGAGGAAGAAGACCCAGAAGATGAACTTTTCGACGATGGCGACGCTGGAGAAGGCGATGGAGTCGGGAATGGCGCGGAGAAGCTGATGGAAGGTCAGCCGGGGCATCACCTGCGCGAAGGTCTTGCCCATGAGGGCGGAGACGGGAACGAACTTGTAGCCATGGGCGCGCAGGGTGGTGATGAGCAGGGGCAGGGCGTCGATGGTGGCCTGGCGATTGCCGCCGCCGTCGTGCATGAGGATGATGGAGCCCTGGAACTGGGGCTTGGTCTTCATGATCCGCAACTGGGTGAGGACCGAGTCGGTGATCTCCTGGGGAGACTTGTGGGGGTGCTCGTTCCAGTCGTCGGTGTCGATCTTGTTGCCGATGATGGTGAGGCCCATCTTCTGGACCTGGACGACGGGGGCGGCTTCGTCGTCGGTGTCGGGCTCCTCGTCGATGTCGTAGGGGGGGCGGAAGTAGAGAGACTCGACGCCGAGCTTGCTGGCGAAGAGGCGCTCGGTGAGGTTGACCTCGAGCTCGAGCTGGCGGTTGGGGATTTCGCTGATGTCGGGGTGGGTCCAGGTGTGGTCGCCGATCTCGTCCCCGTCGCGGTAGACGCGCTTCATGATGCCGACGTTCTCGGCGGCCTCGTCGCCGATCATGAAGAAGGTGCCTTTGACGTTGTAGCGCTCGAGGATATCGAGGATTTTGGGGGTCCAGCGGGGGTCGGGACCGTCGTCGAAGGAGAGCGAGACCTCGTGGGGGCGGTAGCCGTACTCCTGGATGGTGTAGGTCTGGGGATAGACATCCATGTGCTCATCGACGATGAGCCGGGTGCTGGGATTGGGATCGTCGGTGTCGACGGTGACGGTGCGCTTGCCGGGATGAGGCAGGCCGACCACCCGCATGATGTCGCCGGCGCCCTCGGTATCGACGTCGTGGCCGGGCTGGACGGAGCCCAACTCGTTATCGGCATCGGGGGCCATGGGGCGGTCCCAGATATTCCAGAGAGAGCTGTCTTCTTCGCCGAGCCGCCAGAGCGCGAAGGTCTCCAGGCCCAGCTCGCGGGCGGCACGCATCTCGTTGAGGACGGTGACGCCGTCGAGGAACCAGACCACGTGGCGCTGGTTATTGTCCTCGTCGATGTACTCGAAGTGCGGGTTGAGGGAGTCTTCGTCGAGATCGAGGTCGGCGTCGGCGTCGGAAGCCTCCTGCCAGGCTTCGGAGACGGAGAGATCCTCGGTGTCGACGACTTCGGGCTTGCGATGGTGGCGGCTTCTGGGATTGGGGATGGAGAGGGTCCAGTCGTAGCCGTAGTTGCCGATGGCGCAGATGAGCTTGCGCTTGGGCACGCTCTTGAGCACGCGGATGAGGTTCTGGACGAACCAGTCCTGGGCGGCCACGGGTCCGGGGTCGCTGGTGTCCTGGTGCTGGTCGTAGTTCATGAGGATGACGCCGTCGGAGTTGGCGGCGATGGTTTTGAGGTCGCTGGCGCTGGTGGAGGCGGCGACGTTGACGTAGAGGCGGAGGTTGCGAGGGTGCATCTCCGCATAGAGCTGCTGGATGAAGCTGAGATAGGCGGGGTCGGCGTCGTCGGAGAGGCTCTCGAAGTCGAGCGAGAGGCCGTGATAGGCCGGATAGGCGGTGAGGAAGCGCATAAGCTGCTCGCGCAGGGCGGCGCTCTTGTCGTCATCCTGAAGAACGTCGCCCACGCCGCTGTCCCAGCTCTGCGTGTGCGGGTTGTAGTTGTTGACGTGGGGGAAGATCTCGGTGTTTTCGCGGGCAGCCTGGATGACGTTCTTGACGCGGTTCTGATAGTCGGGGTCGTGGACGGTGCTTCCCTCGATGACCGGGAACTCGCGCAGGTTGTCGCTGCTCATCATCATGAGCGTGCCGCCGGGCGAGTCGACGTGAAGCCACTGCGGAAAGAGGAGGTCGATGTCGTGGATATGCTCTTTGAGCGAGGAGAAGCTGGCGGCGTCGTCCTGGACGTAGTAGGCGGCGCGGAGGCCCTCGCCGGTGTTGAGAGGAATGTCCGACGGCTTGCGTTTGTCCTTGCGCCGGAGAGGATGCTTGGCCCGGATTTCGAGCAGGGGCGCGCGGTCGGGCAGGGCCTTGTAGTTGTGCTTGGGAATGGGCAGCAGCAGCTCGGGCAGGTGCTGGTTGTGCAGCACGTTGAAGATGAAGACGGCCATGACAAACGTAAAAAGGACGGCGGCTGCGTCGATTACGCGGCGCAGGCGCTTCCAGCGCTTGCGCTGGGGATCGTAAAAGATCTGGCGATCGTCGGTTCCCGGTCTCATCGGCCGCAATATTCCTTGAATTCACCCGGAGCGTAGCAAAAAGGCATGAAATGTGAATTCATCTTAACCCGCAGCAACCAGGACCTGAAGCCCCGCCACCAAAAAACAGCAGGAACTCCCCCGGGGAGCATGCATTGCGGGGAGGCCGGCAGAGATCGCAGACTGGCAGAGCGCGCCGGCCTTTCGCTGTTCTTTGCATCCTACTTTCAAATCGACCCGCGCACGCGAAGGACTGGAGTCGGGGTCCCGGAACCGCGGTTGGGAGCGCGGATATTCTGGAAACGCCATAAACAGTCTACGCTATACATGACCTACCGTATGCAGGGCGCCCCCGAAGACCGGTCGATCGCCGCTCCGAATATAGAGGCACGGAGAGGCAAAAATGCGCGCAGAGCGGCCGCATACGGCGCGGCGCTGGCGGCCGGGCTGGGGCTCAGGCTGTGGATGCTGAAGGAGTTCTTCCAGGCCAACGGAGACACGCTGACCTACGGAGAGCTGGCGAAGAACCTGCTTCTGCACGGCCGCTATGCCCTGCCCGGCAACGCCAATACGCTGCAGCCTTCATTGATGCGGCTGCCGGGCTATCCGTTGTTCCTGGCGGTGTGTTTCCGCCTCTTCGGCGTGGAGAACTATGTCGCCGTCACCTGGGTCCAGATTGTGCTGGAGCTGGTGGGGTGCCTGCTGCTGGCCGATTTCGCGCGGCGGATGGCCCCGGAGCGGATGAAGTCGGCGGCGGCCATGGCGACGATCTGGCTGGCGGCGCTTTGCCCGTTCACCGCGGGATACACCGTGAATCCGCTGACGGAGACGCCCACGCTTTTTTTGATCGCGCTGGCGCTGTGGGCGATGGCGCGGTTCCGGGAGCGGCCGGGCTGGCCGAATGCCCTGATCTTTACTTTTGCGGTGAGCTATGCGGCGCTGCTGCGGCCCGACGGGGCGCTGGTGGCCGTGGCACTGGCGCCGGCGATGGTGCTGGGGTTGCCCCAAGGCGCGATCCAAGGCAAAAGACTCCTGCGCATGGGGCTGGTTTGCACGGGGCTGGCGCTGGCTCCCTTTGCGGCGTGGGCCTGGCGCAACTGGCAGGTGTTCCACCTGTTCCAGCCGCTGGCGCCGCGCTACGCCAACGACCCCGGCGAGCCGGCGCTGCGCGGATGGGAGCGCTGGTTCGGCACCTGGAGCCTGGACTTTGTCTCGACCTACCAGGTTTACTGGGTGGTGCCGGGAGGGCCGTTCGACATATCCGAGCTGCCCAGCCGGGCCTTCGATTCGCCGGCCGAGCGGGCGCGGACGGCAGAGCTGGCGAACGAGTACGAGGCCGACGGCGAGGAGATTTCGCCGGCTCTGGATGCGGAGTTCGCGGCGCTGGCGCGGCAGCGTATCCGCGCGCACCCGGTGCGCTACTACGTGTGGCTGCCGCTGGGGCGGCTGGCGGATATGTTGCTGCGGCCGCGCGTGGAGAACCTGCCCATTGACCTGGACTGGTGGGTGTACGCGCACCATCATTTCGAGACGCGGGTGAGCTGGGCGCTGGCGGGCTTGAATGTGCTTTATTTTGGGCTGGGGATTGCCGGGCTCTGCCTCCCACTGCGACGACGAAGAACCGTCGTCAGGGGCCCCGGTCTGCGGCCGCTGTTCTGGCGCGCGTCGCTGGCCTATTTTGTGCTGCGCTGCGCGCTGCTGCTGACCGTGGCTGCTCCGGAGGCGCGCTATACGCTGGAGTTCTTCCCGTTCCTGTTTGCTTATGGCGGAGTGGCGCTGGCCGCGGCGGGGGAATGGATCCTGGGCCGGGTGCAGCCGGGATCAAGTGCGCCGGTGCCTCCGGGTAGCCCCGCTTACTGATTGCTGTAGGTGGTCTTGCCGTTGGTCTTGAAGGTGAGGTCTTCCCTTGAGACGGGGATGTTCACTTTGATTTTGGAGTAAGTAAGGACGAGCGACTGACCGTCGCCCTCGTCGAAGACCATCTTGAGATTCACGTCGCGGACCGGATCGATCCACATGACGATCTTGTGAAAGGTGTTGAGCACTTTGGGATCTTTGGGGATCAACTGGAGCTTGTCGGTTTTGACGCCGTCGATGGTCTCCTCGCCGAGAGAGGTGACGTCGAATTTTTCCTGGAGATCCTTGCCGCTGGCGCCGTCGCCGAACATGGCGTAGGAGGCGAGGTTGGCGGCGTGGTACGTGGTGGCGTGGTTGGTGGCGCCGTCATAGAGTTCGACCACCCCGTTCGCGACGGTGTAGGCCTGGTCGAAGGGCTGGCCGTTGTAGGTCTTGAAGTGGGCGGCCATGCGCAGGTCTGAATCTTTGCGGTCGTAGTAGACCTTGCCGGTCTTGATGTCGGTTTCGGGAATGGGCTCGGTCTGGATGGACTTCCATTCCAGATCGGCCGAGGCGGAGTGGAAGCTGCGGGACGCCTCGTCGAGCTGGTGGAGGATGGCGCTGAGCGGATCGGCCGCCAGGACGGGGTGCGCGGGAAGCAACAACAACAGGGCCGGGAGCGCGGGGACGAGTTTTCTCATCACATCCATGTCATTCTTCTTTCCACTCTGATGCGCGGGAAGGGAAGGCCGGTCGCGTGAACGGCAATCAGCGGTGGGCCCAGACCTTCCACGCCAACTTGCCGTCGGGCTCGCGCACCGTCGCCCACCGATCGATGAAGACCGCGTCGCCGGTGACCGGCTCGATCGCCTTTACCAGCGCCTTCCGCACTTCGCGTTCCGATGCGCCGGGAGCAATGTTGACGTCGACAGCCTCGACGGTGACGATGACGCCGTGGCCGTCGTTGCCGATGACCTCGATGGGGTGGAGGGGTCCGCCGGGGCGGGAGGGTTTGGCGCCGTAGTCCCAGAAACGCGGCGTGACGAAGATGAACACGAGGATCAGCGTCACCATCACGTCGTAGTGGATGGAACCGCGGGGATAGGTCCAGTAAAAGTAGTTGCTGAATATCTTGCGCGGGCCGGACTTGGCTTGAGGTGCGGCCACGGTGCTGCGGGAGGCTTCCATTACTCTACCCTGACTATTCTATCTTGCCTATCCGATCCATGCCGCCCATATATGGACGCAGGACGTCGGGGACGAGGACGGAGCCGTCGGGCTGCTGGTAGTTCTCGACGATCGCGAGCCAGGTGCGGCCGACGGCAAGACCGCTGCCGTTGAGGGTGTGGACGAACTCGGGTTTGGCCTTGGCGGCCGTTCCGGCGGCGGGCCGGAAGCGGATGTTGGCGCGGCGGGCCTGGAAGGCGTCGAAGTTGGAGCAGGAGGAGATCTCGCGGTAGAGCTGCTGGCCCGGGAGCCAGACCTCGAGGTCGTAGGTCTTGGCGGAGGAGAAGCCGGTGTCGGCGGTGCAGAGCAGGACGCGGCGGTAAGGCAGCTCGAGGGCTTCGAGGATCTCCTCGGCATCGCGGGTGAGGCGCTCGTGCTGGGCTTCGGATTCCTCGGGGCGGGTGAACTTGACGAGCTCGACCTTCTGGAACTGGTGCTGGCGGATGATGCCGCGGGTGTCTTTGCCGGCGGCCCCGGCCTCGGCGCGGAAGCAGGGCGTGTAAGCGGTCAGCGAGATGGGCAGGCGGGCTTCGTCGAGGATCTCGTCGCGGTAGAGATTGGTGACGGGAACCTCGGCGGTCGGGATCAACCAGTGGTCGCTGTCTTTGAACTCGCCGCGCGCGGCACCTTCGGCGTCGGCATCGTTGCAGCGGAAGAGGTCCTCGGCGAACTTGGGCAGCTGGCCGGTGCCGAAGAGGCTCTTGCTGTTGACCATGAAGGGCGGCAGTACCTCGGTGTAACCGTGCTTCCGGGTGTGGGTGTCGAGCATGAAGGAGATGAGGGCTCGCTCCAGACGTGCGCCCGCTCCCATGTAGACGGCGAACCGGGCTCCGCTGAGCTTGGCGGCGCGTTCGAGGTCGAGGATGCCGAGGGCTTCACCGATCTCCCAGTGGGGCTTGGGGTCGAAGGCGAAGACGGGCTTCTCGCCCCAGGTTTTGACGACAACATTGTCGGCCTCGGAGGCGCCGGTGGGGACCTCGTCGCGGGTGAGGTTGGGGACACGGGCGAGGGACTGGCGGAGCTGGTCATCGAGGGAAGCGGCGGTCTTGTCGAGCTCGTCGAGCTTGTCTTTGAGGGCGCGGGTTTCATCCATGACGGCCGTGGCGTCGTGACCGGCTTTCTTGAGGGCGCCCACCTGCTGGGAGAGCTCGTTGCGGCGGGCCTTGAGCTGCTCGGCCTGGGTGATGGCCTCGCGGCGGGCGCGGTCGAGGGCGTGGAAGTCGCCGAGAAGCGCGGCGGGGTCGGCGCCGCGGGCGCGGAGCTTGGCTTCGACCAACGGGAGGTTGGCGCGGACG
This sequence comes from Occallatibacter sp., assembly GCA_035508555.1. Classification (GTDB taxonomy): domain Bacteria; phylum Acidobacteriota; class Terriglobia; order Terriglobales; family Acidobacteriaceae; genus Telmatobacter. The sequence goes on along the minus strand of DATJMU010000062.1, from coordinate 16,498 downwards.
AAGGCGAGATCGAGCATGACGTCTTCAGTTTAATGGAAGGGCGCTGCGGGCGGGGACAGCGCAGGCCGGAACGATGGCTCGTATAGCTTTGTTGTATCTCCACGTACGTGCGGCACCGCCCCGACGGGGCTCCCGGCGCATATTCTGGACCGCTTCCCCACCCTGAAACGCGGGGCTGACAGACACTGCGCCTGCGGCGCGAATGAACCGGCGCCCCTCGAAACCGGGACCTTCACGAGGTTGCCGCGCCGCGCGGCCTGACCGCGAAAAACGCGGGTGCTAGAATGATTGTTCGAGTTGCCCGGAATGGCCGCACTGCGATGGTCCGCAAAGCCATACATGCCAAACCCGACAAGCGCGACGCGATTCTGGAGGCGATGCTCGATCTGGTTGTCGAGCGCGGATTCCACAATGCGCCCATGTCGTTGCTGGCCAGGCGCTCGGGGGCGAGCCCGGGCGTCATCTACCATTATTTTCCGAGCAAGGACGAACTGATTCGCGCCGTCTACCAGCGCGTGGCCGCGATCAAGCACGACGTGATCCTTGAGGATTACTCCGACAGCGTCCCGGCGCGCGAGGCGATGCTGCAGCTCTGGCTCAATACATACCGCTTCTACCGCAAATACCGGAGAGAGGCGCGCTTCCTCGACCAGTACCTCAACTCGCCCTTCTGCTCGACCGCCGGCAAGCAGGAATCGGCGGACGGCCATCCCGCGATGGCGCGCATCTACAGGCTCTTCCGCCCCAGAAGGCAGGGCGGCATCCTTAAAGACCTGCCGATGGAGGCCATCGAGAGCCTCACGCTAGGCCTGGCCGTAGCCCTCGCCAAGGCGCGGCGAAGCTTTTCTGAATCGACGCTGCGAGAGATCGCCGAGACGGTCTGGACGGCGATTGCAGACGAATAGCGGGTGCGGAGAAGACCGCGGCCATCTTCCTCCCGGATGTCTCCGCACGGATTGCAAATGAGCCGCAATGCGTTCCGGAGGCAATTCATCAATTTTTTTCGAATCGACTAGAATGAACGTTCGATCTAAACTGAAGAAGCAGCGCCGGCAAACGGCCCGTACCGGCCCGACGGCCGCGCCTTCCTTTCAGGAGTCCTTCATGAGTATTGTTCTGGTTACAGGCGGCTCCGGCTTCATCGCCAGCCACGCCATCCTTCAGCTTCTTGCGGCGGGCCACACGGTCCGCGCCACCGTTCGCGACCTCAAGCGGGAGCCCGAAGTCCACGCCATGCTCCGGCGGGGCGGCGCCAGGCCGGGCGCCGAGCTCGCCTTCTTTGCCGCCGACCTCACCGCCGACGCCGGCTGGGCCAAGGCCGTCGCCGGATGCGACTACGTTCTCCACGTCGCTTCGCCCCTGCCGGCCAATCCGCCGAAGCACGAAGACGAGCTCATCGTGCCGGCCCGCGAGGGAGCACTGCGCGCCCTGCGCTTCGCGCGCGACGCCGGCGTCAAGCGTGTGGTTCTCACCTCTTCCTTTGCCGCCATCGGGTACGGCCACAAGTCGCATCCGGCGCCCTTCACGGAGAAGGATTGGAGCGATCCCAACGGCAAAGACCTGGTCGCCTACCCCAAATCCAAGACCATCGCCGAGCGCGCCGCGTGGGAGTTCATGGCGCGCGAGGGCGGCGGCCTGGAGCTGGCCGTGGTCAATCCCGTCGCCGTTTTCGGCCCGGTGCTCGGCGCCGACTACTCGGCTTCGATTCTGCTGGTGCAGCGGCTGATGGACGGAGCAATCCCGGGCTGCCCGGACCTGCACTTCGGCATTGTGGATGTGCGCGACGTGGCCGATCTGCACCTGCGCGCCATGACCCACCCGGCGGCTAATGGGGAGCGATTTCTCGCGGTGAGCGGGGAATTCCTGGCGATGGCCGAGATTGCCGGAATTTTGAAGGCCCGGATGGGCGAGGCGGCGCGGCGCGTTCCGACGCGCGTACTGCCCAACTGGATGCTGCGCACGGTGGCGATCTTCGATCCGCCGGTAAGACAGATTCTTCCCGAGCTGGGCAAGATCAAGGACGCCACCAGCGAAAAGGCGCGCCGGCTGCTGGGCTGGTCGCCGCGCTCCCGGGAAGATGCGATTGTGGCCGCCGCGGAGAGCCTGGTGCGGCTTGGGCTGCTGAAGGAGACCGCGAAGAGGCCGGCCTCCGCGGCTGCCTGATGGCGCCAGGCGGGATGCTCCGTCTCCTCAGCGCACAGCGGCGACTTTCGATGAATCCTGGGCCGATTCCGTCTCGACGCGCTCCCGCCAGCCGGGTAGACGCTGGTCGCCGGTGATGAGCCGGGCGCCGCGGGTGAAGGTGAAGTAGGTCCAGATCCAGGCGGCGAAGACGGAGAGGCGGCTGCGGAAGCCGATCAGGAAAAAGATGTGGACGGTGAGCCAGGTGGCCCAGGCCGGGAAGCCGCTCAGGTGGCCTTTGAAGGGCCACTCGACCTTGGCGACGGCGGACATGCGGCCGATGGTGGCCATGTCGCCCTTGTCGAAGTAGCGGAAGGCGGGGCGGGGTCTGGCGGCGAGGTCGGCGGCGATCGTCTTGGCGACGTAATCGCCCATCTGTATGGCCGGCTGGGCGACGCCCGGGATCTGGTGGCCATCCTGCTCGAAGTGGGCAAGGTCGCCGCAGACGAAAACATTGGGCAGGCCGGCGGGATTGAGGGTCTGGTTGACGAGAACGCAGCCGCGCTTGTCGAGCGGAGCGCCGAGGAGCTTGCCGAGGGGTGAGGCCTGGACGCCGGCGGCCCAGAGCGTGACCACGGCGTCGATTCGGATGTTGCCGCGCTCGCCCTGAGCCTCGACCCAGCCGGGACCGACGCCGGTGACCTGGGTATGGGTATGGACTTCGACGCCGAGGGTGGCAAGCGAGCGCTCGGCCTTTGCGGAGAGATCGGGCGGATAGGAAGCCAGGACGCGCGGACCGCCGTCGAGAAGCACGACCCGGCTCTTGGAAGGGTCGATGTGGCGGAAGTCGCGGCGCATGTAGAGCTGGGCAATGTCGGAGATGGCGCCGGCCAGCTCGACGCCGGTGGGACCGCCGCCAACGATGACGAAGTTGAGCGGGGGGTGGTCGCCGGACTCGACCATCTGGCGCTCAGCCAGCTCGAAGGCGAGCAGGACGCGGCGGCGGATTTCGAGGGCATCTTCGATGCTCTTGAGGCCGGGAGCGAGCGGGGCCCACTGATCGTGGCCGAAGTAGGAGTGGGTGGCGCCGGCGGCGAGGACGAGGTAATCGTAAGCGAAGATCGCGCCGCTGCCGAGGGTGACGGTACGGGCGGCGGTATCGAGAGCGACGACCTCGTCCATGAGGACCTCGGTGTTCGGCTGCTTGCGCAGTATGGACCGGATGGGCTGAGCGATGTCAGCCGGAGAAAGAACGGCCAGGGCCACCTGGTAGAGGAGCGGCTGAAAAATGTGATGGTTGCGGCGATCGATGACGGTGACGTCGACAGGAAGCTGCGCGAGGGACCTGGCGGCGTTGAGGCCGGCAAAACCTGCGCCAACGATGACCACTCTGGGACGGCGGCCCTGCGAACGGACCGCTGCAGGTCTGGAAACGGTCGTCAGGGTATCGGTCAAGGACTCGCTTCGGGGATCGCTCAAGGGGGCTGACCTCACTCTCAAATTAGAAGATGCGGGTCAGGGGTGCGATGTCACATCGAGAGCCTCGGCGAACGGCGACGGTGGGGACTGCGATAGCATCCAGCTATGATCGCCGGGGCAAGCTGGGGCTGGTGGGCAGGGTTCCACGGAGTGGTGGTGCTGCTACTGGCGGCCGACTGGCTGTTGCAGGACCGCGTGCGCGGACGGGCCGCGGCCTGGGTGGGAACGGCGGCGATGGTGCTGGCGGCGGCAGGCTTTGCCGCGTGGATCGCGCTGGCCCGGGGCCGGCAGCCGGCGCTCGAGTGGGCGACCGGGTACACCATCGAGACCTCGCTGAGCGCGGATAACCTGTTTGTTTTCCTGGTGATCTTCGACGGGTTCCGGATCAGCACGCGGCGGCAGCAGAAGGCGCTGACGTGGGGTGTGGCGGGCGCGGTGCTTCTCCGCGGGCTGTTTATCGCGGTGGGGGTTGCGCTGCTGGCGCGGTTCCAGTGGGTAACCTGGGGCTTCGGGCTGCTGCTGCTGTATGCGGCGTGGCGGCTGCTGCGGGGCGGCTCGGCGCGCGCCGTGGTTCCGGAGTGGATCCGGCGCCTGCAGCCGGCCAAGGGGTCGCTGCTGCCGGTGATTGTGGCCGTGGAAGTGACGGACCTGCTCTTTGCGGTCGATTCGATTCCCGCGGTGCTGGCGGTAACCCACGATCCGTTCATCGTTTATACGTCGAACATCGCGGCCGTGATCGGATTGCGCTCGCTCTATCGAGCGCTGGCGCCGCTGCTCGAGCGCTTCCGTTACCTCCACTATGGTCTGGCGGCGCTATTGACCTTTGTCGCGGCGAAGATGCTCCTTGGGCGATGGGTTGAGATTCCGATCGAGGTCTCGCTGGGGATCATCGCAGGGGTTGTGACGGTGTGCGCCGTGGCGGGGATGGCGGGGCGTCACCAGGAGTAGGCGGCGAGGAGGGTCGGGGAGCCGGTCTTGCCTTCGACGACGTTGACCCGGAGGACGGCCTCGACGTTGCGGTTGCCGAAGTCCCGGCCCAGGCGATCGCGCAAAAGCTGAAGATAATGCGGGCTGGTGGCGAAAAAGGCCGCCGCCTCGGTGCCGTTGCGGCCGAGGCCGGCCAGGGCCACGACCCAGCCGTCGATGGTGGAGTCGCGGAAGCGGGCGACGATGGCGTAGTCGTCGGCGCTGGAGTAGGGCTGAGAGCGGTTGCGGACCCACTTGCTCTGCGACTGGAAGCGGTCGAGGATGGCGCCGTCCGGATCGGTGCGGAAGTAGAAGCGCAGGGGCGCGAGGAAGTGCAGGGTCCACTGGTTGTTGTAGCCGCCGAGGAGAACCACGGAGTGCTCGCGCAGATCGGTGAGGGGCGTGGTGGCCGAGGAGAGAAGCTGGTCGGCGTCGCCGGCGTTGTCAACGGTGTGACTGACCTGGTTGATGGCCGAGGCGATCTGCATGGAGATAAAGGGGTAGTCGATGTCGCGGCCGGCGGTGGTCACGCCGGAGTAATTGGGCCGGTCGGCGAAGACCACGCTGCCGGTGCAGATGGGCACGGAGTGCTGCCCGGTGAGGACGGGGGACCAGAAGGCGGCGAGGGGGTCTTGCGGCTGGGCCGCGCGGTAGACCGCCCAGGAGACGCCCACTACCGCGATAACGGCGGCGGGGATGGCGAGACGGACGACGGCCCGCCGGGCTGGCGCCGGAATCCTAGCCAGAAACGGGAACCGGGGCTGCGGCGGCGCCGCGACCGCCGGGTCGGCCGGCAGGACCTGAATGGACGCTGGGGGGCCGGACTCGGAGTGCTGGTATGCGCCCGGATTGGGCGGCTCCGCAAGACTTGCGGATGGAGGGGCGGCCGGGTCGGCGGCCGGGTCGTGGATGTGGGCGTGCCCGGGAAGAAACTCTGGGATATAAGAGCCGGCAGGCAGCGAGATGCGGAAGGCTGGCGCGCGCTCGAGTTCGGAGTAGTAGAGCAGCAGGCGCTTGCGCACCTCGCTGGCGGTAAAGCGGACCACCGTGTCGGAGTTCGTATCGTAGTCGGCGGGCCGGCCGAAGACCTCGACGCCCAGGGTGCGCTCCTTCAACATTTCGGAGTTGCCATCGAGGGCGTGCTCGACGACATATTTGAGGAGAGCGGGGTAGCGCTTGCTGTTGCAGAAGTGCGAACTGGTCAGAATCTCGTGCAGCTCATGCAGGACCGCCTCGCGATCCTCCTTGCTCACTGGACGCCACACTTCCGTGGTTAGATGGGCGCTATGCATAAGCCCTTTACATGATATGAGCGGTTTGCTCGGGACGCAAGAACGTTTAAAACAAGCTTTGACCCCGCCGTAACCAGTGTAATTCGAGCCAGTTCGAAAGTCCCGCCTGGGTCAAACGGTGAGTCACTTGCCAATGGAGATAGAAGGTCTGCTAGAACGGTCGGCGGTAAGGAAGGATATACCTGTTTGCTTCGGCTGGATACGGATACAGGAGCTTTTAACCGCCGTAGCGAACGAAAGTTCGGCCGCGGGAACCTGGAAACCACGGAAATTCCAACGAAAGGCGCGACCGGGCGTGCCTGCTGTCAGGGCAGCATCCGCGGATTTGCGGAATCACTTTGGCAAAATCAAATAAGAACATAAGGCCGTTGAGGAGGGTAAAGACTGAGATGAAAGAAATTGCCAGGAAGTTGACGCAAGAGAGACAAAATTGGAAGAGGGGTGCGCTGCTGACGCTGATCGCAGGCATCGCGGCGGCTTTGAGCTGCCCCTGGATGCTGGCGCAGAGCGGTGAAGGATCGATCCAGGGCACGGTGACGGATTCGACGGGCGCGGTGATTCCCGCCGCCGCGGTGAGCGCTGTGAACACGGCCACCAACGTCGCCGCCAGCACCAAGACCAACGGCGTGGGTTTCTACACGATTCCCGGACTGAATACGGGTACATACGTGGTAACCGTGACAGCCCAGGGAATGGAGAGCTTCAAGCAGACTATCGAGCTGCTGGTGGCCCAGAACTTCGTGCTGGACGCCAAGCTGACAGCCGGGGCCGTGACGCAGCAGGTCACGGTTTCGGGCAGTGCGGTGCAGCTTGTCACCACGGATAACGGCGCCATCACATCGACCCTGGAGAATGCCCGCATCAACCAGTTGCCGATGAACGGGCGCAACATCATCACGCTGGTGAACGAGACCACGCCCGGCCTCGAGAGCTGTCCGGAGTCGAGCTCCTGCGCCAACGGGCTGGAAGGCCCCGCGACAGTGTATGAGGTCGACGGCGCCAGCCTGGAAGACCGCGAATTCGGCGGCGTGCACAAGGGCTCTCAGCAGATGGTGGACCCGGACGCCATCCAGGAGGTCAGGGTAGAGGACGAAGACGCCGGCGCGCAGTACGCGGCTCCCGCGACGGCCATTATCAACACCAAGTCCGGAACCAACAGCCTCCACGGTACGGCCTTTTGGACCGCCCGCAACAACGCCTTCGGCGTGGCTCGCAATCGCCAGACCCCGGCCAATCAGCCCGCCACGGAGTACATTCGCAACGAGGCCGGCGCTTCCCTGGGCGGCCCCATCGTAATTCCTCATCTCTACCACGGTAAAAACAAGTCCTTCTTCTTCTTCGCCTACGAGCGCTACTCGCTGGCGAATTCGCCCGCCGAGGACCAGGCAACGCCCACGCAGGCGATGCGCAACGGCGACTTCAGCGGACTGATCAACAGTTCGAATGTTCTGCAGACGCTCTACGATCCCTATACCACGACCGGCTCCGGGGCCTCCACCACCCGCAAGACGTACACCAGCGAGAACAATATGGGGACGAACAACCCCAACTGCGCCAGCGCGACCAACTGCATCCCCACTTCGCAGGAAAATGCGCTCTACAAGACCTTCATGGCCATGACGCCGCTGCCCACTCCGGCTCTGGCCAACGTAGACCCGCTCGCCGGCGACAACCTGGACACGCAATATTACGAGCTCAGTGTGATTCCGCAGTACACTGCCCGCATCGACCAGGTTTTCAACGAGAACAACCGCGCCTATCTGAGGTTTACGCGTAACAGCAGCAGCCCCATCACCGCCCGTGCCGATCCGGCGCAGGCCTATACCCTGGCGGCAACCGCGCCTGGCGGCGGAGCGATTCCCAAGTGGGTGAGCGGGGCCGAATACCAGGTCGCCGACGTGAATGCGGCCGCGCTCGGATACACTCATATCTTTTCGCCCACGTTTTTTGCCGAAACGGTCTATAACATGACCTGGTTCGGCGAGAATACCTGGGCCGGTCCCGTATCCAACGCGAACTATGAGTCGGAGCTGGGCCTTCCCAATAACTTCGGCGAAGAGGGCTTTCCCATCGTCGGCTCGGGCGAGGTGCTTCAGCCCTTCGACGGCACCCAGTTCAACTACGACGTCACCTACACCGACTACTCCGCGGAGGAGAATCTCACCAAGATCCTGGGCAAGCACCAGTTGCTCTTCGGAGGCCGCTACTTCTTCGAGCACCTGGGTTCGCTGCCCGACCGGAGCAAGGACGAACTGGAATTTGACGGTGACGGAACCGGCCTGCTGAATTCTTCCAGCTACAGCTCGAGCGCGGCCAACAGTACGTCCAACACGGGCAATGACAACGCCGACGAGTTCATCGGCTCGCCTTACAACTACAGCGTGAACCTGCAGACCCCCTACGAACACCTTCACGACATGGAAACCGACGCGTACATCCAGGACAACTGGCACGCGCGCAATAACCTGACCATCAACCTGGGCGTGCGCTGGGAGTCGCATCCCGCCACCTGGCAGGGCCAGGGCGCCATGCTGGGCTTCGATAGCAAGGCCTTCAATTCCACGACCGGCGTCCACGGCGCCATCGTCACATCCGGCTCGCTCGCGCAACTGGAGTCCGAGGGTATTACAACCGCGGCCATCGTCGCCAACGACGAAAACCTCGGCGTCACCTTCGAAACCCCGACGCAGGCAGGCTTGCCCTCCATGCTGGTGAAGAACTACAACCTCGACTTTCTTCCGCGCGTGGGCATTGCCTGGCAGCCCTTCGGAAAATGGGGAACCGTGCTGCGCGGAGGCTTCGGCCGTTACGATTACCCGGTGCCTGTCCGCGAGAGCTACCGCGAAGAGGACGAGAACAATCCCTTCAATGTCGGCTTTTCGGCGAACTATACCAGCAACACCTACACGCCCCATGCCGGTTACCTGCTGCTGGCCGCGCCCAACAGCTCATCGAGCTTCAACTACAACACCACCAACGCGACCACAGGCGCCGGCACGCCGCTGATGGGATTCAACAGCGCGAACGTCGTGAACAGCGCATCGACCACGGCGATCAACCCCGGGCTCGGCAACCAGTACATCGACCCGGACTACCCGCCGGATTTTATCGACGAGGCCAACTTCACCATCGAACAGCCGACCAAATGGGGTTCCGTGATCCGGGTCAGCTACATCTATACCCACGGAACCAACCTGGGCAACTACTGGTACTTCAACAACCATCCCTCGACCTACAGTTGGGAGATCCAGCAGGACGCGGTGGCGCCGTCGGCCAGCGGCAGCTCCATTCTCAATCCCCAGAACTCCAGCACCGGCATGGGCCCGTACGACAATCTGGTCTACGGCAGCGGCTTGAAGATCATTCAAAAGACCGGGTGGTCGAACTACAACGGGCTGCAGGCCGTGTACCAGAAGCTCTACCGCGGCGGCTCCGCCTGGCAGATCATGTACGTCTGGTCGAAGAACCTGCGCACCGGCGGCGACTACGGCGGTGAAGGCGGCGACTACGTGGATCCCTACATCAACTACGTAAACAGCTACGTCGGCGGCTACGTGGCCGCGGGCAACCAGACACCCACGGTTTCACCTGTCGACGCCAATGCCATGCTGCCCGCGATGGCGCCGGCTCTTCCGCCCCCGCCGCCCGCCGGCGTAGGGCCCGCGGGTTATTACAAGGCCCTGAACCGCTGGGAAAACTACATGGTGGACAACAACTCCCCACCCCAGCACCTGCAGTTCAACGGCCTGCTCGACCTGCCCTTCGGCCGCGGCAAGCGCTGGCTGTCGAACATCAATAAGCCTCTGAACGAAGCGGTTGGCGGCTGGCAGGTTGCCGGAGCCGGAACCGTCCAGTTTACGGACTTCTACCCGACCACCACGAACTGGGGACCGACAGCCGGAAGCGGGGCCGCGGGCAACTCCCTCCATCTTTTCAAGAAGAAGGCGAAGATCCAGGATTGCCGCAGCGGCATCTGCAAAGAGGCTTATGAATGGTTCAACGGCTACATTCCACCGTCGAACCTCAGCAGCACTTACACCGTTGCCGGCCAGGCCGGCTGCGCGGGAAGCTCGACCAAGACCATTAATAACTTGCCCACCAGTTGGCAGCCCTATCAGACGCCCATGGACGTCTATTGCACGCCGAACGGCTCCGGCTCAACCACCGACAAGTACTTCGGCGACAACGACGTACTCATGAGCAACGTTGCGGGGCAGAAGAACGGCACCGAGATCGGCTACGGCGACGTCCCGGGCAACAACGACAACGGCTCCTCGGAGAGCGCCATCGACGTCACCAACCCATTCGGCCATACGGCTCTGGCAGGACCGTGGGAGTGGAGCGCCGATGCTTCGCTCTTCAAGGTCTTCCCGATCACGGAGCGGTTCAACGTGCGCATGAACGTGGACGCCTTCAACGTCTTTAACCACCAGGGATTCGGCAACCCGAGCAGCACCGACGGCACCACCTGTTACTCGGCCGGCGGCGTGGGCTGCGACTCCTACAACTCGGCGCGCACGCTCCAGTTGTCCCTGCGCGTCAACTACTGACGCGCAGACCCAAGTTGGCAACCATGAAGCCAGCCCCGGCCGGAATTTCGGCCGGGGCTTTTTTTCTCTGAGGGCAGGTCTTCTGCTCAGACCGTCACTTCCCAGCCCGGCTGGTAGGTGCGGCCCCAGTGGCTCATGGCCTCGGGGTCGTCCAGGATGTGGCCATTCTCCGGGTTCAGGTGCAGGGAGCGGTTGACGAACCAGGCGATGTTCGAGAGCAGGAGCATGGTGACGGTGACGTTGGCTACCTCGATGGGCGAATGCAGCTTCTCAGTGCCGTGGATGGCGGCGATGAAGTTGGCGAAGTGGACGTCGGTCATCGAGTCCTGGCCGATGAGGTCGCTGGTCGAGGTTTCGTGGCCGGTGCGGAACTGATCGATCTGCTTGCCTTTCCAGTCGTAAACGTCGTATCCGCCGCGGTCGATAACGACGCTGCCCTTGGTGCCGAGGATGGCGGAGCCGCGGTCGCGCCCGTAGTCCCGGAGACCCTGGCAGCTCCGGCCCTCCCAGTAGAGGGTCTTGTCGGGGTAGCCGAAGCTGGTCACGATGGTGTCGTAGAACTGCCAGTCATCCTTATATTGGTAGCGGCCGCCGGTGGAACTGACGGTCGAAGGGAACTCGGCCCCGAGGGCCCAGCGGCAGACGTCCACTTCGTGGGTGCCGTTGTTGAGGGTCTCGCCGGTGCCGTAGCGGCGGAGCCAGTGCCAGTTATAAGGATGGATGTTGTCCTTGTACTCGCTGCGCGGCGCCGGGCCCTGCCAGAGGTCCCAGTCGAGCCACTCGGGCACGGGGACCACTTTGCCGGTGCCCATCGAGCCGCGGGTATTGGCGTACCAGGACTTGGCCAGGTAGGCCTCGCCGATGGAGCCCTGGTGGATGCGGTCGATCATCTCGATGGTGTAAGCGGAGGAGCGCTGCTGGTCGCCGACCTGGACGAGCTTGCCGTACTTCTTCTGGGCCGCGACGATCAGCTCGCCCTCGCGGGGGTTCTGGCTGGAGGGCTTTTCGACGTAGACGTGCTTGCCGGCCTTGAGACCGAGGACGGCCATGGGCGTGTGCCAGTGGTCGGGCGTGGCCACGGTGATGGCGTCCACTTCGCCGGAAGCCAGCGCATTGCGGAAGTCCTTTTCGGCCTTCGGCGCGTAGCCGAGAACCTTTTCGGCGTCGGAGGCGAATTTGGCGCGGATGTGATCGTCGGGATCGCAGATGTAAGCGACGCGGGCGGTCTGGCTGTTGTTTTTGAGAGCGGAGAGGTGGGCATGGCCGCGGCCGTTGAGGCCGTTGATGGCGAAGTTGAGGCGGCCGTTCGATCCGAGGATCTGGCCGTAGCTTTTGGCCGTGGAAGCCAGGGCCGAACCGGCAACTCCAGCGGCAAGGCCGTTCACAAAAGTGCGCCTGGAAATCATGGTTTTCTCCATTGGGTGGATTGCGCGGGGCGCGCAAGCACGCTGTCCTTTATACACCCGCAGGGCGGGGGATCCGCTTGCAGCTCCAGCTTTCAGCCGTCAGCTTTCAGCTTTCTTTGCTGAGAGGCAGGATCGGAGGCGGCCACGAGGACCGGCCGTTTCAACGTCCGGCGGCGCGGGCCGAAGGATCTGGGCGCGCCGGTTGACAGCGATGGGGACGGGAGCCGGTTGATCAAAAGGCGGTGGGGCTGTAAACTCGCTGCCGGAGCGGGCGTCTACACAAGGGATGGCGGCCGGAACAGCATTGGAGCCGATGACAGGGACTGCGGCCAAAGGGCTTGCTGCGCAGGAGTTTGACGCGATCGTAGCGAGCCACCGGCCGCAGATCTTCCGGTTTTTGCTGGCGTCGACGCGGGACATGGACCTGGCCGAGACGCTGACGCAGGAGTGTTTCCTCAAGGCGCACCGGAACTGGGCGCGGTTCCGGGGGGAGTCAAGTGCGTTGACGTGGTTGATGCGGATCGCCATCAACCTGGAGAAGGACCACTGGCGCAACCGGCGGATGCAGTTCTGGCGAAAGACGCAGATCAACGCCGTGGACCTGGACGAGGCCAGCGAGTGGCTGCCGAGCGGGGAACGCACCGTCGAGCAGCAGATGCTGGCGCGGGAGCAGGTGGCCAAGGTCTGGAGGGTGGTGGAGGGCCTGAGCGAGCGGCAGAAGACGGTGTTTCTGCTGCGGTATGTGGAGGAACAGGAGCTGAGCGAGATCGCGGCGGCAACGGGCTTGAGCGAAGGCACGGTGAAGGCGCATCTGTCGCGGGCAGTGGGCCGGGTGCGCGCGGAGTTGAAAGGACAGTCATGAGTACAAAGAAACAACACGGTGAATTGACGGCCGCGGACGTAAAGCGGGCCGGCTGGGAGATGGCGGGAGAGATCGGGGAGCAGGACGCGGAGCTGAAGGAGGTGCTGAGCCATTTCAAGCAGAGCGTCGATGCGTGGAGCGCGGCCGTCTATGCGCGGCCGCGCACCGTCGAGGCTGCCCTGGAAGCAGTTGCCCGGCGGCGGAGCTGGCGGCTGGCGGCCGGCTGGGCGATGGCCCTGGTGCTGGTGGCCGGGGGTGTTTCGGGCGGCGTCTTCGAGCACGTGCAGCGGCAGCAGGCCGCGCAGAGAGCGGCCGCGGCCGAGCGGGCGCACGAGCAGGAACGGGCCGCGGCCGAGCGGCGGCAGCAGGACCAGAAGCTGATGGCCACGGTGGACACTGACATCTCGCAGGAGGTGCCCAGCGCCATGGAGCCGCTGGCGGAGTTGATGGAAGACGGTGCAGCCAAGTAAGGAAGCCGGCGGCATTTGGCCGCGTCGGGGCAGGTTGGTGAGCCGAGAACAAGAGCAAAGTACCAAACAAGGCTCGCAGGAGCCAAAAAAGGGAGAACAGGAAGATGAAGTCAAGGATTGCGGTACGGTGGGTGTTGGCAATTGCGGGAGTTGCAGGGATGTTGATGGCGGCGCCGGCCGGCGCGCAGGGAATGGATCCTGGCGCGGGCATGGGCCATGGCGTGGGGCCGGGCTTCGGACCCCAGCGGCCGCCGTTCGAGCGGGCCTTCCGGTTCCACGGGATCGAAGGCCGGTGGTGGGATAACACGAGGGTCGCGACGGCGCTGAAGCTGACCCCCGATCAGCAGAAGGCGATGGACGGGATCCTTTACCAGCATCGCGAGAAGTTGATCGACCTGCAGGCGGACCTGGAACGGGCGAACCTGGGGATGGAGCCGCTGATGAACGCCGACGAACCGAACCGGGCGGCGATCGAGGCGCAGATCGACAAGGTGGTGGCCGCGCGGGCGGCGCTGGAGAAGGCGAATTCGAACTTTCTGCTGGATCTCCGGATGCAGTTGACGCCCGACCAGTGGAAACAGGTGAAGGCGTTCCGGGAGGGTGAGATGCGGGGCCCGGGCCGTCCGGGCTGGGGACCGGATGGACGGCGGCCGCGGATGCACGGACCAGGCGGGCAGTTCCACGGGCCGATGGCGCCGGGCCAGGGTCCGCAGGGAGCGCCGCAGCCGCAGAATCCTCCAACGCCTCCGCCCAGCGGAAGCGGGATGGACCAATAGGGAAAGAGTGAGCCGGGCGCGGACGGGGCCCGGCGGCGAAAGATCGAAGGTTTCAGGCAGAGAGCAACTGCGGTTGCAGTAACGGACCGGTGGCGGCAGGGGTGACCCCCTTGCCGCCGTTTTTTGTTGGGGAGTGGGAGGGATGGGCCGGGGGCGTAGCGTGGGCGTGCGCTGACTCGAAGCGAGACAGAGAAGTGGAGCAACGCGAGACAGTCATTGACCGGCAATCGGACAGCGGCTGCTCCAGAGCTGGACAGAGTGAATGAGCAAGCGACAGAAAGGGTGAGGAAAAAGATTTTCGGAAATGACTAAAGTTATTCCGGGCCTGCCCGATGAAAGGTGTGGATGCAGAAATGCCCATCCGGAGTTGGCAGCTTCCCGGCCCAAGCGTGGACGCGGAGTTGGGACGGGGGCAGGCAGCAAGGCATCCGAGAAGGAGTTGAGTCCCATGGCCCTCGGTGTTTTGAACAATCTTTCGGCGATCTACGCAGAGAACAATCTGAACAACACGAACAACAGCCTGCAGACGGTTCTGCAGCAGTTGTCTTCGGGTTCGCGCATCAACTCGGGAGCGGACGACGCCGCGGGCCTTTCGTTGGTGAACGGCCTGGCGGCCAACTCGGCAGCGTTGACGCAGTCGGAGACCAACGCCACGGAGGGCGTGGGCCTTCTGCAGGTGGCTGACGGAGCGCTTTCGCAAGTGACGAACCTGCTGGACCGTGCCGTGACGTTGGCCACCGAGGCCTCGAACGGCACCCTAAATTCGACGCAGGAAGCTGCGGCGAACCAGGAATACCAGTCGATCCTGGCTGAAATCACAAACATCGGGTCGACGACGACGTATAACCAGGAGCAGGTGTTTACCGGCAGCGATATTGCGATCTATACGGGCGATTCTTCCACCTCGGGCGCGTCGGTGGACGAGCTCAACATCCGCACGCTGTCCGGGAGCAGCGTGGGCGACACGGACGGCGCGATGTCCTACAGCACCAGCCAGAGCTCGGGCAGCGTGTTTATCGATTTGACGAACAACCCGACGATGCCCGGCTCGGAGGCAGTTGAGACTGACGCTCTGACGCAGGCCACAACCAAGCTGAGCGTGGACACGCTGAACGGGTCGGGCGGGGTGGAGACGACGACCATCTCCGTGGGCGCGGGCACGAGCTACGCCGATACGGCGGAGGGAATGATCGAGGCGATCAACGGCTCCGGGCTGGGTTTGACGGCGAGCTTTACGACCGCGGCCATCGCAGGGGATTCGGCGGAGGGAGTAACGGATACCGATACAGGCATTATGATCACGGGCTCGGTGGGGGCGGGATCGTCGCCAAGTTCGTCCAGCTACCAGGGAACGCTGACCGCATCGGGAGTGGGGGATTTGAACGATCTGACCGGCTCGATCACGTTCCGGGTTGGGAACGGTGCGGCGCAAACGGTCACCATGGCGGCGGTGAACGCGGCCGAGGGCGGCACCACGGTGGCGGACCTGGCCACTTACATCACCGACGACACCGGCCTGGGCGTAACCGTCTCCGACGCAAACGGCACGCTGACGCTTTCGAGCACGGCCGGTTCGGCGAACGCGCTGACGGTGACGTCGAACCTGACGGATACGACGATCGGCAAGTCGATGACGTATACCTCGGCAGCCGCGTACGCGGACGGCATCAGCTCTACGAATATCAAGGACAACGACATTGGTGGAGTTGCCGGGAACGTGCAGACAGCGGCTCCAAACATTGACAGCGGCACGGCTACGACGGCGACGGGGACGGCGACGATCAGCTATTCGGATGCGGCGGGGCAGTCGCTGAGCGGAACCGACCTGCTGGACCAGAGCGACGCGCAGATTGCGTTGAACGACCTGAACCTGGCCATCAGCGACGTGGCGGCGCAGGACGGTTACATCGGCGCGCAGATCAACACCCTGAACTCGATCAGCCAGGTGATGAGCACGCAGCAGGAGAACGTGGTCTCGGCGCAGAACGCCATCCAGGCGACGGACTATGCCTCGGCGACCTCGAATATGTCGAAGTACGAGATTCTGAGCCAGACCGGCATCGCGGCCCTCGCGCAGGCCAACAGCGTGCAGCAGGAAGTGACCAAACTCCTGCAGTAAGCAGGGGTCAGTGATCAGTGGTCAGTGTTCAGCGCTGCGTGAGTTGCGATCGGCAAAGGAGTTTGAGCAAGCCTGCAATACCTTCAAGACAACCCAGGGACGGGCGGCGGCAAAGGCATCCCCTTTGCCGCCCATTTTTTTAAGGGCAGTGGTCAGTGATCAGTGGTCAGTGGTCAGTTGCCTGCGCGCGGCAGCAGAGTGGAAGGCAAGACGTATTGAAGCGCCGGTGCCGGCTTCAGAAGCATTTTTCCATTCGATGAAAGCCGCAAAGAATGTCGCCTCGTGCCGGGCCATCATCCGGCCACTGTTCACTGATCACTGATCACTACCGTCCGGTTAAAAGTCGAACAGGGTCAGTTGGTTGGGATCAGGGATGATTGCGGATGTGTAATCGGGCTGCTGAAGGGCCTGTGAAATGGGCATTTTCTCGAACAAGGTGACCGAGAGCACCTGGAGA
>DATJMU010000061.1:0-66771 GCA_035508555.1 Occallatibacter sp. | reverse complement strand
TCGGCATTCAGCTTGCATCGCGGCATCCCGAGCTGGTTGACGGCCTGATCCTGGTCGCGTCCGCGGGGCTGCCGAGGAAACGCAGCTTCCCCGGGCACGTGCGGCTTTCAATCAAGCGAAGCACCTTGAAGGTTGCCCGTCGCCTGCTTCCCGAGGGGCCGGCCCTGGAACGCCTGCGGTCGCGGTTTGGAAGCGCCGATTACCGCAGCGCCGGCCGGCTGCGGCCGATTCTCAACAAGGTGGTGAGCGAGAATCTGGACGAGGTGGCCGCAAAGGTGGAGTGCCGCACATTACTCGTTTACGGGGAGCGCGATACCGAGACCCCTGTAGAGATAGGCAGGCGACTCCACGCTTTGATAAAGAACTCGCAACTGATCGTCCTGCCCGGACTGGACCATAACAGCATCGTTGGCGAGGGACGCCACCTGACGGCCCGGCATATTCTTACGTTTCTTAAAGGCGAGGCGCAATGACGGTTCTGTTTCTTGCCATCCTTCTGGTGTTCGCCCTGCGCCGGGAAATGACTTACCTGCACATCTTCCAGCAGGAGGAGTACGACGGGCGCCGCTTTGTCCGCTGGATCGTCACGCGGCTGGCCGTGGACAAGCGGGCGACGGCGATTCTGCTCATTCTCTGGATCGTGCAGCGGCTCTGGCATCTCGCGGCGATGCCGGTCGATTGGGGCGCTTCGATCGCCCTGGCGGTGCTGACGGCGATCGAGACTGATCCGCGCAAGAAGGCAAAGAAACCGCTGGCCATGACGCCGCGGGCGAACCGCACCTACTCTCTCGCGCTCGCGCTCTTCGTTGCCGCGGCCGTTGCCGTTGCCGTCTTCGCGGCCAGGCTCCCGCTGTGGATCGCGGCGATTCAGTTCATTCCCTTCACGCTGGTGCTGGCCAACCTGATCCTTCAACCGTTCGAGGCCAGGGTCCAGAAGCGGTTTTGGAACGAGGCGCACGAAAAGCTGCTGCGGCTGAAGCCAACCACGATCGGCATCACCGGTTCCTTTGGCAAGACCTCGGTCAAACACATTCTCAGCCACATTCTGGGAGCCAATGCGCCAACCCTGGCGACGCCCGGCAGCGTGAACACGCCGATGGGAATTGCGCGCGTGGTGCGCGAACAGCTGGGAACCCACCACCGGTTCTTCATCTGCGAGATGGGCGCGTACGGCCCGGGGTCGATTGCGCGGCTTTGCCGGCTGGCCGGGCCGGACCTGGCGGCGATTACCGCGATCGGGCCGGCGCACTACGAGCGCTTCAAGTCGCTGGAGGCCGTAGTGCGCACCAAGTTCGAGCTGGCGAGCGCCACCGTCGACCGGGGCGGCAAGGTTGTTCTCAACGAAGAGATCCTGCAATTCGCCTACGCTCGAGAGTTCTACGAACAGCACAAAGAGCAGTTCGTGCTGGTCGGCGCGAGTCCCAGGTGTCACTTCCGCATCGGCGAGACGCGGCAAACCGCCGAGGGGATCGAGGCCGACGTCGAGTGGCTGGGCAAGACCTACTGCCTGAGCTCGCATCTGTTCGGGCGTCACCATGCGCTGAATCTGGGGATCGCCTTTGCCGTGGCGTGTGTTCTGGGAGTTCCGGCGGAGGATGTGCTGACGGCCATCAAGTCGGCGCCGCAGATCGCGCACCGCCTCGAGGTGAAGCACGAGCCCGGCGGCCAGATCGTGATCGACGACGCGTACAATTCGAACCCGACGGGGTTCGCGAACGGCCTGCAGATCCTGGATCTTCTGCGCAACGGAACGGGACGGCGGATCCTGGTGACCCCGGGCATGGTCGAGCTCGGAGCCGTTCACGATGAAGAGCATCGCAAGGCTGGATTGGAGGCGGGCAAGTTCGCGGATGTCCTTCTCGCGGTGCTGCCCGGCCGCATCGGGACGCTCATCCGGGCCTTCAAAGAGGCGAATCCCCAGGGGGAAGTGGTGGAGTGCGCGACCTTTGCCCAGGCCCAGGAGTGGATGCGGCGGAACTTGAAGCCGGCGGACGTGGTGCTGCTCGAAAACGATCTTCCGGACCTGTATGAGAGAAAGTTGCGGCTGTGAGGGGAGATTGCTGCAGGACGTGGGGATTTGCCGGGCGCACTGAGGAAAATCGAACCTCCGTCGCGGCGGCTGCGCAGGGCTGCCGGGTTGGCCTGAGCGCCGCCTCAATCTGCCCGCGTCAGACCTTGCAACTGTCTGGCGAAAACGGGTTGCAATAATAGAAAGAGCGGTCGCGCACCGCGCTGTTTTGACTCGCCTGTTTGCAATCGCCTTCCATCAAGAGGTTTCAATGTCTCTATTCCGGCGTTCGACTGAACTGTTTTTTGTCTTCATCCTTGCTAGCCTGATTCTTGCGGTACAGCGTTCATCGGCGCAGACGGTGCCCTGCCCGGCCGGACAGGAGTGCGCCCCGGCTTCGCGTCCCTGGATGGACAGATCGCTCTCGCCGGACCAGCGCGCCGATCTCGTCCTCCAGCAAATGACCCTCAACGAGAAGCTGAACTTTGTGCACGGGACCGGCTGGAACGGCCTGCGCGCGGACGCTGTGATTCCCAGGGGATCGCTGGGCGGGGCCGGTTACGTCCAGGGTGTGCCGCGGCTGGGAATTCCGGGGATTAACATGGCGGACTCCGCGGTGGGAGTTCGCCTGTCGGGCCAGGGCAGCCACTACGCCACGCTCCTGCCCTCCGTCCTGGGCGCGGCTTCCAGCTGGGACGACCAGGCCCTCTTTCTCTTTGGCGACGTAATCGGCCGTGAGCTGCGCGATATGGGATACAACATGTCCATTGGCGGCGGTGTCGATCTTGCCCGCGACCCCCGCAACGGCCGCAACTTCGAGTACGCGGGCGAGGACCCGCTGCTGGCCGGAACCATGGACGGCGAGCTGGTGCGCGGCCTCCAGTCGAACCAGGTGATGGGCGACGTCAAGCACTACGCCTTCAACGACCAGGAGACCGGCCGCACCATCGTGAATGTGGAGATTGGCCAGCGCGCCGCCCGCGAGAGCGACCTGCTCGCCTTCCAGCTCGCCATCCAGCTGGGAGAGCCCGCCGCGGTGATGTGCTCTTACAACAGGGAGACGGTTACGCCGCCCGAGACCAGCGCCGACTGGTCCTGCCAGAACACCTATCTGCTCAATCAGGTTTTGAAAAAGGACTTCGGCTTTAAGGGCTTCGTGCTCTCCGACTGGGACGGAACGCACTCCTCGGTCCACGCTTTTCTTGCGGGCCTCGACCAGGAGGAGCCGGGCTCGAAGTACTTTGGCGATCCTCTGAAGGCGGCCATCCAGAGCGGCCAGGTCCCCATGTCGCGCCTGAACGACGCCGTGCACCGCGTCCTGCGCAGCATGTTCGCGAACGGCGTGATCGACAACCCGCCGCAGGCCGAGGAGGTCAATCCCTTCCAAGGCCGCGACGACGCCGAGCACATCGCCGACGAGGGCATGGTGCTTCTGAAGAACGCGGACAGTATCCTGCCGCTCTCTGCGGAGGGGTTGAGATCGGTCGCCCTGATCGGCTCGCACGCCGACGTCGCGGTGCTCAGCGGCGGCGGGTCGGCGCAAGTCGATGCTCCGGGCGGCGGCGCCGTCGATCCGCATCCCGGCTCTGCCCACTGGATGGAGCACGTCTGGTTTCCGTCGTCGCCGGAACGAGCGATCCGCGAGCACGCCCCGGACGCGAGAATCCAGTTCGATGAGGGCACGGACGTGCAATCGGCGGCGCAGCTTGCCTCCACTGCGCAGATAGCCGTCGTATTTGTGCATCAGTGGATGAGCGAAGGCATGGATCGCCCAACACTGGCTTTGCCCGACAACCAGGACGCGCTGGTTGAGGCGGTCGCAAAGGCCAATCCCCACACGATCGTCGTGATCGAGAGCGGCGGTCCCGTCGCCATGCCGTGGCTCGGTCGGGTGAAGGCTGTCGTGGAAGCCTGGTATCCGGGGATAGGTGGCGCACGGGCGCTCGCCAACATCCTCTTCGGACAGGTCGATCCTTCGGGCCGGCTCGCCATCACCTTTCCCAGGGACTCCGCACAGCTTCCACATCCCCAAATCCCCGGCATGCCCCTCCCCGAAGAACACGGTCTGCCGGAGAATCGCAAAGGCCATCCCGAGCAGGTCCCCTTCGATGCGGACTACAACATCTCCGGCATGAGAGTGGGATACAAGTGGTTCGAGTCGGAGCACAAGACGCCGCTGTTCCCGTTCGGATTCGGGCTGTCGTACACCACCTTCGAGTTCGCAGATCTCTCCGTTGACCCCGCGGCGCTGACCGCAACCCTGACGCTACGCAACACCGGCCGGCGCGCGGGAACCGAGGTCGCGCAGGTCTATGCCGTGCTGCCGGCCTCGACGGGCGAGTCGACCTTCAAGCGGCTTGTCGGGTGGGACCGTGTGCAGCTTGAGCCTGGCGAGTCGAAGACCGTTACGGTGCATTTGAACCGGCTCACCCTGTCGATCTTCGATGTGGCGAAGAATGCCTTCACCATGGTTCCCGGCGAGTACACCATCGTTGCGGGCTCATCCTCGGCCGATACGCCGCTTCACGTCGCGACGGAGATGGGAAAATGACGGCGCGGGCCATATACATTGCAGCAGGTTGGCGGTCACGATGACCTTAGGCAAAGAGCCGCCCAGCAGTGCCGGCCCTGTCAACACTTGAAGCAAAAGTGCCGTAGCGCAGACTACACATACGTGCAGCGTGTGCCCCTCTTGCCATGAAACAGAGCGCGATAACATGTGGCCGAACTCCAGCCACATCTCTGATTCGCGTCTATCTATACGGCGCCTGACCTATCAAAAGATTCACAGTTTATGCAAACCAAACGGCCTCTGTTGTCGTCTATGGGTCAGAAGTTGTCTGACTCCCCAAGCGAAAAGGCAAATTATGACCAAGAAGCCAAGGCTCTTTGGCCTTCTCATCGCCCTGTCGTTTGCTCTTTTCTTGCCTGCATGGGCCGCTGCCCAGACCGCCACTCTGCGCGGCAGTGTGGTCGATCCCAGCGGCGCGGTTGTGCCTGGAGCAGACGTGACGCTGACGCAAGGCAGCCTCGTCCTCAAAGCGAAATCGGGCGCCAGCGGACACTATATATTCCACGACCTGGCCGCGGGCTCATACTTCATTGCCGTCGCCGCGAAGGGTTTTGCCCCGCTTTCCCTTACTAACGTCGCCATCGCCGCCGGGCAAATCAAGGAACTGAATCTGCCCCTGACAATCGCCGTGCAGCAACAGGAGGTCCAGGTTGAAGGCCAGAGCCGCGGCATCAGCATTAGTCCCGACCAAAACGCGAGCGCTACGGTGATCCGGGGCAGCGACCTCGACGCGCTATCCGACGATCCCGATGAGTTACAAAGTGAGTTGCAGGCCCTGGCAGGTCCCGCCGCCGGACCCAACGGCGGTCAGATCTATATCGACGGGTTTGAAGGCGGACAAATCCCGCCCAAGTCATCCATCCTCGAAATTCGCGTCAATCAGAACCCGTTTTCCGCCGAATATGACCGCATCGGCTACGGACGCATCGAGATCATTACCAAGCCGGGCTCGCAAAAACTGCACGGGCAGTTAGGAAGCTTTGGCACTGACTCCGTCCTCGATACCAAAAATCCACTCGTGTCGGAACAGCCAAGTTACTATCTCTTTGGAATCTTCGGAAACATCACGGGACCGGTGACCAAAAATGCGGCTTACTTCTTCAATGCATTTGGCATGAGACGGCAAAACCAGGCAATCGTAGATGCTCTCAATCCGTCGGATCTGACTACGAACATTACCGAGGCCTTCCCTACCCCCTCATCCGTTTTTTCCGTCAACCCGCGCGTCGACTTCGAACTCGGCAAGAACAACATGATCACCGTCCGCGACTCGATCTTCCGATCCACACAGACTGGCGGCGGGGTGGGAACACTCAACCTCCCCGAACAAGCCATCGATTCTGACAGCGAAGAGAATACCCTCCAGGTAGGCGAGACATGGGTCGTCAACAACAGCTTCGTAAATGAAACCCATCTTCAATGGCGGCGCGTGCGCAACAGTCAGACCTCCGAGTATCTGACTCCCACTATCATCGTTCAGGGCGCATTTACTACCGGAGGCAATAGCTCCGGCGTCAACCAGGACCACGAGGACGATCTGGAACTGCAGAACTATTCCACGGCCACCAGAGGTCCCCATACGTTCCGGTTTGGCATCCGTCTGCGCAGTTATCGGGATGCAAACTATTCCACCTCCGGAAGCAACGGAACCTATATCTTCAGCTCGGTGGCGGCCTATGAGGCCAACACCCCCTCCCAGCATTTGGAGACGGTGATCGCGAACCCCTTGGCGCGGGCGCTGCTGTTCGATGGGGCCGCATTCTTTGAAGACGATTGGCGCGTAACACCCAACTTCGATCTGGGTCTGGGCCTTCGTTTCGAAGGCCAAAACCGCATCCGCGACCATGCCGATTGGGCGCCTCGGCTCTCATTGGCATGGAGCCCGGGGCACTCCGGCCGGGCGCCGGCGAAGACTGTGATTCGCGCCGGTTACGGCTGGTTCTATAACCGCTTCACCGTGCCTAACTTCTTCGGCTCCGCCGCCGGTGCACCCTACGTCGTCCAGGCCATCCACAACAATCTCATCAATGAGCAAAGTTATGTCGTTACTTCTGATGGAACACCGGTCCCGTACTACAACACGATCGACCCGCACTTTCATGCGGCGCTCGACATGCAGGGAGGCATAGGCGTTGACCGTCAGATTGCCAAAGGCATCACCGGAAACATAACTTATCTATACACACAGGGCGTTCACCAGTATCTCACCGACGATATAACTGCTCCAACATTCGATGCAGCGAGTTACACAGTCACTGGAGCAACCCCGTCTGTCTATAACTACCAGTTTCAGTCCGGCGGCGTGTATAAGGAGCATCAGCTCATTTTGACCACGAGCGTCCGATGGAAGAAGATCGGTCTCAACGGAAATTACACCTTCACTGTGGCGAACAGCGACACGCAGGGGATCAATTCGCAGCCTTCGGACGAGCAGGACCCCGGTCTCGATTACGGCCGGGCCAGCTTCGGCATCCGTCACCGGATGTTTTTGCTGGGCACTTATATGGCCCCTTACAAGATTGTTATCGCGCCGTTGCTGGTGGCGCAGTCAGGCACTCCTTACAATCTGACCATCGGGAGAGACCTGACCGGAAACAATCAGTTCGACGCCCGTCCCGCCTATGGAGTCTGTGGCCAGCCCAACGTAGTCGCGACGCAATACGGGTGCCTCGACACCGATCCGGTCGGAACAGGCGAGAGAATGGTCCCGTACGATCTGGGCACCGGCCCTGCCAGCGTGATGTTTCACGTGCGCGTCAGCAAGGTCGTGGGTGTCGGTCCGAGAATCGAAACCAAGGGTCAGGACAACGGGTTCCGGCCAGGCAACAACAGCGTTAGCGGACGGGGCTTGAGTGGTGGCGGCGCGCCCATCCACCTGGACGCGACCGCTCCCCGCAAATTCAATCTGACCTTCGCGGTGGCCGCGCTCAATGTCTTCAACGTCGTGAACCTCGGACCTCCGAATGGAGTCCTGGATTCGCCGCTCTTCAATAAAACCCAGTCGCTCGCCGGCGGTCCGTACTCATTGCCGATCGCGGGCAACCGGGCCATTCTCTTTCAGATGATGTTTGGGTTCTGAGACGCTGCAGGCGGACGAATGACCGGAGCCGCCCGCATAAATGCGCCTTCTGTTCAACCCTTCCCATGCGGTATCGTTGTTCCAGGATAACGATTCGATGCGCGCCGCCGAACTCATCGCTCCCCTCACATTCCGGTTGACTGAGAGGTCGATTGACGAACCCGCGCCGGGCGAGGTGCAGGTGCGCGTCGAGGCGGTCGGCGTGTGCGGCTCCGATCTGCACGCCTTTGGCGAGGGCGCGGTCGGCGGCACTCCCAATGTCTACCCCATGGTGCTGGGACATGAGCCCGCGGGACGGATCGTGAAGACGGGCGCGGGGGTCGCGGGACTGGCCGTGGGCGACCGCGGGGCGCTCGAGCCGGCGCTCTACTGCTATCACTGCGAGTTCTGCCTGAGCGGGCGCCACAACGTGTGCGCCAACATCCGCTTCCTGAGCAATCCCCACTACCCGGGGTTTTTCCGCGAGTTCGTCAACCTGCCCGCCGCCAACTTTCAGCCCATCCCCGCGGGGATGTCGTTTGAAGAAGCGGCGCTCGCCGAGCCCCTCGCCATCGGGATTCATTCGCTGCGGCTGACGTCGATCCGGCCCGGAGAAACGGTTGCGGTGATCGGAGCGGGGCCCATCGGGCTGTTGACGATCGCCGCTCTGCGAGGCGTCGGAGCCGGACGCGTGTGGGCCGTGGAACCCTTGGCGCACCGGCGCGAGCTGGCCCGGGCCGTCGGCGCCCATGCTGCGCTCGAGCCCGGCGAAGCGGTCGCCCAGATCCTGCACGATACGGGGCAGCGCGGCGTGGACTGCGCGATGGATTGCGCGGCCGCAGAACAGACCACCAGCCAGGCGATTCAACTTGCCCGCAATGCCGGCCGCGTGGCGCTGACCGGGATTCACTCGACGCCTTTTGTGGCGATGGACGGCTCGGCGATGCGGCGCAAAGAGCTGACCATCTTCAACGTGCGCCGGTCGAATCATGAGACCGAGGAGGCTCTCGATCTGCTCCAGGCGCATCCTGACTGGTTTCAACCCCTGTTGACGCACGCCCGCGGCCTCGAGCGCATCGATGAGGCCTTCGCCATCGCCAGCCGGTATAGCGACGGCGTGGGGAAGATGATGGTCAGGCCGTGAGCCGCTGCGAACTGAGAACCCCAATCGTACAATGGAAGAAACTCTTCCCCGGGGCCAAAACCAGTCCACCCTGACCCTCGATCCGTTTGAGCCGGTTGATCCGCAAAATGGAGACAACCGGTAAGAGACGAACGCGCACCGAGGGCGGCATCTGTTCTATCCCAAACCACGCCGGCGGCCTCAGAAAGAGTGCCTGGGATGCTGTAGAGAGCATCATTCACCGATCTTGTCTTGCATCTCGAACGATCACTCGAAGAGGGGGAAACCGCCCATTGAGCATCGCCGGAATCGACTTCGGAACGACAAACAGCTCGGTCGCATGGGTCGCCGCAGATGCGCGAGTGGAGCTTGCGTCGTTTACATTCCTGGGCAGCGAAACACTCTCGTCCCGGTCGGTCCTCTATTTCGAGCAGTCGAAGGCCCCTGGAGGAATGAAGCGAACCCACGGACTGTCGGGGCCGGCAGCCATCGAGCGCTATCTCGATTCCGATGAGAAGGGCCGGCTGATCCAGTCTTTGAAGTCTCACCTCACCAGCCGCACGTTGACGGGAACCGAGGTCTTCGGCCGCAGGCACCGCCTCGAGGAACTCGTCTCGCGCATCCTCAGCGACCTCCGCAAGCATGCGGAAAGACAATTCGAAAGAACCATTACCAATGCGGTTGTTGGCAGGCCGGTTCACTTCGTCGGTGCGGAAACCAACCAGGACGACGACTTTGCCGTGGCAAGACTGCGCGAAGCCTTCCAGCTCGCTGGCTTTGAGCAGGTGCACTTTGAACTTGAGCCGGTGGCTGCCGCCTGCGCCTACGAGGCCACCCTCGATCATGACGAACTGATCCTGATTGGCGATTTCGGCGGCGGCACAAGCGATTTCACTCTACTGCGCGTGGGGCCGGAAACGCGCAAGCACACTCGCGGAAAGAGGGAGATGCTTGGCTACAGCGGCGTGGGCCTCGCCGGCGATGCCTTCGATGCGCGGATCGTCCGCAAGTTGGTATCCCCCGCCCTGGGGTCGAACTCGGAAGCGCGTTCGCTCAACAAAATTCTGCCCGCCGTTCCGGCCTGGATTTATGCCAACCTGGAGCGTTGGCATTATCTCTCATTCCTGCGCACCAATAATGTCCGCGAGATCCTGAAGAGCGCCCGGGTGCGGGCGCTCGAGCCCGAAAAGATCGAAGCCCTCATCGCAATTGTCGAGCAGGACCTCGGATACCAGCTTCACCAGGCCGTCCAGCGGGTAAAGTACGCGCTGTCTCAGCACGAAACTGCGGAGTTTCGTTTCCACGATGGAGGATTGGATCTCCGCATTCCCGTCACACGCCGCGAATTCGACGCCTGGATTGCCGATGATCTCAAGGCCATCGAGGACTCCATCGATTCGCTGCTCCGAGGCTCCGGCATGCATCCGCGCGATGTCGACCGCGTCTTTCTCACCGGTGGCAGTTCTTTCGTTCCCGCGGTCAGGCGCATCTTCACAAGCCGTTTTGGCAAAGACCGCATCCGCGGCGGACATGAGTTCACCTCGGTGGCGCAGGGGCTGGCGCTTCGCGCACAAGAGATCGGCTACGACGGTTAACTGAATTCAACAACTTTTTGCAGGCGCCTTCGAAGACCTGAACGACTTGCAAAGACCCCACAGTACCTCCGAAACTTCCCTTGTTACTCGGCGCGAGCGGTCTTGCCGCCGTCGATCACCATCTGCGCGCCCGTCATGTAGGGAAAATCGTCCGATGCTAACGCCAGGGCGAACGCCGCAATCTCCTGCGCAGTCGCCATTCGTTTCATGGGAACGTGCGACTCTGCCCAGACGTGCGCGGCAGCCTCCCAAACCGCGTCCGGTACGTCCTCCATGTGCGCTACCCTGCGCACCAGGTCGGTATCGGTGGTTCCTGGAATCAGCGCATTCACGCGGATTCCTTTGTCGACGTAATCGAGCGCAGCCGACTGCACAAGTCCGACCAGACCCCGCTTGCTCGCGGTATAGGCCGATCGTTTCGCAGTCGTCGCAATCGCGTTGGAAGACGAGGTCACCACAATATTCCCGCCGCCATTGGCCAGCATATGCGGAATCTCGTACTTCATGGCCAGAAAGACTCCGCGAAGATTCGTGCTCACCACGTTGTCCCACTCCGCGGAACTGTACTCGTGCAGCGGCTTCTCCAGAGTGATTCCGGCATTGTTGAAAGCCACATCCAGCCGACCGTACTTCTGCACGGTCTGCTCCACGAATGCGATCACCTGGCTCTCGTCGCGAACATCGGCATGAATGTAAGTGGCCTCTCCGCCGCGGGCGCGGATCCCTGCCTCCACTTCGTGGCCAAGGTTCACGCGGCGCCCGCAAAAGCTCACCTTCGCGCCCTCGGCCGCGAACTGCTCTGCCGCGCACCGTCCGATTCCGGATGTGGCTCCGGTGATGAGGACGACTTTATTCTCAAAGCGGCGTCTGGCGGGAGTTGCCGTCGCGGACCGCGGCGAAGAGCTTCCGCAGCCTGCCAGAGAAGCAGCCGCGGCGGCCGCCGTCCAGGAAAGAACAGATCTGCGACTGATTGGCGTAGGGCGCATTACTGCCGGCGAATCTTGACTCATCGGTTCCTCACTGCGGAGAGTTTGCTCTCGGTTGGTCATCTTCCGGCGCCTCCGCATGGCAATACGAACAACTGCGGTTGGGAACCGTCAACGGAGGATCGTTTGCAGCGTTATTGTCTGCGTACAGTGCGGCGCGCGCGTAAAGATCGGAATTGGCTACTTGCTCAAAGTACTTCCGATGAGGCCAGGTGGCGTAGTTTCCGGCATATCGCGCATCGGCAAAGATGACCTTGGCTTGCTCCACCCGACCGGCCTTCACCAGGCCATCGTGCTCACCGTTCCCGTGCCGCAGTCGCAGCGCCGATCTCTGCCGGCATCTTCTTCCGCTGCGCGGCAAAGCAGCGAACGCACCACCCGCTTGGTGAACTACCGCCGCGGCGCGATAAACTCCCCAATCAGATTGCCGCCGGCCTTGAACACGAACGACATGCTTCCGATGCGAAGCGCATCGGCCGGCTCATAACGGCTCGGATACCAGGCATACACGGCTGTAAAAGCACCCGCATACGGAGCGCCCAGAGACGGCAGCGAAAAAATCGTTCCGCCCCGCCGGGTCCTCGCAGTCAGCACCGAAACGAATGCATGAGCCGTCCTAGGCAGGAAACCCGCACACGCGCATCGGCGGTAGGCGACGTCCTCATGCATCAGCGCGCCCAGCGAATACTCCGTTGTCTTGGTGGTCATATTCATGCCCAGTCGCCATCCATAGCGTTCGGCATAGCCCTGCGCGCCCAAATCCCACTCCGGCGGCGCCGGCTTGCCTTGATCGATGCCGGCGCCGATTGCCGTGCTGATCAGCCCCGGCGGTCCAAACGTGTAATAGAGAAAGTTGCGGAATTGCTGCCTGCCATCCGGAAATCGATACGCTGCGTCCGGCGCGCCTGCGAGCGGAGATGTCGCGCCGGGCGCCGGCGGATCCGGTTGAACCCTCTCCGCCGGATTGGGAACCCCCTGCGCATACAGGCAGGCACTGACAACACAAAGCGCAAGCACAAGCAATCGGGCGATGGAGATCATCGAACCCTCCCTGTGCCGCAGTGTCGCCAGCCGCCGCGCTCGCTCAAAGGCTGAACGGATAAACGCGCTAACTTTGAAAGTGAGTGCGCCGATTCGCCGGTTGAGCGATTCCGCAAACACCGGCCAACGCCGGGCCAGGCCTTTCCGGCAGGTGCGCAGCGCTCATCGCCCATTTTTCGGCGTTCGTTCCTTTTCCGTGTCGTTCCTGACACAATGACAGGAGACTGAATCAGAATCGGTTGGATTGCGCGCCGCATGGGATACCGCGAGGCAAACATCGTTCTCGAGACTTCGGGCTTCGCCATGGGAACGGCCCTGTCTGCCCTGCTGCTGGTCCTCGTTTATCGCTCCGGGGGCACCCACCGCGGCGCCCGTTTCCTCTTCGCAGCGTGCATCCTGATCGCTAACGGCGCCGGCCTCTTCAAGAACCTCACCCTGCTCGCCGATCCAGGCTTGAGCCTCCTGCTCGAATACCGCTTGCACTCCATCGGCTTCGCCGCCGGAGCTCTCTGCCCCTGCGGGATCCTCCTCATCTGGAGGGCCAACGCGGTCTCCAGCTTTCGGCGCACTCTCGGAAGCTGGCTCGTCTTCTATGCAACCGCGAGTGGCATCCTCATCGCCCTCGCGGTCATGGCCGGCGCCTGGGACGCCGCTCAAGTCTCCTCCGTCCCCGCGCTGCGCTTTCTCTTGAATCAGGATGCGGTCGGCAATCTGACCATCTACAACGGCCTCGCAATGCTTGTCCTGGGCGGCGCCGCCTTGCTCCCGGGCACCTTCGAGGGCTCCGCCGACCGCATCGCGGTCGCACTCATGGTCGCCGGCCTCTCCATCAGCGCGGTCAGCGCCGTCGCTACCGTCTTCGTTCACCCTCCCGGCCCCCTGGCGAATCTGATGCAGGTAGCGCGATTCCAGGGCCTCATTCCGCTCGTCATCGGCGCCTGCTTCTACTTCTCGCACTTTCGTGCCGCGGACGTCTTCGCAAAGTCCGCGCTCCGCCTGCTTCTTGCCGGCTGCCTGGCGATGGCGGGCGCCGTCGCTCTGTTCGGCCCGCTCGCCGTCCCGCTTCGCCACGCGCCCCTGCCGCATGCCGCCCACATTCTGTCCGGCACTGCCGTCGCCTGCGCGGTTCTCTTTCTTTATCTGAACTTCGGAAGCTGGATCGACCTCTTCGTCGAGCGCCGCATCTTCGGAAAGCGCAATCCCCGCCGCGCGCTTCAGGAGTTTCGCCAGCAGATCGGGGCCTGCGATTCCCGGGAGCCCGTTCTCTCGTTCACTCACTCCCTCGCTGCCCGGACCCTGGTCATGCGCCCGGACGACCTCCGCATCGAACCCGATCCGTCCCCCCGCCCCGCACCCGCCACCGACGTGCTGATTCCCATCCCGTCGCGTCGTGATCCCATGCGCATCGCCGTCTCCTTGCGCGGAAACAGAAGAACCCTGCTCACCTCGGAGATCGATCTTCTCCACGAAATTGCGCTGCACGCCGCGCGCCGCCTCGATGACCTCGAGCGCGAACAGGAGCGCTTCGAGCGCGTTCGCCGCGAAGGTCTTCTCGGCAGGCAGGTCGTCGAGGCCGAACTCCGCGCCCTGCGCGCCCAGATCAATCCCCACTTTCTCTTCAACTCGCTCAACACGATTGCGTCGCTCATACCGTCCCAGCCGGACAAGGCAGAGAAGATCACCGTGCTCCTCAGCACCATCTTCCGCTACGTTCTGCTCCATGCCGACCGGCCCTTCACCTCTCTTGACGAAGAAATCGAGTTCCTTCGCACCTTCCTTGAAATCGAACAGATTCGATTCGGGGAGCGCCTCGCCGTCGAGTTCGATGTCGACCCCGCGACGGAGCATCTAACCGTGCCTTCGCTCATCCTGCAGCCGCTCGTCGAAAACGCCATTAAACACGGGGTCGCTCCCAAGATCGGCAGGAGCCGCATCTTCATCGGCGTTCAGCGCATCGGCAGCGAGATTCACGTCGCTGTGGAAGACGACGGCGTCGGATTTCGCCCCAGGAGCATTCTCCAGCGCCAATCCGGCGTGCGCGCCGCGAACGGCACGGGCTTCGGGCTGGAAAACATCCGGGAGCGGCTGAGCACCCTCTACGGCGCCGCCGCCAGCCTCGCGCTCATCGATCTCGAACGCGGCGGCTGCAGGGCGACCCTCAACATCCCCATTCACGGAGTCAACGATGACAGTGCGAGCCTTGCTGGCGGACGATGAGCAGGCCGCTCGCGCGCGTCTGCGCAGGCTGCTCGGCCGCTACCCCGACATTCGCGTCGTCGCCGAAGCGGAAGACGGCGTCGAGGCGCTTCAAAGCATCGAGCACATCCGCCCCGAGCTGCTCTTTCTCGACGTGGAGATGCCCGGCCTCAACGGCTTCGATGTCCTCAAGGCGCTCTCCAGCGACGTCCCTCGACCGCTCACCATCTTCATCACGGGTTTTCACGAATACGCTCTTGAAGCATTCCGCGCCCGCGCCGTCGCCTATCTCCTCAAGCCCATCGACGAGGAGCACTTGCGCGAGATGGTAACCCGCGCCATGCTTCTCATCGCGTCCAGCTCCTCCCGCCAGGCTGAGGATGAAAAGGTGACTGGCCTCCTCGGCGGCGCCGCCACTTCAATGCAGCAGATCGTCGCCAGGAAAGCCAACCGCGTCTTCCTCATCAATCCCGCCGAGGCCGTCTACTTCTACATGGACGGGGGAATCGTGCGCATGCGCTTGGAAAACGATACCTACTGGGTGAACTATCAGCTCGGCGACCTCGAGCAGGCCCTCGAGGAACGCGGCTTCTTCCGCGCCCACCGTTCCTCACTAGTCAACCTCGCCCGCGTCAAAGAGCTCCGCCTCGATCCCCGCAGCATCGTGCTCGTCATGAACGACGCCAAAAACTCTGAAGTCGAAGTCAGCGAGCGCCAGGCGCGCGTCCTTCGCCTCCGCATCCCCGGCCTCTAAAGCTGTCCCGTCTGGACCGGTTCTCTAATTTCGCACAGCGGAAGATAAACCCTGACTGCAATACCGCTCATAGAGGAACTCTCGCCTGGAAGGACCTGCAAACTCGTTGCCTCATCCTTCGCGTTCATTGCGAAGGATGGACCTGGCAGATGCCGGCCTATTCGGAACACCCTTCGTCAAAGGAACAATCTTTCCCTGTCTCGCGGTTTCATTGCGTCCCTGTTTCCCCATGCTCCTTGCCGATAATTTCCCATCGTCGGCCCATAATGGAGCCTGAGGGTGAACCATGACCGAGCCGTTCGGAATCCGAAGAAAAGTCGAAGATGTTCCTCCCGCATACGGAGAAATCACGCAAAAATGGACCCCCCCAGGGGGGGTCTTCACAGTTCGCACTGTTCTTGGTGCAATTTTGAACAACGATTTGTTGAAAATAAACAGGTTAGTCAAAACAATTCGGTAACCAGATAGTTACCTGATTAACAATCCTTTAACATTTGCGCCGGAACTGGTTCGAGCGCCTGCTGAGACGCTTAACTCTTTGGAAAAGTATGACTTCAAGCTTGTTTCAACTCGCAGGAGTCCTCTGCAGGAGGAGAGCTCCAACCTGTCTGAAAAGGCCGTTCCGGGCTCCACTTCGGCAGAGGTCAATCGCAGACCAGCTCGGCCTCGACAAACAGCGGCGCCGCCTCTTCCGGCTCGCCCGCAACCGCCGCGCCCGAGGCAAAAAACCCCTCCACCTCGCCCAGCACCGCCGCGCCCGTCCGCGCCTGGTAGATCGCCGCCCGCAGCTTCGCCCCGCCCGGAACCCCGTGCGTGAACCACGTCGCGAACTGCTTCATCTTCCCCACCGGGTCGCCAATCGGCGCATCGCGTCCCGCCGGCGCGCTCGCCTCCGCCTCGGCCAGCAGCATCTCGAAGTACGCCCGGATCATCCGGTAGCGGTCCTCCACCGTCGGCTGCTCATAGCTGCCCGTCGCCGTGTACTGCGCAATCTGCCGGAAGATCCACGGGTTGGCCGGCGCCGCGCGCCCGATCATCACCCCGTCGCATCCCGTCTCGGCCACCATCGCCGCCGCGTCCTCCGGCGTCCGCACGTCCCCATTGCCCACCACCGGAATCCCCACCGCATCCTTCACCTGCGCAATCCACTGCCACTGCGCCTGTCCGCTGTATCCCTGCTCCCGCGTCCGCGCATGGAGCGCCACGCCCTCGAGCCCTTCGGCCTCGGCCATCCGCGCCAGTTCCACGCACACAATCTGGCTCTCGTTCCACCCCGTCCGGAACTTCACGGTAAATGGAATCGTCACCGCCTTCCGCACCGCCCGGAAGATCTCCCCGATGCGTGGCAGATCGCGCAGCAGCCCCGATCCTCCGTTGCACCCCACCACCCGCTTCGCCGGGCAACCCAGGTTCAGATCCACCGTGTCGAATCCCGTCTCCTCCACGATCCGCGCCGCCTCGGCCAGCGTCTCCGGATTCGATCCGAAGAGCTGCGCCCCGATAGGGTGCTCGTCATCGTAGAAGGTCAGGTACCGCCGGCGCTTGCTCTCCCGCATCCGCGCCAGCCCATCGGCCGACGTGAACTCCGTCATCAGCAGCCCGCACCCCGACTGCGCGTTGCTCACCGCGTCCTCAACCGTCTTGTCGCCGGATGCGGAGTCTGCCGACGCCGTGAACAGGCTCGCATTCCGTATGAACCGCCGGAAGACCGTGTCCGTCACGCCGGCCATCGGCGCCAGCACCGTCGCCGGCGCCACCAGCACCGCCCCCAGCCGCATCTCCGCCGGCACGCGCGCCTCGGCAGGCATCGCGTGCTCGACCGGGTTGTCCCAGTGCTTCTTCACCGTGAATCCTCGCCGGGGCATAGCAACCGCCTATCGCGTCGCGCGCTCCTTCGCTTCTCCTGCGCGAAACTTCGCAATCCGCTCGATCAGCTTGACCGGGACAGCCGCGGGAAACGGGAACCGGATCGTGCTCTTGACTACCTCGTAGCCGCCCAGCTCACCCTTGAACGCTTCAAGCAGACTCCGCGTGACAGGATAGAGCGAGAAATAACTCTTCCAACCCGCGAAGTAAAGTATCCGCTCGCCGTGCAGCTTGTAGGTTGGCATCTTGTACGAGATCGACTCCTCGGCCTCCGGCACGGCCTTCACGATCGTGCTCCGCACCCGCCGCAGCGCAGCCTGGGCCGCCTCGGGCTGCGCCGCGATGTATTCGTCCACCGAATGGAAGTCCGCTTTCATCTTGCTTGCTCCTCCCCGTGCCTGAAGAGAGACACCGGCGGCAAACCCCGCGCGCAACCTTTCGGTCCCAGACAAACTCGGGCCTCCGCCGCGGCGGAGGCCCGGATGAGCTTGACCGCTGCTGCGGTAAAGTTACTTCGCGGCGGCCTTGACCTCGGTCGCCTTGGCGTACTTCCGGCGGAATCGCTCTACGCGCCCAGCCGTGTCCACCAGGCGCTGCTTGCCCGTGAAGAACGGGTGGCAGACCGAGCAGATTTCCACGTGAATGTCGCCCCTGTGGGTCGACCGCGTTTCAAAATTGTTTCCGCAGGCGCAGATAACTCGCACCGCGGCGTAATTGGGATGAATCTTTTCCTTCGGCATCTCTCTAAAGACAGACCTTTCCTGCAATTGTCCTCATCCATTGTAGGGGGATTTCAACCGTTTAGCAATGAACACGGCAAACAGGTTTTGGCAAAAGGAAGCAGGAATAGGCGCTGGAGAGCAGGTCAGCGCCGGCCGCGCATGGACACGCTTAGCCTCACGTCGTTTCTTTATCCGGACAGTAGTGCGTGCTTTCCTGGCCCCGATCCCTGACCCCTATTCCTTGCCCTTCAGCGCCTTTTCGATTCCGGCCTCGGCCAGCGGGGCCATCACGGCAAACCCGGCCGGAAGCGGATGCACACCATCCTTGCTCAGAGTGGGCGGCAGGCCGCCCTGGGCGTCCTTCATGGCCGAGTAGTAGTCGACATAGACGTAGTGATCCTTCGCCGCAAAGGCCTTGATCCACGCGTTGACGGCAACGACCTTCGGTCCTGGATCCTGGCCGGGATGCCAGGGATAGTTGATCGTGGGAAGCACCGAACAGAGCACGACCCGGATGTGGCTGGCCGTAGCCAGTTGCGCCATCGATTCGAGATTGCCCTCCGTCTCCTCCAGCGTCATAGGTCCCGTGTTGCCGGCAATGTCGTTGGTTCCGGCGAGGATGATGACCACCTTGGGATGAAGATCGATCACGTCCTGGCGGAAACGGACCAGCATCTGCGGGGTTGTTTGACCGCTGATGCCGCGATTGATGTAGGGTTTACCCGGAAATGACTGCTCAAGGTTCCAAATCTCCGTGATTGAGTCGCCCATGAAGACTACGCGGTTCTGTCCGGCCGCCGGGGGCCCAAGCTCCGTATCGGCCTCGCGAAAGCGACGCAGGTCGCCGAAGTCCGCGAGCATCTCTTCATCGTGCTGAATCCAGTAGGCGCCCTTCTGCCACGCCGGGACCTTCAGCGTAATCGGCGCCAGAGGCTCGCTGACGCTGCCCAGATGGTTATGTGCGGAGAGGCTTACTCCGGATCCGAGGAGCCCGGCCAGTACGATCAAGACAGGATATGCGCGCACGATCGATGGATTCACTGCAAGGATTCCCTTCGGAGCGGGACGATGCAGGCGGTTCGCACTCGCCGCGCTCGCAGCCAATTGTAGGCAACCCGGCCGCGGCGCGTCACGCACCGGTGGTTGGTCCCGCCGATACCAGTCTTTTCCACACTTCGCACCCACGACGCACAGCCGCCCGGCAGCGCCCCGTGCGCTACGCTGGAAGCCGTATGCCTGTTTGCACCATCTGCGATGGCGTGGGCCTTGTGCGAGTCGTCGACTCGGCCGGCAGATGGGTCTCGCGCCCCTGCCGGTGCCAGGAGATGGAGCGCGAAGAGCGCCGCCTCGCTGCGGCCCACATCCCTGAGCGCTACCGCCATTACACGCTCGACGGCTACGAAACCGCGTTTCGCGGCGCCCATCCCTCCCTCGCCCAGGCCCATCTCACCGCCCGCAAGTTCGTCGACGCCTACCCCGTCGACACTGCGGGTAAAGGCCTACTCTTCACCGGCTCCATCGGCGTCGGCAAAACCCACCTGGCCGTCGGCGTCCTCCGTCGCCTCATCCAGGAACGCGGCGCTCACGGCCTCTTCTGCGACTACCGCGAACTGCTCAAGAACATTCAGAACAGCTACAACCCCCAGGTGAGCACCACCGAACTGGAGCTCCTCAAGCCCGTCTTCGCCGCTGAGGTCCTGGTGCTCGACGACCTGGGCGCCCAGAAGCCCAACGAATGGGTCTGGGACACCGTCGCCCTCATCCTCAACACCCGCTACAACGACAAGCAGACCACCATCATTACCACGAACTACCCTGATCTGCCGGCGGGGGGTGGGGGGTTAACGGAAGTCGAGCGCGCCGCCCGCGAACCCACCCTCGGCGACCGTATCGGCGACCGCATGCGATCGCGGCTGGCCGAAATGTGCGTGCGCGTGGAGATGACCGGCGAAGACTTCCGGCAGACGGTGAAGCGGGCGCGGTTTGGATGAAGCCAGAGGGGATCATTGACCCGTTTTGCGACACGAATCTGTCCTGTTTCGCGGCATTTGACTGAATCTGACTCGGCCCGGTGTCCGATTTCCGGACAGACTGTATGAAATCGGCACATTCGGGCGGGAAGAAAATCACGATGCGAAAGTTCGCGGAAGTCCTCAGCCTCCTCGCGCTGACCGTCCTGGCCTGGACCACTTGGCATGCCCTGGCGGGGCCCGAGCCGCTTCCTGACCATATTCCCACCCACTTTGACTTCGCCGGCCAACCGAACGGATGGGGCTCCTGGCACTCTCTTCTGTTCCTCCCCGCCGTCGCCCTCGCGCTCTATATCCTGCTTGCGGTGGTCTCCCGGTTTCCGTCGATGTTCAACTACCCCGTGCGCGTTACGCCGGAAAACCGTTCGCGCCTGGAAGATCTGGCGTTGGGGATGCTGACTTGGATGAAAGCAGAAGTGCTCTGCCTGTTCGCCTGGATCCAGTGGGCCATCCTGGCAAGCGCCCGGTCCGGTCGTGGAGAACTCCCGTTCGTCCTGTTGCCGGTTGCTCTTGTCGTCACCGCCGGAACCACCGGATGGTACATCGCCGCGATGCGAAGGACAGGCCGCCGGTAGAAGCCGCGAACCGGCATGAAAGCCCACGAGCCCGACTCGCGCTTCCGCACACACTCTCAGAAAAGCCACAGACTGCCGAGCAGCAGCAGCATTGCCACGATGGTCATGTACTCGTATATGCGCGTCGACGTCTGAGCATCGTGCAATGAAACACCCGGTGGCCCTGCTGAAGATTGAGAGGAGGTTTTCATGGCTGGCCTGCCTTTCCATGCGTTGCGGTGAGTCTTACAGTCTGCCCGCGAATCTGGTTTCGCGTCTTCTTGCCCTCTTAGACGCGTATCAAGCGCCGGAGATGCACACTGCCAAAAGAACTTCTTGTCACCTCGTGGGCGCGCTTCCACCCTCGCCCGAACTGGCCGGAACCTCCTGTCCATTCGAAGAGAGATCCGTCGGGAGTCCGACCCGTAACAGGTGTAAAATTCGCTCGTGAGCAGTGGACCCCAACTGATCCGGCCGGCTGAACCGCAGGAGCGGAACTGGCTCCCGTTGGCAATTGCAGCCGCCCTCGTGGTGGTTGTGGCCGTCGCGCTGGTGCTGGTATTCGAACACGGCAAACAGGCAGCGACCGTTACGCCGGTGAATGCCCCACTCGCCTCCTACGCCGCGCACCTGACGGTCTCGGGGCTGGCGATGAGCCAGTCGACGAACTTCATGGGCAACCAGATCACTTATCTGGATGGCCGTATCGCCAATACCGGCAGCCAAGTGGTGACCGGCATTACGGCGCAGATTCTCTTCCGCGACTTCACCAACCTGGTGACGCAGAATGTGACCCAGCCCCTGAAATTCATCCGCACGCGCCAGCCTTATGTGGATATAGAACCGGTTGCGGCGGCTCCCCTCAAGCCCGGCGAGAGCCGGGACTTCCGCGTGATCTTCGACGGTGTTTCCCAGGACTGGAACGGCGCTTATCCCGAGGTCCGGATCGTCCACGTGGACACCGAGTAATTCCGTTACTTCGACCACCCGGTAGAAACTGCCCGGCAGTGTAAAAATTACCGGCCCCAGACAGCACAAACGCGTCCTCCCGGGCGCGATCCGCGCCTGCCTCGCCATTGCTAAGCCGAATCAATTGACCGTGATGCCTGCCGTGCCCCGTGACCGGCGAGTTTGGCAGCCCCATTGCAAACTAAACCGGCAGAAAGCAGGAGCCGCTCCCCTGTCAGGCGAGGCGGCCGCTGAAGAGGGCAGACAATGGATCATCTCCCGATTTTGAAGAACTCTTTTTCTCGCCAGTTCGCGGTAGTGATTTTGGCGTCGGCGCTGGGGACCCCGGCAGGGGTCGCCCAGGACACCAATGCGTCGCAGCAGCCGGCAGCGGCGAGTTCAGCCCAGACGACGGCTGGCGATCAGAGCGTCCCTCCTTCGGCGTCGCAGCCCTCCCCCGAGGCAAGCGCAACCTATGTACCGCCGCCGAAGGAGGGGTTCTGGGGCCGCATGAACCCGTTTGCCCGCAAGAAGTGGGTGAAGAGGCAGCTGGACCCGATCAACGCCCAGCTCGATGAGCTGGACCAGGTGAACGCCAGCAATGCGCGGGAGATCAAGGACGTAGACGCCCGGGCGCAGGCGGGCATCCATCAGGCGCAGTCGACGGCCGACAGCGCCAACCAGACGGCCATGACGGCGGGCAACCAGGCCCAGCAGGCCAATACGACGGCCGAGCAGGCATCGAGCGCGGTCGCCCAGATCAACACCACCGTGAATGGTCTTGACCAGTACCACCAAGTTTCGTCGCTCGACGTGGCATTCCATGGCGAGAGCCCCTACCTGACCGAAGATGCGCGGCAGCAGCTTGACAGCTTGGCGGCGAGCATCACCGGGCACGACGGTTACATCTTGCAGATCGAGGCGCATTCGCCGCTAGCGGGCAGCGCCGGGATCCAGAGTTCACAGCGGATGGCGGAAGCGGTGGAGCGCTATCTCGTCACCCAACACCAGATTCCCATCTACCGGATGCACGCGGTAGCGCTGGGCAACGCGCATTCCGAGGCCGGCGACAGCGGCGCCCCGGAGCGGGTTCGCCACAGCAGCGTGCATGTGGACTTGATGGAAAACAGTTTGGCGGCCCGGGCAGCGGCGCCACCCCAGGGCACTGCTGCTTTGAGCGGCGCGGAGCGGTAATACCGCAGGCCACTCCCTCCGAGGCTAATTCCGCGCCAACGGCCACCCCGCCGTACGGCCGCCAATCAAGCTCTCGCAACACGAGAGAACCAAGGCAACTTGGCCCCCGTGAAAACGGGGGCCGATTTTTTTTGCCCGCTGGCGCCGGCACTCTCCGGGAGGAAGGCTCACTTTTTGCCGGGCGCGGTAAACCGCAATGCGAGACGCGACCGATTTGGCCATTGCCCGCCAAGAGCGCTGTTTTTGGCGCATTTCTGGGTCAATCACCCTCAAATTCTGTTAAAGGAATGTTAATCAGGTTACTCATTGATTACGAAATTCGCTTCGGTATCTTGTTGATTCTAAATAAAACCATGTTCTGAATTGCACCGAAATCAGAGCAAACTGTGAGGAACCTCCCCCGGGGGGGTGCTGGAAGGCAGAATTCTTCCCACATTGCGGCATTTGAAGATTATGGCTTCGTTTTCTGTTCACCACAGGCCTCTCGATCGACTCTTAAGGTGATTATGCGCCGGGAGGGGGAAATTCTGCGCAAACTCAGTGGTCAGTGGTCAGTGGTCAGGGGTCAGTGGTCAGTGGTCAGGGGTCAGTGGTCAGTGGTCAGTGGTCAGGGGTCAGGGGTCAGGGGTCAGTGGTCAGTGGTCAGTGGTCAGGGGTCAGTGGTCAGTGGTCAGTGGTCAGGGGTCAGTGGTCAGTGGTCAGTGGTCAGTGGTCAGTGGTCAGGGGTCGGTGGTCAGGGGTCGGTGGTCAGTGAACAGTGAACAGTGATCCTTGGTTAGCGGCGGGGGGACGGGGGGCGGGATCCCTGGCCTCAGAAAGCCGGAATCTCCGGGACTTCGATCCAGCGGCGCTCGCGGATGGATTGGTACGCCAGCTCAGCCAACTGGACGCCGCGCGCGCCGTCGAGGAAGTCGTGCGGAAACGGGTCACCGCTGGCTACGTGGCGCAGGAACATCTCCCACTGGAGCTTGAAGGCGTTGTCGAACTCGCCGTTGTCCGGAACCTCGGCCCACTGGTCGCGGAAGCGGAAGGGATTGGGCTGGTCGGGGTTCCAGACTGGCCGGGGCGTGTTCACACGGTGCTGGGCCCTGCAGTCGCGCAGGCCGGCCACGACGCTGCCCTCGGTGCCGTCGACGTGGAGGGAGAGCAGCTCGTCGCGATAAACGCGGGTGGCCCAGGAGGAGTTGATCTGCGCGAGCACGCCGCCGGCGAGCTCGAAGGTGGCGTAGGCCGCATCCTCCGCGGTGCACTTGTAGCGGGCGCCTCTTTCATCGACGCGCTCAGGAATGTGGGTGGCGGCGGTGCAGGAGACCGCTTTCACGGAGCCGAACAGGTGGTCGAGGAGGTAGCGCCAGTGGCAGAACATGTCGAGGACGATGCCGCCGTCCTCTTCCCTTTTGTAGTTCCAGGAGGGGCGCTGGGCGGGCTGGCCGTCGCCCTCGAAGACCCAGTAGCCGAAGTCGCCGCGAACGGAGAGGATGCGGCCGAAGAAGCCGGCATCGATGAGGCGCCTGAGCTTGCGGAGGCCGGGGAGGAAGAGTTTGTCCTG
Organism: Occallatibacter sp.; assembly: GCA_035508555.1. Taxonomy (GTDB): domain Bacteria; phylum Acidobacteriota; class Terriglobia; order Terriglobales; family Acidobacteriaceae; genus Telmatobacter. The sequence continues at coordinate 42,575 of DATJMU010000061.1, read as the reverse complement.
GACGACGCCGTGCCTGACGCCGGCCTTGTTGGCGGCGGCGGCGAGGGCGAGCGCGCCGGCGAGGGTGGTGGCGAGCGGCTTTTCGCAGTAGACGTGCTTGCCGGCGGCGATGGCGTCGAGGACGTTGCGCTGGCGAAGGCCGGTGGCGCCGGAGTCGAAGTAGACGGCGTCTTCGGGATTTTCGAGGCTGCTATTGAGATCGGTGCTCCAGCGGGTGAGGTTGTGGGCTTCGGCGATGGCGCGGAGCTTGTCCTCGTTGCGGCCGATGAGGATGGGGTCGGGCATGAGGGTGTCGCCGCTGGCGAGGGCGACGCCGCCTTGGGCGCGAATGGCGAGGAGGGAGCGAACGAGGTGCTGGTTGAGGCCCATGCGGCCGGTGACGCCGTTCAGGACGATGCCGATTGTGCGCTGCATTCCTGCTCCCGGTTTTGGGGGAATGCTAACACGGCGCGGTTGGCCGAGCCAGCGGAGCGGGCAGGCTACGGAAAAAAGTCCCAATTCCGGGGGAAATGCCCGGAAAAACATCCCTTGGGGGCTAAAGCCCCATTGATTCTGTTGCGCTTTTACGGCACGGCTATTGACTCCTGTATAAAGAATGCCCTTGCGCCGTCCCTATGGGACTCCGTGGCGAACTTGTGGAATCCCTTCTCCCCAGGCTGAAGCGCGGGGCTAACCTACGCTGCGCCTCCGGCGCGTTTACCAGGACATTTCTTATGCAGCAATCAATAAAGCCGTGCCCTTTCAAAACAACGGCAAGTTTGACGTTTTCCGCAGCCTGCCCTGCTCTTTCTGGGAACGATGTTTACGGACTGAAGTCGTACCCTGCTACCTGTTTGAACTCTGAGGGCTGTTGCCGGGACAGATGAATCAAACCTGAATTAGTAGTTTGATTCCGAAATAACATCGCAACAGATTCAGCGGAGGTGGAAGGTATCCGCAGGGGCTAAAGCCCACGCTCATATGCAGCTGTTTGCGGCACGACTGAAGTCGTGCGCTGTTACAAACCATGTTCGGCCGCATTGCCACGTTATTTTGGAATCGTCTTACCAGGGCCTGTTCACACTACCGGGGTGACCCAGAGCAGGGGCTGGCGGAGGGGGAAGTTGCGGATGATCTCGGCGGTTTTGGGCATGGGGCGCAGGGTCTTCCACAAGGCGATGTACCTGGGGTCGCGGTAGGCGATGCCGGCGAAGAGCAGGCTGGGCTGGCGGTTGGGCAGGTCGTCCCAGTACTCGACGTCCTGCTTGTAGGGCCACTTGCTCTTGTCCTGGATGTAGGGGTACATGAAGTCCACGGCTTTCTGGTAGCGGTCGCCGTCGGGGAGGGTGAACTGCCAGAGGTCGGCGGCCGGGCTGGCGGTGGACGAAGCGATCTGGCAGACGATCGCGAGGGCGTCGAGGTTGAAGAGCGAGTAGCTGTAGGGCTTGGTGCGGCCCAGCTCGAGGGGGAAGCTGCCGTTGGGGGCGAGCTGCGTGGGGAGCAGGGCGTCCTTGAAGCGGTCGCGGCAGAGAGCCATGGCGGCCTGGTCGCCGGTGAGGGCGGCGAAGGCGGCGGCCTGGGCGACCCAGCAGGAGCCGTGATTGTTTTTTGCGGCTTCCTCTTCTTTGCCGTTCTTCGAGGTCTGCATCCAGGTGAGGTACTGGGCGAACCAGTTCTTGACGCCGGCGACCTCGGCGGGGGTGAGGGCGCCGGTCTTGTCGAGATGGCGGGCGGCGCGGGTGACCTCGATCAGGTGCAGCGTGTCGATGATGCCGGTGCCGCGGCCGGGGGTGCGGCCCCAGATGGCCTGGGCGTAGGTGAGGGACGGGTTCATCATGGTGGCGGGGTTGAGGAACCAGGCGCGGAGATGCAGGGCGGCGTGGCGGGCATAGCGCATCTCACGGGTCATGAGATAGGCGGAGACGAGCGCTGGGACCTGGAGGCTGAGACGGATGAGGGCTTCGCGGTCGGAGTTGAAGTTGGCGGGGTCGGAGAAGCCGTCGCGGCGGATGTAGGGGCCGTTGGGGTCTTTGGGGTTGGGCCACCAGTAGTCGCCTTCGGAGAAGTAGTCGTGCGGGCCGCCCTTGCTGCGCGGGGAGTGGTAGGCGGTGATGGTGATGGGCGGCTGGGTGAGGTACTCATCGGCGGCCTTGAGGACCCAGGCGCGGTCGATGCGGGCGATCTCGCGGGGGGTGATGAGCGGGGCGGAGTCGAGGCCGCGGAGGGGGATGGAGGCGGCCGCGGCGGCGGCGGTGAGGCAGAAGCTGCGGCGATCCATCATGGAACGCGCTCCTTAATCTGAGATTGAAACGAACGCCGGTGCGATGCCCTCGCTCGAGATGGCGACGGCGGCGGGGCCGGAGCCGCGCTCGATGGAGATGCGGGCGCGGCCGTTGTACATCTGGACGACGCGGGAGCCCGAGGAGGTGCCGAGGTTGTCGATGAGGCGGCCGGCGCCGGCGAGCGAGAAATGGACGACGTTCCTGGCATCGAGACAGAGGACGCCGTCGGCGTCGTAGAGCGTGGCTTCGACGGTGGTGGTTCCGGCGTCGCGGCCGATCTCGGCGATGGCGAGCTTGGCGGGCGTGCCCCACCTGGCAGTCTGGTATTCGAGCTCGATCTCGTCGGTGACGGTGACGCCGTTTTTGGTGGCGACGACGCGGAGATGGTTCTTGCCGGGAACGAAGCTGACCATCCAGCGGAGGCCTGCGGCGGGGAAGTTCTGGCTGTCGCGCGGGCGGGCGCCCTGGGATTTGCCGTTGAGGAAGAGCTCGGCGGTGGGGCAGTTGCAGTAGACCTTGACCATGCGGGGCTGGCCCTCGGCGCCCCAGCGGACGGGCCAGGAGTGGCCGTAGATGTGGGCCATGGGAGCGTCGGTCCAGTAGGACTGGAAGACGTAATAGCCCTCCTTGAGGGTCATGTCGCGCTCGAGGACACCCTTCTGGTTCATGCGCGGAACGGGGTTCTCGACGCGCAGGGGGGTGGTGAAGTCCTTGAAGATCCACTGTGCGGAGCCGGTGAACCAGGGGAGAGTCTCCTGGACCTTGAGATACCAGTCGAAGAGGTCGCAGGCATAGGTCTCGGACCAGTCGCCGTCGCGGGAGACGCGGGCTTGGCCGCCGGTAGAGAGATAGGCGAGGCCGCGCTCGGCGGTGTTGGCGGTGGTGGAGATGCCGGCGAGGGCGGCGTCGGGATCTTCGGAGTGGCGGCGAGCGTGGCTGTCGGCGCCCCACTCCATGTGGATCATGCGCTTGACGCGGGTGCGCTGGGCTTCGAGGGATTGCTGGTACTCGGTGTAGACGCCGCCGTACCAGCCGGCCCAGATGGAGGGGGAGTAGACGTCGGGGATGTCGCGGGCGAAGTCGCAGCGGCGGATCGAGGTAACGCGCGAGGGATCAAGCTGATGAGAGAGATCGTTCATGCGGTGCATGAAGGCGCGGATGGCCTCGTGGTCCATGGAGGGATACTCGCCGGGCCAGTCGTCTTCGTTGCCCAGGCTCCACATGATGATGCTGGGATGGTTGAAGTGCTGGTCGATCATGTTGGCGAGCATGGCGAGGGTCTGGCTCTGCCACTTCTGGCTGCCGATGCCGGAGCGGCACCAGGGGGCTTCTTCCCAGACGAGGAGGCCGAGCTCGTCGCAGAGGTCGAGGACGAGGCGGGTCTGCTGGTAGTGGGCGAGACGGACGAAGTTGGCGCCCATGGCTTTCATCAACTGCATCTCGGTGCGGATGAGGCCGTCGGGCTGGGCGGCGGCGTAAGAGGCGTGGTCCATGTGGCGCTGCGTGCCGCGCAGCAGGAGCCGCTCGCCGTTGAGCTTGAAGGGGCCGTTCTCGACAAATTCGGTGTGGCGGATGCCAAAGCGCTCTTTCGAGACACTCGGACCGAAGGCGGTTGTGAGGGTGACCGTACACGTATACAGCTTTGGGTCCGCAGGCGACCAGAGGAGCGGAGAGGCGACGGAAAAGTCGGCGATCTCGGATTCGCCTGCCCAAGCCGGGATGGTCTTCTCAGCATGGAAGACGGCCTGGCCGTCAGGGCCGGCGACCTGGATGGCGAGGGTGGCAGGACCGGCGAAGTTGGTGGGGTTGTGGAGGCGGGCTTTGACCTTGACGCCGGCCGCGGAGCCTGGGACATACGAGGGCGCGATGTGAACCGCTTGCAGCGAGACGGCGGGGAGATAGACGAGATGGGCGTGGCGGTAGAGTCCGCCATAAAGGCTGAAGTCGCTTAGATCCGATGGAGCGCGCTCGAGGTCGGGAGAGTTGTCGCAGAGGACGGAGATCGAGGCGCTGCGGCTGTTGGAGACAGGGTCGGGCTGGGCGAGGGCATCGGTGACATCGTATACATACTCGTCGTATCCGCCGACGTGCGTGCCGATGAGCTTGTCGCCGAGATAGACGCAGGAGGTTTGCCCGGAACCTTCAAAGTGGAGCAGGGTGCGGCCGTTCTTCAACGGGTTGGCGATGGGGACCTGCCGGCGATACCAACCGTGGCCGCGGTAGTACGGGGTGTCGGGGTCGCAGGCGTCGTAGTGATTGAAGCAGTGCGGGAGCGAGACTTTCTCCCAGACGGCAATCTCCTCGCTGTGCCACACCTCCCAGGGGCCGTCGAGGGGGCCCTGGTAATACTCCCAGCCGGCGTCGAGGGGAAGCACAGCGGGATCGGCATCTTTGAGGAGGGAGCGGACGACAGAAGCGCGGAGAGGAACCGCGCCCGGTACAACCGCAGCGGCGGCCATGGATTTTAGAAATTGACGGCGTGAGGAGTGCGGGAAAACGGGTGCCATAGCCCCTTTCAAGGTACTGCAGTTGAGATTCTCTTCGCGAGCGTTGCCCCACCGCTCCTGAGCGTTGCCGAACCGCTCGAATATCGTCGAAGGCCCTGCTGAGGATATAAATTTGCGTGCTGCGTGCTGTCAAGCTGGAGCGCCGGGAGCGAGTGACTTCGGCGTGATGGACAGGCTGCCGGGGTGATGCCCATCACTGCGGCTTTCTCCGGGGGATTCCTAGCATAATACGGGTTTTGTGCAGCCGACGCGCGGGGCGAAGACGGCCCGGCGCGGGAGCGGTACAAGGCTGCATGAAGGGCAACTGCCGATGAGCTGGCGCGAGGAATACCGCCGCAAGTGCATGAGCGCCGCGCAGGCTCTGGAGGCAGTGCACTCCGGCGCGCGGGTGTGGGTCCAGTCGGGATGCGGGACGCCTTCCACGCTGGTGAAGGCGCTGGTGGCGCGCGCGCCGGCGGTGCACGAGGTCGAGATCGTGCACATGATGACGCTGGGCAGCGCGGACTATACCCGTCCCGAGTATGAAGGGCGATTCCGTCATCGCGGACTGTTTCTGGGCGCGAACGTGCGCGAGGCCGTGGCCGCGGGGCGCGCCGACTATACACCGATCTTCCTGAGCGAAATCGAGGGCCTGTTCGAGAGCGGAGCGCTGCCGCTGGACGTAGTGCTGATGCAGGTGTCGCCGGCGGACGCGCATGGGTTCGTGAGCCTGGGCACCACGGTGGACTGCACGCTGACGGCGGCGCGGCTGGCGCCGATCGTGATTGCCGAGGTGAACGAGCGGATGCCGCGCACGCACGGCGACACGTTTCTGCACGTCAGCCAGCTTACGGCGGTGGTGGAGACGTCGCATCCGCCGCTGGAGCTGTGTGTGGCGCAGTTCAGCGGGATGCACCTGCGGGTGGCGCGCAATGTGGCTGCGCTGATCCCGGATGGGGCCACGATCCAGACCGGGATCGGGGGAATTCCCGACGCGGTGCTGACGTGCCTGAGCGACAAGCGGGACCTGGGGATTCACACGGAGATGTGCTCGGATGGAGTGATCGACCTGATCGAGTCGGGCACGATCAACGGGGCGCGCAAGACGCTGCACCGCGGCAAGGTGGTGGCGGCGTTCGTGCTGGGGACGCGGCGGCTGTTCGATTTCATCCATGAGAATTCGATCTTCGAGTTTCGATCGATCAGCTACACCAACGATCCGTTTGTGGTGGCGCAGAACGAGCGCATGGTGGCCATCAACTCGGCACTGCAGGTGGATCTGACGGGACAGGTGTGCGCCGACTCGATTGGGACAAAGCCGTACAGCGGGTTTGGCGGGCAGCTCGATTTCATTCGCGGGGCAGCGCGGTCGAAGGGGGGCGTGCCCATCATTGCGTTGCCCTCGACGGCGCTGGGCGGCGAGGTTTCGCGGATTGTGCCGGTGCTGGAGCCGGGGGCGGGGGTGGTGACCTCGCGCGCGGATGTGCACTACGTCGTGACGGAGCACGGGGTCGCCTATCTGCACGGCAAGTCGCTGCGCGAGCGGGCGGAGGCGCTGATCGGCATCGCGGAGCCCAGGTTCCGGCAGGAGCTGGAGGATTTTGCGCTGCGCGCGCACTACCTGGAGGGGAAGACGGAGAGGGCGATGGCTTGAAGTGGCAAGTCAGCGAGTTAGCGAGTTGGCGGGCGGCAAGAGAGGCCAGGCGTGAAGGGATCGAGGGTATGACCGACACGAAGAAAACAGACCGGGGTTGGCTGCGGATCGATGTGGACGAGTGCAAGGGGTGCGGGCTGTGCATCGAGGCTTGTCCGCCAAAGGCGATCCGGATGAGCGAGGGGATGAATCACTACGGGTACCGCACGGCGGTCTACGCGGGGTCGGGGTGCACGGGCTGCGGGATTTGCTTCCTGGTTTGCCCGGAGCCGGGCGCGATCACCGTGTTCCGGGCGGCGCAGCGGCAGTCGGGCGGGGCGCGCGCGATCAACTCTGCGTTCGAGGGGTCCGCGTCAGGGGGAATGGCATCAGGGGGAATGGCATCAGGGGAGGCGGCGCCATGCGCAGGCAGCTGATGAAGGGCAACGAGGCCATCGTGAAGAGCGCCATTCTGGCGGGTTGCCGTGCGTTCTATGGCTATCCCATTACGCCGGCGAGCGAGATTGCCGAGGCGGCCGCGGAGTTGATGCCACAGTGCGGCGGAGTCTTTCTGCAGGCGGAGAGCGAGGTCGCGGCCATCAATATGCTCTACGGGGCAGCGGGGGCGGGCGTACGGTCGATGACGGCTTCAAGCGGGCCGGGGATCAGCCTGATGCAGGAGGGGATCAGCTACATGGCCGGGGCCGAGCTGCCCTGCGTGATCGCCGATATTACGCGCGGGGGACCGGGGCTGGGCAATATTGCCGCGGAGCAAGGCGATTATTTCCAGGTGGTGAAGGGCGGCGGGCATGGCAACTACCGCACGCTGGTTCTGGCGCCGGGCTCGGTGCAGGAGATGGCCGACCTGACCGCGCTGGCCTTCGACCTGGCCGATCGCTACCGCAACCCGGTGTTTGTGCTGGCCGATGGCTTCATCGGGCAGATGATGGAGCCGGTGGAGTTTCCGCGAGACCCGGTTGCGCCGCGCGAGCCCGCGTGGGCCGTGACGGGCACGGCGGCGACGCGGCCGAATCTCATCTCTTCGCTGCACCTGGACGCGGATGAGATGGAGGCGCACCTTCGCGCCATGGAAGCCAAGTATCAGGAGGCCGCGAGACGCGAGGCCCGCGCCGAAGAGTGGCGCACCGAAGACGCCGAGATCGTTCTGGTTGGCTACGGCATCGTCGGCCGGATCCTGAAGGCGGTGGCCGCGGAGGCGCGCGCCAGCGGGCTGCGCGTGGGGCTGCTGCGGCCCATCACCCTTTATCCGTTCCCAACCGTGAACTTCGAGCGGCTGGCGAGGCGCGCGCGGCAGTTCGTGGTGGTGGAGATGAGCAACGGCCAGCTCCTCGAAGACGTGCGGCTGGCGCTGAACGGCGCGCGCCCCGTCGCGTTCCTCAACCGCATGGGCGGCAACGTCCCGTCGCACGAGGAGGTTCTCGGGTTTGTCCGCGGCCAGGCGCAACGGATCGGCGCCAGAGAGGAGCAGATGGCTCATGCTTAGCGAACCGGAGACCGATTACGAGATCGCGCACAGCCGCTCCAGATCGTTTTACGCAAGCTACGACCGCAAAAGCGAGTTGCAGCACCAGACGCACTACTGCCCCGGCTGCGGGCACGGGACGATCCACAAGATGCTGGCCGCAGCCATCGACGAGCTGGGCATTCAGGACCGGACGATCCTGGTGGGGCCGGTGGGATGCGGGGTGTTCACGTATTACTACTTCGACGTGGGCAACGTGCAGGCCGCGCATGGACGGGCGCCGGCGGTAGCCACGGCCGTGAAGCGCAGCCGGCCGGGGAGCATCGTCATCAGCTACCAGGGCGACGGAGATCTGGCGGCGATCGGATCGGCCGAAATTCTGCACGCGGCCAACCGCGGCGAGCCGATCAGCGTGATCTTTGTGAACAACGCCATCTACAGCATGACGGGCGGACAGGTGGCGCCTACGACGCTGCTGGGACAGAAGAGCACAACGACGCCGCGGGGCCGCAGCGCGGCCAACGAGGGCTATCCGCTGCGCGTGAGCGAGCTGCTGGCCACACTGGAGGCGCCGGTTTACATCGAGCGCGTGGGTCTTGGCGACAACAGGCAGATTGCGCAGGCGGCGCGCGCCGTGCGCAAGGCCGTCCAAAACCAGACGCGCGGTCTGGGCTTCTCACTGGTGGAGGTTCTCTCGCCCTGCCCGACGATCTGGAAGATGCCGCCGGTGGAAGCGCAGCGCTGGGTCCGCGAGGTGATGGAAGAGACCTTTCCGCTGGGCATCTTCCGCGACAGAACGGGTGAGGCAGAGCCCCGGAGCGCGCCCGCGATGGCGCCTCCGCTGGAGCGGATTCCGGAGATCCTGGGCGTGGCAGGGGAGGTTCTCTCCGCAGACGTCTCCGGGGCGCGAGTGGAAGGCAAGAGCATCGATCTGCAGGTGCGCATCGCCGGCTTTGGCGGGCAGGGCGTGCTGCTGCTGGGCGAAGTGCTGGCGGAGGCCGGGCTGGATGCCGGGCTCGAGGTTTCGTGGCTGCCGTCCTACGGACCCGAGATGCGCTCCGGCACGTCGAACTGTCACGTGCGCCTTTCAAGCGAGCCCATCGATTCGCCGCTGGTCACGGTGCCCAATGTTTTGATCGCCATGAACGAGCCCTCGCTGCGCAAGTTCGACGCGGGCGTGCGCGCGGGCGGGTGGGTGATCTACAACGGCGATGCGTTTCCGGCCGATTGCGGGAGAGAGGACGTGAAGGTTCTGGCGCTGCCGTTCACGCGGCTGGCCGATGAGCTGGGGGATGCGCGGGCCGCGAACATGGTGATGCTGGGCGCGCTGCTGGAGCTGGCCGATTCCCTGCCCCAGGCGAGCATCGATGCGGCGTTGCGGAGGCTGGTCCACAATCCGCGCTGGGTGGAGCTGGACGAGCGTGCGCTCGACCGCGGCCGCGCCGTCTACCGGGAATCGGTGGAGAAGGCAGCGGAGGCATTGCCGGAAGAGGTGACGCTGTGAAAGCGGAAGCGGATCCGAATCTGATCGTCTATTTCGGCGGCGCGTATGTGCCGCTGGCCGAGGCGCGGGTGGGCATCCTGACGCACGCACTGCACTATGGGACCGGCGTGTTCGAAGGCATTCGCGCCTACTGGGATGAGACCGAGCGCGAGCTGTTTGCGATGCGCCCCCTGGAGCACTTCGAGCGGTGGAAGCAGAACTGCGGCATCCTGCACATGGATCTTCCTCTTGATGCCGAGGAGCTGGGCGCGATTGCCGTCGAACTGCTGCGGCGCAACCGGCCGCGCACCGATGTCTACATCCGGCCACTGGCCTACAAGTGCGCGGAGCGCGTAGGGGTGAGCCCGGACGACAGGAACGCTTTCGCGATGGTGGCGCTGCCCTACGGCGAGTACCTGCACAGTGAAAAAGGGCTCCACGCCGGAGTGAGCTCATGGCGGCGGATCGAGGACAATGCGATTCCGGCGCGGGCCAAGATCTGCGGCGCCTACGTAAATAGCGCACTTGCCACGGATGACGCGCATCGCGCCGGCTTCGACGAGGCGATCTTCCTGAACGAGAGCGGACATGTGGCCGAAGGTGCAACCTGCAATCTCTTCATGGTGCGCAGGGGACGGCTGATCACGCCGTCCATCACCGAAAACGTGCTGGAAGGAATCACGCGGGACTCGGTGATGGAGCTGGCGCAGCGGGAGCTGGGACTGCGCGTGGTGGAACGGGCCATCGACCGCAGCGAGCTCTACATCTGCGACGAGCTGTTCTTTACCGGAACCGCGGTGGGCATTGCACCGGTGGTGCGCGTGGATCATCGTGCGGTAAAAGACGGCGCGATCGGGCCGATTGCGCGCCATCTACGGCAGTTGTATTTCGACGCGACGCACGGCCATCTCAAGGCGTATCGCAGATGGCTGGTTCCGGTTTATGGGGCGCGCGAGCGGGAGCGCGCGGAGGCGCACCTGGCGGGAACGAGTGTTGCTTGAGCCCGGGGCCGCACGTTGGGGCGCACCCCGATCGAGACAAGGAGGATACGAGATGCTGACCACAGCCACAACACCAAGCGCGTACGACGTGGCGCTCGAAAACTTCGATGCAGCGGCCGACGCGCTGGGCCTGGAACAGGATACGCGCCAGATGATCAAGTACCCGGAACGCATGTTGACAGTGACGGTCCCGGTGCGCATGGACGACGGCCGGATTCGGCGGTTCGAGGGCTACCGCGTGCAGCACAGCTCGGTGCGCGGGCCCGCCAAGGGCGGGATTCGCTACCATCCCAACGTCACGCTCGACGAAGTGAAGGCGCTGGCCACCTGGATGACGTGGAAGTGCGCGGTGGTGAACATTCCCTTCGGCGGCGCCAAGGGCGGGGTGACCTGCAATCCGAAAGAGATGTCGGCGGGCGAACTGGAGCGGATGACGCGGCGCTACACCAGCGCGATCCTGCCGCTGATCGGCCCGCAGCAGGACATTCCCGCGCCGGATGTTTATACGAACCCGCAGACCATGGCGTGGATCATGGACACCTTCAGCATGACCAAGGGCTATCCGATTCCCGGCGTGGTGACGGGCAAACCCATCAGCCTGGGCGGCTCGCTGGGGCGCAACGAAGCCACCGGGCGCGGGGTCTTCTACACGATCGAGTGCGCCTGCGAGCGCCTGCACATGCCGCTCAAAGGGGCGACGGTCGCCGTGCAGGGATTCGGGAACGCCGGCTCAGTGGCCGCACAGATGCTGCACGAGGCGGGCGCGAAGGTGATCGCGGTGAGCGACTCGACCGGATCCGTGTACAACCCGGCCGGCCTGGAGATCGCCGAGCTGATGCGGCTGAAGGCGCTCACCGGGCGCGTGGAGGGGTTCCCGGAGGCGGAGCGGATCGATGCGGCCGAACTGCTGGCGCTCGACTGCGACATCCTGGTTCCGGCGGCGCTGGAGAGCGCGATCCACAAGGGGAATGCCGCAAGAGTGAAGGCGAGGATCGTGGCGGAGGCGGCCAACGGGCCGCTCACGCCGGCGGCGGACCGCATCCTCGAGGGCAACGGCGTGTTCATCATCCCCGACATCCTGTGCAACGCGGGCGGGGTCACGGTCTCGTACTTCGAGTGGGTGCAGGACGAGCAGCACCTGTTCTGGGAGGCGCAGGACGTCTACAACCGGCTGGAACGCGTGATGAAGACGGCCTTCCGCGACGTGCTGAAGGTGCACGGCGACCGCAATGTGCCGATGCGGATCGCCGCCAATATGCTGGGGATCGGGCGGGTTGCGGAGGCGGTTCGGATTCGCGGCATCTACCCGTAGAGTCTTCCCAGCTTGTGGTCATCGGCGCTTCGCCGCTCACGGAGACGGTTCCAGCGGGGGCGGCGGAGCGCCCTGCGCGTCTTACCCGAGGAAAGGAACACCACACTTCGGGTCAGGTCTGAACTCTTTCCGCGGGGAGGATGCCCATCTCCCGGTAGATGGGGCGAATGGTGCGCCGCACGGCGGGGAGCCGCGTCATGAACCAGGCGGCGCCCAGGACCACCACCGAACCATTGACGATCACGGCAACGGGTGCGCCGACCGCGCTGGCCATGGCGCCGGCGATCAGGCTGCCAAAGGGGGCCATGCCGACGAAGGCCATGGTGTAGTAGCTCATGACGCGGCCGCGCTTGTCTTCGGTGACGATGGTCTGGATGATGGTGTTGCTGGCGGCCATGCCCTGCATCATGCCCATGCCGGCGATGAGCGCCATGGCCATGGAGAGCCAGAACCAGTGCGAGAGGCCAAAACCGATGAGGCCCGCGCCAAAGACGGCCGCGGCCAGGGGAATGATCCGCACCAGCCCGCGGACGGTCCTTCGCGCCGCGAGCGACAGGGCCGAAATCAGCGCGCCCACGCCGACAGCGCCCATGAGGAATCCCAGTGTGTGCGGCCCCCCGTGCAGCACCCTGGCGGCAAAGATGGGCATGAGGACAACGAAGGGCATGCCCATCAGGCTGACGACGGCAAAGAGCAGAAGAATGGTGCGGACCGGGACGAAGTTCGAGACGTAGGTCCAGCCTTCCTTCAGCTCGGTGAAGGTGGAGTTGGCCTTGCGGCGGGCAACGGGGAGGTGAATGCGCATCATCAGCAGCGATGCGATCACGGCGAGGTAGCTGATGCCGTCGATCAAAAAGCACCAGCCTTCGCTGGTGGCCGCGATCACGAGGCCGGCCAGCGCCGGACCGACGAGGCGGGCCATATTCACCATCGACGAGTTGATGGCGATGGCGTTGCCGAGGTCGTTGCGGTCCTCGACCATCTGCACCATGAAGGCCTGGCGGCCGGGCATGTCGAAGGAGTTGATGATGCCCTGGGCCGCGGCCAGCACCAGGATCCAGGGGATGGTGATCCGCCCGGAAAGCGTGAGCGCGGCCAGGGCCAGAGACTGCAGCATGGAGAGGGACTGGGTCCAGAGGAGGACCTGGCGGCGGTTGAGCCTGTCGACCCACACTCCGGCAAAGGGGGCGACCAGGAAGGTGGGAATCTGGCTCATAAAGCTGACCGTGCCCAGCAGCAGCGCAGAGTGGGTCAGGCGGTAGACGAGCCACGCGGTCGCGATGCGGGTCATCCAGGTGCCGATGAGGGAGATGCTCTGGCCGCCGAAGAAGAGACGGAAGTTGCGATGGCGAAGGGCACGCCACGCGTGGGAGAAGCCGCCCAGTTTCCCGGGGACCGCGGCAGCCGGGGTCTCCGGGGTTGCTGCGGCAGCGGTTTGCTCGCGAGGGCCCAAGGTCGATTGATCACTCCATTCGCCGAGCGCCCTTGCCGGGCCACTCTACCCAGATGCGGCAGGAGACGGGATGGCTCCTGCTTTTACTGGTTGCTCTTTCTCTATTTTGCTTGAATCGGAGAGATTCGGGAGCGCAAGGGAGCGGCGGCGGGGATCTAGGGCCTGTTTTTCGTCTCGCGAAGGGTCGGGCTGACGGAGGGCCCTGAGGACCCGGGCGGTAGTCACAACCTGACCGACGTGGCGCTGGGTGTGATCGGCGACGTGAATCAGCGCACCGCCGACGGAGGTAGGCAGTTGCTTGCGGCCCACGCCGCGAGGGGCCTGAAGATCGACAACAGCAAGCAGGCGCACCCGGCCCTCGGCAGCCTGGAGCGATGCCTGAACCTCGGCGAGTAGTTCGGCCAACGTCTCGCCACCGGTCTGCTCCGCCTGGAGCGCCTTCAGCTGGTCTTCGGTGAGCTGTTTGCCCTCGGCATAGCTGAGCAGGCGGTCGACGGAGCGCGCGATGTGGCGCAGATGAAAGGCCAAGGAGGGAAGTCCGAGGGGATGGGCGTGGGCTTCGGCGCCGGTCAGGCCCTCCGTCCAGCGGGCCAGGTCTTCGGCGGCCGATTCGAGCGCGTGCAGGACGGCGCGGGCGGCGGCCGGGACCTCGGTGTGGGTTCCGCGCATCCAAGGCTCGACCAGGGGCTCGACCAGGGGCTCGACCAGGGCGGGCGGAGGTGGGGATGCACTCACGGAAGCTCGTCCCTCAGCTCGGGTTCTTTACACGGACAACGGTGATCTTCTCGAAGCCTTCCTCGAAGACGGGGGGCTTGAGCTTTTCGGCCATCTTGCGCATGACGTCTTCACTCACCGAGCGGTCGCGCTTGCGATTGCGCTCGAGGCAGACCTCGAGGGGAACATCGAAGAACACGGCGTGGACCTCGTAGCCGAAGCTCTTGGCCATCTTGATCCACTGGCGGCGCTCGTGCACGGAGAGGTTGGTGGCATCGACGTAGTTCCAGGGCATGCGGGCAATGAGGCGCGCCCGCAACATGGAGCGGAGCGTAGAAAAGACGAGTCCCTGGTAGCGCTGCTCCTCGACGTCGTCGAAGAGGATGCCGCGCAGCATGTCACTGGAGAGGGGCGAAACGCCGCGGCGGCCGAACCAGGTGGTTTTTCCCGAACCCGGGAGGCCGATCGCCAGCACCACGTAGCCCTTGGGCGCCTCGGTGGAGCGGTCCGACGATTCAATGGGGGACGCCGGGGCCGCGGGCATCTCCGGCTGGGTTTCAACCTCGAGCCGACCACCTTCTGCCGGAACGTTCCACTCGCGCTTTGCGGGGCGGCGTTCGTTCGGCGCGTTTGCCTGCTGCCTGCCCGGCAGTGCGGTATCGAGGTAGGAAGGAACCAGGGGAGCCGGCTGATTTGAGGGGAGTTCCTGGCCGATCTTGCCTGTGGATTCCGAGGTATTGGGTGCGCGTCTGGAGCGTCTTCTCATGCCGCCTTCTACACGATCGTTGTGATACCCGAATAACATACTTACGCACGAGGCTGCAAATCCTGTGCAGTCCATCACATACACGGCATCGCCGGCGCGGGCATTCTGGAGAAGAAGAATGGCGCGGGCGGCGCCTCCGTGGGGCTGGGCAATCGCACTTCAGAGTGCAGGACAAGGTTGTTTCGGAAAGGCACGGCTTCCGGAGAGCCGAGCGAGGCGGAGGAAAGAATGAGGCTTCAGCCGTGTTGGGCGGCTTGGGATGACGGCAAGATACATCCCGCAGGGGCTGAAGCCCGTCGTTTTTCATTGATTCTTACGGCACGGCTGAAGCCGTGCCCTTTCAAGGCCACTGCCGTTCGCGATCCCAAGTCCAAATGTGATTGCCCTGCGCCAACACGGGAGGTGTCTTCGCGGATGGTGGCCGTGATGTTAGGATTGAGGGTTTGGTGGAATTGCCCTCCAGATTCAATCCATACGCCGAACAATCCGTTTCTCACCCGCAGCTTTAGCGATTTACGAAGGAGAATGCACAGATGGCAGTAAAGGTTGGAATCAACGGCTTCGGCCGCATCGGACGTAATGTTTTGCGCGCCGCGCTTGGCAATAGCGAGATCGACTTTGTCGCGGTGAACGACCTGACCAGCCCCGCAACCCTGGCGCACCTGCTCAAGTACGACTCGATCCTGGGCAACCTGCCCAACGAGATCGCGGCCGGCGAAGACTTCATCACCGTGGACGGCAAGAAGATCAAGGTCTACGCCGAAAAGGATCCTGCCAAGCTGCCCTGGGACACGGTTGGCGCCGAGATCGTGGTGGAGTCGACGGGCCGGTTTACCGACGCGACGGTGGCCAAGTCGCACCTGGGGCCGACGGTGAAGAAGGTCATCATCTCGGCTCCGGCCAAGAACGAGGATATGACCATCGTGCTGGGCGTGAACCAGGACAAGTACGATCCGGCCAAGCACAACGTGCTCTCGAACGCGAGCTGCACCACCAACTGCCTGGCGCCCGTGGTGAAGGTGCTGGTTGAGAATTTCGGCATCGTCAGCGGCGTGATGACCACGATCCACAGCTACACCAACGACCAGGTGATCCTGGACTTCCCGCACAAGGACCTGCGCCGGGCGCGCGCCGCTGCTATCAACATGATTCCCACTTCGACGGGCGCGGCCAAGGCCTTGAAGCTCGTGATCCCCGAGGTCTCCGGCAAGCTGGACGGCTTCGCCATCCGCGTTCCCACCCCGAACGTGTCGGTGGTCGATTTGACGTTCGTGCCCGAGAAGCCTGTGACTGCCGAAGCGATCAACGCCGCCATGAAGGCCGCCTCGGAGGGCGCGCTGAAGGGCATCCTCGGTTACGAGACCAATGAGCTGGTGTCGAGCGACTTCAAGGGCGACCGGCGCAGTTCGATCTTCGACTCGCTGCTGACCAAGGTGGTGGGCAACTCGGCGAAGGTGATCAGCTGGTACGACAACGAGTGGGGCTACTCGAACCGCGTGGTCGATCTGATCGGCTTCCTGGCTGCGAAGGGGCTGTAACGGAAGTGGTCAGTGGTCAGGGGTCAGTGATCAGGGATCTGGGATCTGTGGTCTGTGATCAGTGACCGGATGTCAGTGAACGGGGATCAGTGGCTGCCGATGGGCGCAGAATGACAGCCGCGGCCGCCCCCTGACCGCTGCGGCCGCCAAACCAGCCGGAGCACACAGGTTGACGCCTATGCCGCGCACCAACATTCCCGGCAGTTCTCCTTACGAACCGATCATCGGGTTCTCGCGCGCGGTCTGCGTCGAGAACCAGGTGCATCTTTCCGGAACCGGTCCGGTGGGCGCCGACGACGAGGATGCCGCGGGGCAGACCCGGCGCATCTTCGCCATCGCCGCCGGGGCGCTGGGCCAAGCCGGCGCATCATTTGAAGACGTCGTCCGCACCCGCATCTATCTCACGCACGTCGAGGACTGGGAAGCTGTGGGCCGGGTTCACGGAGAGTTCTTCTCCAAGGTCCGTCCTGCCGCAACCATGGTTGTGGTGGCGCAACTGCTCAACCCCAGGTGGCGCGTCGAGATCGAGATGGACGCCGTGGTTCCGACGCCTCTCTCCACTCCGGATTCGGTTGGAGAAGTGAAGATCTGACCGACATTCGAGGGCGCTCAAGACGGCTCAACCAAGCTCAAGGAAGGTTTTCATCTTATGCCGAAACTCACCATCCGCGACATCGACCTGGCCAACAAGCGCGTCTTCATTCGCGTCGACTTCAACGTTCCGCTGACCGAGGATGGCGCCACCATCACCGACGACACGCGGATTGTGGCCACGCTGCCCACCATCGTCTACGCGCTTCATCACAGGGCCAAGGTGATCCTGGCCTCGCACCTGGGGCGTCCGAAGGGCAGGCCGAATCCGAAGTACTCGCTGCGGCCGGTGGTGGACCGGCTGCGCGAGCTGCTCGACAAGCGGCTCGGCGAAGGCGTGAACGTAGCGTTTGCCCCCGATTGCGTGGGCGAGATCGCGAGCGAGATGGCGCGGCAGCTCGAATCGGGCCAGGTGCTGCTGCTCGAAAACCTGCGCTTTCACGCCGAGGAGGAAGCCAACGATCCGGAGTTCTCGAAGGCGCTGGCGGCGCTGGCCGAGGTGTATGTCAACGATGCGTTTGGCAGCGCGCACCGGGCGCATGCATCGACGGAGGGCATTACGCACTTCCTCAAGCCGGCCGTGGCGGGGCTGCTGATGGAGAACGAGATCACCTATCTGGGCAAGGCGCTGGAGTCGCCGGAGCGGCCGTTTGTGGCGATCATCGGAGGGTCGAAGATCTCGGGCAAGATCGACGTGATCAACAATCTGCTGGAAAAGGTGGACACGCTGGTGATTGTGGGCGGCATGGCCTACACGTTCCAGCGCGCGCTTGGCATTTCGACCGGCAAGTCTCTCGTGGAAGAGGACAAGATCGACGTGGCCCGGGAGGCGCTCGCGAAAGCGAAGTCCAAAGGCGTCGAGCTGCTCTTGCCCGTGGACAACATCCTTGCCGACAACTTTGCTCCCGACGCCAAGACCCAGCCCTGGGACTGCTCGAAAGATTTCCCCGCCGAGTGGCAGGGTCTCGACATCGGCCCCAACTCGGTGGCCGCGATTGAAAAGGTGGTCGCCGGCGCGCGGACGATTGTGTGGAACGGACCGGCGGGCGTCTTCGAGTTTCCCTGCTTCGCGGTGGGCACCAACGCCATCGCACATGCGGTTGCGGCCAATCGCGCCGCGACTTCGATTATCGGCGGCGGCGACTCGGTGAGCGCGATCAACCAGGCCGGCGTGGCGGACAAAATTACGCATATCTCCACGGGCGGGGGGGCTTCGCTCGAGTTCCTGGAGGGCAAGAAGCTGCCCGGGGTGGAAGCGCTGACGGAGAAGCAGTGATCAGTGGTCAGTGGTCAGTGGTCAGAAAGAGCCGCATCCGACGTTGAGCCGGATGCGGCTCTTTGTTTGAGGCTGGATTCGCTTGAAATTCCATCCGTGCTAACCTTCCAGTAATGGCAACGGCCACGCACATCTCGATCGGCGAATACCTGAGGACCACTTACCGTCCCGATTGCGAGTACGTGGATGGCGAGGTGCGGGAGCGCAAGGTGGGGAAGTGGGAACAGGCACGAGTGCAGTGGCTGCTGGCGGCCTGGTTTTTCGCGCATGAAATGGAGTGGGGGATCGTCGGCAGCACGGAACAGCGCGTCCGCGTCTCCGGCAACCGCGTGCGTGTGCCGGATCTGGTGGTGCTCAAGGCTGGCCCGCAACCGGATGTCCTGACCGAGCCGCCGCTGCTGATTATTGAAATCCTCTCTCCGGATGACAGTTACAGCGACACCCAGGAGCGCGCTCAGGACTACCGCGCCATGGGTGTTGGGACGGTGTGGATCGTCGATCCGACGACGCGCACGGGGCGCATGTGCTCGGGCGCCGACTGGATCGAATCCTCTCGTCTGCGGGTAGAGGGCACGCCGCTGTACGTCGATCTGCCGGGCATCTTCGACCAGGTTCGATCAGCCTGAATAGCCACCTTCCATACCTTCAACCAGCGATGTCACGATGGAAGGGAATTCTTGTGCTCGCGGTCACCCGGACGAGAGAAATCCATCCACTAAAATTGAGATCGAGGGACCCACAAATATGCCGCGCAAAGCTCTGATTGCTGCCAACTGGAAGATGTTCAAGACGCCCGCCGAGGCCGAGGCCTTTGTGGACGCCTTTTTGCCGCTTGTTGCCGGCCACACCCGCGACGAGATTGCCCTGTTTCCATCGCCCGTACTTCTGCCGGCAGTCGCGGCAGCGTGCAGTGGCTCGCATGTGGCCGTGGGCGCGCAGAATATCTACTTTGCCGAGGAGGGCGCGTTCACCGGCGAGACCTCCGTGCTGCAGCTCAAGGCCGTGGGCGCGACGCACACGCTGATCGGGCACTCGGAGCGGCGGCAGTACTTTGGGGAGAGCGATGCGATCGTAAACAAGAAGCTGCACACCGCGCTGAAACACGGCATTGTGCCGGTGGTCTGCATCGGCGAGGTGCTGGAAGAGCGCGAGGCAGGCAAGACGGCCGGCGTGCTGAAGACGCAGGTGACGGGAGGGTTCGCCGGCATCACGCCGGCGGCGGCGGCGGCGATTGTGATTGCGTACGAGCCGGTGTGGGCCATCGGGACGGGCAAGACGGCTACGCCGGAGATCGCGGCGGACGCGCACCGCATCATTCGCGCCGAAGTGGCTGCGCTGCTCGGCGCGGAGGTTGCCGCAACCATGCGCATTCTCTACGGCGGCAGCGTGAAGCCGGACAATGCGACGGCGCTGATCTCGCAGGAAGAGATCGACGGGGCGCTGGTGGGCGGGGCAAGCCTGAGGCCGGATTCGTTTGCGGCCATCGTCAAGTACTAAGCACCAGGGAGTTGGCTGCGGCACGTGGCATACTTGAGTCAGCGTGACTCGCTTCCCTTCCCGCATCATCTGGTTCTCTCTGCTTGTCTGCGCGGCGGTCTTCGCCGGCGTGGCGAGCGGCGTAGCGCAGTCCAGGCAGCGGCTGCTCATTCGCGGCAACGTGGTGACGCCCGCGGGCGTGCTCGCGAAGGCCTGGCTGTACATCCGCGACGGGCGCATCGTGCATATTCAAGCGGAGCGGCCCGACGTGCCGGATGCGCCTGCACTCGAAACCGACGACCTGATCTTTCCCGGCTTCATCGATCTGCACAATCATCCGCAGTTCAACATCTTTCCGCGCTGGAGCCCGCCCCATACCTTTCCGAACCGCTATGCATGGCGGGACTGGGACCCGTACCGGGAGAAGATCGAGATCCCCTACGCGAAGCTCACCGCCGATGGAGCGAACTTCTGCGAGATCGACGAGTACGCGGAGGTGAAGGCGCTGATCGGCGGGACGACGTCGATGATCGGGTTTGCGTGGAACCAGCCGGGCAGGCCGGTTCCCAGCTGCATCAAGGGGCTGGTGCGGGATCTGGGACTCTTTACGGGGTTCTACGGGCCGGAGCCGGGGCATGAGCGGATCGTGAACTCGATCGGCATTCTGCCGCGGGACATGAACGCGGACACGGCGGCGAATATTGCACGCGGCATGCGCGAGGGACGGATCGATCTGCTGGCGATTCATATTGCCGAGGGGCTGCCGACGGATCCCGAGTCGGCGCAGGAGCTGGACATGCTGGAGGCCCACGGGTTGCTGACGGCGCATACGGCTCTGATTCACGCGGTGGGGCTTTTGCCGAGCCAACTGGAGCGGGTGCAGCGAGCGGGGGCGTCGATCGTGTGGTCGCCGCACTCGAACTTTGTGCTCTACGGCGCGACGGCCGACGTGGATGCGGCGTTTCGCGAGGGGGTGACGATCTCGCTGGCGCCGGACTGGTCGCCGACGGGGTCGGACAACATGCTGGACGAGATCAAGTACGCGGCCGGGGTGAGCAGAGACAAGCTGGACGGGCTGTTCAGCGACCGGCAGCTTGTGGAGATGGCGTCGAGCGTGCCGGCGCGGGTGGCGCGGATCGACGACAAGGTGGGAACGCTGGAGCCGGGGATGCTGGCGGACTTCTTCCTGGTGCGGCCGAAGGCGGGGGCGAGCGGGAATCCTTACGCCGAGCTTGTGGACGGCGATATTACCAACATCGAGATGGTGGTCATCGGCGGCGTGCCGGTGTATGGAGCGCCGGCGATGCTGCGCACGCTGGAGGTAAAGACGGAGCCGCTGCGCGTATGCGGGGCGGAGCGGGCGCTCAACCTCGACGCGCTGCCGGATGGGCCGTTTGCGCAGGTCGAGGCGCGGCTGAGCGCGCGGATGCGGGCTGTGGGCGCGGAGCTGGCTCCACTGGCCGAGTGCGTGCAATGAGGGCTACAACTTTGCGCGAAGCTCGCCGTTTTCGATCTTCGATTCAAAGACTGTTGCTTTGAGTTCGGGGTCCTGCGCGGAGGCACCGGTGCGGGGGTCGAAGGCGTAGCCGTGCCAGGGGCAGACGACGCGGCCGTCTTCGACGATTCCTTCGCCGAGGGGGCCCTCCTCGTGGGGACAGACGCCGTCGAGGACGGCGATGGCGCCGTTGACATTGGCGACGCAGAGAGGGCGGGCGGCGACGGTGAACTCGGCTACGGCGCCGGAGGCGGGAAGCTCGGACTGGGCGCAGATGCGGACAAAATCGGAAGTTGGCTCAGACATCGGGGAAGCTCCGTGCGTTGGGACGCAGTAGTCATGGTAACCGGAACGGGCGATCCGCGGCGCGAGGGAGGAAGAGAATGGCGAAGCGGGGGCGATAGCATGAAAAGGGAGCTCGCGGGCACGGCGGGCCGATGGGAATTGGGGAATGGCGCAGGGCAAGAAACAGATTCATCTGGTGAAAGGGCAGGCGGAGACGGGCTCGCGCAAGGCGTCTGGCGAGCCGATGGCGCCGCCGACGGTTTCGGGACGGTGGATCCTCGCAGCTTTCGGAATGGTGGTGGCGGCGGCGGCGATGTGCGCGTGGGGGACGCTGTGCCTGCTGTTCTGGCAGGGGTGGTGGCAGCTGCTCTATCGCCCCACATCGACGGTGGCGCAGACGCCGGCGAACGCGGGGCTGGCCTTCGATGCGGTGGGGTTTGCGGTGACCGACGCGGGACAGCCGCGGCTCCGGGGGTGGTGGATTCCGGCCGGGGCGGGCGCGGAGTTTGGGCGGTACACGGTGGTTTACCTGCACGGCGCCAAGGGGAACCTGGGCGACTGCGTGGATGCGCTGGCGAAGCTGCATGAGGCGGGCATGAATGTGCTGGCCTTCGACTATCGCGGGTACGGGGAGAGCCAGTTTGTGCATCCGAGCGAGAAGCACTGGAGAGAAGACGCGGATTGGGCGCTCCAGTATCTCGAAGGGACCAGGCAGATCGGGGCGGAGAGCATTGTGCTGGACGGGGCGGGGCTGGGAGCGAACCTGGCGCTCGAGGAAGCTGCGGCGCACCCGGAGCTGGCGGGGGTGGTGGTGAACGACCCCGAGCAGGACCCGATGGAGGCCGTGTTCGGCGACGCGCGGTCGGGGCTGGTGCCGGCGCGGCTGATGGTGAGGGACCGGTACGACCTGAAGGGGGCGGCGAAGCGGCTGCGGATTCCGTCGCTGTGGTTCGAGGAGGCAGGGACGGGCGCGGCTACGGCGCCGGAGTCTTACAGCGAAGTGGGCGCGACGAAGATGCTGGTGTGGCTGACCAAGGCGCAGGGGCGGGCGAAGGAGTATGAAGAGGCGCTGGCGCGGTGGCTGGGAGAGCTGCGGGGGTGAGTTAAAGGCATCCCTCCCAGTCTCAAAAGCGAAACCTGGGGCAGCCGGAGACCGGCGCGGGGTCGAATGGTGCTCTGCATTTGACATCGCCGGCGAAAGGCACCATGCTGTACCACGTAGCTCCTTAGCGGCATTCAGTGCGCCGGCTACGGAGAACCGGATCCAGCGGTGCAATTAAACCTGGATACTTCCGCAAGACCAGGCCCGACTCCCCTGCTGCGTGCCCAACGCTTTGCCCGGACCTGGGCTGAATACTTTTCATGGTGAAAACGCGTACGCGCAGCGCATATGCCCTCGTGTGGATATGCTCACGGCTGTCTTCGGCCGCTCCACCTTCCCCCTAAACGAGAGGAGAATCTCAAATGGCATCCGCAGCAGTTCAACCCTCTTCCGCTTCAAGTCTCCCTTCCGGCTCGCAGCTTGCGTGGAGCCTTTGCGACTGGATCGACCACGTGTCCAAGCAGCAGAACCCGCCGTCGCCGTGGACCATCGCATGGCAGCCCAGCAAGGTCGAGGCTGACTATGCAGCGGTCCTCCAGAACGGGAGCCAGTACGCACTTGTCTTTCGGGGGACCCATGGTTCCTTCGATAAGCTTGAGGACTTTGCCTGCGAGTTCTGGCTCGGCTTCGAACCGGTGGTGGGCGCGAAGGTCGCCTTGGGCGCGCAGGCCGCGCTGTTCGACGTGCTGATGCAGACCAGCAACGGGTTGGATCTCGGATCTTACCTGCAATCGATCTCCGGCTCGTGGAGCGACTCGAATCCACTTCTGGTCACGGGCCACAGTCTGGGCGGAACGCTGGCCGCGCTGGCGGCCTGCTGGATCGGCTTCCAGCTCGTGAAGAACGATCAGCGGCAGCTCGTCTCCCTGCCGTCGAGTATCCAGGCCATCACGTTTGCGCCGTTCGCGGCGGGCAACAAGGCGCTCGCAGATTTTCTGAACAGGTCATCGAACTATACGCCCTGCCTCAACGAGAACGACGCGATTCCGCACGTGTGGGCCACGGATACAAGTCTCAATCCGCTCTTCAATGTCGAGAATCTTTACAACCTGTTCCCCGATCCCGGGCCCCATCCCATGCCCAGCGGCAGCATCCGGACGGCGATTGAAAACAAGGTGGCCCTGATGCAGAAGAACGGCGTGAGCTACGTACAGACGACGGGCCGCCATAGCTATCAATTCGCATATCCGTGCACGCAGGGTCTTTGGGACCCCGAGGCCGGGTATCAGCACAACAAGGCCTACGCCCACACGTTTGGATCGACTTCCGCAGAGACGGAGTCCGCCGAAACCGTCGCGGAAGCCGGGGTCGCGTGAGAAGCACACCGCAACGGCTGGCCGGATGACCCTCCCGGCTTTGCCGTGTTTCCCGATCACCCGTGAAGGCGGCCCATCCTTCGCATTTTGCAAAGGGTGGGCCGGCCCGAACTTTCCCGAGCGCGATCCCGCGCTTTTTTCCCTCCGTCGGCCGGTCGTCCGGTCCTACCCTTTCCGCCCAATCCCCTCGAGGGTGAGGCCCTATCCAAAGAGGCGCCGATGGCGCCAAGGAATGGGGCATTGTGCAGGAGGGCGCCCGAGCTTCAATCAGGGTTTCGATTGGTTCTGAAGGAAGCTTAGAATCTGGTGCGCGGCAACATGGCGGCCATCGCCGACGATGCTGTGATGATCGATCCGCTGCAAGATCAAAAGCTCGGAATGCGGGATGAGAGAGTGCAGCCGCTGGCCGACTTCAACCGGCGTGATCGTATCCTGTTCGCCATAGAGCAGGAGGACCGGACACTTGACCCGGGCAGCATCTTCGGAGAGGTTCTCGTTGATTGCCTTTACGAGTACGGGCCGAAGCGGTCCCGCCTTGTAATAGTCGATGCTCCCGAGCCAGCGGCGCAGCTTTTCAACCGCCGGGCCCTCGCCAAGCAGGGCCTTCGCGAGCTTGAAGAACTTAACCTTGAGAAAGGTCTGCGTAGCTACGCGCAGAGGTCTTTTGGGCCGGAGACCGGCCGAAGCGATCAGGACCATGGCGCCGACCAGTTGAGGATGGCGCGCCGCCAGACGAATTCCGACCCGGCCGCCAAAGCTGTGGCCGATCCAAACACGGCGGCGGAGGGGTTGGGTCTGCAGCCACTCGGCGACTGCGTCGGCATAATCGGCGGTACCCCATGCACCAGGCGGCGGCGGGGATGCGCCAAACCCAGGAAAGTCAATCAAAGTCGAATATGCGAATGAGGCAAGCGATTCGGCCATGGGCTGCAAGGCCATTGCCGACTGGCCCCAGCCGTGTCCCCACAAGAGGTGCAGAGCATCAGGGCGGTCGGATCCCAGAGAATAGATCGAAAAGCGGGCGCCTTTTCCAGAAACAACTTCAGATTCCATCGTGGTCTCCAACCTGAACTTGCAGCCGACTCCGCCATTTCCATCATACGGGGACGATGACTTCCCGCCTGGCGGGGACCTGTCGATGCGAGCGGCGCGACTTGTCGAGCGGCGGGGAGGAGATCCCGATTCGCGGTGCGAATCCGGAAGATCCGAACTCTCGTGCTACACTTGCCCAATCTGGCCCCCCCGCCATGTCATAACTTCACGAGGAGGCAGGCGCATGCCCGACGAGCAAGCATCCAGCGCCGAAACGAAGGCGAGGAACAAGGTCTTAGTAATCTCCTTTGTCGGCTTTGTTCTCGGACTGATGGGTGTATCTCTCTTCGCGTTTTTGCATTCGAAGAATCAGATTTGGGAGAGCGTTATCGACGTCCTGCAACACTCCTCGGAGATTCTCTCGTCGGTCGGACTTATCGGGTTATTACTTGAGTTGGCAGTCAGGCGCGAGCTTGTGGCCGAAATTGAATACAGGATCAAGATATTCTTCAGGGTAGACAGAGAAGTAATTGAACTTCTTGGCGAAAAGGCCCGCAAGGACATCGTATCGAATACCCTGCGCGCGCATCTTGGCGACGACCTGGGCCTGGCGATCTTCAGCGGAGTGGTCAATCGATATTTCGAGGACCAGAATAGCTACCGGACAGACGCTTCTTACGAGATTTCGATGCGCGAGATGGAATGCGACCGGGCAATCACAGCGGGCGGAGTCAGGGTCATCTTCCCTGCGTCGGATTACTTTCAGGTGACCGCCAAGTATCATTTTCACCGGAAACTCCTGGGTAACGAGCAAAAGGCGATCGCGGTCATATTCGATAACAACTGGGAAGACTTAATCGACAAGTTCAGGCTTCCTTACTGCTTTTTCAGAGAGATGCTTCCGCTGTTTCCGCAGGAGGTGGACCCTCTCTTTCAGACCTTGAGGAACGGTTCCGGGCCATTGCAGCTCAGCCGTCTTTGCCGCGTTGAGGTGGAAATTGGAGGAAATAGACTTCAACTGACGCCGCCGACGATCGAGGACCGATCTGTAACATTCCGATTCGATACAAGCAAAGTCCGCGATCCTGGACTTATCCGCCATAAGATTGAAATTAACAGCCTGATTGCCAAGTCAGCTTGCAGTTATTCGATTCTGGTGACGGAGCCAACACGAGGACCAGAATTCGAGTTCAATTTTCCGGAATCGCTTCAGGTAAAAGTCGAGCACTTTTTTACTGGCGCCCAACCATTCGATGTCATGGTGGATAAACATATCCCGGGGCGGCGGACGGTAAGTATGAAATCCCGGAATCCTGACGAATCCTGGGTCTTTCCCAATAGTGGAGTCAATTTCAGCTGGAATTTTCCGCCCAGCAAGAATCGTGACGTTCGTGCGGCGACCAATCAGAGAGATTGCGCGCCTGACGAGAGTTGAGGCAACCGGAGAGAGCCCGGAGCTGCGAGGGGGCTTTGTCTCGATCGGCCGGGTTTCCGGTCCCGCCGGTGTCATCCGATCGCCCCGCGGCGAAGACCGGCCACGCTCCTGGCGGAACATGCGGCGTCTGCGCCTCTTTGTTCCAGGTTGACGCGCGCTTTTGACGCGCGACCGCATTGCCCAGAGCGGGCAATCCCTTGACGACGGGCCGTGCGAGCCGCGGGCTTTGGACGCGTCCGCCGCGGCGGGCCCGCTCGAGACGACAGGGCGTGCGGGCGCGGCGAGCGGGGTAGCGCGTTGGCTGGCTGCGCCGGAGAGGTGCGTGTGTATAATCACGGGCTAACAGCGGTGTGAAAACGGAGATGCGGGCGCGCGAGGGTAGGAGTGGGCGCTTGGCTTTGTTTGCCTGCCATGTATGCCGCTGCGGACTCAAATCCGAGGAGGATTGGAGATGCGGCTGGCGGCTGTGATGGCTTTTGCGGTTGTGTGGGGCGCGGGGATGGGGGCGGCGCGGCCGGCGGCGGGCACGACGGATGCGGCGGCGCTGCTCAAGGGGAGCTACAAGTTCCAAGAGGGCGGCTGGACGTATGTGCACCTCCAGGGAACGCCGGAGCAGATCGGGTTTCAGCATGGGTACCTGCTGGCGCGGGAGATCGAGGACAACGTGCATGTGTACCAGGTGACCGGGCTGCATGTGGACAAGAAGCCGTGGAGCTTTTTTCGCGAGGCGGCAAAGGATGTGCTGTGGCCGCGCGTGGAGCCGGAGTACCAGGAGGAGCTGAAGGGGATTGTGGAGGGGTTGCACGCGCAGGGGTCGCGGCTGGACCTTTGGGATATTGTGGCGCTGAACGGGGATATCGAGCTGAGCAACTACTACCTGCCGTGGCTGAACGCGAAGGAGGGAAAGACGGGTCCGGCGCAGGCAGTGGCTCCGGGCAAGTGCAGCGCGTTTATCGCGACGGGGACGGCGACCAAGGACGGGAAGATCGTGATCGCGCACAGCAACTGGTCGTCGTATGCGGAGGGGGAGCGGTGGACGATGGTGTTTGACATTGTGCCGGCGCGGGGCGAGCACTTCATCATGGACGGGCTACCCGGAGTGATCACGAGCCAAGACGACTTTGGGCTCAATGCGGCGGGACTGATGATTACCGAGACGACGCTGCCGATGGCGAAGGGGTTTGATCCGGAGGGGATTCCGGAGTTCGACCGGTCGCGGAAGGCGATGCAGTACGCGAGGTCGATCGACGAGTACGCGGCGATTATGCGCAAGGGCAACAACGGCGGGTATGCGAACTCGTGGCTGATCGGGGACAGGAAGACGGGCGAGATCGGGTACCTGGAGCTGGGGTTCCACCACACGCCGCTGACGAAGAAGAAAGACGGGTTCTTTGTGTCGTCGAATTTTGCGGCGGATCCGCTGGTGATCCGGGACGATACGCCGGGGTTCAATCCGAACGATCCGGAGAGCTCGATGAATGCGCGGCATATCCGGGCGCTCGAGTTTATGAAGGAGCACTACGGGAAGCTGGATATTGCGCTGGCGGAGGCATATCTCTCCGATCACTATGACACCTACGAGCACCGGATCGACGCGGGGAAGCGGAGCTTGTGCGGGCATGAAGATACTTCGCCGGTGGGCGAGAAGGTGTGGGGGGATCCGCCGTTTGATCCGGCGGGGGCGGTGACGGGGAAGGTGACGGACTCGGAGCTGGCGGCGAAGATGAGCTTTATCGGGCGCGCGGGGCATCCGTGCGGGGAGAGCTTTCTGGTGGGTCCGTTTCTCAAGGCGCATCCGCAGTTCGACTGGGAGAAGCCGATTCTGCACGACATGATTGCGGGGCCCTGGACGGAGTTTAGGGCTGGCGAGCGCGAGCCGGGGACGAGTGCGGGAAATTAGGACGAAGCCGGCTAGCGCGGCATGTCGCGGTGGACGGCTTTGACCTGGTAGCCGGCTTTTTTGAGGGCTTCGGCGATCTCCTCGGCCATCATGACGCTGCGGTGCTGGCCGCCGGTGCAGCCGAAGGCGACGGTGAGGTAGCTCTTCCCTTCCTTTACGTAATGCGGCAACAGATAGAGCATGAGCTTGGTGACGCGGGCGAGGAACTCGCGGGACTGAGGGAATTTGCGGACGTAGGCGGCGACTTTGGGGTCGAGGCCGGTTTTTTTGCGGAACTCGGGGACGAAGTGGGGGTTGGGCAGGAAGCGGACGTCGAAGACCATGTCGGCGTCGAGGGGGACGCCGTTTTTGAAGCCGAAGCTGAGGCAGGTGACGAGCATGTGCTGCACGTGGTCGTCGTGGCCGAAGCGGGCGAGGATGTGGGCGCGGAGCTCGTGGACGTTGAAGTCGGAGGTGTCGA
Source organism: Occallatibacter sp. (assembly GCA_035508555.1). Lineage (GTDB taxonomy): Bacteria > Acidobacteriota > Terriglobia > Terriglobales > Acidobacteriaceae > Telmatobacter. The sequence goes on along the minus strand of DATJMU010000061.1, from coordinate 14,077 downwards.
CGAGGGTGTCGGCGACGTTGCGGATGGGGTCGAGAAGTTGACGCTCTTCGACGATGGAGCGCCAGACGGTTTCGGATTTGCCAAGGGGGTGGGGGCGGCGGGTTTCGGAGTAGCGGCGGACGAGGACGGCATCCTGGGCGTCGAGGAAGACGACGCGGATGGAGAGGACCTGGCGGATGCTCTTGAGGATGTCGGGGAGGCGGTCGATGGTGGAGCCTTCGCGGACGTCGATGACGATGGCGGCGCGCTCCACGTCAGGGGATTTGCTGATGAGCTCGGCAAAGCCGGGCATGAGCTCGAGGGGGAGATTGTCGACGCAGTGGTAGCTCATGTCCTCAAAGGCCTTGAGGGCGGAGGCCTTGCCGGCGCCGGAGATGCCGGTCACGATGACCAGCTGTTTGGCGGGTTCGGGCGGAGACTTCTTGTTGTTGGATGAGGCGCGCGGTCGGGCGGCCCCAGAGCCCGGCTTGGATGGCGTCATGCGCTCATGCTACACCGGCGGAGGCTCTTATGCGCGGCCGGGCGGTGCGGCGAGGGTGTGATTCCAGGCGCCGCGCACGGCGAGGGCGGTGGCTTCGTCGGTGTCGAGGGGCGGAGAGAGGAGGCGGCCCTGTCCGAATTCGCAGCCCATGCGGGTGAGGACGGCGAGCTGCTCGGGCGACTCGATGCCCTGGGCGACGACCAAGACCCCGCAGGTACGGGTGAGGCGGAGGAGAGCGTCGAGGAACATCTGCTGGCGACCGGCGGAGGCCGCGCCGGCGGTGAGCTTGGGGTCGAGCTTGACGACGTCGATGGGCAGCCGGACGAGGTGATTGAGGGGAGCGAGGCTGGAGCCGAAGTTGTCGATGGCGATACGGATGCCGCAGTCGACGAGGCGCTGGAGGATGGCGACGGCGGCGTCGGGATTGTCGCTGAGGACGGTTTCAGGGATTTCGAAGAGGAGGCGGCCCGGGTCGGCAGCGGTGGCGGTGAGGACCTTGCGCAGCTGGACGGCGAGATCGGGGTGGTAGAACTGGCGGTGGGTGAAGTTGACGCTGGCGGCGAGGGTGCAGGGCGGGAGAGTGTCGAGCCAGTCGCGGAGCTGGCAGCAGACGGCGTCGAGGGTCTCGCGGCCCAGGCTGATGGTGAGGCCGGTGTCTTCGGCGACGGTCATGAGCTCGCGGAAGGGTTCGAGGGAGCCGTCTTCGCGGCGGCGGCGCAGGTGGGCTTCGAAGGAGTCGAGCTTGCCGGTGTCGAGGCGGAAGGTGGGCTCGAAGACGAAGCCGAACTGGCGTTCTTCGAAGACCTGGCGGAGTTCGCGCTCGCGTTCGTGCTGGCTGGAGACGACGAGTTCGAGGTGGCGGTCGAAGATCTCATAGCGTCCGCCGCCGGACTGTTTGGCGCGGTACATGGCGAAGTCGGCGTCGCGGATGAGGATCTCGGGGGCGACGTGCTCGCGGCTGGCCATGGCGACACCGATGCTGACGGTGGCCTGGACGAAGTGACCGAAGATCTCGAAGGGCTTCTCCATCTCGCGGAGGATGCGGCGGGCGACGATGTCGAGGTCGCTGACGGAGACGATGTTTTCGACGATGACGGCGAACTCGTCGCCGCTGAGGCGGGCGGCGGAGTCCTGGGGGCGCAGGATGGAGCGGAGACGCTCGGCGATGGTGACGAGGAGGACGTCGCCGGCGGCGTGGCCGAGGGTGTCGTTGATCTCCTTGAAGCGGTCGAGGTCGAGGAAGAGGACGCCGCAGCTCTGGTCGGAGCGGCGGGCGCAACGCGAGAGAGCCAGGCTGAGGCGGTCGAGAAAGAGGGCGCGGTTGGGCAGACCGGTGAGGACGTCGTGAAGGGCGTCGTGCTGAAGCTTGGCCTCAGTCTGCTTGCGGTCGGCGATGTCGCGGAAGGTGTAGACGTGGCCAACGGCAGAGTTGTCCACGAGGAGGGGCGCGGCCTGGAGGCTGACGTCGATGAGCTCGCCGGCCTTGTTCATGCGCACGGTTTCGACCGTGACGCAGCCGATCTCGTCCACCTGTTTTTCCAGCATGACATATTCGCTGAGGCGGGTTTCGGGGACGATGAGGTGACGGAGATCGCTGCCGGCGGCTTCCTCGGGGGTGTAGCCGAACATGCGGGCGAAGGCGGGGTTGGTGTAGAGGATGTGATCGTCGTGCTCGATGACGACCGCCTCCGGGATGCTGGCGAGGACATCTTCCATGAGGCGCGACTTGGGGGCGCGCTCGCGGACGCTGGGGTGAGCGACGATGACGGCTTCGTGGAGCTCGGCGCTGAGGACGCTGTAGGTGCCTTCAACGGGCAGGAGGCGTCCGCCCTTGGAGGGGAGGGTTGCGTGGAAGGGACTGCTGCCCCGGCGGGTTGCCGAGAGGGTGGTCTGGGGCTCGGCGGTGCCGGGAAAGAGGCCCCAGAGGACCTCCTCGACGGAACGGGGGATCCACACACCATCGGTGAGGCCGAGCATCTGGCGGGCCTCGGCGTTAGCGTAGACGATGCGGCCGGCGCGCTCAAGGAAGATGAGAACGGGGAGCGCGTCCAGGATCTCCTGGTGCTCGCTTCCTTCCCAGTTGGGCGGAAATTTCAAGCTTGTGGCCTCCCAGGGAACCGCAGCAAGCCTACGGGGCCCAGATTCCGATGCGGGCTCACTATGGGTATTCCAGATGGGTGTAGCCATAAAGGAAATCGTACGTGGGGGAAAACAACGCAGCCATACCCAAAATCGGTCAAGAAGTGCAACCAAAGTCCGCGTAATGACCCGTTTGCCAATGCCAAGTTACCGGGGGCGGCGGCTCTTGTGAGTTGGACTCAAAGAGGGGTGAGAAGGTTGTTGGATGAGCTGCGCAAGCCGCCGTTCGGGGCCATCGGCGGCCGCGAAGCCAGGACCGCGGCCCGCCTTAGGGAATCTCGATGAGTTCCATCTGGCCGTCGCGGCGGCGGTGGAGGACGAACATTTCGCCGGCGGCGGTGCGAAAGATGAGCAGGTCGCGGTCGCGGAACTCGGCATCTTTGACGGCCTCCTCGATGGTCATGGGCTTGAGGGCGAAGGCTTCGCCGGTCTTGACGACGTGGGGCTCGACGACGGCGGCAGGAGCCGGAAAAGAGTGGACGGCGATGGCGGCGCGGGTTTTGGCGCCGTTGGAGGCGGCCCTGGCCGCGGCGGTGGTCTCGGACGGCTCGGTGGAGCGGGCTTTGGGCCTGACAACCGGAGGCGCGGTGAGAACTTTTTCCTCCTTGGGGAGACGCTTGGCGACGAGCTTGCGGTCGCGGTAGCGGCGGGCCTGGGCCTCGGCGTGTTCGAGGGCTTCCTTGAGGGCGCCGTCGGGGGTGTGGGCCTTGCCCGCGGCGGCGAACTTCTGCACCCGGCCCTTGACCGTGAGCTCGACCGTCTGCACGTGGCGAACGGCGCTCAGGGTGACGCTGGCGCGGGCGCTTTTGCCGAGAATGCGCGCGATCCGCACCATTCCCTCTTCGGCCTGCCTGCGCAGGGCTTTGGAGATCTTTCCCTGTCTGGCGGTAAACTCCACATCCATGGTCAGCCTCCGCTCGTGTTTTTTACCAGTCTGACCGGCAGGACGCAAGGGGCTTCATGCGGGGGCCGGGGCTGGAGGAGCACAGTATAAGACAAAAAACAGCTTTCAGCTTTCGGCTATCAGCCTTCAGCTTCCGGCTGTCGAGCATTCGCATCCGGCGCCGGCGCCCCGGTGCACCTTTCACTGACGCAGATCGATCGTTCAGCGCTTGGCCCTTCACGACCAGGACGGCTCGTTTTCACAAACTGAAAACCGATAGCTGAGCTGCCTTCAGATCTCCCAGCGCAGGAGGGTGGTGCCGACGGTGAAGCCGGCGCCGACGGCGGCCAGCAGAACCAGATCGCCCTTCTTCAACTTCCCTTCCTCGATGGCGGTTTCCATAGCCAGAGGGATGGTGCCGGCGGAGGTGTTGCCGTACTTCTCGATATTGACGATGACGCGGTCGGGAGCGAGCTCGAGGCGTTCGGCGGTGGAGGTGATGATGCGCTTGTTGGCCTGGTGGGGGATGAAGCAGCCGAGGTCGGCGCCGGTGACGCCGTTGCGATCGAGGAGCTTGAGAGTGGCCTCGGCCATCTTGCGGACGGCGAATTTATAGACTGCGGGGCCGTCCTGGTAGATGTAGTGCATTTTTTTGTCGATGGTGTCGTGGGTGGGAGGGTTGAGGCTGCCGCCGGCCTTGAGATTGAGGGAGACGCCGCCGGAGCCGTCGATCTCGTTGACGGTGTCGATGAAGCCGATTTCGCCGTCTTCGGCGGGCTCGAGGAGGACGGCGCCGCCGCCGTCGCCGAAGAGGATGCAGGTGGTGCGATCGGTGTAGTCGGTCATGCGGGTGTTGGCATCGGCGCCGATGACGAGGACCTTGGAGTAGGCGCCGCTTTCGACCATCTTGACGCCGGCCTGGAGGGCAAAGACGAAGCCCGAACAGCCAGCGGAGACGTCGAAGCCCCAGGCGCCCTGGGCGCCGAGCTTGTCCTGGACGAGGCAGGCGGTGGAGGGGAACATCATGTCGGGGGTGACGGTGCCGAAGATGATGACTTCAAGGTCGGAGGGGGCGAGGCCGCGGGCGGCGAGGCACTTTTTGGCCGCTTCGACGCCGATGTCGCTGACGCCGAGGCCGGGGGCGAGGATGTGGCGCTCGCGGATGCCGGTGCGCTCGACGATCCACTGGTCGCTGGTCTCGACCATTTTTTCAAGATCCTGATTGGTGATGACCTGGGGAGGAACGTAGGTGCCGAGCGCGGAGATTTTGGCGCGGCGGCCCACCACGGGGCGAACGGTGAGGCTCAATGAATCTCTCCTTGCGGCGCGACCGCGGAGGAGGCCGGCGGCTTGCCACGGAACAACGTTAGAACCAGAGCGCAGATGAAGAAAGAGATTTGCGCATCCGGTGGGCGCCGGTCGAAAAGAGCAAAAGCGCGCACGGCGCCAAAAAAGTACCGGGCGACCTACTGCGCCCGTACTAGCCCGTTACCGTTGCTTCCTTCCGGACCTGGCGGGGTTGGCGGGATTACGTCGCGTAGGACCCGGCACTGACTGATTTTAGCACTGTGGGAGGAAAGCGGGGATCGAGGTGGTTCGCGCGCTTGCTCAGAGGCGCTGGCGCGCGAACCTTGTGGGTGCGGCCGCGGCGGGGGGTTATTTGGACATGACGTTCATGGAGTAGTAGTCGGCGCGGCCGCTCTGGTCGGTGAAGTGGTCGTAGGTCTCGACGATCAGGGCGCCGTTGAAGAGGTGGCCGACGACGAGGGTCTGCTTGAAGCTGAAGTTGTAATTGGCGGTGAAGCCGACGGCCGGGGTGGTGGCGACGCTGGCGGCATAGATGGTGCCGTTGACGGCGCCCCAGTCGCAGGGGGTGGGCGAGCAGGCGCCGAAGGCGTGAACGGTGATCTCACTGGCCTTGGCGGCGATCATGACGCGGACCAGGCCGCGGGTCTCGTGGTCGCAGTTGATCCAGGTTCCGAGGAGGGGCGAGGCGTCGACGACGAGAGCGGCTTTTGGAACCGCGACGCGGAGGCGCTCGACCTCGTTCTCGATGACGTCGGAGGGCGCACGATATTCATGCTTGGTGCTGATGGTAGACATGGAAAGCTCCTTTTCCGGGACCCGACCGAGAGGCCGCGATCGAAAAGGGACCAATCGACCGGTGGTGAGGGGAGGTGGGGTGTGCTGCTCTGCCAAAGAACGAACCAGGCAAGCTTGGGAGGGCCCGGAGACGGGGCCGCGACCGCAGCGGTTATTGGAACGCAGCTTTAGGGGCTTGTCTGTGACTGAAAGTACATTGGAAGGTGACAGCAAGAGATTGGATTGTTGATCGGCCGCTCATCCCGATTGGCGTAGTGCAGGGAGGCCCGCGGACGCCAGGGAGTTGCAGGGCTTTCCGGAACGGTGGGCCAGCCCTTCAGGGCATGGCCGCCAGGGTCTGCTGGATGCCGTCTTCGTAGGAGGTGCGCACGATCCCGCCCAGCAGGCTCTCCAGGCGGCTGTCGTCCATCAGCAGGGGATCTGTAAGCAGATAGTGCATCTCCACCATCTCGCGCATCACCGGGTTGAACAGGCCCATGAGGCGCAGCGTGGTTTTGCCGGCGACGAGCGTCTTCATGGGGTTTCCCGTCGCGGCATAGATCCTCTCGACGATGGCGCGCTGGGTGGAGACGCCGCTGCCGGCGAAGTTCCACCACTTTCCCCAGGCGCCATCGGTGCGGAGCAGCCGCGCCACGAGCGGGCCTACGTCGGGGATAAAGACAAACTGATGGGGTCTGTCGATGGGACCGACCAATTGCGCGCGGCGGCCGCTCCTGGCCGCCTGAAATGCACCCCAAAGGAAGCTCTTGTCCACGTTGGGCCCGTAGAAGTCGGGCAGCCTGAGCTCGCAGGCCTCGATCTTCCCTTGCTCGTGCGCCGCGAACAGGAGGTCCTCCTGCTCCTTGCGCATCCTTCCTTTGAATGTGTGCGGATTGCGCGGATGGTCTTCGGTGACGGTGGCGGTCTGGGGACGTCCGTAGGGATAAACCGTGCCGATGAGCAGCATCCGGCGGACGCCCACAGCGACGGCGCCGGCGATCGCGCTCTTCATCAGGACGGGATGCAGCTCGAATTGCCAGTAGTTGACGCCGACAAGGTAGACGGCTGTATCGATGCCGGCCAGCGCCTGGCGGACCGAAGAGACGTCATCCGGGTTCCAGGCTTTGATCTCGACGAGCGGATCGCTGCCGAAGGCGCTGCGCAAGCCGGCGTCGGACCGGCCGATGACGCGGTAGGGCGTTTCGGCCGCATGGAAGGCGCCGGCAATGCTTTTGCCAACCGCCCCGGCTGCTCCCAGAAGGGCAACTTTAGCCATCGGTATTCTCCTTCTCGAGTGAGTCCATACTTGATTTTGCCTTTGTGGCGGCCGCATTTCCACGTCTCGACTTCCACAGACGGCATTCGCTACCATGGTTGGTTATGCCTTTTCCCATCAAAACATGTGTGGTATGCGGCGAGGAGTTCGAGCTGCGACCGGGGAAGCCGGGGTTTGCCAACCGCTGCCCGAGCTGCAGCGAGCCGGAGGCGAACGAGGGCGGGGGAACGAGCGCCGCGGACGCGCTGGACCCCAAGGCCGCAAGCGAGATCAACGCCGAGCGCCGGCGCGCGATCCGGGATCTGCTCTACCGGAAGGAGAGCTAGGCGGTCTTCGCCGGGGTCATGCGGGAGCGGCGCGGACCTCGTAGTGGTTGGCGATGGCGTCAATGCGGCTGAGGTAGAGCTTTGCCTCGGGCTCGAAGACGGGGACGGTGTGGTCGTCGCCGGCGAAGCGGCGGACGGCGTCGAGGGAGTCAAAGAAGTTGATGACGACGAACTCGGTCTCGTCTTCGGATTCGTGGAGGGCGTCACGGCGCAGGATGTAACCACCCTTATAGCCTTCAATCGAGTGCAGGCCGGGCAGCACCTTTTGCTTTAAGTATTGCTCGTAGGCGTCGGCGGCCTGGGGCTTTGTCCATCCCCGCCAGTGACGTGCGATCATGCAAACCCCCTGAAGAGACGCGGGCGCGGAAAGTCAGCTCCCGGTACAATCGAAGTGTGAGCACAATGATAGAAAATCCGGCCCCGACGATGGAAAAGCCGGTCCGGGCGACTGAAAAAGCGGCGCCGGTGGTGGGATTTGTCTCGCTGGGCTGCCCGAAGAACCTGGTCGATTCCGAGGTCATGATGGGGCTGCTGGACCGGGCGGGTGCGCGGCTGACGGCGCGGCCGGAAGAGGCCGAGATCCTGGTGGTCAATACGTGCAGCTTTATCGACACGGCCAAGCAGGAGTCCGTGGACGCGATCCTGGAGATGGCGCGGCATAAGACAGCGGGCGCGGCGCGGAAGCTGATCGTGGCGGGGTGCCTGGTGGAGCGGTACAGGGACGAGATCCAGAAGAACATTCCGGAAGTGGACGCGGTGGTGGGGACGGGCGAACTGGAGTCGATCCTGGAGGCAGCGGGGATTGCGCCAGTGCCGGCGGCGCCAGCACTCTTCAACATTCTCGCCAACGACGGTGGGGGTGACACGCGTCCTGGCCGGGAGTCGCAGTCCGGAACACACAAGCCGAGACCCGAAGCCTCCAGTTTCCGAGCGGAGGGCGACGTTCGCGAGCAGCAAGGCCGGTTCAGCCGGAACGACTGGCAAGGCGCGCGGCATCTGCTGCCGACCTATCTCTACGACGAGACGACGCCGCGGATGCTGGCGACGCCACGGGCGTCGGCGTACATCAAGATCGCGGAGGGGTGCGACCATCCGTGCTCGTTCTGCATTATTCCGAATCTGCGCGGGAAGTTCCGGTCGCGGCGGTTCGAGTCGGTGGTGGCCGAAGCGCGGCAGCTTGTAGCGCGGGGCGTGGAGGAGATCACGCTGATCGGCCAGGACACGACCTGCTACGGCGAGGACCTGGGATTGAAGGATGGGCTGGCGACCCTGCTCGACGCGCTGGCGGGGATCGAGGGTTTGCGATGGCTGCGGTTCCTGTATGCCTATCCGAACCGGATCACGGGCCGGCTGCTGGAGACGATCGCCAAACACGACAACATCTGCAAGTATCTGGACGTGCCGCTGCAGCACGCGTCGCCGGGGGTGCTGAAGCGGATGAAACGCGGCGCGGGGGCAGAGATCTTTTTGAAGACGATCGAAAAGGTGCGGGCGGCGGTGCCGGGGATTGCGCTGCGGACGAGTTTTATTGTGGGCTTTCCGGGCGAGTGTGCATCGGACTTTGAGGTTTTGGAGCAGTTCATCGCCGATGCCAAATTCGACTGGCTGGGTGTGTTCAGTTACTCGGACGAGGAGGGCGCGGGGGCGCGCGGGCTGGACGCGAAGATTCCCAGGCGGACGACCGAGGCGCGACGGCGGCGGTTGATGAAGCTGCAGCAGAGGATTTCGCGCGAGGCCAAGCAGCAGTGGGTGGGGCGCGAGGTCGTTCTGCTGGCCGAGGGTGAGAGCGAGGAGACGCCGCTGTTGTGGGAGGGCCGGACGGAGTTTCATGCGCCGGAGATCGACGGCAAGGTGTACATCAACGACTTTGGCGAGTTGGCGGGGCTGGAGGCTGGACGGTTTTACCGGGCCCAGATCACCGAGGCGCACGATTATGACGTGGTGGCGCGGGTGGTGGGCGAGCCGCTATAGCTTGCAGCGCGGCGAGCTCAGGGCTTCGGCGCTCTTGCAACCGTCAATGTGCGCGTTTGGGCCAATTCCCTGCCCCGCGCACAATTGTGATTCCCAGAAATCCTCCTGAGAATGTGCGGACCTGTGATTCAGATCACATTCTGCCGGTCCCTCGCCTGTTAAAAATGGACATCGATCCGATGAAGTAGGCACGGAGCCCGCCAGGGGGGTTGGAGGGGGTAGGCGGACTTTGGGAGCAATTCCCCTCCGGAGGCCGATGCCCATGGCAACCCATGCCGTCGAAGTTCCGGGAAACAGCGATTGCGGCCGGGAGGCGAATGGCCGTATACTGAACTACGACCAAACCGGTCGTATATTTCTTCTGCCGCCCTTCCGGCGGCGCATCGGAGTACGTCAGGTGAGCGTACTGAGCGAGTTGGCCGTGGGCGAGAGCGGGGTTGTGGTGGCCCTGGACCTGCCGGAGAGCGTGCAAAACCATCTGATGCACATGGGCTTTGTGCCGGATATGCAGGTGCGGGCGCTGCGGCGGGCGCCGGCGGGCGATCCGACCGTGTATGCGGTGGACGGGATGGAGATTGCGCTGCGCCACGAGACGGCCTCGGCGATCCGGGTTCGGCCGGCCGACGCGGAAGCGGCGAAAGAGCGCGAGATGGCCGGAGCGGCGCAATGAGCAGCTGCTGCGAGACTCCGGCATTTGTGCCGCCCGCGCCACCGGAGCGCGACGGCGCGCTGCAGACGGTGGTGCTGATCGGGCCGCCGAACTCAGGAAAATCGACGCTGTTTAACCGGCTGACGGGATTGCGGCAGAAGGTGGCGAACTACCCGGGCGTAACGGTGGAGCAGCGGATGGGCCTGATGGCCGGGGTGGGCCGCGACGACCTGACGGCCATCGACCTGCCGGGAATCTACTCGCTGACACCGTACTCCGAAGACGCGCGCGTGGCCGTGGATGTGCTGCACGGAGCGATGCCGGGGACGCCCAAGCCGGATGCGGTGCTGCTGGTGCTGGACTCGCTGCACCTGACGCGGCAACTGATGCTGGCGGCGCCGGTGCTGGCGACGGGACTGCCGACGCTGGTGCTCCTGAACATGAGCGACCTGATGGAGTCGCGCGGCGGCGAGATTGACACGCTGAAGCTGGCGCGGGAGCTGGGCGCGCCGGTGGCGCAGATCAGCGCCTTCAAGGGGACCGGTCTCGATGCGATTTCGCTGTTCCTGAACCAGCAGAGCGTGAGCAAGGAAGCGGTGCGGCCTCTGACGCTGCCGGTGATGGGGAACGCGGCCAGCGCGCACACGTGGGCGGCGCAGGTGAGCCGCAAGACCGGGTACAGGGCGCCGCTCTCAGCCCAGGGCAGCCGCAAGCTGGACAACGTGCTGCTGCACCGGGTGTGGGGACCGCTGCTGTTTCTGGCGGTGGTGGTGGCGGTGTTCGAGGTGGTGTTTGCGCTGGGGCAGCCGCTTTCAGATGGGTTTGGCAACGTGCTGACCTATTTGGGCGAGCTGGCGCGGCCGCTGCTGCCGGCGGGGTGGATCCAGTCGCTCCTGCTGGACGGCGTGTGGAAGGGCGTGTGCTCGGTGCTGGTGTTCCTGCCGCAGATCCTGCTTTTATTTTTGTTTATCGGGATTCTAGAGGACTCGGGGTACCTGGCGCGGGCGGCGCTGATCGCCGACCGGGTGATGCGGTCGATCGGGCTGAACGGGAAGGCGTTTATTCCGCTGCTTTCGGCGTACGCGTGCGCGGTGCCGGCAATCATGGCGACGCGGACGATCGAGAACAGGCGGGACCGGCTGGCGACGATCCTGGTGACGCCGTTCATGACCTGCTCGGCGCGGCTGCCGGTGTACCTGCTGCTGATTGCGGCGTTTGTGCCGGCAAAGATTTACCTGCATGGGCTGATCGGACTGCAGGCGCTGGTGATGCTGGGGCTGTATGTAGCGGGATTCGTGGCAGCATTCACGACGGCGCGCATCTTGAAGAGCTCGATCCTGAAGTCGAACGACACGCCGTTCATCCTGGAGCTGCCGCAGTACCGGATGCCGACCTTGCGCTCACTCACACTCCGCGTAATTGACCGTGCCCGCATCTTTCTCAACAACGCCGGCAAGATCATCGTCGGCGTCACCATCGCGTTGTGGGTGCTGGCGCAGTTGCCGGTAGTTCACCTGGCGGGTGGCGCTTACTCCGCGCCAAGCCTGGCTACAAGCCTGATCGGGCGGCTGGGACACTTTATCGAGCCGGCGATTGCGCCGCTGGGGTTCAACTGGAAGATCGGGATCGGGCTGCTGTCGAGCGTGCTGGCGCGCGAGGTGATGGTGAGCACGATGGGGACGCTGTACGGTACGGACCCGAGCACGCAGGCCTTGAACCTGCAGACGGCGCTGCACCACGACCTGACGCTGGGCGGGGCGCTGGCGCTGATGATCTTCTTCGCGTTCGCGATGCAATGCACGTCGACGATCGCGGTGGTGCGGCGGGAGACCAATAGCTGGAAGTGGCCCATTATCCAGTTTGTCTATATGCTGGCGCTGGCGTATGGGGCGGCGTTCGCGGTGAACCACCTGGCGATGGCACTGCTGTAGATACCGCGCATCGCAAGATGCCCTCCGCCTCAACTCACTGCGTTCAAAATCCCGTACCAGGACTTCCGTCTCCGCCTGGCTGCGACCACACCCCGCAACCAACGCTCTTGCAGCGCACATGCTTTCACTTCAACCTGCCGTCAACGCTGCGAAGAGTGGCTTTGCCCGGATGGATGCGACTGAACGGAGAGAGGCCATGGCCGGCTCAAGCCGGGACCTCGTCACAAAATCTCAGTCGATTGAGTTTTTCCGCAGCCTGCAAGACTCTGACATTCTAGTTCTTTTCGGCACGGCTATAGCGGTTCGAGGGTTGCTGTACCCCGCAGCGATACCCTGAAGCCGCCCGCCTACTGCTCGCGGATGGCGGCGACCGGGTCGGCGCGCATGGCGCGCTGCGCGGGAAGATAGCAGGCGAGTACGGAGATGGCGGCGAGCAGAAGGAGCACGGCGGCGATGGTGACGGGATCGTTGGCGCCGACGCCGTAGAGTTGGCCGGCGACGAGGCGTGTGAGTCCGAACGAAAGCGCGAGGCCGAGCACCAGGCCGATGGCGGTAAGCCAGAGCCCCTGCAGGAGCACCAGGCGCAGCACATCGGCGCGGGAGGCTCCGAGAGCCACGCGGATGCCGATCTCGTGGGTGCGGAGCTCGGTGCGGTAAGCGACGACGCCGTAGATGCCGGTGGCGGCGAGAATGAGGGCGATGAGGGCGAAGATGCCGGCGAAGGTGCTCTCCATGACGGGGAAGATGGTGGCCATCTGCGTGGTTTCACGCAAGGGACGCACATCGAAGACGGGAAGGCGGGCGTCGATGTCGTGGATGGCGCGCTCAAGAGCCGGGGCCAGGTCGGCGGGATTACCGCGGGTCTCGACCTGCACGATCAGCTCGGGATCCGGCTCCTGAAAGTAGCTCATGTAGATCATGGGGGTGGGCCGGTCATTGACGAAGAGATGGGTGGAGTTCCCGACCACGCCGACCACGGTGAAGGGACGGCCCCAGATCATGAGGTTTCTGCCAATGGGGTCCTGGCCGGGCCAGTAGCGATGGGCCGCCGTCTGGTCCACGATGAGGACGCGCGGGGCCTTTTCGTCGTCGTTGCGGGTGAAGCCGCGGCCCTGGAGGATGGGGATGCGCAGAGCCTCGAAGTAGCCGGCGGAGACGTCGGCCCGCTGCACTTCGAGCGACTCATGCGGCTGGGGGGTATAGCCCTGGGGCCAGGCGTCGACGGTTTTGCGGGTGAAGGTCATGGGGATCCAATCGATGAGGCAGGCGGTGGTGACGCCCTGCAGCGCCGCGGCGCGATCGAGGATTTGGCGGCGGATGGCCTGCACGTCCTGGTCGGAGTAGCCGACGATGTTGAGGCCGACGGAGGCGGTGAGGATGTGGTCCTGCTCAAAGCCGGGATTGGCGCGGGCGAGGTTGCGGAGGGTGCGCAGAAAGAGGGCGGAGACGACGAGGAGGGCCAGCGAGAGGGCGATCTGAGCGACCACGAGGGAGCTGAGGAGGCGGCGATTATGCGAGCCGGCGGAGATGCTGGCCGACTCCTCTTTGAGCACCTCGACGGCGGGCACATGGGAGGATCGCCAGGCAGGAAAAGCGCCACAGAGCAGACCGGCGAGGAGGGCCAGAAGAGCGATGACGAAGATCACGCTGCGGTCCATGGCGCCGTTGAGCACGATGGGGCTGGCGTTGGGAGGGATGAAGCGGGCGAAGGTCTTCGAGGTCCACAGGGTGAGGAGCAGGGCGAGGGCTCCGGCGCAGGCGGAGACGATGGCTCCTTCGAAGAGCATCTGGCGGACGAGCTGTGCGCGTCCCGCGCCCAGGGCCTGGCGAATCGCGAGCTCGCGGCGCCGCGCGACCAGGCGGACCAGAGTGAGGGTGGCGACGTTGACGCAGGTGAGGAGGAGGACGACGCCGGCGATGGCCAGCAGAATGGGGAGGGTGGAGGCCATGTAGCCATTGGCGCCGAAGGGCGAGCGCCACAGGGGGTCGAGGGTGATGGTGTTGACGCCGGGGTGATCGCCGGGATAGGCGGCGACGATGCGCGACATGATGGTCTGAAGATCCTGGTTGGCCAACTGGCGGCTGACTCCCGGCCGCAGTCTTCCCGTCACGTTGAGGAAGTCGGCGCTGCGATGGGTCATCTGCCACTCGGCGGTGCCGACGGGATTGAGGGTAAGCCAGGCGTCCTGGCGAAGGCCGGGCATGGCGCCGATGAACCCCTGGGGCGCCACGCCGATGACGGTGACGGGGTGGGTGGCGATCTCAATCGACTTGCCGACGATGGCGGGGTCGGCCGCAAAACGGGTCTTCCAGAGCGAGTAGCCGAGGACGATATAGGG
>DATJMU010000060.1:0-105816 GCA_035508555.1 Occallatibacter sp. | reverse complement strand
GGGATGGCGGGGATGCTCGCGTGGTCCGGGGTGATGGAGCCGACGGGGAGACCGGTGAGGGTCGCAAGCTGCTCGGAGAGCGTGGCGGCGCGGGTTTCAAGGTGGAGCTGAGCCAGGCGGATCTGGGCGGCGGTGAGCTTGGCCTGGAGGAGGGCGCTGTAGGGATCGACGCCGGCGTCGGCGCGCTGCTGTTCGATCTCGACGAGCCGGGCGGCGTAGGTCTGCTGCTGATGGGCGGCGCTGATCTCGCGGTCGACGGTGTCGAGCTCGATGTAGGCGAGAGAGGCATCGAGTGCGACCTTGCCGTCGGCGTTCTTGAGGCTCATCTGGGCGGCTTCAAGGCCTTTGTGCGCGGCCTTGATGTACTCCAACTGGGGCATGCTGAAGACCAGGGAACGGAGGGTGGCGTCCCAGATGGTGGGCAGGGCGCCGGTAAAGCCGACCTCAGGGAAGGCGGGCAGGCCGGAGCCGAAGGTAAGCGAGGGGTAGAAGACGTCTTTGGACTCGGCGAGGGAGGCCGTGGCGCGTTGCAGGTCGGCCTGAGCGAGCTGGACGGAGGCGCTGTTCTTCTGAGCGAGCTCGACGACGGTAGTGAGCGAGACCTGGGCGAAGGTGGGGGCACAGGCGAGGAGTGCGAAGGCGAGGAGCATGCTACGCCGGGCGAGGCTCGTGAAGATGGGGGGCAGGGTGGTCAAGCTCCGGAGTCCTCTTTGGGCTTGTATTCGCCGGCCAGGGCGTGAGCGGCGATCAGATCCTGCCGGGCGCCGGCGGGGTCGCCGAGCTGCATTTTGAGATGGGCCAGCCAGATATGGGCGACAAAGGCGGGGCCCTCTTCGGTGAGGGACGGGCCGGCGAGGTACTCCTCGAGCATCTTGGCGGCGAGGGCGGGCTCGCGATGGGCTTGGACGAGGACCGAGGCGCCGTTGAAGAAAGCCAGGCCGGCGGCGCGATCGCGCGTGGCGGCAGCCACACAATTGTGGATGGCCCACTCCATCTGCTGCCACTGCTGGCGATGGCGGTAAAAGCTGCCGAGTGTGGACCACTGGAGGGCGGGATGGCGGCTAACGGCGACGGCGGCTTTGAAGTCGCGCTCGGCGGCCGCGTAGTCCTTTTGGTCCGAGGCGATGCGGCCGCGAAGGACGGCGGCGCGGGCCGGGTCGATGCGATCGAGCTGGGCGGCGACGGCCTCGGCTTTGTCGGTGCCGCCGCCGACGATACCGGGGGCATCGGCGTAGAACTCACCGAGGTCGGAGAGCGCCGCGGCGTTGCGGGGATCGAGTTGGACGGCGGCTTCGAACTCCTCGCGGGAGCGCTTGCCGAGCGAGTAGGCGCTGAAGAAAGAAGCGACGCCGGCCTCTTCGCCGAGGGCGCGTCCGAACCAGAGACGGTAGTCGGAGTTTTGGGGTTCGAGGCGAACGGCGATGGCGCAGGCCCGGGCGGCGGCGGACCACTGCTCGAGGGTGAAGCGAACGCGACAGACGAGATTCTGAGCCTGAGCGCCATCGGGGCCGTCCTGGGGCAGTTCGGCGAGCAGGCTGAGGGCGCGGTCGGCCTCGCCGGCCTGGAGAGCGGCGCTGGCGCCGGCGATGGTGGGCACGGAGGCGGAATCGGGTGCGGCGAAGACCGGTGCGGCGAGCAGGGCAGCCGCCGCCAGGGCCGCGCCGATGCGATGCTTCTTCATGGAACAACCTTCACGTCGAGGCCGTCCTGCAAAGGCTGGCCCGTCGGAGAGCCGGTGGCGACCCATTCGCCCTCCTTGAGGCCCGAGAGGATGGCCTCGTCAGTGAGGGTGAAGGCGCCAGTGGTGACGGGGGTGCGGACCAGCTTACTGTCGATGACGCGATAGACGCAGGGGTGGCCGTTTTGGGGGTAGACGGCTTCGCGAGGCACGACGAGGGCGTGAGGGAACTCGGCCGTAGTGACGGTGACGTTGACGTTGGTATCGGGCAGGAGGGCGGAGTCGGGCGAGTCGATGTGAATCAGGGCTTCGCCGACGGTGCGGGTGCCGTAGGTGACGACGGTGATGGGTGTGCGCTCGATGTGGCCGGCCCACTGCAGGCCGGGCTTGGCGTCCCACTTGATGACGACCTGCTGGCCTACGGAGAGGCCGCCGATCTCCGGCTCGTCGAAGTAGGCGCGGACGCGCTCCTGGGAGAGGTCGGCCATCTCCAGCAGAAGCGAACCGGCCTGCTCGAACTGGGTGGGATGGGCGTCCATGCTGTAAACGGTGCCGGCGATGGGCGCGACGATGCGGGTCTGGGCCAGGGATTGCTCGGCGGTGGCGAGGGCGGCCTCGGCGTCGGCCAGGCCGGCGCGGGCCTGGGCGACTTCGACGGGCGAAAAGCGGTCGCTGGCGCCGCGCTGGGCGGCCTGGAGGCTGGCCTGATCCGCATCGAGCTGCTGGCGGGCGGCGGCGACTTCCGCGGCCGAGGCTGCCCCGGTGGTCTCGAGTCTGAGGAGGGCGTCGAGGTCGTGCTGGGCCTGGGTGGTGGCTATGCGGCTGCGGGCGAGCTCGGCTTCGGACATCTGCTGCTGGGCCTGGGTGCCGTTGTGGTTGACGGCGTAGAGGCTGGCCTGCGCGGTTTTGACGGCGCTCTGCGCGGCGGCCACCTGGGCGCGGGCCGCGGTGTCGTCAAGGACAATGAGGAGCTTGCCGGCGGGCACGCGGTCGCCTTCCTGGGCGTAGACGGCTCTCACGGTGGTGGAAACGGGGCTGTAGAACTGGTAGGTCTTCTCGGGCTCGACGCGGCCGTTGGTGCTGACGGTCTTCTGGAGGTCCTCGTAGGCGGCCTGCGCCTCGCGGACCGGCAGGTGCTCGCGCAAAAAATAGCGCGCGGTGAGGAAAACAACGACGAGCAGCGCCAGGGCGCCCAACCAGAGCCAGATGCGGCTTCCATTCGATCTTTGCTCAGCCATTCAGTCAACCATGTGCCAGTATATAGGACTCTAGAACTGAGATTTCGGAGCAGAAAATTAAGGTTTTGCCATGCGGGAAAGGCGGCGTGAAAGAGGGTGCTGGATTGCGATAGTTGCCTGTGTCAAGTAATATGCTTGATAGCGGAGGGGCCGGCATGGAGGAGAAGCAGACGACGGAGATGGGGGAAGCTGTAGCGGTGCTGCGGCGGTTTAACCGGTTTTACACGCGGTTTGCGGGGCTTCTGGATGAGGGGCTGCTCGCCAGCGGGTACTCGCTGACCGAGGCGCGGGTTCTGTTCGAGCTGGCGACGCGGCCCGAGGGCGGAGCCAGCGAGATTGCGGTGGCGCTGAAGCTGGACGCGGGGTACTTGAGCCGCATCCTGCGCAAGTTCGAGGAGGCGGGTTTACTCACTCGATCCCCCCTGGCGACCGATGCGCGTCAGGCCGTGCTGCGGCTGACGCGGAGGGGCCGCGCGGCGTTTGCGGAGCTGGACCGGCGATCGGCCGGGCAGGGGCAGGGGATCGTGGCGGCGCTGACGCCGGCCGACCGCGAGACGCTGATGCGGTCGATGGGCGGGATCGAGCGAGTTCTCGGGAAAGAGGGCAGGTCGCGGCCGCCGTTTGTGCTGCGGCAGCACCGGCCGGGGGATATGGGCTGGGTCGTCGGGCGGCAGAGCATCCTCTACGCGCAGGAGTACGGATGGAATGGGGAGTACGAGGCGCTGGCTTTGCGGATTGTGGCGGATTTCCTGGATCGCTACGACGCGGCGCGGGAGCGGTGCTGGATCGCCGAGCGGGACGGGGAGCCGCTGGGAACGATCTTTCTGGTGCGGCATCCTGACCGCGAGGGCGTAGCCAGGCTGCGGCTGCTGCACGTGGAAGCGGCGGCGCGGGGCATGGGCCTGGGCCGGGCGCTGGTGCGGGAGTGCGTCGAGTTCGCGCGGATGGCCGGGTATAAGACGGTGACCTTGTGGACGCAGAGCATTCTGCACGCCGCGCACAAGCTGTACCAGGAGGCGGGGTTCCGGCTGGCGGCCGAAGAGCCGCACCACAGCTTCGGCAAGGACCTGGTGGGGCAGACCTGGGAGCTGGATTTTTGAGGCCCGTACAATGGAGCTATGGCGAACCAATCGCGCTATACCGACGAGCACGCAAAGGCCGGCCTCGACTTTGCATTCCCCGCCATCGAGACCTGGCAGAACCAGTTTCCGGGATACGAGATCGAGATCGACGATCCGGAGTTGACGAGCGTGTGCCCAAAGACGGGGCTGCCGGACTTTGGCGTGCTCACGATCCGCTACATGCCGCGGGAGCGGTGCCTGGAGCTGAAGTCGCTGAAGGAGTACCTGTTCAGCTACCGGAACCTGGGAATCTTCCAGGAGAACATCGTGAACCAGGTGCTGGAGGACGTGGTGAAGGCGTGCGATCCGGTATGGGCGGTGGTGAAGGGCGTCTTCCGGCCGCGGGGCGGGATCGGAACGGCCGTGGAGGCGCGCTGGCCCCGGCCGGTGGCGTCGTTGAAGTAGCTGTAGAGCTGGCTGGCGAAGAAGTATCGCGGATCGGCGCCGGAGTAGAATTTGCCGATCAACGTGGCGAAGCGCGAGGGGAGCTGCCACTCTGCGTCCTATCCATCTGTATGACGGGTGCCGGTGGCTCCCCCGGAGAAGGCGGCCTGACAGGGAACGGGAGTTGAGGCGGCCGGCACTTCCGCGGTGCGTTCGCCGTGCTCGACGCTGAAGGCGATCCGGGCTGGAGGCACGGCGGCATGGCCGGGCTGCCACCGGGGCGCAATACGCGCCTCAACGTCAGGACGAATCGAGTCCGCTCCCTGCCGCTCTGCGCCCCGCAGCGCGCCCCAGACTGCGCCGAATAGCTGATAAAGACAGGGAATCCCGCACCGATTCAATTCAGGACGCACAGCGCCGGTACATGCCAAAACGGTATGCGCCCGAAAGATTCCCCTTGTCTCACCCGTCTGCTCTCACCGGGTCGACTATGGTTTTGGCAGGTCGATCGGCATTGGGGCTTCACTCCTTCCTGTTCGGTTTGCCTTCGCGGAAGCCGCGCGCATGGATGGCGTGGACGCCCGGCTCGAACGGAAGCGAGGAGAGATTTCGCTGAACGGTATTCGAGCCGTCTGTCCGGCCCGGCGCGCCGGGGTGAAGGTCGGCTCTCAAGGGTGAATCAGGGAAGGGGAGCGAAGCAATTCAGGGAGGAAGCGGGCTTCCTCGTCAGACCGGTTGAGTCGCAAAAGAGACCGTGCGCCACGCGCCGGATACGAGAGGAAACTGGGGAACCTCCGATGCAGGGACAGATAAATAATCCGCTGGTTCTGGTTGTCGACGACGATCCCAGCATCGTCCGCACCATCTGCGGGTTTCTCAAGAGGGCCGGTTTCCGTACGGCCAGCGCGGGCGACGTCGCGGGGGCTTTGCAGGGAATCCGCGGCCAGAGCCCCGATCTGATCCTGCTGGACGTCAACCTGCCGGACGGGTCGGGCTTCGATGTTTGCCGCTCCCTCAAGTCACAGGCTGCCGCCTTCGCCACTCCGATTCTCTTCATCTCGGCCAGCGACGATACTTCCACCAAGGTGAGGGGATTCGAAGTCGGCGGGCTGGACTACATTACCAAGCCGATCGTGGGGGCAGAGGTCATCGCCCGTGTCCGTACCCATCTGCGGCTGAAACAGGCCTATGAGCGCCTCTCCGAGCTACAGGCGGATCGACTGCAGCGGCTGGCCAGCGCGCAACAAGACCTGATGCCGCAGCCGGAGGAGATTCCGTGCGCGCGCTTCCATGCTTCGATCCGCCAGGTGTTGACCGCGGGCGGCGACTTCTATGACGTGATTCCCGCGGGGCAGGATGTTGTGGACTATCTGGTAGCCGACGCCAGCGGGCACGACCTGGCGGCCTCGCTGTGGACGGCATCGCTGAAGGCGCTGGCCGCCGATTACGCCGGACCGCTGCACCTTCCCGGCGAAGTGGTGCGCGCGATCAACAGTTCCCTGTGCAGGTTTCTTCCATCCGGGGCGTTCTTCACCCTCCTCTATGCCCGGCTCAATCATCGCACCGGACACCTGACCCTGGTGAGCGCGGGCCATCCCCCGGCCATCGTTATCCCCGTGAATGGGGCAAACCCGGCGATTCTCCGCCAGGAGGGCGATGTGATGGGCGCCTTTCCCGACGCGGTGTTTGGCGTGGTGGAACTGACGTTGAATCCCGGAGACCGGCTCTACCTTTACACCGATGGTCTGATCGAGAACAGCTTTTCCTACGAGGACGGCCTGCAGCGTCTGGCCGGCGCCTGCGTTCGAGGGCGAAGCCTGCCCCTCGCGGAGGCAGTGCCTGCCGTGGTCGCGGAGGTGATGGCCGGCTCGACGCCCACGGACGATCTGCTGCTGCTGGGGGCCGAGCCTTGATCCCGCCGCCGCGCCATCCCCCGGTCTCGCTCTGCCAGACGATCCCGTCGCGCCTGGGGGACGCAGAGTCACTGTGCCTGAAGATCCGGGGATGGCTGCAGGCGCAGGGGCTCTGCGACCGGTGTTTCACAGTGGAGCTGTTAGCCAGGGAGTGCCTGACCAATGCGGTGATTCACGGAAACGGCAATGCCGCCGATAAATCAGTTGCTCTCAGCCTTTCGGTTGGCAGGGAGTGGATTCGCTTAACGGTATGCGATGAGGGCCCGGGGTTCGCATGGCGAAAGGCCCGCCGGAAACGGCCCGACGCCGCCCTGTCCTCCGGACGCGGGTTGCAGCTTTGCGCATTGTACGCCGAACGTGTGCGGTTCAACCGAAGCGGAAACCAGATTGCGCTCTGGATCAGGAAGACAGCGCCAACGGGAAAGGAAATGGGCAAGATGGCTGCTTACGTTGTCGAACAGGTGGATCAGCAAGGTTCGGTAAGGCTCGAGGGCGACCTGACCGCGATGGTGGTCCCGCAACTGCAGGCCGAACTCAAAGAGCTGTTGAACAAGGGCGCGCACGAACTGGTGTTCGATCTGTCGAGCACCGCGATGCTTGACTCCAGCGGCATGGGTCTGCTGATTGCGGCGGCCAACAGCCTGGCTCCGGCAGGGGGCAAGATCCGGGTGACGAACGTCGGCCCCGAGATCTTCCGGCTGCTGCAGAGCATGCGGCTGACAGCGCGCCTCAACGTGAGCGCAAGAGCCTGACAGGAGAGTCTGCATGGATGCGAATGTTGACCTGAACGACGAACTGCTTGCCGAGTTCATCAGTGAGTCGCGTGAACATCTCACCACCATCGAGGCGGACCTGCTGGCGATCGAGGAGGGGGGCGCGGAGATCGACGCCGAGCTGGTGAACAAGGTGTTCCGGGCGGCTCATTCGATCAAGGGCGCAAGCGGCTACTTCGGCCTGATCCAGGTGAAGGAGCTGGCGCACCGGGCCGAGACTGTCCTCGACATGATCCGGTCGAGGAAGATGCCTCCCAACGCCGAGATCACCAATCTGCTCCTGGCCGCCTTCGACCGTCTGCGCGAGATGATCAATCGTCCCGCCGAAA
Organism: Occallatibacter sp.; assembly: GCA_035508555.1. Lineage (GTDB taxonomy): Bacteria > Acidobacteriota > Terriglobia > Terriglobales > Acidobacteriaceae > Telmatobacter. The sequence continues at coordinate 98,380 of DATJMU010000060.1, read as the reverse complement.
GCGCTCACGCCGATATCGGGGAGCTGGTCGAGGGCCTGACGGGACTGGCATCGTCCTTTCTGCCGCAGGAGAAGAAGTCGTCCCTGTCCGAGACGGTCACGCTCAAGCCGGAGGGGGGAGGATCTCCGGTGGTGCTGTCCAGGTTCGATTACGAGCGGGCCAAGGAGTGTGGAAACTACCTGTACGCAGCCGAATACGACCTGATTCACGATATCGAGCGGCGGGGTCAGACGGTGCTGGAGGTCTTCCGCACCCTGTTTGCGGCCGGCCAGATCGTCGACTGCGAGATCGACTTCGGGGCGGTGGGCACGCTGGACGACCCGATCGGCAACCGATTGCCCCTGAGACTGGTTTTGGCCACGATCTTCAGGCCGGAGGGCATCGATTTTCTGTTCCCCTTTACCCGGGAGAAGGTCAAACTGCTCTCCGCTCCGGGGCCGGCGCAACCGGCGAAGGCGCCGGCCGCGGTGGAGATTCCGCAGTCTCCGGCAAAGAGCGGCGCAGTTGAATCCCGGCCGGCGTCGCCGGGGGCGTCTCCAACTCCCGTCACCGCCGCTGCGAAGCCGGCGGCCGGCGCGGCCGCGCCAGCGCCCGCCTCCGTGGTCGAGGACAGCATCCGGGTCAACGTGGCCACGCTGGAGACGCTGATGAATCTGGCCGGCGAGCTGGTGTTGGGAAGGAACCAGCTGCGGGCTTCCATTGCCCAGAAGAATGCGCGGGGACTGAAGGCCGCCGACCAGCGCATCAACCAGATCACCTCGGAGCTGCAGGACGTCGTCATGCAGACCCGGCTCCAGCCTATCGGCAACGTCTTCGGAAAGTTTCCGCGGCTGGTGCGGGACCTGGCCGCGTCCCTGCACAAGGAGATTCAGCTGGATATCCAGGGCAAGGATGTGGCCCTGGACAGGAGCCTGATCGAATCTCTCTCCGATCCGCTGACGCATATGGTGCGCAATGCCGTCGATCATGGGATCGAACTGCCCGAGGACCGGGTCCAGGCGGGCAAGAAACGCCAGGGCCTGCTGAGCATCGGCGCCCGCCACGAGGCCGGCCAGGTGGTTGTGGAGATCGTCGATGATGGCCGCGGGATCGATCCGGAGCGCATCGGCAAGGTGGCGCTGAGCAAAGGGCTGATCGCAGCCGAGAAGCTGGAGGGGATGACGGCAAGGGACAAGATCTCCCTGATATTTCTTCCCGGCCTGTCCACCAACACAGAGGTAAGCGACGTCTCCGGACGCGGAGTCGGCATGGATGTGGTCAAGACCAACCTCGACCGCCTGGGCGGCAAGGTGGAGATCGTCTCGGTTCCCGGCCGGGGCACGACCTTTCGCATCAAGCTGCCCCTGACTCTGGCTATCATCCCGTCCCTGATCGTCTCGGTCGAAGACGAGCGGTTTGCGATTCCCCAGATCAATGTGGAAGAGATGCGGCATGTGTTTCCCGCCCAGGCCAAGACCCGCATTGAAGTCGTGGGCGACGCCGAGGTTCTGGTCCTGCGCGACCGGCTGATCCCGCTGGTGCGTTTCGCAGACGTGCTGGGAGTGGTTCCGACTTACGCGGATCCGGGTACAGGGCAGGGGGAGATCGAACGCCGCACCCGCATGGCCGACCGGCGTTCCGCACGTCTTTCAGCCTTGAGCGAAGGGTCCGCGGCGGGGCCACCGATGGGAGCCCGCCAGACCCGCCAGGCCGGCGACCGGCGTCAGAGCGGCGGCGCCCTCGAGATCGTGGTCGTCACCACCGGCACGCAAACCTACGGCCTGGTGGTGGACAGCTTCCACGACACCGAAGAGATCGTCGTCAAGCCGCTGGGCTCCCATCTGAAGGGGCTGGAGGAGTACGCCGGGGCAACCATCCTGGGCAACGGCTCCGTGGCCCTGATTCTGGACGTAGCGGGTCTGGCGGCCAAGGCAGACCTGGAGGCAGCGGCAGGAACCCCGCCCGGCGCCGCGCCGGCTGAAAACGCCGAACCGGCAGACCTGGCCGACGTCCATTCGCTGGTCTTGTTCCATAACGCTCCGGATGTGCTGTGCGCGCTTCCGCTGGATTCGGTGAAGCGGATCGAACGCATCGAGCCCGGGAAGGTGGAGCTCATCGGCGGGCGGCGGACCATGCAGTACAACGGCGGCCTGCTGCCGCTGGTCACGCTCGCCGACGCTGCCCAGGTTGAGCCCATCGCCGATGCCGGGGAACTGGCGGTCATGATCGCCAATGTGCGCGGCCACGAGGTTGGTTTGCTGGGAGCCATGCCTGTTGACGTGGTCGAAACCGCCGCGCGGATCGATCAGACCACGCACCGTCAGACGGGGGTGGCCGGGTCGACGATTCTTCGCGGCAGAACCGCGCTGGTTGTCGACCTGTACGAATTGGCGGATACAGCGTGGCCGGAGTGGGCGGCGCCGAAAGCAGGGGAGAAGGGCGCCTCGGCCGAGGCCTCCGAGATGAGTGTGCTGCTGGCGGAGGACTCCGATTTTTTCCGGTCCCAGATGATGCGCTTTCTTGAGGAAGATGGCTATTCCGTTCTGGCGGCCCCGGACGGGGAGGAGGCCTGGGAACTGCTGCTCCGGAACCTGGAGCAGGTGCGGGCCGTCGTAACCGATGTCGAGATGCCCCGGCTGGACGGGCTGGGATTGACGCGGCGCATCCGGGCCGACCGGCGCACCCTGCATCTGCCCATCATCGCCGTGACCTCTCTGGCCGGCGACGAGGACGTGGCTCGTGGCAAAGCCGCGGGGATCGACGACTACCAGACCAAACTCGATCGGGACCAGCTATTGGAGCGGCTGCGCGAGTACGCGCGTGCGGACACTGCAAAGCAGCCCGCGGCGGCGGGGGCCTATGCGGCTGCTTAGCCACGTGACGGTTTGCGGGCGGATGGCGACGGCCGCCTGCGGAGCAGGCAATCGGGGATCGAATCCGGCCGTCCCGGTCTGCGTGGCGGAGTCCGTCGGGACGGGGCAAGGCTCAGGGGAAGTGAAGTTCAAGGAGAGAGGAAGAAGACGATGATCGACCTGGCAGATATGAAAGTAGGCAAGCGCCTGGCCCTGGGCTTTGGTATTTGCCTCGCGCTCACCATGGGAATCGCCGCCATGGCGTACTGGGGGCTGGCTTCGCTGAAGCGCGCTTCGAACGATTTGCAGAACCAATCCAACCGGATGCTTGTCGTCAAGGATGCGTCTGTCGATATTGCCAACCTTTACCTCGACATCTGGCATATCGTAACGACGAAGGATAGCCAGGCCCGACAGGATTACAAAGAGGAACTGGACAAGACCAGGGCAACCTACGCGGCCAAGCTGGCGAAGCTGAAGGATAGCGGCAACCCCGAGTACGGCCGGGAGCAGATGGAGAAGATCGAGACGGCGGTGGCCAACGCCAAGAACCTCAACCTGAAGGTTGTCGATGAAGCGATGAAGGGCGACAGCGCCCGGGCTGTCTCCGAGTTTGCCGGCGACGGGGCCGTCAAAGGGCAGGGAATCTTCCAGGCGATGGCCGACTACTGCGACTGGCAGCAGCAGCAGGTGACCGCCACGCAGCACGCCATGGAGGGGGTCCAGTCAAGAGTGAATTGGCTGCTGGCCATTCTCATCGTGGTAGCAGTCGCATTGACGGTGACCTTCTCGATCCTGGTTACCCGCAGCATCACCGAGCCGGTCATGCTCGGGGTCAGCGTGCTGCAGCGCATCAGCGGCGGCGACATCAGCATCAACGTGCCCGAAACCATGACCGCCCGGAAGGACGAGCTGGGAGAGCTGGCGCGCGCCATGCAGATCATGAGCGAGAACCTGCGCCGGCTGCTGGGCGGCATCGCCGACGGAGTGCAGACGCTGGCTGCCTCGTCGACCGAATTGACGGCGGTGGCCAGACAGACCGCTACCGGGACGGCTTCCATGTCGGAGAAGGCCCACACCGTGGCGGCGGCGGCCGAGGAGGCCAGCGCCAATACGGCATCGATCGCCGCAGGGATGGAGCAGTCCGCGAGCAGCCTCTCTTCGGTGGCCAGCGCCACCGAGCAGATGAGCGCCACGGTAGGCGACATCTCGGCCAACACCTCGAAGGCACGCGTGATCAGCGAGCAGGCCACCGGCCAGGCCCAGACCATCACCGAGCAGATGCAGAAGCTGGGACAGGCGGCCCAGGAGATCGGGCACGTGACCGAGACCATCACCAATATCTCTGCGCAGACCAACCTGCTGGCGCTGAACGCGACCATTGAAGCGGCGCGGGCGGGGACCGCGGGCAAGGGCTTCGCCGTCGTGGCCAACGAGATCAAGGAGCTGGCGCGGCAGACGGCCGAGGCCACCGAAGACATCAAGGCGCGGATTGCCGGGATCCAGAACTCGACGGGTACGGCGATCACCGACATCGGGCAGATCACAACCGTGATTAAAGATGTGGGGACCATCGTCACCACCATCGCCGCGGCCATTGAAGAGCAGGCCGCGGTGACCAAGGATGTGGCACGCAACATCGCGCAGGCTTCGGGCGGGGTTCAGGATGCCAACGAGCGCGTTTCCCAGACCGCGCAGGTCTCCCAGAGCATCGCCAAAGACATTGCCGGCGTCAACGTGGCGGTCGCCGAGATCGAGCAGGGCGGCGAACACGTAGAAGCCAGTGCGGCCGAGCTGTCGAAGCTGGCCGAACAGCTGGGGGCGCAGGTGGCTAAGTTCAAGGTCTGAGGGCGAACATGGCAAGCACTGTTTCCAATGCGGAAGTGGAAGACGAGCTGCTGACAGCCACCTTCGAGCTGCGCGGCGAGGGCGTCTTCGGGATCGATGCGACCCTGATCCAGGAGGTCGTCATGGTCGGCGAGATCACGCCGGTCCGTCACGCCGCCGAGTATGTGGCCGGCATTCGCAATCTGCGCGGCCGCATCATCACCGTGATCGATCTGGGCGTGCGGCTGGGCCTGGGGCCGGTGGAGACCGGCCCGGAGAGCCGCATTCTGATCGCCGACTGGAAGGGCGAGCCTGTGGGGCTGCTGGTGGACCGGGTAGCGGATGCGATGGCGCTGGATGCGGGCGATCTCGAGCCCGCTCCGCCCAACCTGCACGGCGTGCAGATGCAGAAGCTTCGGGGCGTGTTTCGCAGCGGCGAGCGTCTGGCGGCGCTGCTCGATCTGGCCGCGGTGCTGGGCATGGATGACCGCCCCGGGAAGCCGCTGCCGACCGAAGAAAGCAGAGGTGGATAGGCGTGAGGGTTCTGGTAGCCGACGATGCGGTCCTCTTCCGGCGGCTGCTCGCAGATGTGCTGTCCTCCTTCCCCGGAGTAGAGGTGGTGGGAAGCGCCGCCAACGGCAGGATCGCCCTGCAGAAAGTGCGGGAGCTCAAACCCGACCTCCTCACTCTCGATATCGAGATGCCGGAGATGGACGGCCTGGCAGTCCTGGACGCGCTCGGCAGCAGCGGTGAACGGGGCCTGGATGTGATTGTGCTGAGCGCGGTCTCCCGGCGCGGGGGCGAACTCACCACGCGGGCCCTGGAGAGAGGCGCCTTCGACTTCATTGCCAAGCCGGAGGCGGCGCATCCGGATCAGGGCCGGCAGGCGCTGCTGGCGGAGCTGGCGCCGCGCATTCGTGCCGTCGCGCATCGCCGGGAGGTCCGCTCCATCCTGGGAAGCGAGTCCTCGCGGGGCCGTCAGGGCCCGCCGGTTCCGGTTGTTGCCTCGGGGTCCATACCGGTGCAGCCTTCCCGGGAGACGATTGCCACGCGCATGCAGCGCGTGGCCTGTCCGGCCATGCCCGAGATGGTGCTGATCGGCGTCTCCACGGGCGGACCTGTGGCTCTGGCCCGGCTTTTGCCGGGAATCCCAGCGGACCTGGGCGTGCCCATCCTCATCGTCCAGCACATGCCGCCGGTTTTCACCAAGTCTCTGGCGGACAGCCTGGCGGCAAAGTGCGCGGTGCGCGTTCAAGAAGCGGCGCAGGGCGAGCTGCCCCGGCCGAACACCGCCTACATCGCTCCCGGCGGGCGACAGATGCGGCTGGAGGTGGGGCCCGGCGGACAGCCCGTCATCGGACTGACGGACGATCCTCCTGAAAACAACTGCAGGCCTGCCGTCGACTACCTGTTCCGCTCCGCGGCCCACCGCTTTCCGGGGCGTGCCATGGCCGTCATCCTCACCGGCATGGGCAGCGACGGCACTCTCGGTCTGCGCCTGCTCAAACGCCACGGTTGTTTCGTGATTGCCCAGGACGAGGCGAGCTGTGTGGTCTACGGGATGCCCAAGGCGGCGGTAGAGGCGGGGGTTGCGGATCTGGTGTTGCCCCTGGGTGAGATCGCAGGCCGGATTGCGGCCACCGTCAGGGGAGGCCGGGCATGAGCGTCGCCATCCGGCGCGAGGAAGTGTCTGTCTGGTCGCGCTACATCCAGGAGATCTGCGGAATTCATCTGGACGAATCCCAGGGTTACCTGCTGGAGACGCGCCTCGGCGGCCTGCTTGCCGAAGCGGGAGCCTCGAATTACTCGGAGCTTTTCTACAAGGCGAAAGCGGGCACGGATGTCAAACTCCGGGCCAGGATCATCGACGCCATCACCACCAACGAGACTTCATTCTTCCGCGATACTTCTCCCTTCGAGCTTCTGCGACACAAGATGATCCCCGATCTCATCGACCGGCGCAGCAAGAGCGGGGGCCGTATCCCGATCCGGATCTGGAGTGCGGCCTGCTCCACCGGGCAGGAGGCGTACAGCACGGCGATCGTTCTCAAGGAACTGCTTGGGGACCTCAACCGCTACGACATTCGCATCCTCGGCACCGACATCTCCAACAAAGTGGTAGCCCAGGCGAGCTACGGGGAGTACAGCCGCCTGGAACTGGGGCGCGGGCTGCCCCCGGAGACCGTCGCCCGGCACTTCAGTCCCTCCGGAGACCGGTGGAGGATTCGGGACGAGATTCGCGCCATGGCCACCTTCCGCACCATGAATCTGCTGGAGCCATTTTCGTTTCCCAGCCCTTTCGACATCATCTTCTGCCGCAACGTGGCCATCTACTTCCTGGAGGCGGATAGAGCGAGGCTGTTTCGCAATCTGGCCCGGTGCCTGGCCGGTGACGGCGGTCTGATCATCGGCGCGACCGAATCCATCTCCGGAGTCTGTCCCGAGCTCGAACCCAGACGCTACCTGCGCTCGGTCTTTTATCAGTGGAAGGGGGCGGCATGAAAACGGCGCTCCCGCGCTGCGAAACCTGCCCGTCGGTGATCCTGCACGGGATCGAGGCCGGCACCCTGGCGGCGGCCGTGGAGCACGCCGCGGACGGCATCATGATGACCGACACGCGCGGGACGATCCAGTATGTGAATCCGTCGTTCACGGCGATGACCGGCTACAGCAGCGAGGAGGCGGTGGGGCAAAATCCGCGCATCCTCAAATCCGGATGCCACTCCTCCAGGTTCTACAAGGAGCTCTGGACCACGATCCGATCCGGGCAGGTGTGGCGCAGCGAGATGACCAACCGGCGGAAAGACGGGACCACCTATCAGGAAGAGTTGCGAATCTCGCCCGTGCACGATGCAGACGGCGTGATTGTCCGCTACGTAGCGATCAAACGCGACATCACCGAACGCCGCCAGGCGGAGGCCGCGCTCCGCGAAAGCGAAGTTCGCTTCCGCTGCATGGCGGACAGCTGCCCGTCCCAGATGTGGGTTACCGACGCCGAAGGCAGGGTAGAGTTCATCAATCGGTTGTACCGCGAGTTCTCCGGTATGAACTGTGAAGAGGCGCGAGCAGGAAAGTGGCGTTCGCTGATTCACCCCGACGATGCTCCCCAGTACCTGGCGGCATTCGACAGCGCGGTCCGGGAGCGCAGGGCTTTCAGCGCGGAGGGGCGGGTCCGGCGCGCCGATGGTGTGTGGCGGATGATCGGCTCTCGCGGTGAGCCGCGGTTTTCGCCAAACGGCAAGTACATGGGTCACATCGGGCTGAGAGCGGATATCACCGAGCGCAGGAAGGCCGAACAGGAACGTCAATTCCAGCACTCGCTCATATCCGCCATCTATGAAGGGTCGCACTACGGAATCTTCGTGGTCGATCCCCAGCATACTGTCGTTTCGCATAACGAGAAGTTCCTGGAGGTCTGGAAGTTTTCCTTTCCGGGCCCTTCAGGCGAGCCGCTGACCAGCATTGTGGGCATGGATCAGCACCAGGTGTTGTCCGCGGCTCTACGCGAGGTGAAGGACCCGGAGGGATACCTCAAGCGGGTTCAGGAGCATGACCGGGATACGCAGTCGTCGGACCGCGGCGAAGTCGAGCTGAGGGATGGCCGGACGCTGGAGTGGCACTCCAACAATCTGCGGGACGGGAGCGGGCAGCACCTTGGCCGCGCGCTCTTCTTCCGGGACATCACGGCGCGCATAAAGGGCGAGCAGGCTCTGCGTGAAACCGAGGAGCGTTTTCGCACCATGGCGGATGGCTGCCCGATGCCGTTGTGGATCACGAACGCCAGGGGCGAAATCGAGTTCGTCAACACGGCGTTCAACCAGTTTAACGGCGGCAACTTCGAACACGTCAAGGGCTCCAATTGGCAGCACCTGCTTCATCCCGAGGACGCGCCGCGGTTCCTGCGGGAGTGCTTCCGCGCGCTTGAGGAGCATCGGTCCTTCCGGGAGGAGACCCGGGTGCAGCGCAGCGACGGCGCATGGCGGTGGCTGGCGGCTTTCGCAGCGCCGCGGTTGTCGACCAACGGGGAATTTCTCGGCCACGTCGGTCTCGGCACCGACATCACGGAGCGCAAGCAGGCGGAGCAGGCGCTGCAGCAGAGCGAAGAGAAGTTTCGCGAGCTGACGGAGAACATCCGGGAGATCCTATGGCTGAAGGAGCCTGGGAAGGCGGAGTTCCTTTACGTCAGCCCCGCGTACGAACAGATATTTGGAAGGACCTGCGCCAGCTTTTACGAGAACCCGGCTTCGCGCCTGGAGGCGATTCATCCTGACGACCTGGAACAGTCGCGGCGGGTCTTCGCGCAGCAGGACCGGGGGGAAGCGGCCGAGATCGAGTACAGAATCCGAACGCCCGATGGACAGGAAAAATGGATCCGCAGCCGGGCCTTTCCCGTTCTCGACGGAGCCGGGAAACCATTCCGGATCGCGGGAATTGCCGAGGATATTACGGAGAAAAAGCAGTATGAGGCGCATTTGATCCGCGCGCAGATGGAGGCCGAGGACGCGACCCGGCGACTCATTGCGCAGCACGCGGTTCTGGACGCGGAACGAAAGATACTTCGCGCCTTCATCGACAATGTTCCGGATCTGATGTGCGTGAGAGACGTAGAGGGCAGATTTGTCGTCGCCAATCCCGAGCTGGCGCGATGGGCTGGTGTGGAGCGCCCCGAAGATATGATCGGAAAGACCGATTATGATTTTTTCCCATCCGCACTCGCCGAGATCTTCGATCGGGACGTTCAACACGTGATCGGCACGGGCGAACCGATCTTCAATCATGAGGTGCGAGTGGGTGCGGGCGCCCAGGACGAGGTGAGCTACTTACAGACCACGAAGGTGCCGCTGCTGGACGGCGAGGGCCGCGTGACCGGAATCGCGGGGATCGGGAGGGACATCACGGCGCGCCGGCGGAATGAGGACGCGTTGCGCGAGAGCAACCGCCAGTTGCGGGAGGCGACGGAGCGGGCCAATCAGCTGGCCTTCGCGGCGGAGGAGGCCAACCGGGCGAAGAGCGAGTTTCTGGCCAACATGAGCCACGAGATCCGCACTCCCATGAACGGCGTGCTAGGCATGATCGACCTGTTGCTCGGTTCCGGTCTCGAGGCGGAGCAGCGGCACTACGCGGAAGTCGCCGAAGAGAGCGCCAAGTCGCTGCTCACGGTGATTGACGACATTCTCGATTTCTCCAAGGTCGAGGCGGGCAAACTGGAGATCGATAACCTCGATTTCAACCTCTATGTCCTGATGGGCGACCTCGCCGATACGTTGGCCGGGCGCGTCGACGAAAAGCAGGTAGAGCTGGTTTGCGCCGTCGCGCCCAGTGTGTGCGCATTGCTTCAGGGCGATCCCGGACGCCTGCGCCAGGTATTGATGAATCTGGTCGGCAATGCCATCAAGTTCACGCATCGCGGCGAAGTCGTGGTGCGCGTCGATCCGATCGCCGAGACCCCCGACGGGGTGACACTGCGCTTCTCCGTACGGGACACCGGCATTGGAATACCCGCGGACAAGCAGCCGAGGCTGTTTACCAGTTTTACCCAGGTTGACGCCTCGACTACGCGCCAGTACGGGGGTACCGGGTTGGGTCTTGCCATCTCGAAGAAACTGGTTGAACTCATGGGCGGCGAGATCGGGATGGAGAGCGAGGAGGGTCAAGGCTCGGAGTTCTGGTTTACGCTGCGTCTTGCCAAACAGCACCACTGCAAGCAATTGGATTCTTCCAACGCTCCCGTGAAGGGCGCGCGCATTCTGATCGTGGACGATAACGCGACCAACCGGGAGGTTCTGACAGCAGAGATGCAGTCGTGGGGTGCAATTGTTGTTGCTGCAGAGGACGGATCGACGGCATTGGCCCGGATGCGGTTCGCGGCGGCTGCGGGGAATCCGTTCCAGGCGGCGGTGCTGGACATGATGATGCCGGGCATGGACGGAGCGGCGCTGGGCGCCGCCATCCTGGCCGACGATGCTCTGAAGTCGACGCCACTGGTGATGATGACGTCTCTGGGGCGGCGGGGAGACGCGCTTCGTTTCAAAGAGATCGGGTTCGCGGCCTACCTGGTGAAGCCGGTGCGCCAGCAGGATTTGTTTGACTGCCTGGTGGCGGTGCTGACAGGAGAACAGGAACCCCGGAAGCGAACCCTGATTACCCGCCACAGCCTGGAGACCGCGCGCCGTTCGAGTGCCCGCATCCTGCTGGTTGAAGACAATCCCACCAACCAGGAGGTGGCAAGCGGGCTGCTCCGGCGGATGGGCTGGCACGCGGATGTCAAAGCGAACGGCAGGCAGGCCATACGGGCGCTGGAAGCAGAGCCCTACGACCTGGTGCTCATGGACGTACAGATGCCGGAGATGGACGGATATGAAGCCACCCGGATCATCCGCGACTCCCAGTCAGCGGTGCTCAATCACAAGATTCCTATCATCGCCACCACTGCCCACGCCATGAGCGGAGACGCCGAGAGATGCTTTGAAGCCGGCATGAGCGATTACATTGCCAAGCCGATCGATCCGAATACCCTGTTCAGCGTAGTGGAAAAGTGGTTGACGCGGAGGGTGGATTCCCAGGCGAGCGGTGCTGCTGTCGACTCGGCGACGGAGTGCAGCAGGCGGCCGGAGAGTCTGCCGGGCGAGTCTCCGGTATTCAATGGCGAGGCGTTCCTGCAGCGCATGATGGGAGATGTGGAGTTTGCCCGGGAGGTTGCGGAGGGATTTGCCGGAGAGCTGCCGGCGATGTTGATCGAGCTGAGAGAGAAGGCCGCGCTCGAGGCTCTTGAGCCCATCTGCAAACTGGCCCACAAGATCAAGGGGGCGGCGGCCAATGTTGGAGGCGAGGCGCTGCGAGACGTGGCGCTTGAAATGGAACTGGCAGGCAAGGGAGGCGATCTGGCCCGGGTGGTGCGGCTGGTTCCCGATCTGGAGACACAGGCCGGCCGGCTGAGCGAAGCGCTGCGAAAGTGGACAAGGTGACACCCGTGCGCCTCTGCGCAGGAGTATGCTCGCGAGCTTCTTCAGATCGATCGTTTGCGCCCGCTCCGGCAACGGAGTTCCCGGCGGTTGCCCGAAACGCTTCTGCGGCGCCTTGGCCCGGATGGTTGCCGGAGGTTGCGAGGCTGACAGGGCCGTTGTTGCCCTTGCCGGTCAGAGCTGGCGAGAGGATTTCATTTGGAGACGATTAACCTTGTCCTTGCCCCGTCACTGCAGCTTCGATCTGTTCCAGCGTGCGCCCTCGCGTCTCCGGCACAAAGCGAGCCGCCAGAAGGAACCCGAGCAGGCAGATCAGGCCATAGATCAGGAAGGTTCCGCCCGTGCCCAGCAACTGGTTCAGCGCGGGGAACGTGTAGGTGAGCAGAAACGACGCGGTCCATAGAGCACTCACCGCAACAGATACACCCTCCGAGCGCACGCGATTGGGAAAGATTTCCGCGATCAGCACCCAGGTGACGGGAGCGAGAGTGAGCGCATAGCAGGCGATGGCGGCCAGCGTCAGGATCAGAATGGCGTTCACCGGCCAGCCGTTGCGGTAGGCAAGCGCGGAGAGCAGGTGGGCGGCGGCAATTCCCAGGCAGCCAAAGAGCATGAGCTTGCGCCGCCCGACGCGGTCCACCAGGACCATGGCGAGCACTGTAAAGACGAGGTTGATGGTGCCGGTAATCACGATATCCAGAAAGATCGTGTTGGCGCCGTGGCCGGCGCTGCGGTATACATCGCCCGCATAGTTGAACAGAATATTGATGCCGGTCCACTGCTGTAGCACCGCCAGCGCAATGCCCAGTAGTACCATGGCGCGAACGCCCGGCCGCAGCAGCTCCCGCCACGAGGAATGGCTGGCAGACTCGGCTGCCAGCGAATGTTGGATGGCGGCGATTTCGGCGGAAGCGTACCGCATCCCTCCGATTTGTTCGAGAACACTCCGGGCCTCCTCGCCGCGCCGATGCGCCAGCAGCCATCGGGGGCTCTCGGGCAGAAAGGCCGAAGCGAGAGTGAAGACCAGTGCGGGAACTGCCACGGCGGAAAACATCCACCGCCAACCGTACTGAACGTTCCACGATCGCAGGAGCGCCTCGCGGCCCAGATCGGCGGCGACCGGCCGGGCAATGCGCCAGTTCACCACCTGCGCCAGCAGGATTCCGACCACGATGGCGAATTGATTGAGACTTACCAGGCGGCCGCGAATCCCCGCCGGGCTCACCTCCGCAATGTAGAGAGGCGAGACGTTGGAGCTCAGGCCGATCGCCACTCCTCCGACGATTCGCCAGAGGATGAAGGAGGAAAAGCTGGGCGCCCATCCCGTCAGCGCCGACGAGACCGCGAAGAGGATCGCAGAGGCCAGCAGCACCCTGCGCCGGCCATGACGGTCGGCAATCGATCCGGCGGCAAGCGACCCTGCCAGGCAGCCGACGAGTGCGCAACTGTTGGCCCAGCCGACCAGGGCGGCCGAGGTCAGGTGGAAATAGATCTCATAAAATTGGCGCGCTCCCCCGATCACCACCCAGTCGTAACCGAAGAGAAGTCCGCCCAGGGCCGCTGCAATCGCAATTCCCCACACATATGCCGTGCCTTCGGGAGCAACCGACGGCGAGAAAGCGGTCTCCGGAACAGGTCCATGCATGGGCTACCCTCTTCAGATGCGCAGCAGGTCGATCGCCCCGGCGTGGCTGCAGTCGTGCTGTAGAACTTCCTGCAAAAGACCGATCCCTTTTTCCTGTTCGCCTAACCCGAGCAACGCCTGGGCCTTCAGGTAAAGCACATGGATCGCCTGCCGCTCGTCGAGGTCCTCCTCGAACAGCAGCAGGGCCGGCAGGGAAGTGGCGAAGAAATCGATCTTCGGCGTCTGCTGCTCCAGGGCGGCCGCGTAGTCGTAGATTGCCCGCAACAGCTTTTGGGCCTCGGCCTCGCGCCCCAGGCGAAGAAGAGAGATGGCGCTCCAGTAGGTCATGTCGGAGATCGATTGCAGCTGCATCTGCTGAAGGTCGGCCTGAATCCGCGACGCCCGTGACCATTCATCGATTGCCGCCTGATTGTCGCCTCGTGCTTCAAAGGCCGCGCCCAGCCAGTAATAGACGATGCTTATATTACTCAACGGATGCCTGGCTTCGGCGAGGCTCTGCGGCGGATGGAGGGCCTCTCTGATGCATGTGATCGCTGTGCCGGGATCGCCGGCCGCCAGAGCGCGTTGCCCCAGGAGAAGCTGAGAGCGAAGATACTGGGCCAGCACCAGGCCCTCGCCACCCTCCCAAGGCTGGAACCGCCTGGAGAGGAGAACTTGAAGCGCCGCATCCGGATTCCCTGTGCTGTTGTACAGGGTCGCAAGCTGGAGGGAAAGATCGTCGCGTTTCTCCACCAGATCCCAATTCGATTCAAGAACGGCCAACCGTTGGCTGAGCGGCGCGCCCGTGCGCTTGGCGAGCTGGTCCTGCTCATACAGGATGCGGGCGTCGGTTGGCGCGAGTTCTCTGGCACGCGCAAAGGCTTCCACGGCGCGGGCCGCATCGTGAAGGATGTTGTAATAGCCGAACCCAAGATTGCGCCGCACCGTGGCGAAGCTCGGATCGAGTTGCGCCGCTCTTTCCCAGAGCACGATGGCTTGGGTGTGGCGCTTGCGGTCGTAGAGAAGATTTCCCAGGAAATATGCGGCGTGCGCATCATCGGGATTGAGGCGAAGGGCTTCTTCAAGAAGCAGCATCTCTTCCAGCCTGCTCGGAAACACGTGCGCGGGATTCGCGGCCGCGGCGATGCGATAGGCATCGAGCGCCTCCTGACGCCTGCCAAGCATGAGCAGCACGTGGGCGTGTGCATAGAGCAGCATCGTCGAGTCACCGCCGCGATCTTCAGGGCCGGGCTCGGAGAAGACTGTGAGCGCCTCCACCAGCCAGCCCGCGCGCAGCAGATCGAAGCCAAGATCCAGCCGCTGGCCCGCATCGGCGGGAGTCTCTCCGGATAAGAGAAAGCGGCTGAAGATGTCAAGCGGGTCCAGAGCCCGCGTTGTGTGCAAAACCTGCGCCGCTTCCTCCGAGCGGCCCAGCTTCCGCAGGACGAGCACCTTCAGGTTGCGCGCATTCAGGTTGTCCGCATCGCGGCGCAGTGAGTGTTCGAGTTGTTCGAGCGCCATTGACCAGTTGTGGCGGCAACAGTCGATTTCAGCCAGACGATGATATGCCGGCCCACGCCATGCCGCATTCCAGGTGGATTTGTAAAGAGCCTGGTAGGCTTCGCCGGTCCGGCCGGCATACAAGAGAGTCTGTCCCAGGTTGTAGAAGGGCTCGCCGTCGTAAGGATTGGCATTGCGTTCCGTCAACCGCGCAATGGCCAGGCGGAGATGCTTTTCGGCCGCGGAAAGCTCTCCGCGCCGCAGATGCCAGCGCCCAAGCGCGTGGTGGGCCCGGCTGTCTCCCGCATCGCGCCGCACGGCTTCGCGCCAATAGATTTCGGCATCGCGTGTCGGGTGGCGATACTGATCGAGGTGCAGACCGATGAGGAATAGCTCGTCATTGGTGGCGACGTCGGCGGGCATAGGCGGCTCCGCGGCCACCGCCGGAGGAGGGGCCGGCTGCAGCTCCGCCGGCGCATACCGCAGGATCAGTGAATCCCCCTGCCGAACGAGGATCTCCGGTTCGCCCGTTTCATTGGCCGGGAATGTGTAATGGAGCGGAGCATCCGGACAGAGATCTCCGTTCCAGGCGCCACGCTCCTCACCGTGCAAGAGGAGGTGAATCGAGCTTCCCGGGCGTTTGCATGTGACCTGCAGATGAACGGTGACGCCCTTTGCCGTTCCTTCCACGCGAAGAGCGGCTTCCGTGTTGGCTTCGTCAGGCACTCCGATCTCGCGAATCGGATACCAGAACTGGCGAAAGGTTCTTGTTTCACCGGGGGCCAGAAAGGAGAAGTCAGGCTGATTGTCTGTGTACACGCCGCCCATGAGTTCCACGTACGGACCGTCCGCATCCGTCAGGTTGCGGTCCCAGGCGTAGCCGAAGTCGTGATTCCCCCATGTCCACTGTTTCTTGCCCGGCGCGATGTGGTGGTTGGCGACATGGACCACGCCGGCCTGCCGGGCATGATCGTAGCCGCCGCTGAAATCGCCGCACGAGCCGGCAACCATGTAGCTGGTGGGGACGGGGATGTTCGCATAGCGGCTCAGGTCGTTGGGTGGGTAGGAGCCGTCCGGGATGAAATGCCGTGGTTTCTCCTCCTCGGGCACGCCGTGCAGGAATCGCGCGCGATAGTTGATGCCGTAATAGGTTCCCTGGCTGAGAGGAAACTCGGTGATGGCGCGGCGGGCGTGGTCGGCGACAAAGCGTACGTCGCGGGGAAAGAAGGACTGATACTTCTCGTGGGCGTGAGCGGCGACGTTTGCCCACCAAAGAAATGTTTGCGTGCCGGTGGTCCTGTTGTAGAGCCGGACGCGGAGTTCGAGACGGGCAGCGCCGGGACGCAGGCACAGGCCATGCATCCCCTTCATGCGCTGGAGAGGATCGTGATCGCTGCACCAGACGATGACCGCGCCGCCGGGTTCGCGCTCGATGAAGGTTTCCACCGGCATGAAGGTTGCGGGGCGATGATGCTGCGGCCAGTTGAACTCGACCCCTCCGGAGATCCAGGGTCCGGCCAGCCCCACCAGCGCGGGTTTGATAACATTCTGACGATAGAAGAAGTCGTAACCGTTTAGCTTGTCGAGCCCGATATGGATGCGGCCCCCGATTTCAGGCAGGACCATGAGCCGGATGTACTCGTTCTCGAGATGCACGGCCCTCCAGGAGTGTTCGGCGGGCTGGGTGTCGATGCGATCGATCACCGGCAGGGGATAAACATGCCCGCTGCTGCCCTGGTAGACGCGCTTTTCGAGAAACATAGGATTGGGATCCGGAGCGGCAGGCAAGTAAGTCCGCATGACCACCGGCTCCTCCCATGCTTTCACTGGACCAGTCTCCGTCGCGGGGGCAGCCGGGAGCTGCAATTTCGCGGGCCCGGATTGTGGCGCTCGATCTGCGATTCGATCTTCCATCTTCTGCATCATCGCCTGAGAGTCCTTCTGGAACGGTTGCATTTCAGTGCTTTCGCACCCCAATCGCTCCGGCGCTTCAGCCGGAGCAGAGGACATCCTTCTGTGTACACTATGCCTCCTTGGGCCGACCGCGAGCTTCGACTATAGATAACAGCTTAGGGCCTGGCGGCCGGACGGCAAGCGTTGCCGGCGCATGCGAGAATGTTGATCGGCTCGCCAGGGTTGAGCGCATCCCGAGTTTGCACGGTCGCTGTACTCGCGGCGACCATGCTGTCGATTGCGGATACTGATATTCGCAGCGGTACAGTCATCATCCACCGCCAGCCCGGCGAAGGCAGGCAACTGCCGCCGGCCGATCTCCGCCATGACGCTTCCTCGGGAGTTTGAAGTTCGATGAACAAAGGGGCCTTGATGAATACGAATACGATGTTGTGGTCAGGTTCTCTGCGGCGCGCGCTGGCGGTTGGCGTTATGGCGCTGTGGTGCGGATTGCTGTTTCCTGTGAGTGGCCTTTCAGCGCAAACGGAAGGTTCGGCCGGGACGAGCGCACACGTTCACTACGAGAGCGAAACGCGCGTGTTTCGCCTGGATGCGGCGGACACGACGTACGTTTTCGGCGTGAACGACGAACAGGAGCTGCAGACCCTCTATTGGGGGGCCCGGCTGCCGGACCGCGATCATTTTGCGGCCGCGCACTCCGTGCCAGGCGCCTCCTCGTTCGATCCGCCGATCGATGCCACTCCGCAGGAGTTTGTTGCCTGGGGCGGAGCGCTCTACGTGGAACCGGATCTGAAGATCACGTTTCCGGACGGCAACCGCGACCTGGTGCTGAAGTACGTCTCGTATCGGATCGAAGGCGATCAGCTTTCGATCACCATGAAGGACATCTCGCGCGAAGTTTACGTGGTGCTGCAGTACCAGATCGATCCGGAGACCGGCATATTGCGCCGCGCGGCCAGGATCGAGAATCGCACCGATGCGCCCTTCACGATCGAACAGGTCTTCGCCGCTACCTGGAATCTGCCCCGCGGAACGGACTATCGGTTGCGCTATCTTACGGGCCGCTGGGCTGCGGAGTGGAACCTGCAGGAGCAGCCTGTGCAACCGGGCGA
The DNA here is from genome assembly GCA_035508555.1 of Occallatibacter sp. Lineage (GTDB taxonomy): Bacteria > Acidobacteriota > Terriglobia > Terriglobales > Acidobacteriaceae > Telmatobacter. The sequence goes on along the minus strand of DATJMU010000060.1, from coordinate 80,610 downwards.
GACGGTGCTCCAGAGCCGGCGCGGCACCACCGGAGCACAGAACAACCCCTGGTTCGCGATCGACCACGCAGACGACAGCGACCCCGATCATGGCAGCGTCTGGTTCGGAGCGCTCGGCTGGAGCGGTTCCTGGGAGATTGCCGTTGAGCAGAACCAGGTGCGGCAGGTTCGAGTCAGCGGGGGTTTCAACAGCTTCGACTTTGGTTATCTGCTGGGGAAGGGGCAATCTCTTGAGACTCCGTATTTTTATGGGGGGTACACGGACGATGGAATCGGCGGCGCTTCGCGTTTGATGCACCGCTTCGAGATTGACTCGATTCTGCCGCATGCTCCCCATCCCGCGCTTCGGCCGGTGCTGTATGACTCGTGGGAAGCGACCGGATTCAATGTGAACGAAGCGGGGCAGATGAAGCTTGCCGAAGAAGCGGCCAGCATCGGCGTGGAACGATTTGTCATGGACGACGGCTGGTTCGGAGAGAGGAACGGCGATCACGCCGGACTGGGCGATTGGTGGGTCAATCCGCAAAAGTTTCCGCACGGGCTGAAGCCGCTCATCGATAAGGTCCATGCACTCGGCATGAGCTTTGGGCTCTGGGTTGAGCCGGAGATGGTGAACCCGGATAGCGAGCTCTATCGGCAACATCCGGACTGGGTGCTCTATTTCCCCGGACGGCCCCGCAGCCAAGAACGGAATCAACTGGTATTGAACCTTGCCCGTCCCGATGTGCGCGCCTGGGTCTTCAACACGCTGGACAAGCTTCTCAGCGAAAACCAGATCGACTTTCTGAAGTGGGATTACAACCGCAACTGGTCCGAGCCGGGATGGCCGCAGGTTCCACCCGACGAGGAGAAGAACGTCTACGTCGACTTCATCCGCAACTACTACGGCATTCTCGCCGAACTGCGCGAGAAGCATCCGAAAGTCGAGATCGAAAGTTGTTCGGGCGGAGGAAGCCGGGTGGATCTGGGGGTGATGCGCTATACAGACGAGGTGTGGCCCTCCGATAACACCGACGCCTATGACCGGCTGCGCATTCAGAATGGATTCACCTACGCGTACACGCCGGGAGTCATGATGGCCTGGGTCACCGAATCACCGACCTGGGTCAATCACCGCACGCTCTCTCTGGAGTACCGGTTCCTGTCATCCATGCAGGGCTCGCTGGGCGTGGGGGCGAATCTCAACAAATGGACTCCCGATGAGTTGGCCAGTGCCAAGCGCATGATCGCTCAATACAAGGAGATTCGCGATACGGTGCAGCGGGGGCTGCTCTATCGGCTTATCCAGCCGTTGAACGGAAGCGAGCAGTCCGCGAACGAATACGTCGGGCGCGACGGACGGCAGAGCGTGGTATTCGCATTCCTGCATTCGAGTACGGAGCTCTATCCGTATCCACGCCTGTATTTGCGCGGACTCGAAGCGGATGCCATGTACCGCGTCAGCGCCATGGACGGGAAGGTGGCGCCGGGTACGCCGGCCGTGGCCAGCGGCGCGTATTGGATGCATCACGGCATCGACGTGGAGTTAGTCGGCGACTTTCAGGCGGCGGCCTTCACGCTGGAGCGCGAGGAAAGCGGACAGAGAGACTTGGCCCGCTGAGGCCATCCCGTCTATGCGGTGAGCGCCGCCATGCAGATCAAGTGGCCCATGCGGCAGTTCCGGCCAATCTTTGCGCACGCCCGGCGCCGATCGTGGGCACGGAAATGCTCGATTTGTCAGCTTTCTAAGACGTCAATTCGGGCTGAGGGTTGCTGCGGATGGAGAGCGTCGCTGGAGTGTCGGATTTTCGGCTCTCCAAGGCCGAGAAAGAGCGCGGAGTCGAGAAGCCCTTCGTCTTTGGCTGACGCGCGGAAGGAATCTCGGGGTAGAATCGGGGTAAAGTATGCAATTTTGTAGACAATCTTATGCCGAACAGCGTACTGCCGTCACGGATTGAAGTCGTGGATTCGCACACGGCGGGCGAGCCCACCCGGTGTGTGCTGGCGGGGGGGCCGCACCTGGGACCGGGGCCTCTGGCCGAGCGGCTGGAGACTCTGCGGCGGCGACACGACGTGTACCGGCGGGCGGTACTGTGCGAGCCGCGGGGCTCAGAGGTGCTGGTGGGCGCGATGCTGGTGGAGCCGGTGGACCCAGCGGCCGCGGCGGGCGTGATCTTCTTCAACAACGCGGGTTACCTGGGGATGTGCGGCCACGGAATGATCGGGGTGGCGGCGACCTTGAGCTACCTGGGCCGGATCGGGGTGGGCGAGCACCGGATCGAGACGCCGGTGGGCGACGTGACGCTGAGGCTCGATGCCAAGGGCGAGGTGACAATCTCAAACGTGGAGGCCTATCGGCTCTGCAAGGACGTGGCCGTGGGGCTGGAGGGCTACGGGACGGTGCGGGGGGATGTGGCGTGGGGCGGGAACTGGTTTTTCCTGGTGGAGGAGCATCCCTTTGAGCTGACACTCGAGCACGAGGAGGAGCTGACGGCGTTTACGTGGCGGCTGCGGCTGGCGCTGGCGGCGAATGGCGTGACGGGCGAGAACGGGGCGGAGATCGATCATATTGAGTTGTTCTCGAAGGCGCACCTCGCGGAGAACGACGGCCGGAACTTTGTGCTGTGCCCTGGGAAGGTGTACGACCGGTCGCCTTGCGGGACGGGGACGAGCGCGAAGATGGCGTGCCTGGTGGCGGATGGGAAGCTGAAGCCGGGCGAGTTGTGGCGGCAGGAGGGAATCCTGGACAGCGTGTTCGTGGGGAGGGTGGAGCTGGACGGGGACCGGATCTTGCCGTACATCACGGGGTCGGCGTACGTGACGGCGGAGTCGTCGCTGATCTTCGAGCCGCAGGACCCGTTCCGCAACGGGATTCCTCTGTGGAACGGAAAGGCAAAATGACGGCCGAGGCAATCGCGGGCCAGGACAGCTTCGATGTGGCCGTTGCCGGGGGCGGCATTGTGGGCTGCGCGTGCGCGCTGGCCTGTGCGCGGCGGGGATTGCGCGTGGTGCTGGTGGAGCGGGATGTGCTGGGCAGCGGGGCGACGGCGGCGGGGATGGGCCACATTGTGGTGATGGACGACTCGGAGGCGCAGTTCGCGCTGACCCGAAGCTCACAGGAGCTATGGCGGCGGCTGGAACTGCCGGCCGGGGCCGAGTATGTGGAGACGGGGACGCTTTGGGTGGCCGCGGACGGCGAAGAAATGGAGGCCGCGGAGCGGAAGTATACGAGCTACCGGGAGCACGGCGTGCCGTGCCGGATCTTGACGGCGCGGGAGCTGGCCGAAGCCGAGCCGCAACTGGTCCGGGGGCTGGCGGGCGGGCTGCTGGTTCCGGAAGACGCGGTGGTGTATCCGGCGGTGGTGGCGCTCGAGCTGGCGCGGCGTGCCGAAGCGCTGGGCGCGGAGATCGTGGTGGGCCGCGCGGTGAAGGCGATGGGGCACGGGATACTGCTGCTTGAGGGCGGCGCGGAGATTCGAGCCGGGCGGCTGGTGCTGGCGCTGGGCGCAGAGGCTGCGGCGGTGATGCCGGAGCTGCCGGTGCGCAAGCGCAAGGGGCACCTGGCGATCACGGACCGGTATCCGGGATTTGTGCGGCATCAGCTGGTGGAGCTTGGTTATCTGAAAAGCGCGCATGGGAGCGAGGCCGATTCGGTGGCGTTCAACGTGCAGCCGCGGCAAACGGGGCAACTGCTGATCGGGTCGTCGCGGCAGTACGGGGATGAGAGCTCCAGGGTGGACGCGAGGATCCTGGGCGCGATGCTCGAGCGGGCGGCGGTGTATATGCCGGCGATCGGCGGGATGAACGCGATCCGGGTGTGGACGGGGTTCCGGGCGGCGACGCCGGACAAGCTGCCGCTGATCGGTCCAACCGCAGACGATGAGACGGTATGGCTGGCGACTGGACACGAAGGGCTGGGGATTACCACGTCGCTGATGACGGCGGAGCTGGTTGCGGCTGGGTTGACCGGCGGCGAGGCGCCGATCGCGCCGGAGGCTTATCTGCCGGGACGGCTTGTGGCGGCGTCTCGTGCGAAGACGAATGAATTGCCTGCTTCCGCGTCGTGAACGATTGTTCGAAGACCGAAATCTTGAGCAATCACGAGGAGAAGCTATGCAGTGGACAGGCGTGATGCCGGCGATGACGACGGCTTTTGCAACGGACCTGAGCGTGGAACGGGGGACGGTGGGGCGGCACGCGCGGTGGCTCGTGGAGAACGGTTGCAGCGGGATCATCTGTCTGGGGTCTCTGGGCGAGGCAGCGACGTTGAGCTTTGCCGAGAAAGTGGAGGTGCTGGAGACGGCGATTGTGGCGCTGGGGGGTAAGGCTCCGGTGGTGGCCGCGATCTCAGCGCTTTCGACGCAGGAGGCGGTGGAGCTGGCGCGGGCGGCGCACGGAGCGGGTTGCGCTGGACTGATGATTCTGCCGCCCTACGTGTACAAGGGCGACTGGAGGGAGAACAAGGCGCATGTGGCCGCGGTGCTGGAGGCGACGCCGCTACCGGGGATGCTCTACAACAACCCGGTGGCGTATGGGACGGACTTTTTGCCCGAGCAGATTGCGGAGCTGGCCGGGGAGCACGGGAACCTGGCGGCGGTGAAGGAGTCCTCGACCGATGTGCGGCGGGTGACGGCGATCCGGGCGCTTGTGGGCGAGCGGCTGGCGGTGATGGTGGGCGTGGACGACTCGATTGTAGAAGGGATCGCAGCGGGCGCGGTGGGTTGGGTGGCGGGGCTTGTGAACGCGCTTCCGCGGGAGTCGGTGGAGCTGTTCCGGCTGGCGCGCGAGGGGAAGACGGCGGAGGCGTTCGAGGTTTACCGGTGGTTCTTGCCGCTGCTGAGGATGGACACCGAGCCCAAGTTCATCCAACTGATCAAGCAGGTGCAGGCGGAGGCTGGGGTGGGATCTGCGCGGGTGCGCGGGCCGCGGCTGGAGCTTGAGGGGACGGAGCTGGCGGAGACAAAGGCCGCGTTTGCATATGCGCAGGCGCACCGGCCGGCGGGGTTGGCAGTGAGTACGGAGTTCGGGACGTAAGGGCGGCGCGAAGAGTGGGTCAGGCCCACCCATTCTGCAAAGAACACAGAAAGGGCGGGGCATCCTCAGTGGCGGACGACCGAAGCACCGTCCGCAGGTTTCAAAATCGAGACCTGGTTCGCCTCACCCGGCGTCTGGCGAAACTTGATGCACCTGGCCTCTGGCCGGCTACCAGCTACCGCGCTCGCCGAAGATGTCGATGACCTTGGCCAGGCGCTTGCAGCCATTTTCCCAGTTGGTGTTGAGGGCGCGTTCCAGACGGTCGGGGCTGCCTTCGACCAAAGCGGCGATGATCTCCTTGTGCTCCTTTACGGAGACATGGAGCTCGTTGATGATGGAGCTGGCGTACAGGCGCCAGTAGCGCTCGGTCTGGGGCTCGATGGCGCGATGGAGAGCGGTGAGGCGCGGGCCGGAGCCGGCGGCGACGAGCAGCCGGTGAAACTCGTGGTCGAGGTCGAAGATGTTGGGGCCGTTGAGGCCGCGGTCGCGGGCGATGCGGTCGAGCTCGGCGTTGATCTCGCCCAAGTGGGCGGCCAGGGCTTGGCGTTCGGGTTGTGGGAGCGTGGCGGTGCGGCGGCCGGCGAGGCCCTCGATGCGGCCGATGATGGGATAGAGCTCGCTGGCGTCCTCTTTGGTGAGAGGGGCCACGATCATGCGGGATTTGCTGCCGTTTTTGTACTCGAGGACGTAGCCCTCGCGCTGGAGCAGGTAGAGCGCGCCGCGGACGGGGGTGCGGCTCATGTTGAGGTGCTCGCAGAGATCGCCTTCGACGATCCAGCTACCGGGGGCGAGCTTGCTGTGAACGATGAGGTCGCGGACCTTCTGGAAGGCGATGCCGACGCTGGTTCCGTGCTCGGCCCTGGCGGGCCCTTTGGGCAGAGCTTTCGGGGTCCTGGTTGCTAGACGCGCCATACGCTTTCACTCTCTTCAGCTTTCAGCCTTCAGCTTGCGCCTTTCAGCTTCGGAAGCGGGGCTGGGGCCGAAAGGAAGAGCCTTCTGCGAATGCACCACAAGATGCCCCCAAACGGCACTCGCAGTTTTACTTCGAGTTCAGGATACATCTGATGCAAGACGGGCCTTGAGTCGAGTTCTTCGGGAGTATGTGAAGTGAGAGGGGGGCTCATTCGGTGACGGCCTCCATGCCGGGGGTGCAGATGACCTGGCAACTGCGCCGGTGGGGAACGCCGTCGATGGTCATGCGGCACTCCATGCAGATGCCCATGCCGCAGAGGGGGGCGCGGGGATGGCCCTGGACAGAAGTGCGACAGGGCTCGCCGGCCATGACGGCGGCGGCGGCGAGGGTGGTGCCTGGCGCAACGAGGATGCGCTTGCCGTTGATCGCGATGGGAATCTGCCGGTCAGTCACTGCGGGATTCCTTTCGGGCCGGAGAGCCAAAACGCCTGGGCGCGATCGCCGGGGAGAAGGACGCGCGGGAAAAAGAGCCGTGAAAGGGCGTTTCCAATATTGCGTACCATTTTGTATATCAAAAATTGCACAGAGAGAAAACTCTCTTTGCCTGGTCAATGAGCTTCTTTGAGATTATGAATGCTCAGCGAGGCGTCCCCGGCTGATATGGTTCTGCTCAAGCCTCTCATCAGCCAGCGGGAGAAACGCGATGTACGCGAAACAATTCAGTGAAGGCGAACCTTTCCGATGCGCCGGCAACGAGTTTGTGATGCTGCCGCCGCGCGACGAAACCAATGCCTGCGAAGCGGTGCTGCAGATGGTGCGCAGCGCCGGGACGACGCCCCCGAACAGCCACGAGACATTTATGCAGATTTACCTGATCTGGAGTGGCGAAGCGGAGATCTTCATGGACGGGGAATCGAAGCGCGTGTCGGCGCCGGGCATTGCCTTTGTGCCGCCGCGCACCGAGCATTGGGTTCGCAATCTCCGCGCCGATCGCGAACTGCATTAGCTCTACATCAGCGTGTGGCCTGACGGCATCCCGGCGGACGAGTTCGAGGGCGGCTGGAAGACGGTGTACGCCGGAATTATCGACAGTTATGCAAGCCGCGGATATCCGGTGCAACTTATAGAGGATTGTCGAGACGTGTTGATGGAGGCTGATAACAACACCACGCCAAAGCTCCGGTAGCTGCGGGAATCAGGAATCCGGAGAAAATCAGGACTGGAGAATAGCCAATGTGGTCCACGACCCATCCAGTGCAAAGTGTGAAAATCATGGCGCCGATGCCCGCAGCGGTTCCAGCCAGTCCTGAGACGGATGCGACCGCTTCATTCGGGAAAAAGTCGCTCACCACGGTCTGCACGTTATTGACCCAAAATTGAAATGCAAACAGGGCGAGTGAAATAAGGGCAATCGCAACCGATTCCGATCGGACCGTCGCAACGAGAGCGCCGAATGGCGCCAGAACGGTTGCAAGCAATATGGCCGCGCCTCGAGCGCGGTCCGGTCTCATACCGCGTTTCACGAGCCACCCTGAAAACCACCCCCCGGATATGGCGCCTGCGTCAGCCAACAGAAAAGGTATCCATGCCGAGAACCCAATCGTCTTCAGACTCAGACCTCGGGCCTTGTACAGATAGAGAGGCAACCACACCAGAAACAGCCACCAGACGGGGTCACCGAAGAAACGCGCCAAGGTGACGCCCCACACCCTTCGATCGCGGAGCAACGATTGCCATGCACAGATTGAAGGGGAGCCTGCCGGTTCAAAGGCACGGTTCTGAATCCAACTCAATTCGTCTGTGGCCAGCCAGCGGTGACGCGCGGGTATCTCATAGCAAAGCCACCAAACCGCGATCCAGGCGAGCCCCAGGAGTCCTGTCACAGCGAAAGTCGCCCGCCAGCCGAAGCTGAATTGCAGCCAGACGATCAAGGGCGGAGCCGCAGCCGAACCCAGCGTTGCACCGGTATTTATGATGCCGATACCAAGGGCACGTTCCTGGCGTGGAAACCACTCCGCGATGCCCTTGATGGCTGCTGGCCAGTGGCCTCCTTCTCCCAAACCCAAAAGAAACCTCAGCGCGCAGAAGACACCTAGCCCCCGAGCAGCGCCCTGCAGCGTTTCAGCGAGCGACCAAACCAACATGGCAATGGATAGTCCGCGCTTCGTACCGAATCTATCTTGGAATGTGCCAAAAGCAGTCTGTCCGAAGGAATAGGCAAGAAGGAACCAGACGCTCACGCTGGCATATTGAAGGTTAGTGAGGTGTAACTCTCCGCAGATAACCGGCGCAAGGACCGACAAAGTGAGACGATCGATGTAACTGATGAGAGTAGCTGCCAGGAGGAGACCCGCAATCCACCAGCGCAGTCCGGAGATGCGAAAGCCGTTTGGCTTCTGTTGATAAGACACCTGGGGCACTCGTCTGCCTGCTGCAGCATCGTTCCGGGCTCCCTGCGACTTTTCACCGGCCAGCTTTCGGAGCATTGAATCCTCGATCGCTGGCAGACGCCATCTTCGAGCGGCAAGCCGGAGGAGATATTATGCCTCGCAATCGATCAGGACGTGAATCGCCTCGCTCCTGGCATCATCTCGCAATGCGAATGCCTCATCGATTCGACTTAGTGGCAACTTATGGGTCACAATTTCAGCCGTATTCACCAAGCCATCGAGGACAAGCCGGATCCCTTCCTGGTAATACCGTCGCATGTCGATATCGCGCTTCGGCTCAGTGGAAAAAATGTCCAGCCGTTTGCGGTGGACCTTGAGAAAGTCTACCGGGGCATTACACACGCCAATGCAGCCGTACATCACGATTCTTCCCGCGAAAGCAGCGCAGTCGATTGCATCCACCATCCCGTCCCCTTCAAGCAGGCAGGGGATGACAACGTCAAACCCGTCTGGAAAAGTATCTCCCAGAATCTGACGGGTAGGAGTGTCTGGACTGGGAATCTTGAACGTGTGGGTGGCGCCATACTTTCTCGCCAGCTCCAGATTTCGTTCGTTCAGGTCTGTAACCGCCAGAACCTTGGGGCTGTGGAGTTTGACAACCTGCGTGAGGATCAAGCCGCTGACCCCCTGCCCGGTAATCAGGATCGAGGTCACCTGGCTGATCCGGGCAATGTCCACGGCGTGTAAGACGCCGGGAAGGATCTCTACGAGGCTTGTGTCCACCAGCGGAAAGCTGGAGGGAACAACCTTGACATTGAAAGGGCGGCAGACGATGTATTCGGCAAATGCGCCCCACACATAGCGGCAGGTCACCCGGTCGCCTTCCCCCAGGCCTTCGACATTGGGTCCCAGTTTGTCGATCACCCCCGCAACCTCATGCCCCAGGCGTGCAGGAAAGGAGATAAACTCGGGCCGACGAGTACCTCGAAAGGCTTCCACATCGGAGCCGCAGATGCCGACCCACTTGATCTTGACCCTTATTTCGCCGTCGCCCGGTTCTGGAATTTCCGCATAGCGCAGAGAAAGCCGCCGGGGTTCCTCGAGAATGGCGACCCGTTGCGTACCCGGGAGGTCCGCCTTCACAAAATTCATTGGAGCCTGGGTCATTCTAGTTGTCATCGGGACCACCGCAATTCAGTATATTGAGCACTCACTGCCGCGTCTTTGCGGCAGATGGGTGAATCGTTGTCTTAATCGGAAATTACCATTTGCGGCCAGCACAAGTAAGCTCCGTCAAGACTTCCCCTTCCGGCCCGCATATTTCTCTTGCCGGGCGTATCGTACGCTGAGATATAATCCCCCACCGAGGTGGCCCATGCCGACTTCATTAGCCGAAGTGCTGTGGACGGCCCGCTACGATTACCAGCCCGACTGGAAGCTCGCTAAGCATAAGCATGAACACTTTCAGATGATCTACGTAGTGTCCGGCGCGGCGAATTTCTTCTTAGGGGAGCAAGACCATCAGATTGAGACGGGTGCTCTGGTTCTGATCAGGCCGCGGCGAATGCACGGCCTGGACCCTATTTCTACTGTCAAGACATTGGACATCAAGTTCGTCGTGAAGGATCGATGGTTGCGGAATCTTCTGCACGACAGCCCTGAAATCGCGCTCAGCTCTGTCGAGGGTGTTGCCGATCTCCTTGAACGTATTCGTCAAGAGGGCGAGTCGAAGAGACTGCACTATCGGGAGCTGTGTAGTGCTTTCCTTGTAGAGTCATTACTTCTCTTTCTTCGCGCGGCAGATGAGGGCGAACGGGCGCGGGCGAGACAGTCGTCCGTTCATGTGCTGCCGCTGGGTGATAGGATTGTCCAGCACGCCACACAATTCATTCGCGATCACCATGCTGAAGATTTCAGCCTGCTCGAAGTGGCCAAAGCTGTCGGGCACTCAGATCGGCATGTGCGCCAGCACTTCAAAGATGGGCTTGGGATTTCGCCGCGGCGATACTTGTTGGAGTATCGCATTCAAAGATCACAGCAGCTCATCGAGCATTCCGACTATCCTCTCAAAGAAATAGCCGCCTTGGTGGGCTTCAAGACGGTCCATCACTTTACGCGTGCCTTTCACGACGCTTGCGGTGAAACTCCCGGTGGGTGGCGAAAGAGAAATCAAGCCGGCATCTGCAAGGACGTGATCATCGATCCCGGCTTTGTGAACACGAACTGGACAATTCGCGTAGACGCCACGCAGCACAAGCACGGTCCGAACTAGGGCCTGTTAACACTACCAGGGTGGATGGCGTTGCGGACGAAAATCGGGCCAGACGAGGCCGAGCCCGAAGGCTTTGGTGGCTCCAAAGTCGAGGGTGAGAACGAAGTATGGCCCGATTTTCGCCGCAACCCGAAGGGACGGGGCCAATTTTCCCCATTTCGTCGTCCCTCGTCGCTAGCAGACACCCGGTATCCACCCCACGGACAAAGACCCGTCCGCGGGGACCCCGGTATGCGTCGCTCCTCTCTCCTAGAACTGGGGAAAATTGGCTCTCGTCGCCACCGCCCTGGTAGTGTTAACAGGCCCTAGTGGAACTGGCGGGCGGTTCTCCGCCACATGATCAAACGGGCTCCGTTCGCATTGTGGCTAGAAGTACCCTTTCAGTGCGAATTCGATTTGCCTGCTGCCGTTCAGCGTTGAACCGATGACCGAACCGGAACTGGTGTTGAAAATAGTAGACGGCGCCGCGAAGGTCGGATGGTTGAAGACATTGAAAAACTCAGCGCGGAACTCCATCGATCGTTCCCTGCCCATGGGGAAGGATTTCAAAACGGCCATGTCGAATTGAACCAGGTCATCGGCGCGCATGGTGTTCCTGCCGAGATTTCCGTACGTGTCTACTGCCGGCACCTGGAACGAGTCCTGTTTGCCAGGCGCGAGCTGTCCGCAGTTCGGGTTGAAAGATGTGTAAAACCAGCACAGCGGACTTTTGACATAGATGGGTTTTGAGACATAGTTGGGCCGCTGGTTCCCAAGGCCGGTGTTGGCGACGTCGCTGTTCAATGTGACCGTGAAGGGAAGGCCTGACTGCAAGGTGGTGATACCCGACAGGCTCCAGTCGCCGAGGATCTGGTTTTCCCAACCGGGCAGGCCGTTGAGGAATGGCTGGCCGTGGCCGACTGGGAACTGGTAGTTGTAGCTGAATACGATGTTGTTGGTGAGGTTGTACTCGCATACGCCCCAATAGGGGATGTTGGAGTGCACTTCGTGGTTATCGCTTCCAATGTTATAGGTTCCGTTGTCCAGGCACTTCGAGTAAGTGTAGGAAACCAGCGCCGTGGCGCCGTGCCAGGCATGGGTATCAACTTTGGCTTGGAGGGAGTTGTAGTCGGCAGCGCCTAGGAACTCGCCGAGCGTAATGGTGCCCCATTGCGGCCAGGGCCGTCGGCCCTGAATGGCCCCGCTGCTGCCGGCCGGTGGGTCGTTCCAGTTCCATTGCTGCTCGTTGCGGTTGGTTTTGTTGCCGACATAAGCCACCTCCCAGGAGACGCCGGAGCCCACCTGATGCTGGATGGCGAGATTCCACTCCTGTGTGTAGGTGTTGTGGACATGAGGTGGCATGGAGACGAGGTTGGGGGTGGAACAGGAGTTGGCCGCGAAGCCGAAGGAGCACGGCTGGCCCGGATTGGGATTGGCACTGACGATGGGGCTGCTCTGAAACATATTGGCGAACGTGAGCGGTGGCGCGGAGGTAGAACTGCCGGTGTTGGTGACCGTTTGAGAGGCAATAAATGGCACCGAGTTCTGGGTGTTGTTGATGTTGTTGTCGTCCGGATAGCCATAGAAGATGCCGTAACCGGAACGAACGACCCATTTGCCATTGCCGGGGTTCCAGGCGAAGCCGATGCGCGGGACCACATCCGTCTTGTCGGCGGGGCGGATCGACTCCGGCAAATGCAAACTGTTGGTCAGCTCGATTCGATCCTGGAACAATGGATAGAGTGTAGCCGTGGCCGGCTGCGCTTCGAGAGAAAAGTCCGAGGGGATGATCAGGTCCCCGCCCGTCTGGTCGTAGCCGGTTGTTTGGCCCTTCAGGCCGTTGTAGAAGGGATTCACTTCCCAACGGATTCCCAGGTTCAGCGTGAAGCCGGGCATCATGCGGTAGTCGTCCTGGAAGTAATAGGCCTGAAAGTTTCCGAGGCTGCCCCAGATCTGGCGAAAATAACTCCTCGTCGCACTCTTGGTGTAGCCGAGCAGAAAATCGGCAAAGTTATCGCCGGTGTATGCGCCGTTGAAAGTGAACGATCCCACCGAGTTGGAGCCGGAGACGTACTGCAGGTTGTTGTGGAAGAACTCGAACCCGAAGCGCATGTCGTGCTTGCCGCTGACATGCGTCACGCGATCGACATACTGCCAGGAGCGAAGACGGTTCGACTTGGGATAGGAGTTGGTCGATGCTCCGGTGAAGTTAGAGTAGCCGGAGATGGTAATACCGGGGAAACCCAGGTACTCTGTGGGCGCCAGGCCATCCATGCCTTGAATCCCGGCTTCGTCGTTGATGTTCTGCCCCTGGAAGGATGTGCTGAAAAAGAAGTAGCTGCGGTAGTAGGACATCTGCGCTTCGTTGATCCACTTGGGACTGAAGGTGTGCGTCCACCGGATCTCCGGGTCCTGGCCGCGGCTGCGCAGCGGAAAGCTGCCCATGGGCGGATAGGCGTTGGGGTCGGTCTCGTGATTGTCGGCGATCGAGTAACGGCCCATGACGCTATCCGCGGGCGTCATTGCATAGTCGACTTTGATGTCGCCCTTGTCGAGCTGCTGCTTGAGTGCATTGGTGTTGATGGCGCGATAGAGTGAGCCTACCTGGTTGTTGGAGTGTGGCATGTAGCCGAGGAAGAACTTGGCGACATTGGTTATGCGGCCGGGTGGGATCACGTTATTGGGAAAGGGCTGAGCCTTGCCTCCAACCACATCGGTCGGATCGGTGGGCGGCTTGGCCGCTGCGCTGAAGTCTCCCCCGCGCTCCGCGTCGCTGGGGACGGTGTTGTTGAAGTCCTCGGCCAGGCGAAAGAGCGTGCTTTCGAGATCGACGAAGAAGAAGGCTTTGTTGTGTACGATGGGTCCGCCGAGGTTGGCTCCGAACTGGTTGCGGTGCAGGGGCTCGTCGCGCTGACTGGTGCCGGGAGCGGGCTGGAAGAAGTAGTTGGCTGCATCGAAGACGTTGTTGCGGAGGTAATCGTAGTAACCGCCGTGGAATACATTGCTGCCGCTCTTGAGCGAGCTGTTGATGACAGTCGGCGTGTGTCCGTATTCGGCAGACATGTTGCCGCCTTCCACCTTGAACTCCTGGAGAGCATCCACGTTGGGCTGGATGATGGTGCCGCCCGCCTGGAATTCCGTCACGTCGGCTCCGTCGAGGTACCAGCCGGTCCACGTTGGGGGCAGACCGTTGACGTTCACGTTAACCACGGAGGCCCGGATGGCCGTGCCGCCTGTGGAGGGATTCTGGCCGCCGTCGATGTAGCTTACCCCGGGGGTGAGCTGCGTGAGCTGCCAAAAGCTGCGTCCGTTGAGAGGCATCGTCGAGACGGTTTTCGTGTCCACCACTTCGCCCAGCGAGGACGTGTCGGTGTTCAACAGCGGTACCGCCTCTGAGGTGACGAGAACCTTCTCGCTGACGCTGCCAACCTGGAGAACAGGATTGATGGTGGCCCGCTCCGCGACTTGCAACTCGACATCGGGCAAGGTGGTGGTCTTGAAGCCGTCCCGGCTCACTGTAATCGAATAGTGGCCGGCCTGGAGATTGGGAACCGTGAAGTTGCCGATCGAATCCGTTATGACGCTATTGGCAAGGCCAGTTTCGATATTTTTGATGGTCACGCGCGCCCCGGGAAGCGATGCGCCCGTGTCGTCTTTCACGGTTCCGTTGATGGTGCCTGTGCTCAACTGGGCGATCGAACAGCTCGCACAGAGGATGGAGAGGAGCGTCACCTTCAAAAACGATTTCAGAAACTTCATTGGCTTCCACATATTGATTCCCTTTCAGCCGTTACCGTTACCCGCAGTCAGGTGTGCCAGAGAGGACTGAGCTCCGTCTGATTCCGAAATTGTGTTCTGTGGATGCATTATGATGCGCAGATTCGACACTGTCTTTCGAGCGAATGGCCCAAATTTTGCCTGATTCGGAATCGAGTGTTGGTGCGGGACGGCTGGCGAAGGCGCTTCAGTTCGCCCGCGGAGTCTGTAAATGTTTTCGGCCGCTCACAGGCTGGATGGGCGGTGTCGAAAGCCCTGTACGGGCACATGGGGCCAGGGGGCGTACGGTGGCGCCATTGCCGTTCAAGACAAACTTTCGCCCGATCTGGGGCAAAGATCGATGTGGACTTGTCTTCTCATCGACCTTCTCTTATAGAGTGACGGTGATTTTCGCCCGGTTCCCACCTTATGCCCCGAGGTGTCGTTTTGGTCTGAGCGGTTCCACCGTACAGGTGCGCATAGAGAGCATAGGGGAAAAGCAGGTTCATGGTGAAGAAGAACCCATCGAGAGGTCTCTGCTTCGCGGGCGGCAATCGTGGAAACGCCACAGGCAGGGAAGGAGGACTTAAATCGATGCTTACGACGCGAAGGCTTTTGGCGCTGTGCGTTCTGGTCGTGGTCAGCAGCGGCGCTTCCACTGAGAAAAAACCATTCATCGATTGGGCGCAACTGAAAAACCCGGTTCTGTCCTACTCCAACTGGTCGGTGAAAGACGCCGCTATGGCTTACAGAAAGGGCACGTTCTTTGTGTTCTTCTCGGCCTTCTATCCCGATAACGGGCGGATCCGCTGCCACGTGGCCGAGGTGAGCACGCCCGATTTCAAGCACTATTCTCAGCCGCTCCTCGACTTCGACGGCGAGGACGACGGCTGGATGGGCATGTGTTCGCCGGACGTGCAGCTCCTCTCTGGAGAGTACGTCATGACATTCAATTCCTGGGGCGATAAGGCGGGTAAGCCGAACCAACTCTTTTATAAAACTTCGGAGGATCTTGTTCATTGGTCGCAGCGCAAGCCGCTTGCGCTCAATCTCACCCGGAGCGGAGATCAGCGCGTCATCGATGCGGCGCTTGCACAGGCAGATGGCGGCTACTATCTCGTCTACAAAGAACAAACGCCCGGCATCCACAGCCGTCCAAGAATGGCCTTCTCCACATCGCTGGATGGACCCTTCCACTACGTGGGAGACGGCATCGTGTCCTTGTTGTTGAAGGACGGCAAGGACGATGGCTTTTTCCACGAAAACTTCGAGATGATTCACACCAATGCCCGCTGGTACATGCTGACCACGGATTATCTTCACAACCGCTTGAATCCGATCAAATACGACGTGCAGGCTCCTTATATCTACACGCTCGAACCAGGCTCGAACTGGCTCGAATGGACTCAGGGACATACTCTTAACATTCCCCGCGAGAAATTCAATATGGAGAGCATCGACAATGCCGCCGCACTTTACGATTGGCGTAAATACGATGGCTTTTATTACTTGATTTATGCGGGCCGAAACGATGGCCTCGCCTATGCGAGACGGGGGTGGAACAGGATTGGACTGGCGCGTTCGAGGGACATGGTCCACTGGTCAGTTCCAGGAAGGTAACCACCGCACCGACCGGCCAGGACTGCCGACGCTACAGGGTTTCCCGCCAAGTGGAGAACGGACGCTGTTTTCGTGCCATACTGCCAATCATGGGGTTCCGTCGCCGCTGGTGAGAATGCCCCAGCAGATCCTGAGACTGGTTGCGACAAGCTACTTCCACAAGAACCCCGATGCGTCGCGGTTGAGAGGCATCGCTGTCTACCGCTGCGCGAAGAGCAAGGGTTCGTAGCACTGAGAGTCAGGCGATGGGCCGTTGACGCCATTGCTATAAAGAATCTTATGAACCGGATTCCGTATTCGCCTGGCTATATCGGACGCTGGATCGACTCCTCGAGCGCGACGGATGTTTTGTCGCGGCGAGGCTTTCTTCGCGGGGGCGCCGCTGCAGCAGTGGTTTCGCTCTCAGCGTTGAAGGGCTGGGAGCTGCAAAGTCCCGAGAATGTGACTGCGGGCGGCGCGGCACAGCTGGTTTTGCCACTCGATTCCGGTTGGCTGTTTGGCGGCAAGCTGACCACCGGAGCGCTGGAAGCGGCATTTGCAGATGGGAGATTTGTGCGCGTTACGCTACCGCACTGCGTGACGCCGCTGGGATGGCGGAACTGGGATCCTGCGGCATGGGAGGACGTCTGGATTTACCGGCGGCATTTCGCACTGCCGCATGGGTTCAGTGGGATGCGGCTGTTTTTGCAGTTCGACCGCGTGATGGAAGGGGCGAGCCCCGTGGTGAACGGTCATGCGCTGCCCGGGCGCGTGGGTGGTTTCCTGCCCTTTGAGTATGAGATCACCGGGAAGGTGCAAAGCGGGGAGAACGTCCTGGCGGTGGCTGTGGATTCGCGGTGGCTGAATGCACCGCCTTCGGGTTCATCGCGCGGCCCGCGCTCAGTGGACTACCTGCTGGCCGGTGGGATTACGGGAGGAGTCAAGCTGCGTGTTGTGCCTCCGGTGTTTATCCAGAACGTGTTTGCGAAAGCGGTGAACGTGCTGGACGCGGGCCGCAGACTGGAGCTTAGGTGCAGCGTGGACGCGGCCGCAGAGTTGCCGGCGAAGATTCGGCTGGAGGCGGCGCTCAGCAGCGGTGAGCGCGTGGTGGCCCGGACTACGACGGAAGCGACGATCGAGAAGGCGCAGCAGGATGTGGAGCTGGTGCTGGAGCGGCTGGGGAATATTGAACTCTGGGATACAGAGAATCCGCGGCTGTATGACGTGGAGGTGACTCTGTTCGAGACCGAGCGCGCGGTGCATACGTATCGCACGCGGGTGGGCTTCCGCGATGCCCGGTTTGAGTTACAGGGGTTTTACCTGAACGGGCAGCGCCTGCAGATTTTCGGGCTCAATCGGCATGAGCTCTTTCCGTATACCGGTTTTGCCATGCCCGATCGCGTATTGCGGCGCGACGCGGAGGTACTGCGCCGCCAACTCAACTGCAACATGGTGCGCTGCTCTCACTATCCGCAGTCAGAGGCGTTCTTGAATGCCTGCGACGAACTGGGGCTGATGGTTTGGGAGGAGACTCCGGGATGGCAGTACCTGGGGGATGCGACCTTCAAAGAACTGGTGGTGCGCGACGTGGAAGAGATGGTGAAGCGCGACCGGAATCACCCCGCGATTGTGATTTGGGGAGTGCGGGTAAATGAGTCGCCAAACGACCCTGAGCTTTACCGGAAGACGCGAGAGGTAGCGTATGCGCAGGATGGGACGCGGCAGACTTCGGGAACCATGACCCCCGATTCACGGAAGACCTGGCAGAAAGAGTGGCACCAGGATGTGTTCGCGTTTGATGATTACCACTCCGCGCCCGACGGGAGCGTGGGAATTGACCCGCCGGTGGAGGGTTATCCGTATCTGATCAGCGAGGCGGTGGGACAGTTCAACTATGGCGGAAAGGGGTTTGGCAGGAAGTATCGGCGTGCGGAGGATGCGGGCATTCAGGAACGGCAGGGACTGCTGCACGCCCAGGCGCACAGCAAGGCCGCGGCGAACAAACGGATATGCGGGGTGATTGGATGGTGTGCGTTCGATTATCCGAGTTTGATGAACGCGTGGGATGCCGTGAAGTGCCCGGGCGTCGCGGATGTGTTCAGGATTCCAAAACTGGGTGCGGGCTTCTATATGTCACAGTGCGATCCGGCCGTGCGGCCGGTGATTGAGCCTGATTTCTACTGGGATTTTGGCGAGCAGACGCCGGCGGGGCCGGGGAATCATGCGGCCATTTTTTCCAACTGTGAGGAACTGGAGGTATATCTGGACGGAAAACTGCGGGCACGGCTTGATCCCGACCGCGCGGGATTTGACGGGATCCAGTATCCGCCGTTTTTTGCGGATTTGACTCTGAAGGGTGCGGCGCGGCCGGAGTTGCGCATTGATGGATTTGTGAGCAGGAGGGTCGTGGTGTCACGGCGGTTTTCAGCGGATCGCGCGGCAGATAGGCTTTGGCTGCGTGCAGATGATGACGAACTGATGGGCGATGGTTCGGACGCCACTCGGCTTGCCTTTGGGGTAGAGGACAAGTTTGGCGCGCTGCGGGCATTTGCCGGCGGCGAAGTGGCGCTGAAGCTCAGCGGGCCGGCTGAAATCGTGGGGCAAAATCCATTTTCGATAGTCGATAGTGGTGGGGCGGGCGCGGTTTGGGTGAAGACGCTTCCGAATCGCACGGGGCTGATCCGGATTGAGGCGCGCCATGCTTCGCTGGAGTCAAAACGGATCGAGATTCGGGTCGTGAATGCGGCGATGGCTTGAGGAGCAACCCTATTTCGCCCGCACGAAACTGTAAAAAGCAAGGAGCAATCGCGGTACTGCGAGGCCGCGCGATGATCAAAAACGCCGGCGACAAAAGGCAGATCGGGTTTGCGTTTCAATTGACAATTGATTTGAATCGATTATAAGCTGGTGCTTCAATTTTCAGGGTCAACGCGGGCTGAACGGCGCCTTGCCGGATGGCCCTGCCTGAATTGGGGCGCGCGCCATGAGACGACGGAATCTGCTGGTGGTACAGGGCGGCGGACCGACGCAGATGCTGAACGCGACCCTGGCCGCAATTGTGGAAGAGACGCGCGCTTGCGGCTCGTTTGAGCGTATTTGGGGCGCGTGTTCGGGCATCAAGGGACTACTGAACGGCGAAGCGGTTGACCTGGGCCGGTTGTTGCCGGCCGAATTGGAAAGACTGCGCATGAGTCCCGGGGCCGCGCTCGGTTCTTCGCGCGCGAGTCTCGCAGACGAAGAGATGATGCGGCTGGCGAGGTGCCTTGAGAAGAACGAGGTGCACGATGTGCTGATCGCCGGAGGTAACGGGGGGATGCGCAGCGCCGAAATCGTGAGCCAGTACTGCTGCGACGCGGGCTGCGATGTACGCGTGCTCGGAGTCCCCAAGACCATCGACAACGACATTGCGGCGACGGATCGTTGTCCAGGGTACGCAAGCGCGGCGCGCTACGTCGCGCAGTCAACGCGGGACCTGGGGATGGATGTTCGGTCGCTGCCGCAACCGGTTTCGATTCTGGAGACAATGGGTAGAGGCGTGGGCTGGCTGGCGGCGGCCGCGGCAGCAGGCAAACGCGATGAAGAGGACGCGCCGCACCTGGTCTACGTGCCTGAGCAGGCGTTTGAAATGGACCGGTTTCTTGCCGACCTGGAAGAGATTGTTGCGCGGCTGGGATGGGCAATTGTGGTGGTGGCGGAGGGGATTCGCAACCGGGACGGCAGCTTCGTGCACCAGGTGGAGGATGCAGCACAGGCCGATCCGCTGGGCAGGCCGATTACCGGCGGCGTGGCGCAGTTTTTGTCGGAGACAGTGGCACGGCAATTGAAGATACGCTGCCGCAGCGAGAAGCCCGGGCTGCTGGGACGTGCATCGATGCTGCACGCCGCAGCCCAGGACTGGAAGGACGCCGATCTGGTAGGGCGGGCGGCGGTGCGGGGCCTGCTGCAGGGTGAAAGAGACAAGATGGTGGCGCTGCTGCCGCTTAACGATGCGGGCGAATGTGGGTACGGGTACGTGCCGCTGGCGAGCGTAGCGCAGGTGGAGAGACCGGTACCAGTGGAGTGGACCTGCGACGCGGCCATTCCAGTGTCTGACAGGTTCTTTGCGTACCTGGAGCCGTTGATCGGCGATCTGCTGCCGTATTGCGAGCCGCCAGCGGCGGAACGATTCAGCTGTGAAGAGGAATGAAATGCAGGACTGTGGAGTTCAATCGCCTTCGCGCCCGATCGGCGTACTGATTCTGGGACGGAAACGGCCAGGCTTCGACCAGGAGTGGAACCGGATTACCTGCGAGCGCAGCCTCGCCGCGCTCGAAGAAATGGGATTCAATACGGTCGGTGCGGATGCGCCGGTGGTGGACGAAGCGAGCACAGCTGCAAAACTCGATGAACTTGAGCAGGCAAGATGCTCGGCTCTGGTGATGCTGCAGCCGTCGATGGGGCATGGACAACTGGCGCTGACGGTGGCGCAGCGTTGGGCCGGACCAGTGGTGCTGTGGGCTACTCTCGAGCGGCCGGGCGACGGGAAGGTGAGTTCGTGCTCGCTGGTTGGGCAGCACTTGTGGGGATCGTCTCTGCGTCAGGCGGGTCATGCATTCGAGCTGATCTACGGCGATCCGGATGATACGGAGCTGCGCGCGGAATTGGCGCGGGCCATCGCCGTTGCGAGGGCCGCCGGCGAATTGAAGCATGCAAAGCTGGGCGTGATCGGGACGCACGCGCCGGGATTTATCGACCTGGCTGCCGAGCCTTTCCTCATGCGGCGCACTCTGGGAATTCAGATCCATCCGCTGAGCCTGCCGCAGTACATCGAGCGCGTGCACGCGGTGCCGGAAGAGGCGGTGCGGAAGGACGTGGAGTCGGTCCTCGCCATGAAGTTGCCGATGAACGAGGTCACGGTCGACGATCTTCCCGTGAACTCGCGGTGTTACCTGGCCATGCTTGAGCTGATCGAGGAGGAGTGCCTCGACGGAATCACCATCCAGTGCTGGCCGGAGCTGCCGAACCTGCTCGGACAGTGGCCATACCTCGCGGTGTCGCGACTTTCCACTGAAGGACGGGCAATTTCAATCGAGGGCGATGTGGACGGCTGCGCGGGCAGCCTGATGAATTGCCTGTTGGGGATGGGGCCAGGATTTCTGACCGATTGGCTGGAGCACGACCGGAACACGATCTTTTTCTGGCATCCGGGCATGGCGCCCATGAATATGTGCAGTCCGGTGGGGAGCGAGGGCGGTCCTTCGCTGGGCCGGCATTTCAATATCGTGAAGCCGCTGGTAGTAGACGGCAGCGTCAGGGCCGGCGAGCCGGCGACGGTAGCGCGGCTCTGGCGCTGCGATGGCGAATATCACATGACTGCGTTCGAGGGGCGGACCATCGCGCCGCGCCGGAGGCTGACGGGGAACACCGTGCTGATGGAGTTAGCGGACGAGGAGATTGCGCGGGGTGGTACGGTGCCGGAGCGGTTCGACCGGCTCGTCCATGCGGGGATGCCGCACCATATGCTTTTGTCGTTCGGGACCCATGCAGACACCTTGCGCAGGCTGGCGCGCGCCGTGGGCGTCAGGTGGCTGGTTTGATGGCGAGTTCTACAATCTTGCTGTCATCGATTGCAATAGGTTAGATTGAAGAGCGGATGCTCCCAACGCCCGACGATCAAGGCAGAGGCTCGGTAGTCAGGGCTACAGAAAGGCGGGACTATGACCGATCGCGTGGCGCGTCACCATGTGCGCGATGAGATTCAGCGCCGGATCCTGTCAGGCGAAACGCAGGCCGGAGAGCGGCTGAGCCAACAGAGCCTGGCGCGCGAACTGGGTGTGGCGCAGGGTACGGTGCGCGAGTCGCTGTTTGAGCTGCAATGGCTGGGGCTGGTGGAGTCAATTGACCGGTTGGGCGTGTTTGTGGGCAAGCTGGATGTAGAGCGCATCTGCCAGGCGTACCAGGTTCGCGGGGTGCTGGAAGGACTGGCGGCCAGACTCAGTTGCAATCACGCCGGACGCGCCGACATCATTGCGTTGCGCGCCATGGCCGAGGATGTTTACAAGCTCGCCAAGAAGGAGCGGGAAGAGGAACGGGGACGCCTGGACCGCGAATTCCACTTTCATGTTACAAAGCTTTCGCGCAACAACATTCTAATCCGGCTGGCGGAGACCTACCGCGTGTTGGGAATGACGGTGAGGGCGTCGCGGGAGCAACAGCGTATCTACGAAGAACACCTGGCGATCGTGGATGCGATCGAGCGCAATCGCGCCGACGATGCGGAACGGCTGGCGCGCGCACACGTGATGGAAGCTGCTCGCAGGATCGAGAGCGACGCGCGCCAGGGCAAATACGTCCCCAAGTGGGTGGACTGAGGCGAGGCGACTGCGATGATTCCGGCCCGGGAAAAACGGCGGCCAGTGTATCTGAATGGCAGATGGGTTGCGACCTCCGAGGAGATCGGCGTTGTAAACCCGGCGACGTGCGAGACATTCGCGCATGTTGCCGCGGTGAATCGAGGGCACGTGCAGTCGGCGCTGGAAGGGGCGCGCGACGCGTTGCCTGCGTGGCGCGCGGCGACGGCCAAGGAGCGTGGTGCCGCTCTCAATTGCGTCGCGGACGAACTGGTGAAACGCGCCGACGAAATTTCGCGGACGATCACACTGGAGAATGGAAAGCCGCTGGTACAGAGCCGCGGCGAACTGGCGATGAGCGAAGACCACCTGCGCTGGTTTGCCGAAGAGGGCCGGCGCGCCTATGGTCGGATGATTCCACACCAGGCGCAGGGGCGCAGGAACATGGTGGTGAAGACGCCGATCGGAGTGGTGGGCGCGATCTCACCGTGGAATTTTCCGCTGGTTCTCGCGGTGCGCAAGGTGGCGCCGGCGCTGGCTGCCGGGTGCACTGTGGTGCTCAAACCTTCGTCGCAGACGCCGTTGTCCGCAATTGCACTGGCCGAATGCATGGAAGCGGCGGGAATCCCGCCGGGCGTTTTTCAGCTTGTCATCGGCAGCGCGCGGATGATTGCCGCGGAGTTTTTGGAGAACCCCATCTGCCGAAAGGTAACCTTCACGGGTTCAACCGAAGTGGGCAGGGAATTGATCCGCGGCGCTGCGCAGACGGTGAAACCCCTCTCGCTGGAGCTTGGGGGCCTGGCGCCGCTGCTGGTCTTCGAGGATTGCGACATGGATCGCGCGGTGCAGCAGACGCTGATTGCCAAGTTTCGCAACACCGGTCAGTCATGCATCGCGGCCAATCGCATCTACGTTCAGCGATCGATCTATGATGCGTTTCTCGAGCGGTTTGTTGCCGGCGTGACGAAGCTGAATACCGGATCGGGACTCGAGCCGGGAGTAGATATTGGACCGCTGATCAGTGAGGACGCGCTCAAAAGCGCACTCAGTCAGATTGAGGATGCGGCGGGGCGCGGAGGCAAGGTGCTGTGCGGCGGTAAACGGAGCGGTACCAACGGATATTTTCTGGAGCCAACCGTGATCGACGGCGCCGCGGAAGACGCGTTGTGCATGACCGAGGAGACCTTCGCGCCGGTTGCACCCATTTCCAGCTTCGTAACCGAGGAAGAAGCGATCGAGCGCGCGAATGCGAGCGAATACGGACTGAGCGCTTACGCAATGACGCGCGATATCGGGCGCATCTTCCGGCTCGCGGAGAGGATTGAGGCGGGGACGCTGGGCATCAATGATGGAGCTCCGACTACGAGTCAAAGCCCGTTCGGCGGCGTGAAACAAAGCGGCTGGGGACGCGAGCTGGGCAGCGAAGGGTTGGAAGCCTTTCTCGAGACGAAGCATGTTTCCATCGGCGGAGTATGAAGGAATTTGAAGTAGAGAAGGAGTAAAGGGCATGATTCATTTCCTGGTTCACGACTCGACGGACACCGTGGGTGTGGCCGTGGTGGATCTGGCGGCCGGAACCGAGTGCACCGGCCGCGATCTTTCGACCAATCAGCCGCTGAAATCAACAACGGCGGAAGCGATTCCTCTGGGGCACAAGCTTGCCCTCAAGGACTTCGCAACCGGCGATACGGTCATTAAGTACGGGTGCGAGATCGGGCGCGTGGTACAGCCCATTCGCGCCGGCCAGCACGTGCACGTGCACAATTTGAAGACCAGGAGGTGGGCGTAATGGCCAACGACCGGAAGATACTTGCATATCGGCGGGAAAACGGGCGGGTCGGCGTCCGCAATCACGTGATCATTCTGCCCGTGGACGATATTTCGAATGCTGCGTGCGAAGCGGTGGGCCACAACATTAAGGGAACGCTGGCCCTGCCTCACGCTTACGGCAGGCTGCAGTTTGGCGAAGACCTGGAGCTGTTTTTCCGCACCATGATCGGCACGGGCGCGAATCCGAATGTGGCGGCGGCGGTGGTGATCGGAATTGAGCCGGGATGGACGCAGCGGATTGTGGACGGCATTGCAAACACCGGCAAGCCGGTGGCCGGGTTTTCCATTGAAGGCCAGGGCGACATTGCCACGGTCGCGCAAGCCGCAGTGAAGGCGAAGGAATATGTACAGTGGGCATCGGAGCTGCAGCGGACCGAATGCAGCTTCAGCGAGCTCTACATCAGCGTGAAGTGCGGCGAGTCCGACACGACGACAGGGCTTGCCAGTTGCCCAACGGTGGGCAACGTGATTGACAAGCACTGCGCGACTGGCGGCACGGCGTCGTTCGGCGAGACCACGGAATTGACGGGCGCCGAACACATTGTGGCGGCAAAGGCTGCGAATGAAGAGGTGCGCGGGCAGTTCATGGCGGCATTCGAGAACTACTCCAAGCTCGTGTTCAGTGAGAAGACCGATGACCTGTCTGAATCGCAGCCGACCAAGGGAAACATTGCCGGGGGACTGACGACGATTGAAGAGAAGGCGCTGGGCAATGTGGAGAAGCTGGGCAAGAAGACGAAGTTTGTGGGCTGTCTGAAGCCTGCGGAAGCGCCGGCAGGCGACGGGCTATGGTTCATGGATACCTCCAGCGCGGCGGCAGAGGCGGTGACTCTGTGGGCTGCGTCGGGCGCGGTAGTTCACCTGTTCCCCACCGGCCAGGGCAACGTAATCGGCAACCCCATTGAGCCAGTGATCAAGCTCTCGGGGAATCCGAAGACGGTGAAGACGATGAAAGAGCATATCGACCTGGACGTTTCACCTATCCTGCAGGGCGAGATGACGCTGGACCAGGCCGGCGATGCGCTCATTGAGATGATCGTGCGCACCGCCAACGGCAGGCTGACCGCGGCTGAAGCCCTGGGTCACCGCGAGTTTGTGATGACCAAGCTTTACCGCAGCGCGTGATGGGCGAGGATCCCGGCGTGGACGTGAACCGCTATTCCAAGGAGCGGCTGGAGAGCCTGGTGACGCGACTGGCAGCGGGCATGGGCGTGCCCGCCGATGACGCGGCGCTTTTTGCGGAAGTGCTGGTGGATGCGGACCTGCACGGCGTTTCCACCCATGGCGTTTCGCGGCTCAACATCTATCTGAAGCGTATCGAGGCCGGACTGATCGATGCCAGGGCCGCGTTGACCGTGGACAGACGGACGGGCTCAATTCTGGCGCTGAATGCGGGCAACGGCCTCGGCCAGATTCAGGCGCGCAAGGCACTGGACATGCTTGTCCCACTGGCCGGGCGGAACGGCGTAGCGGCCGCAACCATCCGCAATTCACAGCACTTCGGCGCGCTTTCGTGGTACTCGAATTACGCGGCGAGCCAGAAGATGGTGCTGCTGGCGATGACCAATTGCGAGCCGGCCATGTCGCCCCAAGGAGGATACGAGGCATTTTTCGGGACCAACCCGATTGCGGCGTCCTTCCCCAGCGGCAAGGGGTTCCCGGTGAAGATCGACCTGTCCACTTCAATCGTGGCGCGGGGAAATATCATTGCCGCGCAGAAGAAGGGTGTGCCGATCCCCGAAGGTTGGGCGCTGGACCACGAGGGCAAGCCGACGACGGATGCGTCAGAGGCGTTGCTGGGGACGGTGCTGACCATGGCCGGTCACAAGGGATATGCTCTGGCGCTGATGGTGGAGATGTTCAGCGGCGTGCTTTCCGGCTCGGCGGTCGGCTCGGGCGTGGGATCGATGTACAAGAACATGGACCGCAAGCAGGACGTGGGCCATTTCTTCTGCCTGTTCAACATCGGGGCTTTCCTCGACTATGACGAATATCTTCGCCGCGTCGATGCGACGATCGACCAGATCAAGGCTCAGAAGAAAAGGCCGGACGTAGAGGAGATCCTGGTTCCGGGAGAGCGCTCGGCGCGCCAGGCCCGCATCAACGGCGCCGAAGGAATTCCGCTGTCGAGCGAAACGATTGCGGAAGTTAAGCAATGGTGCTCGCGGCTCGATGTCCCTTTTGATTGCCCGGAGGTGGTTCGCTGACGTATGCCCGAGATTCTGATTTCAGAGAATATTCTTGGCGCTGCTGTGGAAGCGCTCCGCGCGCGCTTCGACGTTGCCCTGCAGCCAGATCTGTGGAAGTCGCCGGCGCTGCTGGCGGAGCAGGTCAGGAGTTGTCGCGCGTTGATTGTGCGCAACCAGACACCGGTAACGGCGGAGTTGCTGGCCGGCGCAGCGGAGCTTCTGGTTGTGGGCCGGGCGGGCGCGGGACTGGACAACATCGATGTGAAGGCCGCCAGGAAGGCGGGGATAGTGATAGCCTCGACGCCCGACCAGAACGCGATCAGCGCGGCCGAGCTGACCATGGGAATGATCCTCTCGCTGGCGCGCATGATTCCCGCGGCCGATCGCGAGACCAGGCAAGGCAAGTGGAGCCGACAGAAGTTCGTGGGCATGGAACTTTACGACAAGACGCTGGGCATTGTGGGTGCGGGAAAGATTGGATACCTGACGGCGCGGCGCGCGATGGCCTTCGGCATGAAGGTCCTGGCGCACGATCCGTATCTCAGCCGCGATAACATTCTGCTCAGCGAACTTAAGGCGGAATTGGTAAGCCTGGATGAGCTGTTGAGCGCGGCGGACGTGGTCACATGCCATTTGCCGGCCACGCTGGAGACTACGGGACTGATGAACGGCGCGCGCTTCAGCCGGATGAAACCGGGCGCGCTGTTTGTGAATACTTCGCGCGGCGCCGTGGTTGTAGAAGCGGACCTGTTCGAGGCGCTGAACAGCGGCGCACTGGGCGGCGCCGCGCTCGACGTGCGCGTAACGGAGCCTCCCGCCGTGGGCGAACTGGAGTCTCTGCCCAACGTGATTCTGACTCCGCATATCGCGGCCTTTACGCTTGAGGCGCAGGACCGCGTGACCAGAGCGGTCTGTGAGGATGTGGCCCGGGTGCTGGATGGTAAGCCGGCGATCAACGCAGTCGGCCAGGCGTTGCCGCGAAGGTTGGCGACGCAATAGCACCCGGGCAAGCGGATGCCAGGAACGGTTCCGCCGCTTTACGACATCAGGGAGCGACCTGTACGGTCTGCCTGGCTCGAATATCGGCGGAGGATGCGCCCACTCGAATCTCGACCTTGTCGGTCTCAAGCACCCAATGTCCCTGGCTGGTATCCCAGTAACGCAGTGATGCGGCACTTAGCGGGAATGTTACGGTCTTCGTTTCTCCGGGAGGAATATAGACTCGATCGAAGCCTTTCAGTTCTTCGAGCGGCCGTTGGATGGAGGAGTTGAGATGCGACACGTAAAGCTGCACCACCTCATCGCCGCCCCGTTCGCCGGTGTTGCGAACGTCGACGCTGACGCGCAAGGTGCCGCCCCTGTGAAGAACAGCCGAACTCAGCTTCAGATTTGAATATTTGAAAGTGGTGTAGCTCAGGCCATAGCCAAATGGATACAGCGGCTGGTGCCGCAAATACATGTAAGTTCGGCCGTCTTGGATGTTGTAGTCCAGCATGGGCGGAAGTTGATCGATGGAAGCAACCCAGGTTTCCGTCAGGCGGCCGGCGGGATTGTAATCGCCAAAGAGAACATCGGCGAGACCGGACCCCTCCTCCTGGCTGCTGTGCGTCATCTCCAGTATGGCGGGAAGATTCTCTTGCGACCAGATGGTTGTGTACGGAAAACTCACGTTGAGAACTTCGATGGTGCGCGGGTTGGCGGCAAACACGGCCTGCGCAATTTTTTCCTGCTCGAGAGTGAGCGAGGTACGATCGACTCCCTCATGGCCTTCGCTGGGCAGTGGGCATGGATGCCAGCCGGGCCCGCCGCAGGTCGGGTCGTTGCCGATGATGACAACGGCTACATCGGAGCGACGCGCGAGATCGACGGCCTGGGCAAGGTCGCTTCCGCTTGCGTAGCGCACTGCAACATGCGGGCCTGCGCGACGTCGAATTCCTTCGAGCGGGCTGACAGCGTATGGAGGCGTTCCGCCATAAAGATCGCCTAGCACTCTGTCGGCGTCAGGGCCAATCACCGCGATCGACTTGAGCGCAGCCGCATTGAAGGGCAAGGTATGCCGCTCGTTCTTGAGGAGCACGATCGATTCATCAGTCGCCTTGCGGGCTAGCGCCGCGTGTGAGGGCCAGTACCAGGGATCTCCCCTTGCAGGATTCACATCGGTGATGCCGATTCCCGAATAGGGCACACGCGCAGCGGGATCCAACAGGCCAAGGCGGAACATGATTCGCAACAAGCCGCGCAGGTCGGCGTCGATATCTGCTTCGCTGACCAGGCCTAGCTGCACGGCCTCCCGAGTGGCCTGGGTCGTGTTCTTATAGTCGTCGATGAACTCGTTGACGCCTGCGTGAATGGCGCCCGCCGCGGCCTCCGGCAGGGTTTTGTAGTAGTGATGCTTTGTGACCAGCATAGTCAGCGCGCCGCCGTCAGTGCAGATGATGCCATCGAATCCCCATTCCCCGATTACCACGCTCTTGAGGACCGGATTCACCGCCATGGGGATGCCGTTCCAGGCATTATAGGCGGTCATGAATCCGCCGGCGTGACCCTCTTCGATGCCCATGCGGAATGGAACGGAATAATACTCGCGGAAGAGCCGCTCGTCGAAATTCGATGAACCGGTTTGGCGCCCGTCTTCATTGCTGTTGGCGAGAAAGTGTTTCATGAGTGAAGCTGTAAGCCAGTAGCGGGGATTGTCGCCCTGGAGTCCTCTGACGAATGCGACAACCATGGTGCCTGTCTGATAAGGATCTTCGCCGTATGACTCCTCTCCGCGGCCCCAGCGCGGATCGCGGGCGAGATCGGCGTTCGGAGCCCGCACAATCAGGCCGCCGCGATGGTAGCGGCCACTGACATAGCGTGCTTCAAAACCTTCGACCGCGGCGACCTTTTCGAGTAATGCAGGATCCCAGGTTTGGCCGAGACCCCGCGCCTGTGGGAATTGCGTGGTGGGAATAACAACTTTGCCGGGCCCCTCCCAGTTACCGGGACCGCCCTGCGAGAGCCCATGCAGCCCCTCCACATGGCCAGTGCCTACCACGCCGAGCCGCGGTACATCGGAGGCCGAGATCATGCCCCGGGAAAGCGCTTCATTGCTCAGCATGTCGATTTTTTCGTCGAGCGTCATGCGCGACAGAAGATCGGTAATGCGCTGTTCGATGGGAAGATCGGGGTCTTGAAACGGGTATTGATAGGTCTGCTGCGCCTCGAAAGGCAGAACACCGAAGCCCAGAACGGCGAGCGACAGGAGAACCTTCGTCCAGCGGAGACGCGGGCGCCGGAGGCGTCCGCAGTGGTCGCAAGGTTCCGCCCAAAGCCTTTGGGAGGCGGGCAGTCGCAGGGACATCCTAGAGAAGAATCCGGTTGAGAAGGTTCCTACCCGCTTCGTGTTGAGTCTTTCCGCTTTGTGGTTTCGAGCCCGTGTGTACAATTGCATAACCTCTTCAGTGGCCTGGATGAGGGGTGCGGAGCATGACCGCGCCATTACCGGTCATGACGATTTTTCAAGTGCTCCATACCATGGTGAGAGCCGCCCGCAGCGTTTGTTTCTGGGCAAATCCCAGATGAAGAGCGGGCGCCAAAAAACGAGAGAGCACGCCGGCGAACCACGGTCCTTTCACGGAAGTTGATTTCTTTAAGCAGCGATTCGAAGGCCAACCCCAGGTCTAAAATCGAGACCCGGGCATTCCAAGATGCGGTGGACAATAGGGCCGCGGCCTAGAAGATGATTTTGGCCGCAAACTGCCAGACGCGCTGTGTGCCGACCTGGGAAGGAGTATTTACGGTGCCGCTGCTGCTGCTGGTGGCTGTGATCTCGCCAAAGGTTCCCGTGGACGAAACATTGATTCCGGGCGTAGCGAGGTTTGTGTGGTTGAAGGCGTTGAAAGCCTCAGCCTGAAACTGGCCGTGGACACGGCGCTCGGGGAAGATGTCTTTGAAGAGCGAGAGATCCACATCGTCGTAGCCGGGGCCGCGGAGTGAGTTGCGGGGAACATCACCGAAGGTGCCGGTGGCGTTCTTGGTAAAGGCGGCAGTGTTGAACCACTCCTGAATTTTGGAGACGCCCGCCGGCCGCTTCGGGCTCACGCCGGGCACGTAGTCAGCATAATCGTTGCCGACTCCGGATAGGGAATTATCCACTCCGCTGGTGATGGTGAGGGGTAGACCGCTCTGCACGGTGAGGATGCCGTTGGCCTGCCAGCCGTTGCCCAGCTCACCGGCAAAGCCGGAGAGATGGAAGTGCGGCAGACTGTAATTGGCGGAGGTGGTGAAGCGCAGGGCCTGATCGAAGTCAGCGACGCCGCGCGCGCTATTGAGGTTGTACGGATCGGGCGGCCCATCCTGGCCTTCAGTGCCCGAAGAGCCGTTGTCGATCGTCTTCATCCACACAATGTTCGAGAGCAGGGTGAGGCCGTTGGCGGCGCGACGTGTGACGTTAACCTCCAGGGCGTTGGTCATCTCGTATTCGTAGGCGTCGGCTAGCTCGACGGCGCCCAGTCCGGAATAGAGACGGCGGGAGTTCTCGTTGCCGACGGTGTCACCGGCGTTAGGGGTGTAGACCGCAGGATTGAATTGCCGCGACGCCATGACATGCTCGGCATGATTGCCCACGTAACCGATATTGGCGGCGAAGCCGCGCCCTAAGTCCTGCTCAAGGGTGAGATTGTAGTCCTGCGTGTACTCAACCTTCGAGGCCGGATTGAGCACACCACCCGAAAGGGGTTTGATAAAGGTATAGTTCTTGAACTGCGAGGCGGAGATGTGACCACGCGGGAAGGGGTCGCCACCAGCATAGCCCGCGTAAACGTTGTCCCACTGCGGTGGGTTGGGAATGTTGAGGTAGAGATCGACTGGCTGCATGGCGTCGGTGCGTTGGTAGAGCAGACCCTCCGGGAAGCCGTAAAACAGCCCGTAGGCGCCGCGAACCACCGTTTTGCCGTTGCCGAAGACGTTATAAGCAAAGCCGGCGCGCGGGGCGAAGTCTTTGAAGTTGTTGTGATAGACGGAGTCGGGGAGTCCCGGATCGCCAGCGAACCACATGCCCTTGGGTGCGTTGGGAGCCACAGTGGACTGGAAGTTGGGATTGGCGAGATCGAACCCGACCAGCGTGCCATTGTCGTCGATGGGCGGCAGCCAAGGGTCCCAGCGAAGACCGAGGTTGAGGGTCAGCCTCGGGCGCGTCCTCCAGTCGTCCTGCAAATAAAGAGCTGGACGGAACTCGCGCAAGTACGCCTTGCGTCCGTTGTCCTGGTAGAAGGTGGATTCGTAACCGGTATAAAAATCGGCGAACGAGTTGCCGCTCTTGGTGAATCCAGTGGGGAGGGTTGCGCCGGGCGGGGCCTGGGTGCGCTGACCGTTGAAGGTGTTGTCGCCGGGTGTGTAGGAATAGTCGTCCATGTCGATGCGATCGCGCTCGATGTCGGCGCCGAAGCTCAGGGTGTGCGTTGTCACCACTTTGACCATCTGAGCGGTGAAGTCGAAGGTAGTCGAGTCCTGCGTGAGGGCGCCGCCGGAGAAGATGTCAATATAGGTGAGGTTGTCGCGTACACCCGGGAACGGAACCAGACTTTCGGTGGGACTGCCGTAGGGAACGCCCGTCTGTCCAAGCTCGTAATCCGTTTTCAGACCCGGGGCCTCGGGAATCTGAGTGCGCGCGCCGCGGAAGAAACTTCCGTAGAACGCGCCCGTGAGGGTGTTGCTGAAGATGTGCGCGTCGCTGATGGTGAGCGACTGATTGCGGAAGAGGTTGGCCGCGTAAAAGCCAAGCGGAGCCGTGAAGGGCCGTTCAAAATTGTCCTGGTTATAGAAATAGCGCCCGGTCAAGTGGTCGTTGTTCCCGATGGCGTAGTCAAGCCGGACCAGATACTGCGTGTTATCGATGTTGTTGTTGGTGCTGGTGGTCAGGGTGTTATAAACCCCGGCATTCGATCCGGTGGCCGGAACCGAAAGCGCTTCCTGCGCGGACAGGTATTGCGTATTTACGGCGGCAGAGAGCGCGTCCATGGCGGTGGGAATCTTGTCGGTCACCGTACCCGTGCAGCTCCCGGCGGCTCCGGTCTGGCCGTAGGGGCATCCGGTGGTGGGATTGTAGATGGCGATCCCGAGTGGAATGAGCGCGGAAAAATCACCGGTCAGCTCGGCGGCGGTGGGCACTTCAATCGTGATCGGCGTAGGCGCAGAGCGCTGCTGCAGGTCTTCGGCGGAAAAGAAGAAGAATGCCTTCTTGCTCTTGAAGACCGGGCCGCCAACCGTGCCGCCGAACTGGTTGAGCTTAAACGGTGGTTCGTAGGACTGATGCCAGAAATAGTTGCGCGCATTCAGGACGGTGTTGCGAAAGTACTCCCACGCCTCGCCGTGCAGTTGGCTGGTACCAGAGCGAGTGGAGAGCTGGATAAGTGCGCCAGCGCCCGCGTGATCGGCGCTGTAATTCGAAGCCTGGATCGTGAACTCCTGCAGGGCATCGGGGTTGGGCATGGTGGGCACGGAATCGAAAAAGCGGTCGACATAGACAGTGCCGTCGAGCGTATACGTGTTTTCGGTGGCGCGAAGGCCATTGACGGAAAGACCGGTGTTATCCTCCTGGCCGCTCTCGGTGCCGGTGGTTGTGAGCACCGTCCCGGCTGTCAGGGTCGTCAGTTGCAACGGGTTGCGGCCGTTCAGCGGCAGATCACGCATCTGTTGCTGCGTAACCGACTGCGCGACGTTCGAGGTTGTTGTCTGGATCTGCTGCGTCGCCGAGGTGACGGTGATCTGTGTGCTTTGGGTGCCTACGGACAAGGCAATGGGCAAATCGATGGTCTGGCCGGTGAGGAGCGTGAGGCCAGGCCGCTTCTGGGTGGCAAAACCCTTGGCCTCGATCTTCAGGCTATACGCGCCAATGGGCAAATCGGGGAGGACGAAGATGCCGCTGTCATTGGACTGGGCGGAGCGGCTGATGCCGGTGGTGGTAGCTGTCGCCATGACGGTCGCGTTCGGAATCGCGGCCCCGCTGGGGTCAGTGATGGTCCCGCGGATGATGCCGGTGGATTGAGCGAACAGCTGCGAAGCAGCGCCCAGCGACAGCAGCGCTGCAAATCCGATGGGGAGTAGTTTGCGGAGAGTGTGCCTCACTTGGTCCTTTCCACGCAGGAACCAGAGATGGTGGCCCCTGTTCATTGATTCGCTATCTTTCCTGGCTTTCGCACGTCCTGCTGTTCCTTTGGCTGCGTCGGTTGCCTCCTCCACGAACCGCCACGCCGGCCTTACGAGAGTTCACCGCGGGCAACAGTCTTTTCAGACCAGTAAGACTGAAGCGCCATCATGACGGGAACGCTGGCCGCAAGCCCGGCCGAGAGTGGAGCGTTGACCTTATCGCCTTTGGTAATTGCGTCGATGAAGTTGCCGGTGTGTGCGCGCTCAAGGCTCTGCGTGGCGGTCACGCGCACCGGCTCGCCCCGGTTGGGCGTAAGGGTGTAACCCTCACGCGTCAAGTCGAGCGTTGCTTCGGTTCCTTCAAAGAACACCGTGGGATGCGGGTCGCGAATGGAAAGCACCGAAGATTCGAAGTTGAGGTTCCAATCTCTGTAGCGGATGATCGCGCTCACAGTGTCGGGATTGGTGAGGTCGCCGGTAAGCTGGAAGTCTCCGCCCAGCGCGGCGGCGGTCACGGGCCCGGTGTCTCCCTGCATCCACTGCGCCACGTCCGCCCAGTGTGTGAGGATGTCGGCCAGCAGGCCGTTGCCGTAGTCGTGATAAGAGCGCCACGAGCTGTAGCGTGAGGTCTCATAGGGGACCTTGGGCGCGGGACCGAGAAAAAGGTCCCAGCGAAGTCCGGCGGGCCTGGGTTCCTCGGGGATCACGCGCCGCTGCCAGGGGAAGTTGTGCCAGACGGCGCGGGCAAAAACCACGTGACCCAGCTTCTTCGCGTCGAAGATCTCCTTTTTGGCCTGCATATAGTGAGCTCCGCTTCGCTGCTGCATGCCGCACTGCAGCACAGCCTTAGACCCGTCTGCGGCCTTCATGAGGGCATCGCGCTCGTACCAGCGGTGCAGTGTCGGCTTTTCAAGGTAGGTGTTCTTGTTCGCTCCGAGCGCGGCGGCGGCGATTTGAACATGCAGGTGATCGGGGGTCGAGATCAGAACCGCGTCGACCTCCTTGGTCGCCAGCAGCTCCTCGTACTCGACCGCAGCTTCCGCGCCGCTAACGTGGTCTTTGAAGTGCTGCTGAAAATCGGTCACGTGCCTGTCATAAATGTCGCAAAGGGCCCGCACCCGCACGCGTGGATCTTGGACGAACGCTTCCGTGACGATGGTGCCGCGCCTGCCCAGCCCGATGATGCCGAGGCCGACGCGATCGTTGGCCCCGGGGATGGCGGCATACGCCCGCGCGTCCATGGAGCGCGCGGCCACAGCGGCGGCTCCTGCACGGAGAAAATCGCGGCGGTTCATCGTGAGAACGCCTCCATCATTGCCTTGTACGCCGGGGCAATCACTTTCAGTCCTTCCTGTGAATGGTCGGCGCGCTCCTCTTCGTTTTCGATCCAACCTTTCCAACCGATGGCGATGATGGTTTCCGCAACCTGGCGAAGGGGAAAGGTGCCGGTGCCGAGCTCGACATATTCGCCGTTTCTGAAGTCGCGCAGATGGAATCCGATGATGCGCGTGGCATGGGCGCGGATGAACGCCGGAACGTCGGCGCCGCCATGATAAGCATGGCCCGCGTCAAGCACAAAATAGACAAGTTCCGGGTCGGTGAGCGTATAAAGAGCTTCGATCTCGCCGATCTTCGACGCAAATTCCCACCAGTGGTTGTGATAAGCCGCAGTGATGCCGGCACCGCGCGCGTACCGGCCAGCGTTATTCAATGCGTCGATCTTGCGTTTGAGCTGATCGGAGGTTTGGCAGGGCGCGCCGCTCAAGATCAGGTGCCTGGCGCCTAGCGCCGCACCGCCGCGCGCGACCGGCTCGTAAACCGAAGACGAGGCGATTCTGGTGGCATGGTCATAAAGCGGGTTGGGGAAAAAGATATGGATGCCGAAGAATGTGAGGCCCGTTTGCTCGATACTGCGGCGCGCCATCTCAGGAGCGGCGAATTGGAGGCTCAGATTGCGGAAACTTGATTCAAACCCCTGATAACCGACCTCCTTGATCTGACCGAGAACGCCGAGGAAGCTTTGGAAACGATTGGGATCGATGGGAAAGGCGTTTAACTGCACGCCGAAATGAACTCCCGACGGGTTTTCCGCGTGGGTGGATGGCGAGGCAAGCGAGGAGAGAACTCCGCCCGCTGCGAGAGCTCCCAGTGCCTGCAGAAGCTGTCTCCTCGTGCTGGAATCTGCCGTTGATTGCAAAGCGGTGAATCCTTTCCTGCCGACACCGGATGAATACTCTCAGGCGTGCGAAATGCGCGCAGGATGAACGATTAGAATTGCGGGAGAAAAAGAAAGAACCCACCGTCCATGGAAGCGGATGGGCCGTCGGCGATCAGAGAATGCTTCCGAGGTCAGCCCAAAGGACACGCCCGCTTCGCGCCACACGGGGTACAACATGTACACGAAGCGAGATGGAAGAGAACGCTCATCTTCAAATGGGCTTGCAGGAACCGGGATGCGTCGCAGAGAATGCCGACGACGCTGTGCACCGGATACGCAAAATATATGAATTCTCTGTGGGGCTGTCAAGGGCTGGCGAGTCCGCTTCTGAATGCCGCCCACGGAACGGGCGAAACCTTGCGCGAATTTCCTCTTGCGAGGCACTGGCGCTCGCAAGCAGCGGCAGGGAATGCCGTAATATCCCGCCGAGCGTGTAAGGAAAGTGAAGCCCATGTCCTGAGTCATGGTCTGAGCTCGCATACGGAGGGCGGACCGCTCTTAATTCGGCGTGAATTATAGGCATGGAAAAATGGGACTGTCAATCAATTTCAATCGATTTCCGGGCGGGCCGCCCGGGCGGTCCGCAGCACTGGGCAGAAGTCCTTGAATGTCGATGCAAATGAGGTTCCACGGCGAGACTGAGACCTCAGGAAACTTTGAATCGTCACTATCGTTCATAATCGATTGACGCGAGTTCTCTGGCTTGGATATAGTCTTTTCGACTCGACAACCGCGCCGAGCGGTGGCGAAGTACCTGCCGGCTTCCCTGGGGCAGGTTGACGCCAGGGTCTACGTGCGCCGCCCGAAGATACCATAGGAGAACAGATGGCGATCAATCTCACACCCGGAAAGATCGCAGGTTTGAAAGCAGTCTCCGACGCCCGGGGCGTGATTGCCGCGGTCGCGATGGATCAGCGCGGCCTGCTCAAGAACATGCTGGCGAAGGAACTCGGTGTCGGCGATCAGCCCGCGGAGATGATGTCGGAGTTTAAGCAGATCGTGGCCAGGACGCTTACCAAAGAGGCGTCGTCGATCCTGCTCGACATCGAGTACGGCCTGGACGCCACGAAAAACATCAACGGGAAGGGTCTCCTGCTGGCTTACGAACATGCGGGATACAGCCCGGATAAACCGGAGCGGCTGCCTTCGCTCTTTGAGGGCTGGTCGGCGTTACGCATCAGGGAAGCCGGTGCGAACGCGGTTAAAATCCTTGTCTACTACTCGCCGTTTGAAAAGCAGTGGGTGAACGACCGCAAGAAGGCCTGGGTGGAGCGGATTGGCGCCGAATGCAAGGCCGTCGATATTCCCCTCTTTCTGGAGTTCCTGGGATACGACGTACACGGCGACGGGGAGTCGAGCATCGAATATGCCCGCAAAAAGCCGGAGATCGTGCTCAAGTCGATGGAGGAATTCGGCAGGGACCGCTACGGGGCAGATGTTTTGAAAGTGGAAATCCCGATCCAGATGGCCTGTGTTGAAGGGACCAGAGCCTTCAAAGGAACCAGGCTCCATACGCGCGAGGAAGCCGCGGCGATCGTTCGCACCGCAGCCGCAATCAGCAAGAAGCCCCTCGTTTATCTTTCCGCCGGCGTCACGAGCGACGTCTTTGTTGAAACACTGGAGTTCGCAGCCGAGTGCGGCGTTGAATTTCACGGCGTGCTGGCCGGCCGAGCCACCTGGCAGGCGGGTGTTCCAATCTACGCGCGCGATGGCGTGGCTGCGCTCGAAGAGTGGCTGAATACCACCGGTCTGCAAAATGTAAAAGACATCAATAGGGTTTTGGAGTTTGCGCGACCGTGGTACGAGGCGCGCAGCATGAGGGCCTAGTGTGGGCTCGAAGGCTCCGGGGCGCCCGGCAGCAGTGGCCTGCCATGAGAAACCAACGATCCGGCAAACCGCGGGAACAGATTGCTGGAGGACCGGTGCTGCAGGCGGGCAAAACACGCCGGACGGAGAAGGGAAGCGTGCCGGAGGCAATTGGCAGGCGCCAGCCGTGGCTGATCCTGAGCTTGCTGTTCGCTCTCACCGTAATCCTGTTCATTGCGCGTCAGGCCCTTTCCGTCATGGCGCCGGTGCTGCGCACCGTCTTCCATCTCTCCAACGAACAATACGGACGCATCGTATCGGCACTGGGCCTGGGGATGATGTCGGGCGAGTTTCCCATGGGCATGCTGATGGACTGGCTGGGGGCGCGGCTGGGGCTCTCCCTGGCGGTGTTCTGGTGGTCGGCTGCCACCGGCTCGCTTGCACTGGCAGGTTCGGGCATGCAGCTTGGTCTTTCGCAATTGTGGAAGGGCTCCGGTGAATGCGGAGCCTACTCAGGCGGAATCAAGACCATCACGCGGCTCTTCGAAAAGAAAGACCGGACGCTGGCCATCGGCATCTTTAACGGCGGCAGCGTGATTGGAGCAACCCTGGCGCCGCCGGTGATCGTTTATCTGCTGCAGCACTACGGCTTCCGCATCGCGTTCCTGGCGCCGACGGCAGCAGGGTTTCTCTGGATCCCGCTTTGGTGGTTTCTTTACAAACAGGAGCCGAAGGCGAGCACGGATGCGACCTCACCCCGCGTCTCGATCCGGCAGATGCTGGGAAACTCTTCGTCATGGGCGGTGATGCTGTGCCGGTTCTTTGTCGGGCCGGTGATGCAGTTTTACTGGTACTGGACGCCCAGCTACCTCTTCAGTGCGCGGCACATGACGATGACGGAGATCGGATTGTTGGGATGGATCCCGTTCCTCATGGGAGATGTTGGCGGCGTGCTGGGCGGATGGTTCGCGGGAGCATTGCTGCGGCGAGGATTCTCCGTGCGGAACACCCGCCGGATTTCCATGTATGGAAGCGCTCTGATTTGCGGAGTGAGCGTTGTGGTGCCCTATATGCACGGAATCGGCGCCGCCCTCACTGTGATTTCCATTGCGATCGCCGCAGACAATTTCATCTCCGCACATATGTTCGCCGCCGTCACCGACCTTTTCCCCGATGAGCAGGTGGGACGTGCCACGGGCCTGACGGGGGTCGCGGGTGGGCTAAGCGGAATGCTGTTTCCACTTTTGACCGGGCTGCTTGTCGATCGAATTTCTTACACCCCGGTCTTCGTGCTGGTAGCAATCATGCCCATGATCGGAGCGCTGGCTCTTTTTGCCGCGGGACGGCAATATCGCCTGCGCGAACGCCTTCGGCTTCCGGCGGCGCAGGTGCAGTGAGAATAGCCGTTGCGGCGCGATAAGATCGATGTTCCCGCTGAGACGGACTGGAGAAGCTGCGATGCTGATACGAAGACAGTTGATTGGGGGTGCGGTCGCTGGCGCGGCACTGGCGCTGGATCGCGGAGCTCTTGCTTCGACAACATCAGCTTCCCAGTTCTCGACCGAATGGACAACAACCTATTGAAACTTCACATCGAGAGACGGGACGCTATACCATCTGTTCCGCGGCGCGAGCAGCCCACGCCTCCGGCCTCCTGCTCGGCTTCGGGCGTTGATTTTGCCCATTGTCCAGCCTGAACTGGCGTGTAACACGTTCCAATTCGGCAGACAGGCTGGAGAGGTTACGGCACGCTACAACTGCTTCTGAGGCGTAAGTAGAGTTTTTGGTCGCGAGCTGCGAGATTTGGTTGGCAGACTCCGAGATCTCCGCGGATGCCGAGGTCTGCTCTTGGGCTGCCGTGGCGATCAGGTTGATCATCTGCTCCACGTCTTTTGTGGCCGTGATGATGGCTTCAAGGCTGGCGTGAGCGCGAGTTGTCTCCTGCACTCCGGTCTCGACGTCAACGCGGCCGTTCTCCATAACGTCGGCCGTCGAACTGGTCTCCGCTTGAATGCTGCCGATGGTGGCGGCAATCTCTTCGGTGGCGCGCTTCGTGCGTTCGGCAAGTCGCCGAACCTCGCCTGCCACCACCGCGAACCCGCGTCCATGTTCGCCTGCGCGCGCAGCTTCGATCGCGGCGTTCAACGCCAGCAGGTTGGTCTGTTCGCTGATCTCCTGGATCACAGTTACAACGCGGCCAATTTCCTGAGAACGCAGGCTGAGAGAATGCATACGCTCGGCCACGGAGGCAGTCGCTGAGCCGATTCTCTCCATGATGGCGCTGGCTGCCTGCATCACTGCACCCCCCAGCCTTGCAGCTTCGGCGGATTTGCGGCTCGCATCGGCAGCGGACTCCGCATTCTGACTGATCTCGCCGATCGTGGCCGTCATCTCGTGCGCGGCGGCGGCAATCTGAGATGTCTTTGAGGACTGCGACTGAGCGATGTCGCTGCCCTCGGTGCTCCGTTCGCTCAGTCCGCCGGCGGCAGTGGCGAGCGTATCCGCGCTGCGCGTAATCGTCTCCAGCACGGAACGCATTGAGCCGACGCTGCGGTTAAGGGCGGCCGAGAGGCGGCCGATTTCGTCCTTCCCGCCTTCCTCCACGCTGGCGGTCAAGTCCTTGTCGGCCAGCTGTTCCAGGGCCGTCGTTGCGGCGCGCAACGGCGGCGCAATCATACGGGTCAGAATGGTTCCGATAATCGCGCACAAAGCCACGGCAATCGCCATCAGGATGCAGATGACGGTCAGAAGCATGCGTCCCGACTGCACGGCCCGCTGCCCCTGGTCGGCGCCTGCCCGTTCGTTCAGATCGATATCTTTCTGCACGGCGTCAATGAGCGCGTTGTAAACGTCGAGGTTCCTTTTCTCCATCAGGACCCGTACGGCCTGGTTGCGCTGGCCGCTCTGGACGTAGCGGTTCCCGTCCTCGCTCGCTTCAATGTAAGCGGCTGCGCTTTCTTTGATAGAGTCGGAGAGCTGCTGTTCCCCGGGGAGATTCACCAGTCCCCCGTACCGCGCTATCTCACCTTTGAACTCGGTAAGGGCAGCGGCTCTCTTTTGCTCGTAGTGCGCCGTACACCAGTCTGTATCGCACACCAGCAGCAGCGTATCCGTCCGGCGAACCGTGGCCAGATCGTAGCGGATATTCCCCAGTGCCTTCATCGAGGGCATCGAGTCGAGCACGACGCGGTTAATGGCCGAGTTGACCTTGACCAAGCCGAAGATGGCCGTGCCACCAAGCAACGCACACAAAATGCAGTTCGCAGCAAAGGTATAGAGAAACTTCTTCGAAATGCTGAGATCGCGAAACCATGGCATGGTAGCGGCTTCCTTTCAGCTACGGTCGCTCTGCGCAAACAAATTGAAGCTGACTCTCAATCCGTCATCGGACATAACCGTCAAGACTTTACCCATTTCATAGCCGCGAGCCTTCGGTTCTCTCCAGCTACATTCAGTCATCTGGGCCCGCATGTGCACGATTCCAATGCACCCATCACGGACTGGCAACGGGTGTATTCAAGGGGCGCCGGCGCAAGGTCAACATGAACATCAGAGATGCGGCCTGCCCGGCATTCTGCGCACACGGCCTTTCAAAATCCGCCGTAAATAAATGAAAACGTTCGCCGACGCTTGAAGGCGGCTGTTTCTGGCGCGCCGATGAGCAGCGTTGCGATCGCAAAGAGCCGCGAGTAATTAGGGCCTGTTAACACTACCAGGGGCCATCCGCCCTGGTAGTGTTAACAGGCCCTAGTTACTTTATTGCCCAAGGCAAGGTGAAAAAGACCCAGCTCTACTAATGCCGCGGCGATGGTGGCCGAAATACCAGGTATTCGTGTCC
Source organism: Occallatibacter sp. (assembly GCA_035508555.1). GTDB lineage: Bacteria > Acidobacteriota > Terriglobia > Terriglobales > Acidobacteriaceae > Telmatobacter. The sequence goes on along the minus strand of DATJMU010000060.1, from coordinate 39,350 downwards.
AGCCGCGGTGTGGGGTGGACCCCCAGCTTTCCGTCACGTGCAACTGTTGCGTGAAGTGCGAAGACGCGAACGGGATTCATTTGGGAAAGGGATACAGACATGCGAAAGCTCGTGTCGATTTCACTTCAGGCATTGATGGCGATTCTTCTCGCGGGAGCAGGTCCCGCAGATGCCCAACAGTCGTTCATCGAACGATTCACCAGCCACAACGCAGCGATGTCCAAGATACAGCCGGCATTCATCACGCCGATTGTGGGCGCCGATCCACGGTTACTGCAGTATGCGCGCGCGTCCTTCTCAAAGGAATACACGGCCACGGGAACTGAGACGGTGAATTATGGCAACGCACGCGGGGGCGGGATCATCTCCGGCGACCGGTTTGAGTTTGACTTCGTGCCTCCGCCCTACATCCAGCACAACAGCACCGCCACAGACGGATTTGGCGACACGTCAGCGCTGGTCAAGTACCGCATAGCTTCAGGCGATGCGCAACATGGTAACTTCGCTGTGGCCGCGATGCTCAGCCATAGCTTTGCGACAGGCAGCGCTGAAAACGGCGCAAGGACCGACGTTTACTCGCCCACGCTGGCGGGAGGATACGCTTTCTTCCATCGTTTTGACGCTCTTGCCTCGCTGGGCGGAACCATGCCCACGGGCAAGATCGCAGCCCAGGGCCGCACCATTGTGTCGAACGCATTGCTGCAGATGCATGCAGCCCGGCAGGTATGGTTTGAAGTAGAGGACAATGCCACCTTCTACTTTGCGGGAAGCCACGACGGCCAGATGCAAAACTTCATTCTGCCGGGTGCGTTCTACGTAGTGCGGAACCGTGACTGGAAGCCGACTCATCCCTTCTTTATCATTGATAGTGGCATGCAGATTGCCACCTCGGGCTTCCACACCTATAACCACAACCTGATCTCCGAGATGAGATTGCTGTTCTAAAGTCAGTTGCCGGGCGGTTCTTCCGTCTCGGGATGTGCGGGTACGGCGTCTCGAAGATGAACCTGGCAAATGGTTACTCACGGAGCGGGAAAAACAAGAGGTCTGTGTCCCAGGTCCCGATTTCGGGATCTGGGATGGCGTGATCGCAGCTCCCGATCCAGTCGCACCTTAATCCCCACGGCCGGATTTGCAGATGCAAAGATCGCGCCAAGTCTGATGAAACTGCAGGCCGGCGCGACGTTGCGAATGCGACAAGCGCGCGACTGACCAGCGCCGTTGTGTTGCAGGTCGGGCGTTCATTCCTGAAGGCAATCATTGTCTTCCGGCGTACGGGCGCGACTGATGGGCACGCGAAAGACTTCAGAGTGTTTCTCCGGCCTGGGGGTCGCTTGACGGCTCAGGAATCCGCGAAATTCCTCTTCAGTCTATCAATATGGCGAATCGCCTGCGATGCAACCTCACCTGCTGTTTTCCTGAGGGAAGTACGCGGTTTCATCCAAACCTATGGGCTCGCCACTTACGATGCCACCTATCTTGAGCTGGCCCAGCGCCGCTCGGCCGAAGTGGCTATATTTGACCGTCCGCTGGCGGCGGGGCCAATAGCAGCCGGCGTGTGCGTCTACGGCGATACCGCTTGACTTCCACGCCAGTCAAATACTCACGCGCACCGACTGCTCTACACTCGATCTAATCGCCATCTCACCACAAAGGACCCGCTCTGTTGAAACCGTTCTACCTTCCGGCACTCGGCGTATCGCTCTTTCTGCTTTTTCTGAACGCGCCCCCCGCGACTCGCGCACAGGCGCCCGCCGCCCCGCAAACTGGGCCGTCCGCGCCCACTGAACTAGCCCCGGTCGAAGTCCGCCGCAAGGCTCTCAACGACCTCTTCAACGACTACTGGCAGGCCTACCTCGTGCACTATCCCGAGTTCGCCTCCACCATCGGCGACAAGCGCTACAACGACCAGATCAGCGATTATTCCGTCCAGGCCTATAACGACTGGCTGGCCCGCGAGCAGGACTTCCTGCTCAAGCTCGCCGCCATCGATCCCACCGGCTTCACCGAGCAGGAAAGGATCAGCCAGCAACTGCTGATGCAAAAATTCGAGGAGGACGCCCAAGCCGCCGGCTTCAAAGAGTGGGAGATGCCCGTCAACCAGATGGACGGCATCTACGCAACCTATCCGCAGCTCGTGGCCCAGCTCAGCTTCACCACCGTCAAGGACTACGACGACTGGATCGCGCGCCTCCACGCCATTCCCCGCGCCTTCCGCCAGGTCACCACCAACATGTCCATCGGCATGGACGACCACCGCGTCCCGCCCCAATTCATCCTCCAGGAAGCCCTCGACGAAGTCGATCAGCTTGCCAATCAAAAGCCCGAGGAGTCGCCTCTCGCCCTTCCGCTCAAGAAGTTTCCCGCATCCATTCCGGCCGCCGAGCAAACCCGCATCAAGACCGAGATGCTCGCCGCCATCGAGAAGGAAGATCTGCCCGCCTACAAGCAGTTCGCCCGCTTCCTCAAGGTGGCCTACATCCCCGCCGGCCGCGACCAGCCCGGCATCTCCGCCCTGCCCGACGGCGCCGCCTACTACCGGTTCCTCATCCAGCGCGTCACCACCAGCGACCTCACTCCCGACCAGATTCATCAGCTCGGCCTTGAAGAAGTACAGAAGGACGAGGCTGCGATGCTCGTCATCGCCCGGAAGCTCGGCTTCTCCGATCTCAAAAGCTTCCGCGCCAGCCTCAAGAGCAATCCCAAACTCCACCCCACATCGGCCCAGGCCCTCCTCGACGATTACAAAGGCTACCTCAGCGCTATGCAGGCCAGGCTCCCCTCGCTCTTCGGCGTGCTCCCCAAGGCCCCTTTTGAAGTCGTCCCCGTTCCCGACTACCTCGCCAAATCCGCCCCGCCCGCCTACTACCAGGCCGGCACGCCCGATGGCAGCCGTCCGGGCCGCCTCTTCATCAACACCTACGACGCCACCCAGCGCAATCTCTATGAGGTCGAAGACATCGCCTACCACGAGGGCATTCCCGGCCACCACCTCCAGATCTCCATCGCGCAGGAGATCCCCGGCCTGCCCGCCTTCCGTCGCTACCTGCACTACACCGCCTACACCGAGGGCTGGGGCCTTTACGCCGAGCAGCTCGGCGAAGACGCCGGCTTTTACCAGGACCCCTACTCCGACTACGGCCGCCTCGAAGGCGACATCTGGCGCGCCATCCGCCTCGTCGTCGACACCGGCGTCCACAGCGAGGGCTGGACCCGCCAGCAGATGGTCGACTACTTCCACGACCACTCCGACATCGCCGACGCCGACGTTCAGGCCGAAGTCGACCGCTACATCGCCTGGCCCGCCCAGGCCCTCGCCTACAAGGTTGGCGAACTCAACATCCTCGGCCTGCGCGAGACGGCCGAGAAAGACCTCGGTTCCAAGTTCGACTTGCGCGCCTTCCACGACGAGATCCTCGACGCCGGCCCCTTGCCTCTCGGCGTCCTCGACCGCCGCGTCCTCGGCTGGATCCTGAGCCAGCAGCCGCCCGCGCCGGCTTCCGCTTCCAATGATTGAAACGCGCCATGCGCGCCGTGGCCGCGTGGTATCCTGACCAGTTCCCAACAGCGGCGGCCTCACCTCCGCCCCATCTTCTGAACGCCGCTGCCCCTTGCGCAGCGGCCGGAGAAACCTCGATGAAACGCCTTCTCGTCTTTGCGTTCTTCGCCTGCGCCGCCCTCTGCGCCGCGCACGCCCGGGCCCAGGTCGTTGACACCGATGTTTGCAGCATCGTCAAGAACCCCGCCTCCTTCAACGGCAAGATGGTTCGCCTCAAGGCAACCGTCTCCGTCGGCTTTGACCAGTTCATCGTCCGCGGCGACGACTGCGGCTTCCAGGTCAACGGGCTCTGGCTCGCGTACCCCGAGGGCACCCGGGCCAAGTCCGGCCCGGACGCTGTTCTCGAGCTCCAGCCCGCTCACAACTTCGCCGGCAAATTCACGCCCGTCACGCGCACCCCCGTCACCCTCCAGAAGGACAAGGAGTTCAAGAAGTTCGATTCGCTCCTCTCGCAGCAGCACACTCACGGCGATGGCATCTGCCTGGGCTGCGCCAAAAACATGGTCAGCGCCACCCTCGTCGGCCGCATCGACAGTGTTGCGGACGCCACCCTTCAGCGCGACGCCTCCGGCAAGATCACCGGCTTCGGCGGCTTCGGCAACCTCAACGCCTATCCCGCCCGCCTCGTCCTCCAGTCCGTCTCCGACGTCGAGCCCAAGCCCGTCGACTACTCCAAGGCCGACGCCCTCGTTAAAGGCGACGCCCCGGCCCCCAGCCAGGCTACCGGCTACATCGATCCCCTCGATATCCTTCACAAGCTGGGCGCCGCACTCGGCGGCTCGCCCTCCGGCGCGCAGGCCCAGAAGGCCTCCGAAGCCTTCCCGCCAAAGGGCCAGGAGAACGGCGTGATCCTCGGCTTCAAAGACCCCAACGAGGTTTCGCCCGCGGAAGACCAGCTCGGCGACAAGGACTCGCCCGACGGCGTTCTCTACAACTGCACCTTGAACGGCAGCCACCTCCAGGGGATGGCGGAGGTCATCGCCCTCATCCACATGGGCCAGCACATCTCCGAGCTGCGCGACCCTCCGGCCAACGACGCCGGCGCGCCCCTCTATCTCCTCGAGTCCAACGCCTGGGCCATCTCCGTCACCGCCTCCATCGCGGCGCGCATCAAGTACCTCACTATCCCCGGCGGCTATCTCGTCTGGAGCTCCGACTGGCCCTCAGCCGACATCGGGCCCAACTTCACCGCCGCCATGAAGGACTTCATCGCCAACGAGACGCTTCTCAGCCGCTGAGCCTTTCGCGAGGTCAGGCGCGTATCCTTAATTCGTGATTTGGGATTCGTGATTGGCTCGTACCACGAGCCGCAGGAGAAATACGCAAAAATGACCGAAATCGCCCCAACGGCCGCCGAAATCGAGACCGCCGAAACTCCGGCCCAACTCCCCCAGGTCCGCGCCGCCGTCCTCGGCGCCGGCAAAATGGGCGGCATCCTGCTTCAGGCCTTCCTCAAGCAGAACCTCTTCGCCGCCTCCCAGATTCACGCCACCGTGGCCCACCCCGAGCGAGCCCTCGCCCTCAGCACCCAGTGGGGCGTGGACGTGAGCACCAACAACCTCGAAGCCGCGCGCCAGTCCGACCTCATCCTCATCGGCGTCAAGCCCTTCCAGGTCCCCGATCTCATCGCCGAGATCAAGCCGGCCCTTACTCCGGCCAAGACCCTCGTCTCCTTCGCCGCCTCGGTCAAGACCCGCGCCATTGAGGACGCCGCCGGCATGGAGATCGCCGTCATCCGCGCCATGCCCAACACCCCCTCGGCCCTCGGCGCCGGCGCCGCCGGCCTCTGCCGCGGCCGCTTCGTCTCTGAAGCCCAGATGGAGCTCGCCCAGCGTATCTTCGAGACCGTCGGCCGCACCGTCGTCGTCGACGAAAAGCACATGGACGCCGTCACCGGCCTCTCCGCCTCTGGCCCCGCCTACATCTACATCATCCTCGAAGCCCTCGCCGAAGCCGGCGTCAAAGTCGGCCTGCCCCGCGACACCGCCACGCAGCTCGCCGCTCAAACCGCCTTCGGCGCCGCCAAAATGGTCCTCGAAACCGGCTACCACCCCGCCCTGCTCAAAGACGCCGTCACCACCCCTGCCGGCTGCACCATCGACGGCATCTTGGAGCTCGAGGAAGGCGGCCTCCGCGTCACCCTCATCAAAGCCGTCATGCGCGCTACCGAGCGCGCGCGGCAACTCGCCGCAGGATAGAGATCTGTGGCGTCGCTTCGTCGAGCTCTCAATTGCCCATCCAGCGCCCAACCTGGCTCCCCCACTACATCCCCGAGCTCCAGGGCCTGCGCGGCCTGGCCGTGCTGGCCGTCGTTCTCTATCACTGCAAGCCCCGCCTCGCTGGCACCTGGCTCTACGCTCCCGCCCTCTGGGGATGGGCCGGCGTCAACCTCTTCTTCGTCCTCTCCGGCTTCCTCATCACCTCCATCCTCCTCGAATCCCGCACCAAACCCCGCTACTTCCGCAACTTTTATATGCGCCGCGTCCTGCGCATCTGGCCGGTCTACGTCCTCGTCCTCCTCATCGTCTACATTGATTCCGGCTGGTTCGTCGGCCCTCCCTTCTGGCAGGCTGTCCGCACCGCCCCCTGGCTCGCCTACATCTTCTTCGCGCAAAATCTCTTCCATCTCGCGCTGCCGCCCGCCCTCGGACCCACCTGGTCACTGGCCATCGAGGAGCAGTACTACCTCCTCTGGGCTCCCATCGTCCGCATCTTCCGCCGCCCGCGCACCCTCGCCCTCATCCTCGGCGCCATTCTCGTCGCATCGCCGCTATGCCGCCGCGCCAACTTTCACTGGATCACCCCCACCCACACCCTCATCCATCTCGACGGCATCGCCTGGGGCAGCCTGCTCGCCCTGGGCCTTCACACCCTCGCCTTCAGCCGCCGCGCCTGGCTCCGTCTTGGCCTCGCCGGCCTCGTCCTCGGCATCGGCTCCGCCGCCTTCGTCCCCGGCGCCTTTCTCGATTCCGCTCTTGCCGTCGGCTTTGCCGGCGCCGTGCTCGCATCGATCGCCTCGACCGGCGCCCGCAACCCTCTCAGCGCGCTCCTCCGCCGCGGCCCGCTTGCCTTCTACGGCCGCATCAGCTACGGCCTTTACATGACCCACATCATGGTCTTCATCTACTTCGGCTGGTTCGACCTGCGCATGGACCCCTACGGCACCGCCGGCAATCTCGCCATCGTCGCCTTTCGCCTCGCCGCCAGCACCCTCGCCGCCACCCTCCTCTGGTATGCCTTCGAGTCCCAGATCCTCAAACTCAAGCGCTTTTTCTAGTCACAAACCCGCCCTCCGGGGGCAAGATAGAGTCAGCTTCGGCCGCATTCCGCCGTCCATTCGAAAAGAAGGCGCCTGTCATGCTCCGTCTTTGCACCCGTTGCCTCCTGGTTCTCGCCGGACTCTCGCTCGTCGCTCTTTTCGCCGCCGTACTCCGCCACCCAGCGCCTGCCCTGGCCGCCCAGTCCGCTCCTGCCCCAAGCACCCCGTCCTCCGGTGCCGTCCTTCAGACCAACGCCAACCTCGTCCTCGTCGATGTGGTCGTCACCGACCATGGCAACCCCGTCCTCGGCCTCGACCGCGACCGCTTCCGCGTCTTCGAAGACGGCAAGGAACGCCCCGTCGTCGCCTTCGACCGCCACGTACCCGCTCCCGGCGTCGCGCCCCAACTCGCCGCGGAGATGAAGGCCCAGATCGCCTCGCTCCCGCCCCACACCTTCACCAATCTGCCTGTCTATCCCAGCACCGGCGTGACCAACGTGCTGCTGCTCGATGCCCTCAACACCCCGGTGAAGGACCAGCAGCAGGCGCGACTGGAGATGATCCAGTACCTGAGCAGCATCAAGCCCGGCACGGAGCTGGCCATCTTCACGCTGGCCTCGCACCTGCAGCTCGTCGAGGGGTTCACGACCGACGCCGCCAGGCTGACAGAGGTCCTCAAGAGCAAGAAAACCTCCTCGTCGCAGTCTGTCCTCCAGGAGCCGCAGGACAGCTCTGCGCAGACGCAGCTTGAACAAGAGGCGGCCCACCTCGAACAGGACTCCGGCTCGCCGCCGGAGTTCACCATCGAGTCCATCGAGCAGTTCGAGGCCGACCTGACTACCTTCCAAACCGATCTGCGCGTGCGCATGACCCTCGACGCGTTCGACGAACTGGCCCGCTACCTGGGCGGCATTTCGGGGCGCAAGAACCTTATCTGGTTCTCCGGCTCGTTTCCCATCACCCTTGACCCCGACAGCAGTCAGACGGGCTACCGCAACACGGAGAGCTACGCCGACGAGATCCGCCAGACCGACGACCTGCTCACCGCCGCACGCGTGGCCGTCTATCCCATCGATGCGCGCGGCCTGATGACCTCGACTACTCTCGACGTTGCCTATCAGCCCTCGCAGAACTCCATGGGCGCGAGCGGCCACGGCCGAGGATCATCGCGCAGCCTGGGCGGCAACATCAACGCCGACGACACAAAATTCCTTACCCAGAATGAAGAGGAGCACGACGCGATGAAGATCGTGGCCGGGCAAACGGGCGGCCGCGCCTTCTATAACACCAACGACCTGAAAGACGCCGTGGCCGAAGCGGTGGACAACGGCGACAGCTTTTACACTCTGGGCTTCGTCCCCCGCGGCCGGCTCGACGGCCACTACCGCCGCGTCAAGGTCGAGGTCGGCGGCGGCAGCTACGATCTCTCCTATCGCAAGGGCTACTACGCCGACCCCGCCAGCAAGCGCTCCAGCCACACTCCCGGCGCCGCCGCTCCCCTGCAGACGGCCCTGCTCCACGGCGCACCCGGCTCCACGCAGATCCTTTTCGCCGCCCGCGTCCTGCCCTCCACCGACCCCGCCTTCGCCGCCGTCAAAATGTCAAAAGACCCCATCGGACAGATGGTAGCCGGCCTCAAAGGCCCGCTGCACCGCTATATGGTCGACTTCACCGTCGATCCCTCTACGGTCGCATTCCCTGAGATGCCCCAGGGCGACCACCGCGCCTCGCTGCAGTTCGTTCTGATGGCTTACGACCCCAGCGGCAACCGCATCAACTACGACGACCGCAGCTTCCAGCTCAACCTCAATCCCCAGCAATACGCCTTCACTCTTCACTACGGCGTCCGCGCCCGCCTCGCCCTCGATCTGCCTGCCGGAACCGGCTCTCTACGCCTCGCCGTCCTCGACCTGTCCAATGAGCACACCGGATCCCTCGAGGTCCCCATCGCAATTCCAAAGTAAGGATACGGGTGGTCTTCATTTCCTTCGAGGGCGCATACATTGTCCGCGAAAAGAGATGGCGCAGTTACCGGGAATCTTCGGAAACGCGAAGGATGGGTGGGGACCGGCCTCCTGGTTCGCGGGGCTCAACAGTTTCCTTGACGACAAGCGTCCGCAGGATGTGCCGGCCTGCGATCTCGAGGGCGCGATTGCCGCTGCCAGAGAAGAGATGGCGCGGTTGCGATGGGCAGGATATGGTTAACTTTTGCATGTCGGCGAGCGTGCTGGAGTTTGTTTTGGTACAATTTTTCTTAGCGAAGTCGTGACAACTTCGTGGTTTGCGTTTGCTTGGCAGAGGGCAGGGAAGTTGGTTTGCTGTCCATGTTGTCCGTTCCGATCGGATTTTCAGATAGATCCAGTGGAATCGATAGGATCAGGCGAACAAGTGGACAGTAAACAAAGACAGTAAATTCTGCAATTCGCGCTAAGCGATTGAAATTGCAGGGGGACGTAGCTCAGTTTGGTTAGAGCGCTGCCCTGTCACGGCAGAGGTCGCGGGTTCGAGCCCCGTCGTCCCCGCCATTGATTCTAAAAGCCTTAGAATCAATGGCGACCTAAAGTGACAGCAAATCCGGGTCCGATAAGGGTCCAATAAGCCCGCTAAGCGGAAACTTTTGGGTATTCGTCCTTGCCCATCTGACCCACGGCCGGGACCATCATCCTGACAACCTTGCTCTGTGCATCGCGTTTTGTCGCGTTTACTGCCTGGACGTACACATCCAGAGTGATCCGACTATTCGCGTGCCGTAAGAGCTCCTGAACAGTCTTCACATCCTCGCCGTTTGCCTTCAACAGGGTGCCGAAGGTATGACGGAAAGTGTGCCAACCGACGTTTTTGAAAATGCCGTTTGCTCTCGCAACCGGCCGGATGTATCGCTTCATCAGGTTGTCCGGCCAGTACGGCTGCTTGCCATGCATGGTCGGACTTGCAAAGACCCAATCGCTGTTCATTGGATAGGGGCTGACTCGGCGCCAGCGAAGGAGATCCTCGGCCATGTAGCTGTCCAGAGGAACAGGCTTCGCTGATGCTTCCGTTTTGCACTCGCCCACAACCTGATGCCAGATCGATCGGGTCACACGCAGCTCCAGATTATCGAAATCAACGTCTTCCCAACGCAACGCAAGAAGTTCGCTCACGCGCAGTCCAGTAGCCGCGTCAAGCAATACAAGCGTTCTTTCTCGAACGTCGAGCTTGCTCAGCAGAAGCTGAATCTCGGTCAGTTCGAGAGCGTCCGGAGTGCGCTCACGCTTGGCGCTTTGACGAACGAGCTTGATGGGATTTCGCTCCACCCATTCGTAGCGCATTGCATGATGAAAAAGCGCACTCATCAAATTCCGAATCTTCGCCCGCGTGGCTCGTGCCCTCTTGATGCTATCCAGCCATTCCTCAACAGCGACTGGTTTCACCTGATCGAGCCGGACAGTGCCCCATCGCGGCAATATCCAGTTCTTGAGGTAGCATTCATAACCTGAGCGCGTCGAGAACGCCTTCCGACTACGAACCTCTCCGGAAAGCTCCTTCAACCTGTAATGACCAACAAGATCGGTCATTGTGCTCGGCTTGCCCTCAGGCTGAGGGGTTTGTTGGTTTGCGTCTATGCGCAATGCTCTGGAAGCTTGAAGAGCCAAGGTTTCCGTTGGAAGTGAAACGACGGTGCCCAAAATTGCCTTCCGGCGCTTGCTTGCACCGTCCGTACCTGTTTCCCACCATCGAAACACCCAAACATCGGGGCCGCTTCGCCGCCTTTCGCGTTGCACGCTTCCTTGCTGATACCGTATTCGCCTGAACATCATTTCTCCTGTCCCAGGCGGAAACGGATGGCTGTCTTCAGCCTACCGCTTCGTTGGGCAGAGGTCGATAGCTGGTTTTCCACACCTGCTATTGGCGGTCAATCCAGTCCTGAATGTCGGATGCTCGGAAGCGCCAATGCTTCCCGACGCGAATGCCACGTATCTCTCGTCTCCGAGCCATCTTCTGAAGAGTTTTCGGATGAATCTTCATTGCAGACGCGGCTTCCGGCGTTTCGAGCAATTGCTCAGGAACAAAGGTCAGGACCTTGCCGTTGCGTCCGCCATTTTGAATTGGGCTTGAATCGGGCACTTCGTAAATGGAGAGAGACGTTTGAAGGGCCATAACAACCTCCCGGGTGACTATCGATCAATCTCATCCTTGCCCACCCCAATGTGGTTCGTCCAAGACTTCTCACCTATGGCGCCATAGGTGAAACCGATGGCGGATTTGAGCGAAACGCGCTCAGGTCACAAAAAGGTGACCTATTGACGCTGATGGTTCATCGGCGGAACCTGAAATCGACACGTACTCACGAACGGAGCACAGCACGGCCCTTTTGACTCTCTGCCCTGGTTCCCTCCCCGGAGGACACAGGCATGTCTGATCTGCTGGAGTTCCGTTTGCTGAAGTACATCGCTGCCATCGCCGAGACTGGTAATTTCACGCGCGCCGCGGAGAAGCTGTACGTCGCCCAACCATCGCTCAGCGAGCAGATCAAGAACCTAGAAGAGGGACTCGGCATTGAGATCTTCGAGCGCGGCCGAAGCGGTGTGGAACCCACGCCGGCCGGTCAGGTTCTTGTCAACTACGCCAAAGAAGCCGTCCGCACGCGCAACGAAACCGTGAAGGCTGCCCGTGCGATCCACCAGGGCGAAGTGCCGCCTCTGCGCCTCGGCTTTTCATCGTTTGTGCCCACGTCAGTTCTTGAAGGATTTCAGCGGCTCTACGAAAGCGTCTTTCCTGCTTGTCCCGTGCATCTGGCGGGAGGTGATCCTGCCCAAGTAGCGGATCGGCTCAGACGCAGAATGTTGGATTGCGCGCTGCTTCCCATGCCCGTGGAAGGAGACGACTTTGCTGCATTGCAGATTGGAAGCACGCCCTTGGTTGTCTGCATGAGAGCGGACGATGCTCTTGCGCAACTCACTGAGATTCGTCCGGCGGAAATAGCCGACCGGCTCAGAGTGTTCCGCGATCCTGAGAGCCATCCCTCCGCGCACAAACGTCTATTGGAAATGCTTGCGGATTGCGGGGTTCGGCCCCAAGTTTCTTGCGCCGCGGCGACGCCAGCAGACGTGCAATGGATGGTGCGGAAGGGCTTCGGACTGGCACTGATCGACGGTCAAACGAAACTGGAGCCATCGCTGACAACACGAGCCGTCGCCGGCGTCGCCTGGACCGCGGATACGGCGTTCGTTCATCACTTCGGGGCAGAACATCTGGCGGTGCCACTGCTCACCCGACATCTGCGTAAGGCCGGACACCCGCGGCCTCGCAAGCCAGAACAACGCAACAAAGCGCAAAGGCCAGTTCAGTTGGAACTGCTCACCTGAGCCCGGTCTGCGTCACGGCTAGGGCTACGATTCGAAGTCAATGAGCGCAGCGCGCTATTCTCGTCAGCCCAGGATGAGGCCCGCGCAGATCGGCGAACACTGGGCGACACGGGCACTAATACCCTGGTGCCTTGTCTCCAAAGCACGCAGCATACATCCGGTGTCATCCTGACCGCACCGCGCCTTTACTCCGCAGTGCTTCGGGCTATGTGAGAACCAGGTGAACGTGCTATGCTTCCACCGGCTCTCACCTTCAGGAGAAGCATCATGGCAAAGGCTAAAGAAGCGGACACCGCCACTCAGGAACTCGCGCTAGAGTCCTCGAAGCTGAAGAAGCTTATCATCAAGAATTTTCGGTGCATCGGGAACACTCCTGTAGAGATAGAGCTGAATGACATTGTGGTTCTCGTTGGCCCCAATAACGTGGGCAAGAGCACAATTCTTCGCGCATATGAAGTCGTCATGAACCATGGATCGAACGAGGGTGATTTAGTTATCGAGGATTTTCCCAACGAGATCATCGATTCTCAAGCATTCCCTGAGATCGAGCTGCAAACTTATGTGAACGAAGACAAGCCAGCGGATCACTGGCTACACATGGACGAAGAGACTAACCAACAATACGTGCGGGAGCGCTGGATATGGAGTGCACCTGGCAAGCCAAAACGTCAGGGGTTTCGCTTTAACGCGAACGATTGGGATGAGCATGTCCCGTGGGGAGCGCCTAACGTGGCAAAGGTGCGACGCCCACAGCCACAACGCATCGACGCCTTTGCAAGCCCTGAAAAGCAGGCCGAAAAGATCGTCGACCTGCTTAAGAAGGCTCTTCTTGAAAGAGCGAAACAGGCCACGGACGGCGACAACTCTTCGATCTCCGCATTTACGAAGCTCAAACAATACATCGCGGGTGTTCAAAAGGACGTTCTAAACGAGACACAAAGCACAATCACAAATATAGAGACCCAACTATCTAACATCATCACCGACGTGTTCAAGGGCTTCAAAGTCTCCTTCGAGGCAAAGACTGAAGAAGTTGGGGACAAGGCTCTGAATCTGTTTGCTACGAATCCGATACTACGGATGGGTCCGGAAAATGGTCACATGGCTCCCATTGATAAACAGGGGAGCGGCGCGCGGCGAACACTCCTGTGGGCCGCGCTTAAGCTCTTGGGGGAACAGGCTCCGGCAGCAAAACCAAGCAAGGCAGCGGCAAAGAAGGCCGCAGTAGAGACGACCGAAAGCGCCGAAAGCTCGCGCCCCAATGTGCTGCTAATCGATGAGCCGGAAATCTGCCTCCATCCTAGCGCCATACGCGAGGCTTGCCGTGTGCTCTACGACCTAGCCAAACCTGGTAATAACTGGCAGGTGATAGTAACGACACACTCACCTGTTTTCATCGATCTTGCACGCGACAACACCACTATCGTTCGTGTCGAGCGGACCGACTCCGGGATGATTGAAGGAACAACAGTCTTTCGTCCTGATCGCGTCAAACTCGACGACGACGATAAAAAGAACCTGAAGCTTCTCAATGTATGGGACCCCTATGTAGGAGAGTTCTTCTTTGGCGGCCACACCATCCTCGTGGAGGGGGACACAGAGTACTCCGTTTTCCGTTTGCTCATTGAAGAAGATCGCAACACATTCAAAGACGTGCATGTAGTTCGAGCTAGGGGCAAGGGGATTCTGATTTCGCTGATTAAAATTCTGAATCACTTCGGCGTCGCTGGCTACGCGGTTCTCCACGATAGCGATAGGTCACCGGCGGCTGAAGAAAAGAACTCAGCATGGGGCACCAACCAATCTATCCTCAACACAGTCAATGCCTGCCCAGACCCATCTCGCGTGCGCCTCGTCGCAGCGGTGCCCGATTTCGAGGGGGCAATATTCGGGACGGCTGCAACTTCGAATAAACCATACAAGGCTGTTGCTGCCATCAAGGACGATGCCGCGCTCAAAGCCAAGGCACGGCAACTCCTGGAAGCTCTCCTCGATCATTCCAAGCCTCTCCCGCCAGGAGTCATTCAATGGAAGAACCTTGATGAGTTAGAAAAGGCGCTCCCGGCCTAGTAACCAACAAGCTGACCCTTGGCGCTGGCTCGGCACCATGCGCGAAAGTTAGGCCGGTGGCGGGTGGTCCCCGTCCCTCGCAGTTGGGGACCGGGGAGACACGAAAGCTCACGTCGAAAAAATATTACTCCCGGAAAACGCCCATTTAGCCGGGGGGAATTCTGGCTTCAAGCGAAATTGCTGAGTCGTTCACTGACCGGCTCTCTGTGGCGCAATACGACACGCCGCGCCACGACAGCCTCTGGTCTTTGAGTATCCGAAACTCAACTTCGGCCATCGTTTTCGCCTATAGCGCCATAGGCACGAAGTCTTGGACTCACCGAGACAACGGCGCTACTTTTTGGCACAGGACGGCAAGAAACCGCCGTCGGAGGTGCCGATGTTTCAAAGCAGCAGTTCCGTTATTCTCCGCAAGACAGCCCACCTTGCCAAGCGATTGGCGCAACTCTTTTCGAAAGAAAAACTTCATCATGCGGCGCACGTCATGGGACCGACTCTGACGGCGCTCATGTTCGCCGGAGTAAGCAGAGGCGTTGCCCACGCCCAGGGAACGATGGACTTCTCCGGGGCGCAAACGCTCATGGGCACGTTCCAAACCTTCGCCATCTACGCGGGCGCCGTCATCTGTTTCGGCGGATTGATCTTCGCAGGAATCCGCATGATGAGCGGACGCTTTCAGGATGCCATCCCCGGCCTGTTCGGCGCGCTGTTCGGTGCAGGCGTGCTCGGGTGGGGCGCGGGATGGATTGGCTCGCTCACCGGGCAAACCATGCAGTAGGTGGCGGCCATGTCCAGGCGGGGAGAACCGTTACCGATCAATCAAGCGCTGAATCGTCCGAGGGCCAAGCTCGGCCTCGATCTCACAGCATGGATGGCGATCGTATTCGTCTGCGTAACGGTTTTCCTCGCTGGATTTCGCCTGGTGGCCATGATGGCCTTCCCGACGCTTGCAACCGGGGCATGGCTCATCGTCCGCAAACACCCAAAGATGTTCCAGCTCTGGGGCCTGAGCCTCAGCCAGAAGTCTTACTATGACCCGCGCAAATACTGAAGAACTGAAGCATACACCGTGGTTCGCCAGGGCCGGAGCCGCCTGCAGCATCGTGCCGATTGCGCGGTTTGTCGGACCGAATATCTTTGCGCTCAAGGGTGGCGGCTACGGATGCCTGTTTGCGCTCGCCGGCATCGAAGAAGAGGGATTGACCGACCAGGAGCTTGACGCGCGGATGCGTTCAATCGAAGGCGCACTGCACGGACTGCCGGAAGGCTCCTGCCTCTATCAGTACACCCGTGTCCTATCAGGGTTCGAGCTTCCACGGCAGGCCCGGTACAGCAATCCCGTCACGCAGGTATTCGCGGACGACCGGCTGGCCTTTCTTGAGAAAACCGCCGCATTCCGGCGCATGGACCTCCACTGGTGCCTCACGCTGGAGCCGTCAAAGATGAACGCGTTCGAGCGCAAACCAGCCGAAAACGCCGCCGAAACATCGCGGATGCTGGGCGGCCTCCAGAAGACCGCAACCATCCTGGAAGGCCATCTCGGCAACTCGCTGGGTTTGCGGCTGCTCGATAAGAACGCAGCATTCCAGTTCTTCAGTTACCTGTTCAATCTTGAGCAATGGGCGGGACAGACCCAACTGCGCGCCGACACAGGAGTGGACCGGCAGATTGTGAAAAACCCGGTTCGATGGCACAGCGATTACTTGAGAGTGGGTAAACGCTATGTCCAGATGTTTTGCCTCCAGGCCACACCGGAGGCATCGCGGCCCTGCCTCTTCTCCGGGCTGTTGACGCTCGACTCGGACAGCGTACTGTGCTCGACATGGCGCGTGAAGTCCACCGCTTCAGCCCGCAGCGAGATCGACGCGCAGGAAAAGTTCATCTCGTTCTTCAAAGTGGGCGTACTGACGCGGGTGATGAGCGGACGTGATTTCGCGTCGTTTGACACCGGCGCGGGCGCACGGGCCGCCAACACACAGGTCGATGACCTCGGCGAAGTTATCCGCTCGCTCGATAAGAAGACCCAGGGGGAATACTCCCTCCGCCTGCTGCTCGCTGCCCGCAGCCCGGAGCAGCTACGGGAGACTATACCTGCGGTGCATCGGGTCTTCGTCGATGCCCGCGCCCAGGTGATGGAAGAGACGCTTGGCAATCTCTCCGCTTTTTACGCGATGTTTCCCGGCAATCACAAGTTCAATGTCTTCCCGCTGTGGCTCTCGGAGGAGCACCACGCTCGCCTCTCCTCTGTGTTCGCTCCGCACATCGGGCACCCACACTCCGAGGACCTGGATTCCGAATACCTCAACATCCTGGAAACGCGCACACGGACGCCGTTCTTTCAGGACGTATATGTGGACGGCGTGCGGGTGATGCTCATCATCGGACCAACCGGATCGGGCAAGTCGGTGCACGGGAACACCCTGGTTGCTTTGGAACAGAAGTACGGCGGTTTTACCTATATCTTCGACATCGGCGGCAGCTATGAGAGCGTCGTGGAATTGTATGGCGGCAAGGTGGACCGCGTGGGCAAAGACGGCCCGCGCGTCAACCCGTTTGCGCTGGAACCGACCGAGAGCAATATCAAGTTTCTGTATTCCTTCATCAAACTGCTCTTGACCAACGGCGGCGCGGAGCTGGAGCCGGAAGACGACGAAGTGATCCACAGGGCCGTGCAGGATATGTACCTGCTCGACCCGGAGAATCGGCGGCTCTCCAATCTTTTCCTGCCTAAGAAGCTCGATCGTTACCTATCGAAGTGGGTCGGCGCCGGCGTCTATCACGCCGTCTTCGACAACGCGGCCGACAGTCTCTCGCTCTCCCGTGTGCAATGTTTCGATTTTCAGGGCGTGAACAACGAGCAGTACGCCGACCTGATTGAACCCCTGATGGTGTGGCTGCTCCGGCGCATCAATGACGTGCTCTACGACCCGGCCAATCTAGGGGTGCCGAAGCACATTCTGATCGAAGAGATTTTCTCTTCGATGAAGAACAAACAGTTGCTTGAAGGCGCGCTCGCCTCCATCAAGACGGTTCGCAAGAACCTTGGGGGCGTAACCATGATCGGGCAGTCGGCCGATGACCTGGGCGCAAACGCCGACAGCATCGTGAACTCCTGCACGTCGTTCCTGTTTTTGAAGGACGCAACCTTCAATCGCAGGAAATACGCGGAGCTGTTTAAGATGAACGAACAGCAAATCGCCCTGTTCGAGAGTTTGCAGGACCGCGAGGCGCTCTACATGCGGCGCGACGGACTGACGAAGGTTGTCATTTTGAATCTCGACAGCCGCAGCTACGCCACATTTTCCACCAAGCCCAAAGACCGGGTGCTCCGGTCGAAGCTGATTGCCAAATATGGACTCACCGAAGGCATTGCACGTTTTGCCCAGGGCGAATCCGCGTAGCCGAAAGGACCAGCACCGTGAAACCACTCATCCCGGTAGTCGTGACTCTTGGATTTGCGTTTACTGCCGCTTCCGCGGCTCATGCGCAGCCAGCCGCGAAACAACTTGAGCCGAGCGCGCCGCGAACGGTGGTGGTATCCGCCACCGCCGCTCCCCCTGTGGTCCGCACGGCGCTGCTGCAATCGACGCTGATCGTGCTCCCGCCGCAGGAGAAGGTAGCGAATGTCTTCGCCGGCGACACGGTGGACTGGGTTTTCGACGGCGGACACGTTGCCAGCCGCTTTATCAGCATCAAGCCGAAGGTGGCGGGCAGCGAGACCGACGTTCACATCATCTCCGACCACGGCAACGAGTACACCCTTGAGCTTGAGGAAGTCTCCGGAGACGGAGATCCCCGCTTTGATTCCAAAATCTTCCTCCAGCCGGGCGATAAAGCGGCAAAAGAGAAGTTGATCGAGTTGCCCGTGTTTGTGCCCGCCTCGGAGTTGGACCAGGCCAAGCAGGAGATCGCGGCGGCGAAAACAGCCGAGACTGCCACGCTGAAGACGGAGCAGACAAAAGAGGAGGAGTACCGCAGCCGCTATCCCGGCACACTGCGCTTTGATTTCACCTGGGACAAGTCGAAGGGCGACGCCATCGGCTTGCGCCAGATATGGCATGACGACAAATTCACCTACCTGCGCGGCGAGTTTCAGGAAACGCCCGCGCTCTACGAGGTAAAAGACGGCAAGCCGTCGCTCATCAACTTCGATTTCTCAAACGGTCTCTATACCGTGCCGAAAGAGTTGGAGCGCGGGTATCTCTCCATCGGCAAACAGAAGGTGGAGTTCCACCGGACGGATGGAGGGAATTAGCCATGGCGGAGCCAAACGAAAACCAGCCCGCAACCGTTCCCGGCCAGCCCGAAGCGAAGCCGCCCATGCGGAAGACCATGCCGGTCATCGTTGCCCTGGTGGTCATCATGGCGCTCATCGGCATTGCCAACCTTTCGAGCCTGCTGAGGGGAAACGGGAAATCCGCCCCGTCCAGCAGCCTGCCCATCACGGGCCCGGCGGCACCGAACGCCCAGCAAGTGAACAGCTTCGAGTCACAGCAACAGTTGCAGGCGGAGCGCGATGCACAGGAGCGGCAGCATCAGCAGGAGATAGACGCTGCGATGCAGCAGCTTGAAGCGGACGAGGGCATTCCGGGGCCGGAGGGAGCCAGCGCGCCCACCATGACCGCCGCGCAGCGCGCGGCGATCTATGGCGAGAGCCCCAATGCGCCCATCCTCACTTCGGACGGCTCCGAGGAGCGCGCAGAAGCCAAGCAGCGCGAGCTTGCGAAACAGAAGCAACGGCAGGACGCCATTGACAGCGACACAGTAGCAATTGATTTCGAGCGCCCGACGGCTGCGGCTCCTGCAGCAGCGACAGGCGGAGCCGCGCACGAGACAGTTGCTCACGCAGCCGGCGGCGCAGATCCTGCAAAGCCGCCCAGCGCGCAGCCCGTCTCAAAGCAAACAGACGCCGGCAATAACGCCGATCCGATGGCTCCGTACAATTTCGACCATTACCAGGGCCGCCTCTACCGCATCTTCGAGGGAACGATCCTTGAGGGCGTCGTGACCAACCATATCGACGGCGGCTTCAGCGGTCCCGTCCTGGTCATGCTCACGACCGATTATTATTCCCACGACCATCAGCAGCTTTTGATGCCGCAAGGCACACGGCTCATTGGAACAGTGCGGAGCGCGGGCAACGCGCAGCAGCGCAAGCTCTTTGTGGTCTTCCACCGCGCCATCTGTCCAGACGGGTTCTCGCTCGACTTCGATAAATACATTGGCCTGGATCAGATCGGGACTACCGGCCTCGCCACCAAAGTCAATCACGGCTATTTCCAGGCTTTTGCTGCCGCTGCCGCTGTGGGCGGCTTGGGCGGCCTGGCGCAGATCGGCAACAACGGCACCCTTCTCGACCCATCCACGGAGATTCGCAACGGCATCTCGGAGCAATCGGCCATCGAAGGCGAACAGGTGCTTAACCACTTTCTCGACCGTTTGCCGGTTATCACGCTCAAGGAAGGCTCGCGCGCCCGTATCTATGTGGGGCGCGACATCCTCGTTCCATCCTATGCGGAACATCGCATGGACCCCACTCTCTAACCCGCGGCAAGCAGGAGGTAATGATATGAAATTCACTCTCAAAACGCGTCGGAAATGGATGATAGGCGGCGCAGTGTTGCTGTTAACCGCAACACCGGGCTTTGCCCTGTTCGGGATCGGCGACATCGTGTTTGACCCGACCAGCTACGCCAGCCTTGTTTCGCAGCTTTCGACGCTGGAGATGCAATACAACATGCTCAAGAACAACATCGAGCATTTCTCGTTCAAGCAACAGTGGCAGACCACGCTGATGGCCCTGAAGAACGCCAACGTCCGCAATATGTTTGGCGAAACCAACGGCATGACGACGGCGCTCAATACCAACTCTCCTGCCGCATCGAGCACGGCGTGGACGGCGGCGACGGTTCCCGTCAATGGAACCACCACAACGTATCTCGCCGGGCAGACGCCGGGCAGCACGCAGCTTTCGGAACTTGCCATGATCGAGGCATCGGATTCGGTTTCACCGGACTGCTTCACCGCCGTAGGCCAGTACCGCGGTGCGAGGACACAGGATGCGGCAGCCAACAGCAGCCTTGCCTCCGAACAGCTTGACGACGGCACCGCCACGAACAGCGAAGTGGAACAACTGAATCTCCTGAATGCGGGCGAAGCGCAAAGAATGTCCGAGATGCAGTCGCAGGGCGTCCTGCAAGCGTGCCTTGCATCGGAGATGGCCGTCTCGAACATGGAGCAGCGCAACGCCGCCGCGCTCGACCTGAATACTGCCGCATACGTCGCCCAGCAACGGGCCGCTGACGACACCAGCGCGGCCAACGAGGGTAACACCTGGGACAGCTATTTGCCATGACTGGGGGCGCGATGCTGAAAGTGATCCAGACGAAGATCCTGCTCGCCATCCTCGCCGTGCTCCTGGCGATTGCCGGTGCGTTGGCCTACCGGCGGCATGAAGCGGCGGAAGCGGTGGCATTGCAGGAACAGAGAGAGTATGAGCGGTTCCGGCAACAGGTGGAGCAGGACAAGAAGACGCGCAGCTCCGCCGCCGCGAATGAAGGCAAGGTGTGGCAGAAATACATCCCTTGAACGGGATCGAGAGAGATGCGATATGGTTTCCCCTGCACTGCTGGCGCAGGCATTACCGACCGCGAGTTCCGGTGTGGACTGGCTCTATCAGTTCACGAACAATCTGACCAACCTCACCACGCAAAACGGCGGGGCGCTGACGCAGCTTGGCCTCACGGAGCTGAGCTGCATCTCTCTCTTCGCGCTTATCAGCATGGTCGTCAACTGGAACACGTCGGGGATGACGCTGCGCTTCCATACGCATCCGGTCCGGGCCGGCGATCTGACCAATTTCCTGCTTCGGCTTATCGTCTGCTGCCTGCTTGAAAACTACTGGGTCAACCCATTTCCCGGCGCGAGCTTCGGCATCAACCATTTCTTTTCCTACATCGCGCAGGCGATGGTCGCCGCCTTCGACCAGAACTCGCTCAATCAACTGCTCCAGTTGCTCAAAACGGCCGGCGACAGCACCGCGATGCCGTCGCTGATGGCGCCGGTCCAGATCCTCTGCTATTTCATCGTCCAGGCACTACTCGGCATCGCTTCCGCAATTCTGTTTGTGATCAATTGCAGCGCCTTCATCCTCTATGGCGTGACCGCTCTGTTCGGCCCCGTTTTCATCCCTCTGCTGATGACACAGACCTTTCGCGCCAAGTTCTTTCAGTTTCTCGATGTGCTCATCGGCTTCGCCATGATCCGCGCCGTTGCCGCGGCCTTTATCTTCGTGTGGGCCGGATTTATGAATGCGTTTTTGCAACAGACGTTCAATGGAAATTATTCGATAGAAATGTGGCTCGCCAACCTCATTCCCTGCATCATGGTATTTATCGCCTTCATTGTGAACATGCTCTTTATTCCGAGCATGACGCAAGCGATCTTTGGGGGTGCTGCTGGACTAACTTCGGCAGCTCCGGGTGTTGTGGGGAGCCTAGCTGCGCTGAAAAGTGGAGGTGCCTAACAATGTGGAATTTCCTAGTTGCTCTCGGAGCAGGAAGTGCGATCGGAAAAACGAAGACCGCTCGGCGGTTTTGGAAGCCAGTCGTAATTCTGTTCTTCGTAGGAGTATTGATCGCTGGTCTGATCTACGCCTATGTCGTCTTCCATGCCGTCTCGGAAAGGAGTCACACTCCCCATGTCCACGCGCACAGCACCCGTTGAAGAATCCCTCACGCCGGAGCAGGCATTGCTCACGGACCATATCGGCAACGAGGTCTATGCCTCGCACTATGCCGAGCGCAAGGCATACCGGCTCGTCCTCGCGTGTGGAACGGTTCTGTTGTGCGGGTCGATGTGGCTCAACTTGTCCCTGGCCCGGCGTCCCCTTGTCAATCGCTATATCCGGATCGACGAGATGGGCCGCGCCCAGGCTATTCAGTATAGCGATCTCGACTACACGCCCCGCGAGGGCGAGGTGCGGACCTACCTCACCGATTGGGCCAATTATCGCTACACCATCAACCGTGACACGATTGCCACCAAGTATCCGCTCAATTATTACTTTCTGTCGCAATCGCTTGCCACGCAATTGATGGCCGAGGACAACCGGAATCATCTGGTTTCGCAGGTGATGGCCGGGCAGATCGAGCAAAGTGATGTGGAGGTGCGGGACGTAACGATTACCTCCATGTCCGTCGAAAAGATTCAGGGCGGAAAGATCGCTCGCGGCACGGCATTGGTCGCCATCGACAGAATCTATTCTCCCGATCACTCCCGCCAGCCGCGCACCGAGCATTGGATGCTGAGCGTGACCTACTATCTAAACCCGGCACAGGTGAGCAAGCAGGCGCAGATATTTCCGCAATTCGAGACCATCAATCCGCTCGGTCTCACGATCACCCAGTTCCACCAAAACGAAGTCTCGGTAGATCCCCTTGCGCCGGGTTCAACAGTGGGGGCGGCGCGGTGAGCTACGAGCTGATCCTGCCGTTCTTTCCGGGGGAGTTGCGCGAGCTTCTCTTGGACCCGTCCATCTCCGACCTGATGATTAACGGCGCCACCGGCGTCTATGCGGACCGCGGCGGGATCGTAGAACATATTGCGCTGGCGGTGCCCTACACCAATGAGCGGTTGCAGGCGGCCATTGAGCGCGTCGCACGCATTCTCGGCCAGGATTTAACAAGCCAGAATCCGATCCTCAATACCCGCCTGCCGGACGGCTCGCGCGTGGCTGTTGTGGGCCCGCCGTCATCCATCGGTGGGCCGACGCTTACGATCCGCAAATTCAACCGCTGGTATACCTCCGATGAATTGATCCAATCGGGCAGCCTGCCGGAGCAGGTTCGGGATACGGTCGTGCGCCTGATTGGTGAAAGAAAAAATGGCCTCATCAGCGGCGGAACGGCATCGGGGAAAACGACCTTGATGAAAGCCCTGCTCGACCATGTACCGCTCCACGAACGGCTCATCGTGATCGAGCAGCCCGCCGAGTTGAAGATTGCCCATCCTAACGCCGTCCGGTGGGAGGCTGTCGATGCCATCCCCGGCCAGGTTGCGGTCACTCCGAGTCAGCTTGTGGCCGCCGCACTGCGTCATCGTCCCGACCGCATCATCATGGGCGAAATACGCGACGAGTGCGGCTACGACCTGCTGCAGGCCATGAATACCGGCCACGGGGGAACGCTCTCGACGATCCACGCGAAGAGCGCGTGGGACGCCCTCAATCGCCTATCGGAGTTGGCCCTGAGCGCCAGGCCAAATCTGAACCATTCCTTCATCCGTTCGGAGACTGCGGAGGCGATTGATTTCGTTTTATATTGCGAGCGCGATCACGCGGGCCGGCGCCGGGTACGCGAGCTGATCCGGGTGTCGGGCTACAGCCATGCGGACCAGTCCTTTGAGACCGAGGAAATCTATCGCGCCTCCTCGCGGGAGGCGGCATGAATTTGAGGATCGAGACCCGAATCGGAGGCGGCCGGCATGAAGAGCCTTCCTGGGCATGATGCGGCGATTGGAGATTCGCTCTTGACAGGAGCATTTTGGCATGGCCGCGCCGGCCGGAAGACGAGCGATTGCGAATGCGAGATGCGGCTCTTTATTGGGAGGTCAGGCAGGGAGAGAGGCGGATCTGGTTTGCCGGCAAGTGGCATCGCCAAGGAGCGCAGGGGTTGCATGGTCCGAATGCGTGTCTCCCCCGTTCAATTCCGTCTCTTGCCCGGTCACTGCTTCGGGGCCTATGCGACGCCCGGCGGCGGGCTTGCTCTTCTGCTTTGCTACCGCACCCTGCGGGTTACGGTTTCCATCTGCGACGGACCCTCCGTAAATGCAGAGCTTCGGCCTTGGGAGTCGCGCCCACTCGCACGGCTTCGCCAGGTGTGACCCGAGCAGATCGGGAATTCAAAAACGGAGACACAGAAATGTATCAGAACCACGCAACTCTCATGGGCTATCTTGGCGGTGACGCCGAAGCCCGCACCGGCAAGAACGACCAGAAGTTCACCACCTTCTCGCTCGCCACCAAGACCTCCTACAAGGACAAAGAGTCCGGCGAGTACGTCTCGCATACCGAATGGCATCGCTGCATCGTGTTCGGCAAGTTCAGCGAGTTTGCGGCCACGCTCAAGAAGGGCGCGCACGTTCAGGTCGAGGGCGAGATTCGCCACAGCGAGTACACGCCCAAGAAGGCGAAGAAGCCGGTGCGCACCGACAGCATTCGGGTTTCTTCAATCCTCAAACTCGACCGCGCGGAGAAGGCCGCCGCAGAGGAAGAGGTCGAGCAAGAGATTCCCGCCGAGGACGAGGCCGCTTGAGGCTTCGTCCCCGCCAGAGCGAAAGCCCGGTGAGCGCCGGGCTTTCCTGCTGGTAATGGCTCGTGGAATCGCGCTCTTTCCGAGGTAAACAGATGAATCAAGCCGCCGCCGACTTTCTCACCCGTAGTTTCGCGTTCAGCGAAACGATTGCGTTGCTGCTACGCCGCGAGGACGCGCCCCGGCCGCAGCAGCGCGTGGTCACGCTCGAACAGGTTCTCGCGCCGCGTTATCTTCGATGGCTGGCCTACGAAAACGATGCTGGCGCGAACATCTATGTCTCCGCTAATCCGCTGTGCCCCGGCAGCCGTAAACGCACCAAGGAAAGCATCGCTTCCGTCCGCCATCTATATATAGACATCGACACGGACGGCGACGCCCGTCTCGCTGCACTGCGGGCGTCGGATGTGGTCCCCACGCCGACCGCGATTCTCTCCACATCGCTGGGTAAATATCAAGTGCTCTGGCGGGTGGCCGGCTTCGACTTCGAGCGTCAGGAACAGACGCTCAAGCAGATCGCGATCGCCTTCGGCGGCGATCTGGCTTGCACGGACTGCAACCGGGTTCTACGCCTGCCGGGTTTCTTCAACCGGAAGTATTCTCCCGCGCACCGTGTCACAGTCGAATACCCGGCAGATCGGACCTATGGTCCCGCCGACTTCCGGCTCGATAACGTCGCCGCCTCTTCTGTGCTGCCGCTGCGCGCGAACGCACGGAAGTCGCCGACGCGGAAGCATTCTCATTCGGAAGAGGATTGGGCCTGGGTTCTGAATGAGCTTTCGCACGGACACGACGCCGGAAAGCTCACACAGGAGTTGGCCTGGCGCCGCTCCGATAAGTCCGATCCACTCTACTACGCCCAGCGCACCGTCGATGTCGCCTCCGCTCGCCTTTGGCTCGCCGATGGCATCCGGATCGACGACGTCATCACCATGCTCGAAGTTCGCCGCCGCTTCGAGATTCCCGCAGCACTTTGCTGCGCCCGTGCGCGGGAGATTGCGGCAACGGCACAACGCATGATTACCCAGCGCAAGACAGCTTGATCCCACAGTTGAAGGAGAACCGATATGCCCCTGCTTGAAGTCGTCCAAACCCGCTTCGTCAGCGCGTCGATTCGACTGACTGATGCGACCGCGATGCAGGTCGATCAATACGCCGCTTTCATCCATGCTTCGGCCGATGAAGTCATGGAACAAGCGCTTGCCTATGTGTTCGCCAAGGACCGCGACTTCCAGGAGTTTCTGAAGACGACTGAAGCGCAGAAGATCACGCCGACATTGCGCATTCGTCGGGCATCGACCAATGATGCGGTTGAGCAGCTTCCGAGGAAGCATTCAAACGGTGCTGCCAACGGCAGCATTCTAGCGGCATCCGTGGCGGGATCGAAAGCATGATCCTCCGTCGGAATCTGTGGCAGAACCACAACGGTGCTTCGCACCGGAAGGTTTTTGACACTTGATCCCTTCCAGGGTGGTGTTTTGCTCGAAAAGTGGTTCCAGGTGGAACCACTCAGAAACCAGACGGCTTAAGAGCGCCGTGGTTCCAATTGCAACCAATGTGGTTCCAACTGGAACCTACCCACTTTGAGGTGCACCTGTGAGCAAATCTCTCGACTTTGAAAGCAGAATTAAAGCACATCGCGGACGCGCTCCACGCAGCGAAAGTTTTGCAACTCGATTCACGAGTGCCGAGATTGCTGTCCTCGTGAAGGCGGCAGAAGCGGAAGGAAAGACGCCGCGCGAATGGTCGCGCGATGTGTTGCTCGAAGCAGCCGGAAGATCGAACCATACAGCTTTCTTCACGGAACTGGTCGCCACGCGGATGCTGCTGGTGAATCTCATCAAGCCCCTCATTCTTGGGGAAAAGGTATCGCCGGCGTGGATCACGGAGGCGATGACGATGGTGCGGAAAGAGAAGCATAGAGCGGCGCAGGAAGTGATGCAGCAGTATGTGCAAGATACCGGGACGGAGTGAGAAGATGGCAATCCAATGGGGTAGAAAAGAGTCGATCATCTGGCCGCCACATGCGCCCATCATGAGCTATACCGCCCTGGCAGCCGCGGTCCTTTGCACTTGTATCTTCATGTGGCAGCGGCTTCACTTCTCTCTGCCACCATTGCAGCAGGCGTACATCTCTGACTACATCCGCTCCGAGGTTGGGGCCGCCATTCATATTCGCGGGACGTACCGGCTTGTCTATCTCGGCGGCCGGAAGGCCAGGCCCCGGCTCGCATTCCCGGTGGATTTTGAGCCGGGCAAGATGACCCTTCCGAGCGGTAAGGTGGCGCCCTTCGCGTTGTCCGAACTGGCACAGGCTCAAGGTTACAGTTTTCCCTTTCGCGGGCCCGCCGAGAAGCTCGCGGACGCTTCAGTGTACCGCTGGCTTCGCTATGCGATCTTCGGCGGCAAGAGTCTCCTGTCCGTCCTCACCATCAGCCTCATCGAAGGTGGTGTCTGCTTTGTGGCGATGCTCTGGTTTGCCGTGCCGAGGGACATTCAGCGGTACAAAAGTATGAAGTATGGCCGCGTTCTGCGTGGCCCGATTATGCTTACGCCGAAGGAGTTCAACCGGACGCAGAAGGGTGACGGCATCGGCTTCAAGACGACGGAATCCGGCAAGATGATGAGGATTCCCCTGCGGAAAGAAGCGCAGCACCTTCAGCTCATGGGCGATACCGGGGTTGGGAAAACGCAGCTCATTATGCAGTGCCTGCGGCAGATCAGGGGACGGGGAGATTCGGCCATTGTCTATGACCCAGCCTGCGAGTTTATCCAGCGGTTCTACGACGTGAAACGCGGTGACATCGTGTTGAATCCTCTGGACGCCCGTTGCCCTTATTGGGGACCGGCGCAAGAAATCGAATCGAACGCCGAGGCCGATGCCATCGCGGCATCGCTCTATCAGCCCAGGACCGATAAGCTGGACGAATTTTTCCACGAGACCCCCGCGCAGATATTCGCGCATCTGCTGAAGCTGGGGCCGACGCCGCATCAGCTCGCCGAGTGGATGGCGAGCGATACGGAACTACTGAAGCGGGTACAGGGAACCGAGATGGCCTTCTATATAGATAGGAAAGCGGGGCCGCAGCGCGCCGGCGTACTGTCCTCTCTCGGCCTGGTCGCCAAATGCTTCCGGCTCCTGCCGCAGAAAGATGAAAACCGGCCCGTCTGGAATGCCCGTAGCTGGTCGAAGATGCGTAGCGGCTGGATCTTCATCACGTCGCGGCCGCCCGAACGGGACACGCTGCGCCCACTACACTCGCTCTGGATTGACTTGTTGGTTATGCGCCTGCTGAGCGCCCCGCAGCCAGGACAGAAACCCGTCTGGTTTGTGATCGACGAGCTGGCGAGTCTGCAGAGATTGCCACAGCTCCATACGGCCATCACCGAAAACAGGAAGAGCAAGAACCCGCTTGTGCTTGGCTTCCAGGGCAAGGCCCAGCTCGAGGTTACCTATGGGCATCTTGCCGAAGTGATGCTTTCGCAGCCTGCCACCAAAATCTTTATGAAAACTGCCGAGCCGAAGGCAGCCGAGTGGATTTCGGAAGCCATCGGCAAGGTCGAGATCGAGCGGCTGAAAGAGACAAAATTCGATGGTACGCGCTCCGGCAAAAACTTCACCGTGGAACGCCAGATCGAGCCGCTTGTGATGGGTTCGGAGATTACGGGGTTGGACGACCGGCATGCTTACCTGAAGTTGGGGAATAGTGTTGCGCGGTTCGCTTTCGACTATTTGGACCTGCCGACGCCGACACTGGCTTTCATCCCACGTGAGGCTGCCGATGGTGGGTTGAGCTTCGATCCCGACACGCTGGAACCGCGCGGGTCGAAACCCGTTGAACCGGAAGAACAGTCAAGACCGGAGGCCGCAGACGCAGCTGAGCAGATGACGAACGATGCGCCTCTCGCTCTCGAAATAAATCCCATTCCGTGTCCGAAGCGAGAAACGCCGGAACCGGAACCGGCCATCCAAGAAAACCGGCCCATGCCCGTTGAGACTGGAGACGAAGAATATCTCCATGGTCCTGAATACGTCAGGGAGCCGTAGCAATGATGACGATTCCGAAAGCGCTCAGCTCCGGCCAGGCTCAGACCTATCACAAGCTGGAATACACCTCTGCCTCGCAGAGCTATTACAGACAGGGTGATGCCGTGACGGGAGAGTGGCAAGGGCGCCTGGCGGACTCGTTTGGACTCTCCGGCGAAGTGACTGCCCTGGAGTTCTCTCGCCTTTCGGAAGGCCGCCATCCACGGACAGAGGCGCAGATGGTTCGGCATCGGACTGCAGTGGAATACAAAAATGCCGGCGGCAGAACGGTTAAGGCCGTGGAGCATCGCGCCGGTTGGGATGCTACGTTTTCCGCACCCAAGTCCGTTTCGCTGACCGCGTTGGTGGGGGGCGATGAACGTATCCGCGAGGCGCACAGCGCCGCCGTCACGGTTGTGCTGACCGAGTTGGAGAAATACACTCAAGCACGCATCGGCGGGAACCATCCCGCCGAGACGACCGGCAAGTTCATCGCCGCGAAGTTCGAACACGATACCGCCCGTCCCGTGGACGGTTACGCCGCGCCACAGCTCCACACACACGCCATCATCTTCAATGTTACTGAGCGCGAAGACGGCTCTACGCGAGCCTTACAGGAGCGGCCGTTCTTTGAGAGCAAGCAGTTTACGACTGCCGTGTATCAGTCCGAATTGATGTATCGGCTTCGCAGCCTTGGTTACGAGATCGAGACGGGCAAGAGTGGAGCACCGGAGATCAAGGGTTATTCGCAGGAATACCTCGATGCCTCCAGCCTCCGTTCGCACCAGATCAAAGATGAGATGGAGAGGAAGGGTGTCAGCGGCCCAAAGGCTGCGCAGATCGCGGCCCATGCCACGCGGGAAAAAAAGCAGACGCTCACCCGTGAACAGGTATTTGAGGCTCATCGCAAAGTGGCTTTTGAGTATGGCGACCAGCCGCGGCAGGCCGTGACGGGGGCCCGCGAGCGAGCCAGGGTGCAGCAGCACAGTTCTGACAAGACTCTTCGTGCTAGAGAGGCCGTCACCTATGCACGCGATAGCATCTTCGAGCGGGAGGCCGTTGCCGATGAGCGGCTTATTTTCCGCGATGCGCTGCGGCGCGGCATGGGGGAAACGACGTATGCCGAGGTGCGTGCCGACTTCGAGGCACGGCGCGAACGGGGCGAATTCCGTCCTGTGGAAGCGGCAAAGTATGCCTCCGGACGCAGCTTTACCACCCCGGAGACCATCGCCGCAGAACGTGGCAACGTCGCTTATGTTCTTTCTGGACGGAATACGGTCGAGCCGATCATGAGCGCAGAGCACGCGCAGGAGCAGGCAAAGTCCCATGAATTTCTCAATGACTCTCAGCGCCGCGTCATCGAAGAATTCCTCAATTCGACAGACCGCATTCACGGCCTGCAAGGGCGGGCAGGAACCGGGAAGACAACCGTGCTGGCCACAATCCGCGAAGGTGCCGAGATAAGCGGCTACACAATCGAAGGCTTTGCCCCGACCTCCCGCGCCTCCGCTCAGCTCCGCGAGGCCGGGATCGACGCGCACACCTTGCAGAGCTTCCTTGCCCGTGGCGAAAACCATCCCGGCGCCGACCCGCAATCGCGCCACCTTTATATGCTGGATGAATCGAGCCTGGCCAGCACCAAGCAGATGCGGGCATTTCTGGACAAGCTCAAGGCCGATGACCGGGTGTTGATTATCGGAGACACCAGCCAGCATCAGGGTGTGGATGCCGGAAAACCCTTCGAGCAGATGCGGGACGCCGGGATGCGGACATCGCAGCTCGACCGGATCATGCGCCAGAAAGATCCTGAATTGCTGAAGGCGGTTGAGCAGCTTGCGAAGAACAACACCCAACAAGGCATCGACATCCTCGCCAGCCAGGGCAGAGTCAGCGAGATCCCCGACAGGCTGCAACGCATCAGGGCGATTGCGATGGATTACACCGCACAACCTGAGAATACTATCGTTGTCTCTCCCGATAACCGGAGCCGTCAGCAGATCACTGAAGCTATCCGCGCCGAGCTGCTTCGGAAAGGCGTATTGGCAGAGAATGGCCAGACGTTCCGCACTCTCACCCATCGCTCCGATATGACCGGAGCCGACCGCACTTGGGCCGCACGGTACAACGCTGGCGATGTGCTTCAGTATACGACCGGCAGCAAGGCCGAAGAGATCGCGCGGGACAGCTTTGCCACCGTGAGGGCCGTCGACGCGCGCGCCAACACCCTCACGGTGGAGTTGGCGAATGGTTCGACAGTCACGTATGACCCGCGGCGGTTGCGGGGCGTCAATGTCTTCCGTGAACTAGAGCGCGAGTTCGCGACCGGCGACAGGATTCAAACGACCTCACCGAATAAAGAGCTTGGCGTCGCAAATCGTGACCTTGGCACCATCACGGAGATTAAAGACGACCAGATAACAGTGCGGATGGATGGCCGGAAAGAGCGCACGATTACGTTCGATCCATCGGCCTTCCGCCAAGTCGATCACGGCTACGCGGTCACGTCTCATAGCTCTCAAGGCTTGACTGCTGGCCGGGTCCTCGCGCATTTCGATACCGAAGGTCCGCGCAGTCTTATCAATACCCGGCTCGCTTACGTCGCGGTCTCACGCGCTTCGGACGATGTGCGCATCTATACCAACGATGCCGAGTCACTCGGACAGCGGCTGGCCACCGACATCTCGAAGACTGCCGCCGTGGACTTCCGGCGACCGAGTTCCGCGACCGAAGTGCAAGAGGCGATTGTGGCGTTTCGCGCCAATGATCCCGCGGCCGGCATAGGAAAGCTCCAGAACCAGGGCCGCATCCATGAGTACGCAAGTTCCGAGGATCGCCTTGCGGCGGTCTCTCTCGCATACACCGCCCTCGAAGATAGAGCGGTCATCGTTGCACTCGATGGCGACGAACGGCGGGAGTTGACTCAGCTTGTTCGTGACAAGCTGCGTCAGCAAGGACGGCTGGAAGAGGAAAGCCACTCCGTCCCCGTTCTAGTCGAGCGGCACTTCGGCAATCCCCGCCTTGCCGCTAACTACGCGCCAGGTGATGAGATTCACTACAAAGTTGGAAGCCCTGTGCACCATGGCATCGCGGACAACAGCACTGCCACGGTCCTCTCCGTCGATGCCCGCGCGAACACTCTCACCGTTGCCACCCGCGACGGCAACGAGGTTTCCTACAACCCGGCGCTCCTGAAGAAACAGACCGGACAGAGCACCGTCTACCGAGAGCAGAGGTGCGACCTGGCTGTGGGAGAGCAAATCCGGTTCACCCTATCCGACCGTGAAGCCTCTATCCGTTCCGGCGATTTCGCTACGGTGGAGCGAGTCGGGGAGGACAATGTGCTCTCGGTACGTCTCGATAGCGGAAAAGCTGTCAAGTTGGACTCCGGTCGGGCCCAGCACATCGAGTACGGATACGCCGTAGAAAGCATCCCTCGTACGTCCGTGGACCGCGTTCTGATCACGGGCGAGGCTATTCAGCTTGCAGAGCAGCGGGCGACGCTTGCACGTCTCTCTTCGCAGATCCGCGATCTTGCTCTCTACACCTCTGACAGCCGCCACCTTACCGTAGAAAAGGCCATTCCTGGTGCTGAGGTTGCACTGCCGCAAGTCGGAATTTCACTAAGCACGGATGCTCCATCCATGCCATCCGCGCCGGAGATTGAGGTAACAGGATTTGGTATCGGCTTGTAATGCTCAGGCGGAGGCAGCATTTCGGTTGCGAACAAATGATCAGGGCGTATTAACACTATCTGAGGGCCTCGACGATCAGTGCGAAAGTGAAAAATCCGAAAAAGAGAAGATCGAGCTTTTCAAGGCGGGCGAACATGCGGCGGTAGCCCTTGAGTCGTCGGGGAAGCCGTTCGATTTCATTGCGCTTACGGTAAATGGCCCGGTCATACTCCCAAAATTCCAAGCGATTGCTTTTGGGTGGAACGGCCGAAATGAAGCCGAAATCCTGTGCCAAATGGTCGGTTTCATCGTCTTTGTAAGCTTTGTCCATGATCAGGTGCAACGGTGCCCAGAGTGGACCGATGCCGCCCAACAGCTGTTCTTGTCGAGAGGTTCTCCTGGGAATGCGAGCAACGATGTAGGTGGCGCTGGCTGCCTTGGCTGCGATAGCGAAGGAACAGATGCCGGCAGCGCCGGCAAATCAGGGTACTGCCAAGGCGGGAGATACCGGGAAGGCCGCGCCCCACAGTTTGAGATCGCGGATATGCAGTAGTTTGACACTAGCATTCAATGAGGCTCGGGGACTCGCGGAATTCGTTCTCTCAGCCGGCACTCCACCTTTTCATACCCCGGCCTCCGTTGGACGAACGATCCATGGCAAGATGCTTTAGACTAGGTCAATGCGAGTGTTGATCGAGGTTCCTTCCAGCGACAGCAAGGCTGTGATAGTTGAGTCTGAAAGCGGCGACGTGAGCGGAGAAATGGGCGCGTTTTCGCCAGGTGAAATCGTTGCTAAGGCAAACATCACCCTCGAAGCCGCCATCCAGCAGGCGGGGGACATCGCTGCTCTCTTGGCTAAATCCCTCAAACCGGTGCTCGCCAACACTGTGGAAGCCGAGTTCGGACTCAAATTCAGCGCGAAGGCCGGTATATATATCGCGTCCGCCGATAGCGAGTGCACCTTCAAGATCAAACTTGTTTGGAACAAGGAGAGCTAAACAATTATAGCGCTATGGGCGAGGACGTTGATCGCATCAACTCCGATGGGGACGCTAACTAATCAGCCCGTGCCGCTCGTTGAGATGTGGTATCGGGTCGAGCACCTCGATCGCGCTCGCAAGGAGCCGACGTCCACCCTTTCGAGAGTTTAATCGCGCCACCACTTCCTCTTGAACGCCGCCTCGAATGCACGCGATTAGCGCGTTCTTGCGTGCCCATGGCCTCATTGACTCATCTTCAACTATCGAGTAGAGCGCGTTCAGTGCTGCGCGACGAGGCAATAATCTACCGAGCAGATCAATCGGCGATCGACCGGAGTTTGCCAACTCGTCATATACATGACGGCAGTGTTCATGTTTACCTCCCAGTGATGCGGAGTCAGCCAAATACCCGATGAGTGATCCTTCGAGGTGGCGGTTCGGCACCGCGCCTTCAGCCATCGCGGCGGAGAGAAATAGTGCCGTGCGCCCGTTCTCCTTGCTACCATCGCGGTCCAATGCCCTTTCGAATAGGTTCGAGATCAGATCCTTAACCGGTTCACTATCTCCACCTCGCTTACCGATGATCGCCAATGTGAACAGTGCGACACCACTCCAAGGCTCTCGATCCCAATTAACGATCAAATCTATGAGGCGATGACGTTCTCCGTCTCGTTCGATCTCACAGGCAGCCAGGTATTCTCTGATTGTCGGATGCCACCACTGTGCGCTTTCTTCATCGCATGAGAAGACGCCCGATAGCCTTCCTAAAACAGGGATCGTCTCGCTTGCCATTGCGCGTGCCTCATCCCGAGATAGACTTAGGGCCTCCTGCAGATAATCAGTTGTCGTACTCACAATCGACGTAATCGAACAGTCCTGCGACTCTGTCATTCGAATTGCTATGCGCTCGATAAGAAATCTCGCGATTTGGCCGGCACGCCCTGTCATCCGCAATAGACCCTTATGGCGAGCTTCATTTAGTGCACTGTCCACAAGGCGTTCGTAAAGTCCGATTCGACTACCCGGCAGCGATCCGTCCTGGGCGTATACGCTCGCCGCGATTGTTATGAAAAGCGGAGTACGTTTAGAGGCGTTGAGACGAATCCCGTCCAAATCAGACTTAAAACTCGTTGCATGGTGCCCCAAGCAGCGATCAGCCAGTTCTGTTTGCTGAGTTGACGTTAGAGGGAGAATTTCGTAGGTGGTGCATTCGGGGCATAGAAATAGTACGTCATCTCCGGGGCCTTGTGCAGGTCGCGACGTGATTACACACAGGCATTCTTGTCGGCTAATCTCGGTGTAGAGAATATCGCTGACCTGTTGCCTCAATGTTTCGGGAACTTCGTCGAAAGCGTCAAACAGCAACAGCCATCTGAAGCCCGTTCTGGCGGGCCATTCAGTGAAAAAACCATCCGGTGGTCGCGTTGATGGCTTGACTTCGGCTCCGCGGCATAGACCTTCCCAAAGCCAGTCGCTCAAAGCCCCTTCCATATTCTCTGATAGACTTCCGAGCCGCACAAGCATGGGAATGTATGGCCGTTCCAGACCGAGGGCATGAGGTGAATTCCATGCCAAGGAAGCCATTCGGCGAAGGAGTGTCGACTTCCCGCTACCAGGGTCCCCGAATAGCAATATATGCGGTTGCTCGCTAGCTAGCGCTTGATGTAGGGCACTTGGTACGTCAAGGGCTCCAGCCATCTCGTCTGTATCTCCCAGACAAGATTCGCCCGCGATTAGTTCGTTACCCTTGAAATTCACCGGACGCAATCGAAGATCCACGTAAACCTCCGATAGGCGAGCGTTGAGTGAATTAGCGGTACGGGCAACAACACGCTGCGGCAATCTAGAGGCCAACATTTGGACGCTAGAAAGGTACTGTGACAATGAACGGTCATATCCATCAAGCGCTAATACAGGCAAATCTTGGAGCGGTCCAACCTCACTCGTGACGGGTGAGTTTGCGATCGCGGCAACTACCGGCGAAATGGGAGTAGCAAATATCACGCGTTGACGTAGGGCTGGAGGCCCTGAACGTATAACTCCCACCGCAAATCCATTGATGCAGATGGCGGCGCCCGACATTCCGTTTAGGGCTGAGGTGTCGGCGCCGCCTTGTAAACAAGTCAATTGAATCGCCGGGGCGTCGCCGACTCTCGCCGCAAAACTCTCCACAGATCCGCTTATCCAGAGACCCTCCGGATTGCCTACGGGGTAACCGTATGCTGACCAACCAACTTGCCCGCTATGTATTTGATCGCGGGTTTGAGCTAATTGGAGTTTGGTGCTAAACACACCGGTCGCAACTTCGATCAAAGCGACGTCGAGACTTGGATCTAACCATCGCAGGAAACCGTACATTCGAGATTCGGAAAACAGGTCAATCTGTGCCGCGAGCGCGCAACCCTGCACACAATGTGCGGCGGTAATGATCCAATTTGGGGCGATAGCCCATCCCGTGCCCCAGAACGTCGTTCCGGGCGGCGATACGCGTAGTGTTGCGGAGTGAAGCATCGACAACCTTAGCCCCGGAAGAATTGTTTCAGGCGCTCCAATAATCCCGGTCGACTCAAAGTGGCGAAAGACGGGATAAATGGAGTTGCCGATTCTAATTGGGAAGCACTAGAGCCATTCTGACCTTTGTTGGGTTTCTGTTCTGGGACAATCCGGTCTGTTCCGCGAGGTGCCAATAATTCAGCAATTCGCTTCAGCCCAGGCGACATGAGATCCCGGTAAAGAACAGGATCATCAAAAAGAACGCGCTGGATCCGCAGACCAGCAACTAGGATCCCAAAATTCTCGCGAAAATCACTCAAAAGACCGCACATCTTCCCAGTTGAGGGGTCGTCTACCGAATGTCTGAAATTGCATTGCGCGTACACATGGGTGGGGTTATCTAAAACCCGCATGCAAAATACTGTGCGCCTATCTGAACCGGCGCAAGCTAGTACACCCGCCGAATGCTCTTTTTCTTCGATAAGAGCGCGCTCACCCAGCTTGATTGCTTCAAAGGGGCAATATAGGATTTTGGACATTCTCGCTCCAAATTCCGGGTGTCACATTATAGCAGAGTTTAATCCGAATAAGGCCATCGTATTCAATCTGGCTGTCGTCAGCAAGTGATTGTGACCGCTTGAGACCGATTCGGATTCCGGACGATTTCAAATTAGATTTTGCCGCCCAATCGGGCCGCGCTGGCCGTCGGGTGGGTGGAGGATGTCGCCCCGATGCTCTTTCGGGGCATCACGCGAGGGCGGGCAAACGGCCAGCAGCAGGAAAATGCGGAGCCGTTCTTGCTGGCTTCGTGAGGGGATTTTGTTGGTGGGAGGCGAGGCCGCTGCTTTTTTCGTGGGCTTTGATGCTAACTTGGGCGCGGGCTTCTTCATGGCCTTTCCTTTTTCCTTCGCCGCGAATTCCTGCTTTACGGTCGCGGAGATGGTGTCCACGTTCACCATGTAAACGTGTGCCGGGTCGCGGAGAATCTTTGCCGCGTCGGTCTGGTCGCGCATGGTCAGAAGAATGACGAGCTCAACCAGAATGCAGCCCAGCTTGCTTTGCCCGGCCTTTGGGGAGAAACACGGCCAGCAATTTCGCCGGGGCCGTCTCATACTTTGACTTTCCGATGCCATGCTGCCGGTTGAGAACGGCGAGGCGCCGTTCGTTCAACATCGCTGTCAGCCGTTCGGCGAGAAACAGCAGGTCGCGTTTCATCAGGCGGACCGGAACCGCGTCACCAATGGCTTTGAGAACCCGTAAGCCGGTGGCCTGGGCCAACGCCTCCTCGCGGAGGCGTTTTTCCGGCTCAGCCTTGAACGCGGCATCGGCATTTGTGCGCCGGTACTGCTTCTTCGGGTGATGGACCAGGCACTCGCGATTGGCGCACACTCGCTTTGGTTTCGCCCTTCTCGGTGCCTTCGGTGGCGATGGCCTTAACGGTGTACTACCGCGACAAGTTCGCCATCAACGGCACCATCCCGTTTAAGCTCTGGACAGGCAATACTCACCGGACCACAAAGGACCGGACATGCTTGCATGAGATCGTCGGCCATCCCCGAAGTCAAATAGACAGTCGGCACCATCTGCAGCGTTGAGGAGAACGACGGAATTCTCTTCGATGGCGCATCGGTGGCCGGCACATGGATAAAGGAGGAAGACGAGTACGACGGCGTCAGGGTGAAAATCCAAGCCGTTTTGGCAGGAGCGCAGATCCCAATGCAGGTTGACATCGGATTCGGCGACCCCGTATATCCTGAGCCCGAGGTTGCTTCATCTTTCTTGCCTCGACCAATGTGCATTCAAAACGAATGCCAAATATCTGAATAAATTGCAGATCGGTCAGGATTAATATCAGAGCATCGATCCACACTATTGGCGATTACTTTGGTAAGCTTACCTCATCGTTTCTTGAAGATATTGTACCCCTACTTTTCGGGCAACGAATAACGTTGTCTTGCGCGTGGCGCTTCCATCTTCGCCACGCCGCACCGGACCCACAATAGCCGCTCCAGGTCCACGCTTGCCGCCGGAGCCGAAGCCGGATCGAGCGCGTTCGATACGTCAATCCACGCGCACACCCTTCTGGCCTGCGTCATTCCTGCCAGAAACCGGAGCGCCAGCGAGGTCCGCCCCGAACACTCCGGCTCCACCAATTCCGTAATCGCGCCCACCGGGAGCCCGCCCTTCAGCACCTCATCCAGTGCCTCAATGCCTGTTGGGGCAACCGGCCGCACCACTCTCGGCGTCGGCGTAAGCGCAGAAGGAATCCTTGCGGCAAGGGCCGATTCAATCTGGAGCCGGATTGCTGAGGCGGAGGGCATGGCGAAAGATGCTCGCCTTATATTCGCCCTCTCGGCGCAGCTCTGCAACCCCGTTTGCACCCCCTGCTATGCAAACACGCCGCAAGCCCATGAATCCTAACCGTTTATTTTCTCGATTGGCTAGACTGGAAATTATGTGTGGCCGATACGGACGCCGGGCAGACAAGCAGCGAATCGCGGAGTGGTTTTGCTCCTGCCGTATCCACACAAGTACCTGGCGGACCGTTTGGAGTTCAGCAAATTTGCGGAATATCAGTGAAATCGCATCACGCACGCGACGGTCGGGGTCTTTTTCAATACGGTCCCCGTCGCATTTCACATAGCCAACAGCTACCGTCGAAAAATGCTCACCGCGGCGCGCCTTCTGCTTTATTGCCTCGATTGATCGCTGCCGAAAGACAGAAACTTCCATCTCGCTCATGGTGCCCTTCATTCCCAGAAGCAACCTATCGTTTGGCAGACGCGGATCGTAGATTCCATCCTCATCGACGATGAGCGTACCGACGAGCCCGCAGAATTCCAGAAGCGTGTGCCAATCGCGGCCATTCCGGGCAAGGCGAGATGCTTCCAATGAAAGCACCACCCCAACGTTTCGCTCGCATATGGCGGTGAGCAGTTTCTCAAAGCCCACTCGGGTTGTACCGCTGCCGGACCTGCCCAGGTCCTCGTCGATCACCTGAACATCGCTCCAGCCGAGCTGCCGCGCCCTCTCAACCAGGCCATACTGTCGTCGGCCGCTTTCCAGATTGTTCACCACTTGGTAAAAAGTGGATTGACGAACATACACAATGGCACCGCGGCTCAGATGTTCAGCAGTAATTTTCGTCATCGCCGCCCTCCCGTAGGTTTTGGGAGACCTCGCATTCGTTTTGTGTTGCGAGGGCTTCGGTCAACAGCGATCCTAGCAACAGCAGGGCCTTCTGTCGTTGCGCTTCCGGCATTTCGGCTACTGGTAGCCGACTCTCGAACAGATTCCTCTGGCGAGCTCTCCATTTCTCCATGCTTGTGTCCTCCGGCAGGAAGTTGATCCTCTGAGGACAAGCCAATCATGATTTGGTCCAGAAATCTCCGCAATTCGCAAAGCCGGCCAATGGAGATACGCGGGATTGTCGCGATCTTTATCGCACCGGCCTCCGGAGAGGCCATCCAGCTTGGAAATAGATGTGTTTTCCCATCCGCACTGCGAACAAGTAGGTGTATCGTTCCATAGTGCTCGTGTTCACTGAGAACGACGAAGCTCTGTTTGGCCAGCGGATGAAATGGGTACGTGACAGTGATTTCGCGCGCCAGAACTCCGGCATTATGAACTGCCTTC
>DATJMU010000059.1:0-56749 GCA_035508555.1 Occallatibacter sp. | reverse complement strand
ACATACAGCCGCTTCACCTCGCAGCGCCGCGCATCGAACCGCCGCAACGCCACACATCCCGCCGCCTCGCCATCCATTTCGCCGCCCGCCCACGCCACCGCCAGCCGCCCATCCGGCGGCGCATACTTCCCCGGCAGCCCGGCAAGCTCTTCCCCAAAGTTCTGGAAGCAAGGCGTAAACCCAAACGAATCCCAGTACTCCGCAAACAGCCCCCGCGCCGTCGCCAGCAGCTCCGGCCCGTCCACCGCCACAATCCGGACTTCCCCGTCCCCGCGCATCGCCCCCAGTATTTCACCCAATCCCAGTTCCCCAGGAAATCCGCTATGGCTCTCCGGGGCAAACGCATTTGGAATTGAAATCGTGAACAGCAGCGGTTTTGAAAGGGCACGGCTTCAGCCGTGCCGCAAGATTCCGCAAAATCGCCGGGCTTTAGCCCCCGCGGAATGTATTCTGCCGGTTTCCAAAACCATGCCTCAGGGGCTGAGGCCCGAATCCTTTTCTTCCGCCTGCTTCGGCACGGCTGAAGCCGTGCCCTGTTACAAAAACCAGTCCGCAAGCATCTTGTTTTCAGCGGCATCGAGGAGGTGCGAAAGTCTTTGTGCTAATTCTGTGCTCGGCCTGATCGTCAGAGTTGAGTTGCGTTCCTAACGCCTGAAACTTCCCCATTGGCGGTAATACGACCGGGAACGGAGGGAGCAGGGGCCTTCAGGCCCCTGAACGCAGGATGGCAAAGTCAGCGGCTTCAGCCGCGGGCCTTTCGTTTATGCTTCTCAGGTGCGATTGGCGCCGCAAGAAACTCGTACCTACTTCGTGACCGCGGTAACGGCGCAACGCCGAAGCCTTTTTCAGGTGACGGCCAACGCGGAGCTCCTTCAGCGAACCATCCTCGAATACCGCAGTCAGGGAAGATTCCTCTTGCACGCATTCGTCATCATGCCTGAACATTTTCATGCCCTGATCACCCCGGCTCCGGAGGTCTCACTTGAAAAGACCATGCAGTTTATCAAGGGCGGCTTTTCTTTCCGATTGAAGAGCAAGCTGGACGTGTGGATGCGCAGCTATAACGAGACGCAAATCATGACGAAGGAGAAGTTCAACCGGTGTTCCTTGTATATCGAGAACAACCCGGTCCGAAGGGGGCTTGCTTTAACGCCGGAAGGGTATCCCTTCAGCTCGACCGTGGGCGGGCCATTCGACCCCATGCCACTGCATCTTGCGGGGACGTAAGGCCCGGGCCTAAAGGCCTCTCATCGGACTCTGCTTCAGGGGCCTGAAGGCCCCTGCTCCCTCCGAAAAGGCCCGGCAAGCGTCATGTCCGCGTAGGCAGTCATACGCCAACAACCATTCGGGGAGAGCGGTCACCGCAGCGCCTATTCGGGTTCCTCGCCTTGGCGAGTGCACGATGACAGTGTCTCCGAAACCGAATGAAAGCGACCGTCCTCGAAAACAAAGTAGCGTTGCCTGCATTGGTTGTGCTGATCTCGCGTGCAGAGATCAAGTTCGTACTGAACGATGAGTAGCCGACTGTCAGGCTTGAAGAAGAGGATTGGTACGTAGGTATGCCCGTCTTTTGTGACATGAGGAGCACGGTCGCTCGCGTCAAACATGCTGACCTGACCGATCTCGCTACCAGTCCGAAGATCGTTCAGTGTGTAGTAGCGGCAGCAAGTTCCACAGGAATGAGCTGTGAGGAAATACTCCCCCGCGAAGTTTACGCTTGGGGCTGAAGACGGTTTGCCAGCCCCATCGACCCAAAGCCCATCCCGATCCTTGTGGAATTCCTGAGGGATTTTGAAGTGCCCGCGGTATAGCTTGACCCGGAATTGATGGAACTCCAATTTGCGATCATGGCTTTGCGCCGCGACCGATCTCAGGCAGAGGAGAAGTACAGCACTCGCGAAAGCGGCGAAACGGGTGATCTTGGAGATCATCACACTGAGTATATTGCGCTAAATGGCGCTAAGGCCCGTATCGTCGCCGATTCGGAAGTTTCGAGTGAGCCCGGTCACCGGGCCGAGCCGAACCCGCAGGAGATTTCAGGCTGGTGGCGGTCTGCCGCACGCCTTCGGCGTGGATGATATCGAGCACACTCCTCAGTGTTCCTGTCGGGAGCATAACTTTGTATCAGGTGGAGCATAATGTCGTAACGAGTGGGGAGATTGATTGTAATCGATAGCATCATCCGTCCGCCGTCTGGCAAATACAACTACAACTGGAGGACTATTGCGTCCCGGACTCCATGCAGAAAAATAGATTTGCAGCGGTTCGGCACAGGAGGTTATCATCACTACCCCACTTCGCCTGGGCGATCTTCTCGTTCGCGGCAAGGTCATCACCGCCGACGAACTAACCGGCGCCATGGAGCATCAGGCCCGCTTCGGCGGACGCCTGGGTTCGAGCCTCGTAGCCATCGGTGCCATCACCCGCGCCGCCCTCGAGGCCTTTCTCCATCGCCTCCCTTCGCAGCCCGACGACATCCGCTCCACCGGCATCGACGGCCCCGACCTGATGGGGCTGCTCCTGCGCCTCATCTACACCGGCAGGCTCGAGACCCTGCCCCAGTTCGCCGCCGCCATCAAGCTGCCCCACCCCATCGTCGGCGATCTCGTCCAGATGGCCGTCGACCGCAAGCTCCTCCATTCGCTGGGAGCGCGCGGCTCCAGCAGCCTCAGCGCCATCAGCTACACCCTCACCGAGGAAGGCCACCGCTGGACCGTGGACGCCCTCCAGCGGATGGGCTACGTCGGCCCCGCGCCCGTGACCCTCACCGCCTTTACCGAGCAGGTCAGCCTGCAGAAGCTCACCAACGAAGCCGTG
Organism: Occallatibacter sp.; assembly: GCA_035508555.1. GTDB lineage: Bacteria > Acidobacteriota > Terriglobia > Terriglobales > Acidobacteriaceae > Telmatobacter. Next base: position 53,932 of record DATJMU010000059.1, on the reverse strand, counting down.
CCCATCGAGCGCATCCAGCAGGCGCTCACGGCCTACACCTTCGATGAATCGATCATCGAACAGTGCGGCCCCGCCCTGAACTCCGGCCGCGCCATGCTCCTCTATGGGCCTCCCGGCAACGGCAAGACCTCGCTCGCCCTGGCGCTGAGCGGCGTCTTCAGCGACATCATCTACATCCCCTACGCCATCCTCGTCGAGGGCCAGATCATCCGCGTCTTCGATCCCAGCATCCACCGCCCCGCGGACAAGGCCAGCCCCGAAGACGACGACCCGCTGTCCATCGAGCGGCGCGACATCTACGACCAGCGCTGGGTCCCCTGCCGCCGCCCCTTCGTCGTCGCCGGCGGCGAGCTCACCCTCGATATGCTCGATCTGCGCTACGAGCCCGTCGGCCGTTACTACGAGGCCCCGCTCCACATGAAGGCCCTCGGCGGCTGCTTCATCATCGACGACTTCGGCCGCCAGCTCGTCTCGCCCACCCACCTGCTCAACCGCTGGATCGTGCCCCTCGAAAGCCGCGTCGACTACCTCAAGCTCCACACCGGCAAGAGCTTCAGCATTCCCTTTGAAGAGCTGGTCATCTTCTCCACCAACCTCGAACCGGAAGACCTCATGGACCCCGCTTTCCTGCGGCGCCTCCCCTACAAGATCGAAATCGGCGCGCCCAGCGTCGCCCACTACCACTCCATCTTCGAGAAAGAGTGCGCCCGGCACGGACTGGAGCTGCCCACCGAAGTCTTCGAGGCCATCGTCCAGAAGCTCCAGACCGAGAAGCAACTCGAGCTGGCCGCCTACCAGCCCCGATTCATCGTCGACCAGGTGGTGGCAAGCTGCCGCTTCCGGCAGCAGGAGCCGCGTCTGGAGCCGAGATTCGTCCGGTACGCGCTCGACAACCTCCGCGTCAACCGCCGCAACGGACACGTCGCCTGATCGCCGGGCTGCCCTCACAGGCCTTTGAACGGCGCGCGGCCTCTTCCACCTTTCGCATCGCAGCGCCGCTATTGCGGCGGCGACGACCCCGGCCCCGGCGAACTCGTCGTTCCGCCGAAGATATCGCTCCCCGGGCCTACACCCCCGCCCGTCCCCGTCGTCGTTCCGGGGCCGGGCGTCGTCCCGGTCCCCGTATTCGTGCCGTTGCCCACCGGCTGCCCGATCGTCCCCGTGTTCCCGCTCATCTGCCGCATATCCGTCAGCGGGTCATAGACAAACTCCCACTGGTTGTAGCGCTGCTTCTTCTTGAAGATCATGATCGACGCTTTGTCGAGCGCCGGCGCGACCCCGATGACCCCGGCGCCGCCAAACGTCTGTCCGCCGCCCAGCCCCAATCCTGTTCCCGAATCCGACGAGGTGCTTCCCGTCGACCCTGTGCTTCCGCTGCTGCCCGTCGTCCCCGTCGAGCCGGTCCCCGAGCTGTCCGACCCCAGAATCGACGTTCCACTCCCCAAACCGGACCCCAGACCGGACCCCAGTCCGCCGCCCAGCCCATTTCCCACCGTTGACCCGCTCCCCATCAGCGAGTCGCTCGAGTTCCCACCACCCGGCCCCACGCCGGCCAGCACCGTCCCGCCCGCCGAACCCCCCGTCGCCCCCGCCAGCGCCTGCCCGAAGAATCCCAGCGTCTGCGTCTTCGCCTGGCCAAAGTGGATGATCCGCCAGTCGTCCTTGCCCGTCATCGGGTCCTTGTACTTCTTGCGCAGAAAGCGGATATTGTCCGTCTTCACCAGCGCATCCATCGACGGGGGGTAGGCATGGAACTTCCGGTAGTAAAGCTGGATCGCCCGCACATACTGCCTGCCCACCTCCATGGTCTCGTGCTCCCGGTCGAGCTGGATCTGCTTGGCGATCTCCGGCGCCGCCACCGCCATCGCGAGCGCCAGCAGGGCCAGCATAAAGATGACCGCAATGAGAATGTAGCCGTCCTCGGAGGGCCCCTGCCCGCGGTTTTCCATCGTCTCCGCCATCCTGCACCCCACGCCCCGGCCGCTAACCAGGACCAAACCAGCCAACCAGAACTTTGACCGCTTGAACCTGTACCGGTATCGGGTGCCCCAGGCCCCGATTTTGGGGCCTGGGATCGGCTATCGAACGCACCCAATCAAACCGTCACACGCCTGGCTGCTAATTCGTCGCCGACCGTTGCAGCGTCTGCGTGTTGTTATAGCCCAGATCGGTGATCTGCACGCTCCCCGGGCGAATCTCGGCCACCCGGTACCGGTGATCGATAATCTGCCCGTCTTTGGCCATGAAGATATCTTCGCCGCGCAGGAAAAACGCCTCGATCGTCTGATCTCTTCCCTCCGTATAGCCGAAGTACTTCAGGTCGATCGCCGGCGGCTGCGGCGGTCCCACCGGCCTCGGCACCGTCACCGACGGCCCCGCCCGCGCGCTCTTGAGCGGCTGCGGAATGACCACCGGCGCCGAGTCCGCCGAGAAGATGTTCCGCCCCGTCCCGTGGTACTCCACGTCCTCGCTCTGCGCCAGCTTGTCGAAGTGCAGCACCGGATCGATCGCGGCCAGGCTCAGATTCTGCGCCTCACCCCCGTGGCTCCTGGCCGCCGCCCCGGAGCGCACGTTCGCCGGCGCCGGAGCCGGCCGCGCCGGCGTGGACGGCGCCGAGAAGTTCTGGTAGAGCTCCCACCCGCCAATCGCCGCGATCGCCGCAAACAGCCCGATCACAAGATAGACCTGGCGCTTGTTCTCCGTCCCCAGCCGCATCGCCATGGCTATTCCTGCTCCTCGGGCGCGCCCGCGCCGCCGCTCTCCGCCCCGGCCTCGCCCTTGCTCAAAGACGGCGTCGCCGGCAGTCCGCTGGCCGCCGCATCGGCCGGACGCAGCCACGTTGAAACCCGGATGCGCAGATTGACCAGCCCGTTCTGCTCCCCCGTCAGCGCCATCTGCCGGATGATATAGAACGTCTGCGCCCGCTCGATGCTGTTCACAAAGCGCATAATCGACGGATAGTCGCCGCTGATCGCCGCGTCCATCGTGATCTCGGTCAGGTTCTGCCCCGGGGCGCCCTGCGAATACTCCGCCCGCGACAGCCGGACCCCGGAGTTGACCTCCAGGTTGCTCATGCTCGTCTCGATCGACGAGTAATCCGGCGGGATGCGCTTGCTGTAGAACGCCTTCAACTCGTCGCGGGTCTTGGCAATGCGCTGGTCCAGCCCTTCGAGAGGCGCCGTCTGCAGCCGCAGCGCCGCCAGCTGCACCTGTTTGCCCGCCAGCGCGTCGGTCGAGTGAGTATCGATGGCCGCCCAGTCCAGGGCAAAGCGCACACCCAGCACAATCGCGATCGCCGCCAGCACGCAGAAACCCACATAGTGCCAGGTGACCGGCGACGTCAGCCGCTCCCGCAAAGTCGGTGCCGGACCCTTGCTCATTGCGGCCCTCCCGGTCTCTGGTAAACATCGGGATCCGGCTTGCCCGCCTTGGGCATTCCCCGATAGGGAGGCCGGCCTGGAACTCTCTCCGCCTGCGCGGCCCGCCGCGGTCTTCTCTCAGCGGCCGCCGCGCTCGCCGCCTGCTTGCTCTCCGATTCCGCCCGCTTCATCTCCTCGGCCGAGGGAGGGTTATACTCGGCCTCCAGCTCAAAGCTGAACGGGTTGGTGTCGCTCACCGGTTCCAGTTTCTGCCCCGGTCCTCCGTTGTTCTCCGCGCTCTCGCCCACGATCCGCGGCACCAGGAACCGCTTCGACCGCTCCAGGTTGCTTACGAACTCCACGCCCTTGTCGCGCGGTCCCAGCACGCGCAGGTGGAGCGTCGTGTGGCCGTCCTTCTCCCGCACCGGCTCGATGGTGGAAACCTGCACGCCCGCCGGAAGCACCGTCTCCAGGCTCTCCATGGTGAGCGTCCACGAGAACGCCTTCTCGTCGAAGAGCTTGTTGAGCATCGCCGTCTGCCCCAGCAGCCGCGCGTTCGACGGCTCCTTCATCATGTCGATATACCCCTGCTTCTCGCCCGCGGCCTGCGCGATCGCGCCGTCCAGCGAGTGCGCCCGGGCCCGCGCCGCCTCCGCCTTGTTGTGCAGCGCGTGCAGGCCAAACACCAGCGCGCCCGACACCACCGCCAGGACCCCCATTCCGATCCGCAGCCGCTTCAGAATCGGTCCCTGATCGGCAAAGGGCCGGGTGGCCAGATTGAGCGAAATCCGCATCTACCGCACCCCCGCCAGGGCGCCGGCCACACCCGCCACGCTGGCCCCGCCCAGGCTGGTCGCCGCGCCGGTATCGGGGCGGCCCGCGTCGACCACCTCCAGCCCATGATCCTCGATCCAGCCCGCAAAACTCCGCGAATCCTCCCGCCCCGCATAGTAAAGCGCACGCGGACGGGCGCCCAGCTTGTCTTCAAAATACGCCGCGGCAACCGCGATGCCGCGCTGGATCTCGGCCAGCCGCAAACCGGCGTCCTCGGGAAGCTCCAGCGTCCGGTAGAGCAGCAGGTCGTTGCCGTTGGCAATGCTTGTGGTCAGCGCCTCCCGGCTCAGATTCACGCTCAGAACCGCTTCCATCGAATCCAGCCCCTCCAGGCCGGCCAGACTCGACGGCAGCACCGCGCCGGGCTCGTACCCCGCGCTGCGCACCGCGTTCTCATACTCGGCCAATATCGGCCCCGGCAGAATCGCGACCAGCACCTTGGTTTCGGTCTTCGATTGCGACAGCACCTGGTAGCCCACACCCGAGTGTTCCACGTCGAAGGAGACCATCTTGCGCAAACGGAAGCGGAGCACCGGCACCGCCTCCGACGCCTTCGCGGGAAGGGAATCGAAGTCCAGCACAAACACCCGCACCGCCAGGTCCGGCAGCACCACCGTCACCGACCGGCTGCGCGCCCCCGCCTGGCCGAGGGTCGACCGCATCGCCGCAGCGACGGCCTCCGGCGCATGAAGATTGGGCTCGGCCACCCCCGGCGCCAGCGCTCCCGCCGCCAGTGGCTCGAAGGCATAAACCGGCGCCTGTCCCGCCGCCGGCAGGGCCGCCGCCAGAACCCCCTCCGGCGAAATCTCCACCGCCGCCGGCGGCCGTCCCCCGGGCCGCGCCCCCGTCTTCATCTTGCTCAATAACGATTGCACCCGTTGTCCTGTTCTCTCTCGCTCAGCCTCTATCGTTTCCCGATCTCCGCCCCCGCCGCCCGCTGCTCACTGACCCCTGACCCCTGTCCACTGATCACTGATCACTGTCCACTGACCACTGACTACTGACCACTGTCCACTGTCCACTGACCACTGTCTTCACCGCGAAGCCTCGATAAACGTGACCTTGTTGATCTCCTTCAGCGTCGTCAGCCCCCGCCGCACCCGGTCCAGGGCCGACTCGCGCAGGAACGTCATGCCCTCTTTCTGCGCCAGCTTCCGCACCTCGGAGGTGGGCTTCTTCTCCAGAATCAACTCACGAATCGGATCGGTCAGGTCGAGCAGCTCGTGAATCGCCGTGCGCCCGCGGTACCCGGTCCCCCCGCACTCGATGCACCCCGCGCCCTCGCGAAATCCGAACCCATGCCATTCCGCCGCGTCCAGACCGCCCGCCCGCAGTGTCTCGTCGTCGTAGCTCACCGTTCGCGTGCAGTACTCGCACACCGTCCGCACCAGCCGCTGCGCCAGAATGCAGTTGAGCGCGGAGACAAAGTTGTACGCTTCCACGCCCATGTTCAAAAAACGTCCCAGCACGTCCACCACGTTGTTCGCGTGTACCGTGGTGAACACCAGGTGCCCCGTCAGCGCCGAGTTGATCGCAATCTGCGCCGTCTCCTGGTCGCGGATCTCGCCCACCAGGATCTTGTCCGGATCATGCCGCAGGATCGACCGCAACCCGCGCGCAAACGTCAGCCCCTTCTTCTCGTTCACCGGAATCTGCGTGATCCCCCGGATCTGGTACTCCACCGGATCCTCGATGGTGATGATCTTGTCCTCGTCGCTCTTGATCTCGTTGAGGGCCGCATACAGCGTCGTCGTCTTCCCCGATCCCGTCGGCCCCGTCACCAGCACCATCCCGTACGGCTCGCGGATGTACCGCCGGAACCGCCGCAGGTCCTCCTCGGCAAAGCCCACCACGTCCAGGGTCAGCCGCTTGAACTTCTCGCTCATCGACTCCTTGTCGAGCACGCGCAGCACCGCGTTCTCGCCATGAACCGTGGGCATGATCGAGACGCGAAAGTCGATCAGCCGGCCCTTGTAGCGCACCCGGAAGCGACCGTCCTGCGGCACCCTGCGCTCCGCGATGTCCAGCTCGCTCATGATCTTCACGCGGCTCAAAATCGTCGAGTGATGCTCCCGCGCAATCGGCGCCATGGCCGGCTGCAGCACCCCGTCGATCCGGTACTTCACCACCACCGAGTCGTCGTTGGTCTCGATGTGAATATCGGAGGCCCGCCGCTCCAGCGCGGTAAAGATGGTGGTGTCCACCAGCCGGATGATCGGGCTGATGTCCTCGGCCTCGCTGGTCAGCTTCTCGATCGAGATATTCTCGTCGGGATTCTCATCGCCCGTCAGCACGTCGAAGGTCAGCCCCTCGCTGGCCTCGTCCAGCACCCGCTGCGACTGCTCCGTCTTCTTCAGCAGGTCGGTAATCTGCGAGAGCGTGGCCACGCGCGCCAGAATGCGCTGTCCCAGCAGGCCGGAGATCTCGTCCAGCACCATCAGCCGCGAGGGGTCGCTGACCGCGATCGCCAGCGCCTCCGGCCGCTGCTCGATGGGCACAAAGTTGTAGCGGAACATCAGCTCCACCGGCACCGTGCGCAGCAAATCGTGCTGGATCTTGAAGTTCTTCAGATCCACAAACTCCGCCCGGTACCGCCGCGCCAGCTCCTCGGCCTGCGCCCGCTCATCGCCCGCCACCGCAGTCGGAAGCGTCATCACACCCGCATCGGCCATAACTCCTCGCTCCTACATCCCGCCCGTCTGCCCCAGCGAAAAGATGGGCAGGTAAAGCGAAACCAGAATGAACAGCACCACCACCCCCATGATGATCAGGATCGCCGGCTCCACCAGCGCCATCGCCGCCGTCAGCGCCGTGCTCACGTCCTCTTCGAAAAACTCGGCCACCGAGTTCAGCATCTGCGGCAGCGCCCCCGTCTGTTCGCCCACCGTGATCATCTCCGTGGCCAGGTTCGGAAAGGCGCCCGTCCCGGCCAGCGACTCTGCCAGGCTCTTGCCCTCGCGCACCGTGCTCACCGACGAAAACACCGCCTTTGAGACCTTGCGCGACGAGATCGACCGCGCCGCCGTCTCCAGCGAGGGCACCAGCGGCAATCCCCCCGTCAGCAGCGTTGAAAGCGTGCGCGAGAACAGCGCCACCTGGTACTTCAGCCAGATCATCCCGAACACCGGCAGCCCCACGCGAAAATCATCCACAACGTCGCGGCCGCGCTCCGTGATCGAGAAGCGGTAAAAGCCCCCCGCAATCGCCCCGGCAATCAGCAGCAGCCATAGAAAATGATGCTGCATCCACTTCCCGAAGCTGAGCAGATCGGTCGTCATCGCCGGCAGCTTCGACCCCATCTCGTCGTAGAGAACCGCAAACTGCGGCACCACCACCGTCAACAGAAAGATCATCAGGCCGCTCACCAGCGCCAGCAGCACCGCCGGATAGATCAGCGAGGTGGTCAGCTTCTTGCGGAAGGCCAGCGCCATCTTCTGGAAGCCCACGTACCGGTCCAGCACCTCCTGCAGGTTGCCGGCCCGCTCGCCCGCCAGCAGCGTCGTGGTGTACATCAGCGGAAATCCGCCCTGCGCCTCGAACGCCGAAGACAGCGCCTCGCCCGTCTTCACCCGCGACGACACATCGTCCAGCTGGCCCGAGAACTGGGCGTTCTTCTGGATCCTCTTAAGCATCTGCAGCGAGCTCAGGATCGGCAGACCGGCCCGGATCAGCGTCAGAAACTGCTGGTTGAAGATCAGGAATGGCTCCAGTTTGACCTTGCGCCGCGCCAGCAGCCCCGCGCCGCTGCGCGAGCGCACTGAGAACACGTGGTACCCGGCGTGGATGAACCGCGCCCGCAACTCCTCGGCCGTCGCGCCCGTCTGCACCTGTTCCTGCACCCGGCCGCGCTCGTCCGCCAGCCTGATTACAAACTCTGCCATCGCTCCGCCCGCCGGCTAAGCGCCGGCGCTTCCTTCCAGGGCTTTCACGTCCAAGGTTATCAGCCTTAACAGCAAGATAGACGAATGCGCCCGGCTCAGCGTTCAGAGGCATCCGGAAAAGGCAGGGTCACGACGATTCCGCCGGATCTTCAGCCCTCAGGCGCCGCCGCGAACTCAACCGTGCCGCAAATGGCCCAAAATCAACGGCGGGCCCGAGTGCGTGCGCGAGAACTCGATGGACCCGCCAACTTGCCGACGCGCGATGCCGCGAAGCGGCGCCATCCTGCCGCCTTTGTCCTCAAAAGACCGCACCGAACCCTATGCCCCCGGCAAAGCCACTTCGCGCGCAGCCTCTCTGCACCCGATTCCACCGTCTACACTGAGTCTTTGCCTCCGCGCGATGCTGGAATGGATCGAGTATGTGCTGGTCGTCGCCGTGGCGCGCCTTCTCGGGTGCTTGCCGCGTGCAGCCGCCCGCCTTGTCGCCGGCCTTGTCGTCTTCGCCGTCTACTGCTGCTTCGGCCGCCTCCGCCGTGTCGGCGTGCGCAATCTTCAATTGGCCTTCCCCGAGATCCCCTCCCCAACCAGAACCAAAATCCTGCGCGGCGTCTACCGCCATCTCGGCTGGCAGCTCGTCGAGTTCTGCCGCATGACCCGCTACACCCCGGAAAACACCCGCAGCTGGCTGCGCACCGACGGCCTCGAGCGCTACCTCGCCGCCAAAGCCCGCGGCCAAGGCGTCCTCATCGTCACCGGCCACCTCGGCGCATGGGAGCTGTCCAGCTTCTACCACTCCCTCATGGGCCACCCCATGGGCATGGTCATCCGCCGCCTCGACAACCGCCGCCTCGACGCCTGGGTCAACCGCATCCGCTGCCTCCACGGCAACCACGTCTTCCACAAGGACGACTTCGGCCGCGGCCTCCTCGCCTCCATGCGCGCCGGCGCACCCGTCGGCATCCTCATGGACACCAACATGACCCCGCCCCAGGGCGCCTTTGTCCAGTTCTTCGGCATCCCCGCCTGCACCGCCACCGGCCTCGCCCACGTAGCCCGAAAAACCGGCGCCGCCGTCCTCCCCGGCTTCATGCTCTGGGAGCCCGCCGAGCATCGCTACGTCCTCCACTTCGCCCCCGAGATCGAAATCCCCCACACCGAAAACATCGCCCAGGACATCCTCGAAGGCACCCAGCGCTGCACGGCCGCCCTCGAGTCCTGGATCAGACGCTATCCTGACCAGTGGCTCTGGATTCACCGCCGCTGGAAGACCCGCCCGCCCGGCGAGCCACCCCTCTACTGACGCCACACACCCGCACCGGAGGAAACCCATGACCCTAGGCGAACTCATCCAGGCCCTCGGCGGCAAACTCGTCCAGGGCACCCCCGAGTGGCAGGTCGACGGCGTCAGCTCCGCCGCCTTCGCCAGCCCCTCCGACGTCGTCTTCGCCGAAGACGCACCCTCCGCGCAAAAAGCCCTCGCAGGCTACGCCGGCGTCGTCGTCCTCCGCCCCGGCGCGCTCGCCTGTCCGCCCGACCGCTGCATCGTCGAAGCCGACCAGCCCCGCCTCTGGTTTGCTCGTGCCGCCAGGCTCCTCAAGCCCCCGCAGCCCGCCGCCGGCGTCCATCCCACCGCCGTCCTCGGCGCCCACGTCCAGCTCGCTGAAGCGGTCAGCATCGGCCCCCACGTCGTCCTCGACGATTACGTCCACGTCGGCGCCGGCACCCGCGTCGAAGCCGGCGCGGTCCTCGGCTGCGGCGTCCGCGTCGGCGAGCTCTGCCGCATCTATCCCCGTGCCGTCCTGTACTCCGGAACCATCCTCGGCAACCGCGTCGTCGTCCACGCCGGTGCGGTCCTCGGCGCCGACGGCTTCGGCTACGTCCGCGACGCCGTCTCCGGCGCCTACACCCAGTTCCCCCAGCAGGGCACGCTCACCGTCGAAGACGACGTCGAGATCGGCGCCAACTCCACCATCGACCGCGGCGCCCTCGCCGAAACCCGCATCCGCCGCGGCGTCAAGATCGACAACCTCGTCCACATTGGCCACAACTGCGACATCGGCGAAGACGTCATCCTCGTCGCCCTCACCGGCATCTCCGGCTCATCCTCCATCGGCAAGGGCGCCGTCCTCGCCGGTCAGGTCGGCATCGGCGACCACGTCAAAGTCGGCGCTGGCGTCATCCTCGGCGGCCAGGCCGGCGTCTTCACCGGCGCCACCGTCACCAACGCAGGCCTCAAGCCCGGCACCGTCCTCTGGGGTACGCCTGCGCGCCCGCTCAAGCAGGTTCTTCGCGAACAAGCTGTTCTGGCGCGGCTCGCCAGGCGCAGCGGGGTTCGCGGAAAAAAGGAGCAGGGAACAGAGGGCAGGGAATAGGGACTAGTATTTGTACCTCGCTGGGTGCCCCATCCATTCCGCAGCCTCACCGCGGAATGGGTGGGAATGTACAAAATCATGCGGTCAGAGTCCTAGCCTGTGGTGAAAGTCTCGTTTTGAAAGGGCACGACTTCAATCGTGCCGTAAGAGGCTTAAGAATCAGCGCGGCTTTAGCCGCTGAGGGAAGGTCTTAGCGAAGTTTTGACTTGCGCCACAGGCTGCTGGGGAACAGCGGCGGGCAGTCATCCCGTAGGGGCAAATTCCACAAGTGCCGGTTACTGCGCGAAGGTCAAATCGCAGGCCACACCAACTAAGCCCTGCCCCCTGCCTTCAAAACGGCTTCTCCGCCAAAAACGGTTCCGTCTTCACCGACCCGTCCCGCTGCTTCACCAGCATCTGCACCTTGCCCTCGGCCGCATCCAGCTCCTGCTTGCACGTGGCCGACAAGCCCACCCCCTCCTCGAAGAGCTTCAGCGACTCTTCGAGCGCCAGGTCGCCCTTTTCCAGTTGATCCACGATGGCTTCGAGCTTCTTCAGCGATTCTTCAAACGTCGGCATAGTGGCTTACTCCAGGTCAAATTGAACGCTGCGCAGAGAAGGACGCTACATCCTCCAAGGCAATCCCGGTGCTGCACAGGGGACACTCCGGGGCCGCCCACAGCCGATTCGGCATCGTTCCCAGGCTGATCAGGGGAACCCCTTTGCCCGCTGCGAACGCGGCGGCAGCCGTTCCCAGCGTGAGCAGGGTCGCGATGGCTGTTACCACCGCCCCGCACTCTTCAAGATCGGCAAACGTCCCCCGGATCGCCGATCCCGCATTGATCACGTCGTTCACGATAGCCACTCGCTTCCCTTCGAGACCGCTCCGCAAGGACGCCGGTATGCGATAGCCCATCGGGTAAAGCGAGTCGGAGGTCGCGCGGGAATACCGTTCCGCATACGTGAACTGAACATTCATCTGCATCGCCACCAGCAACGCCACAAACGAACCCTCCACAAGAGGGCCGCAGACCGCGTCGAGACGGAGCTCCGAGAGGGAAGAGGCCAGCTCCGCCGCCAGCCTCTGCACCCGTCGCGGCCGCAGGCAAAGAGATTCAAGATCGAGCCAGAGCTCGCCGTGGTGGCCCGATTCCAGCAGAAAATGGCCCTGCCTGGCCGAAAGAAGCTCCAGCACGCTCTCTCCCACTACGCCCTCTGCGGCAGCACGCTCGCAATCACCTCGGCCGCGGCGGCGTAGCTGCCAAACGGCGCGCTCACCTGCACCCCCTGCACGTAAGGCCGCAGCGCCTCCACCATCTCCTGCGCAATGCGGATCCCCTCCTGCCGCGCCGCCTCCGGCGTATCCGCCTGCGCCATCCGCAGCATGATCTCCTCCGGCATCGCCACCCGCAGGTCGTTCTTCATGAACTCCGCGTTGCGCAGGCTCGCCAGCGGCCAGATCCCCGCGATCACCGGAATCCGGTGCTCCCGGATCCGCTCCAGGAAATCCTCCAGCAGCCGCAGATCGAAGACCGACTGCGTGATCGCGTACTCGGCGCCCGCCTCCACCTTGTACGCGAACCGCCGCAGCTCGTCCTCCATGTCCGGGGCCGCCGGATTGGCCGCAATCGCAATCGTAAAATTCGTGCTCCCGCCAATCGGATTCGCCCCGATGTCCAGCCCGTGATTCAACCGCCGCACCATGTTGACCAGACCGATGGAGTCAACGTCAAACACTGCAGTCGCGTCAGGATAATTGCCCAGCTTGGGCGGGTCTCCGGTCATGCACAGAAGGTTACGCAGCCCGATCGACGATGCCCCAAGCAAGTCTGATTGAATCGACAGAATATTGCGGTCCCGGCAGGTGTAATGCAGAACCGTCTCCATCGCCGTGTGCTGTTGAATCTGGATGCACAGGCTCTGCGCGCTCATCCGCGCCGACGCCCCCGGCGAGTCCGGCACGTTGATCGCGTCCACCCCCAGCCCCGCCAGCATCCGCGCCCCTTCAATCTCCCGCGCGCAGTCGATCCCCTTGGGCGGCTCGATCTCCACCAGCGTCGCAAACCGGCCCGCCGCAATCATCGCCCCCAGCCGCGAGCGCTCGCCCAGCGGCGCGGGCGGCGTCTCGCTGCGGATCGCCGGCGCCGTGCCCGGCACTTCCACCGCCGGCTGTTCGTCCAGCGCCCGCATCGCCGCGCGCATGGCGCGTATGTGGTTCGGCGTCGTCCCGCAGCACCCGCCCACCACCTGCGCTCCCGCGCCGATCGCCTTGCGCGCAAAGCTGGCCATGTACTCCGGCGAAATCAGGTAGACGTTGCGCCCCTCCACCGCCCGCGGCATCCCCGCGTTGGGCATCGCCGCCAGGGGCAGCGTGGTTGCCCCGCGCATCTTCTCCACGGCCGTCAGCACGCTGGCCGGCCCCGTCGAGCAGTTCACCCCCACCGCGTCCGCACCCCACTCCGTCAGCAGCGCCGCCGCCATCTCCGGCGACGACCCGTCCAGGCAGTTGGAGTCGTCGTCCACCGTCACCATCACCAGCACCGCCAGCTCCGGCGCCACATCCCGCGCCGCCATCAGCGCCTCGTGCGCCTCGTTCAGGGCCGGCATGGTCTCCACAATCACCAGGTCCACGCCGTTCGCGGCCAGCACCCGGATCTGCCCGGCAAAGGCCGCCCGCGCTTCCTCCAGCCCCGTCTTGCCCAGCGGCTCCAGCCGCACCCCCAGCGGCCCCACCGCCCCGGCTACCCACGCCGCGCCGCCCTGCTTCTCTTTGAACCGCTCCACGGCCCTGCGCGCCAGTTGCACGCCCGCCGTGTTGATCTCGGCCAGCTTCTCGGCCATGTCGTGCCGCGCCAGCCGGAAGGCATTGGCGCCGAACGTGTTCGTCTCCAGGATCTCCGCGCCCGCCTGCAGGTACTCGTCGTGCACCGAGAGCACCAGCTTCGGGTCCGACAGATTCAACTCGTCGTAGCACCGGCTGATCGCCACGCCCCGCGCGTAGAGCACCGTCCCCATCGCCCCATCGGCCAGCACCGGCCTCTGGTCAAACATTTCGCCGAAAGCTGTCATGCACTTGCGATGTTAAGTCACCCGGCTCCGCGCCGCCAACGGGCGGGCTCGCTTTGTTATACTTCGGGAGTCATAAGCAGGAATGCAACCGGTTCCGCGGCCGCGGGTTCGCGGCCCAAATGGATCCGGATGTCGCCATCAATCTGTACGTGCTGCGCCCGCCGCGGCGCTACGGCAAAACCCGGGTAGCTGGACCGCGCCGACGCCGTCCACAGGTCGCCGCGGCCGCAAGCAAGCGGCGGTGCCGTACCAGTTAACCCCGGCTTTGCTCCATGCGCGGCCCGGGCCGTGCTTCGATCGAGGGAACGGATTTTGAAGAAGAGAAGTCTTTGGATAAGCGCTGCTGCCGCCCTTGTGGCCGCGGCGGCACTGGCTGGCTGTGGCAGAACGACCTACTTCGCTGGCCGCAACCTGCCTCCCAGCCGATTGCTCAACCGCATCCTCATCGCCATCCAGAACCCCGGCGTCCTCAGCAAGGGAACCCTGGAGATCGTGGACGCCTACTACGACATCCGCTACGGATACACCGGCCAGCCCGCCTCCTTCTCGCTCTCCGGCTACGGCGGCGCCCTGCCCATCTCCATCCAGAACATGCCCGAAGAGCAGCTCGGCGCCGTCTACGGCTACGGCGACGGCAGCTTCACCCTGGCCGACTACGGCACCGAAAAAACCACCGGCACCGTCTCCGGCCTCAACGGGCTCTCCACCAGCATCTTCATCACCCGGAACGGCCAGTACGTCTTTGCCTCCAACCAGCAGGCCCGCGTCCTCACCATCGTGAATCGCAATACCGGCGCCAGCGTGCCGCTCAGCCTTCCCGGCATATCCAGGGTCAGCGTCAACCCCGGAGGCACCGTCGCCCTCGCCTTCGTCCAGAACTCCGACTACATCTACTATCCGCGCCAGCTCTCCTCCGCCCAGAGCCAGGCCTACTCCGGCGGGTCCTCCACCTGGCCCAGGGCGGCCGTCGACTGCGAGCCCCAGACCGCGCCCACCTGGTGCCTCTTCCAGGCCCAGAGCCCGGATAACGTCGACTCCACCGGGAACAGCTACGGCGCGCCGCTCACCTTCGACCGCCCCGTCAAAGCCGTCTTCTCCGCCGATGGCGGCACCGCCTACATCCTCAACTGCGGCCCCGAGTGCGGCGGCTCGACCGCGTCCGTCTCTCTGCTTCCCACCGCTCCCATGATCTTCACCCTCGGTGAGGAGTCGGGCGCCCTGCCCACCACCGCCGCGCTCTCCGCGGCCTGTCCGTCAGGCGGCGGGGCCACCTCCTGCACCATCCCCGTCCCCGGCGGAGCCAGCAACGCCCTCGTCGACTCCAGCACCATGTACGTGGTCGGCCAGCAGATGATGCCCGACGGCTTCTGGGGCGGCCATCTCACCGTCCTGAATCTCGCCAGCCAGACCGCCGGTTCGCCCGTCTCCATCAGCGACGGCACCCCCGGCACCGCCAGCCGCATGTTGGAGGGCGACGATAACACCCTCTGGATCGGCATGATCCAGTGCACCGAGGGCGAACGCTACAACAACGGCCAGCCCTACGGCTGCCTCACCATGTACAACACCTCCACTGGCAAGGTCGTCCTGCTTGAGCCCTACGCGGGCGACGCCACCGGCATCGCCAACGTCGAAGGCCTGCACAAGGTCTACGCCGTCGAGGGCGGGCAGGTTTACATCTACTCCACCAAGGACGGTTCGGCCCTCGACAACCAGTACGTGACCGTCACCGGCACCGCCTACGACGTCGCCTACATGGACGCCACCACCGACGCCGACAACACCGTCTACTGAATTGGGTGCCCCATCCCGGCGGCGTCTTTGGCCGCCGGGGTGGGAGACAGCCTCTATGACCGCCGAACCCCGATCCTCTGATCCCCAAGCCGACATTCTCGCCATCGCCGCGCACCGGGACGACGTCGAACAGACCTGCGGCGGCGCCCTCCTGCGCATGGCCGCCCGCGGCCTCCGCACCGCCATCCTCGACCTGACCCAGGGCGAAGCCGGGACCCGCGGCACCGCCGAAGACCGCGCCCGCGAAGCCGCTGAAGCCGCCGCCATCCTCGGCGTGAGCTGGCGCCAGGCCCTCGACCTGCCCGACGGCGCCATCGCCAACACCCTCGAAAACCGCATCAAAATCGTCCGCATCCTGCGCATCTTGCGTCCGCGCGTCGTCATTCTCCCCTACTGGCAGGCCCGCCATCCCGATCACGCCATCGTGGCGCCGCTCGGCTACGAGGCCTGCTTCCTCTCCGGTCTCGCCAAAGTCGAGACCGGCGCGGAGCCCCATCGCCCCTTCAAGATCGTCTACGCCAGCCTCTACGCCGACGTGCGCCCAAGTTTCGTCGTGGACATCACCCCCTTCATCGAGCAGCGCCACGCCGCCCTCATGGCCTACCGCTCCCAGTACGCCAATCAGCAGGCGGGCAGCGGCCTCTTCGTCCCGGAAGAGGAGATCCGCGAGCGCACCTTCGCCGAGGCGCGCCACTATGGCCAGCTTGCCGGCGTGCGCTACGGCGAGCCCTTCGTCCACAAAGAAGTCGGACTCGTCGACGACCTCACCCTCCTGCCCGTCCAATCCATCTGAGCGCATCCGGGTCGTCGCCGGTTGGATGGAGGGCTGCGGCCTTCGCAGGCTGCACAAAGACTCCTGGCGAAGCCGGTCTTGCAGCGGGCCGCGGCTTCACAGGCTGCGCAAACACTGGATGCAGGAAGGGTCTTCTATCAGGGCACGGCTTCAGTCGCGCCGCGACCGCACCAGAATGGAGCCTGGCAGAAACTCCCGGCGGCTCCAAACCGGTCGGCCGCCATCCCCAGCTCCGGCCCTATAACCAAATCTTATCGAACAGCAAAATCCAATTACTTTGCCTTATGGGCCGTGATTGGCGAAACTGAAGCTCAGGAGGCGCCGGTGCCGCAAACATGGGATTCTCGCGCATACCAGCAGAATGGAGCGTTCGTTCACGGTTTGGCGGGCGGGGTTGTCGAGTGGCTCGCTCTCCAGCCCGGCGAGCGCATCCTCGACCTCGGCTGCGGTGACGGCCGGCTCACCCTGAAGCTCATGCAAACTGGAGCACAGGTGCGCGGCTTCGATGCCTCGCCGCAGATGGCCGCCGCGGCCCGCTCTCTCGGCATCGAGGTCGACGAGGGCTCCGCGGAACGGCTGCCCTACCCGGACGCCGCCTTCGATGCCGTCTTCTCCAACGCCGTCCTCCACTGGATTCGCGAGCAGGACGCCATGCTCGCCGAGGTCCGCCGCGTCCTCGCCCCCGGCGGCCGCTTCGTCGCCGAGATGGGCGGCTTTGGCAACATCGCCGCCATCCGCGTGGCCCTCGCGGCCGTGGTCGCGCGCCACGGCCACACCGGCCTCGAGGACAACATCAACTACTACCCCACCCCCGCCGAATACAAGCGCCGCCTCGCGTCCAGTGGCTTCCAGGTTCGCAGGATCGAGTTGATCCCCCGCCCCACCGCCCTCGGCGAAGGTGGCATGGACGGATGGATTCGCACCTTCCGCCGCGGCCTCCTCGAGACCCTGCCCGAGGCCCTTCGCGACCGCGCCGTCGCCGAAGCCGTCGAGCTTCTCGCCCCCGCACTCCGCGACGGGGAAGGGAACTGGACCGCCGATTACGTCCGCCTGCGTTTTATCGCCCTGGCCCCATCGGCTCGTCCCTGAAATCGCGCGCTTTGCAAGTTATCCCGGTAAGTTCCCCATGATTTTCATAAAAGTTACTGGACCCTATTGCTTTTCACAATCCACTTATGGCAAAGTACGAATTGCGTAGGAGAACGCCCGATGCGATACACAGCGCAAATCTCGATGCGTAGGCTGGAAGGTCTTACCAAGACCTTTCCCGGCCGCCGGGCGTGGTCGGTCGATCCTAATTAACCTTCCGGTGTCTGCTCCTACGCAAAGCGCATGAACAACGGAATATCCCGAGTGGCGTAGAACACAGGTACTTCGACTGAAACTCGAAAACCGTCCTGTCTTCGTTTGTTCCCTCGGGTCAACTAACTGCAAGTTAGAACCGTCGCTATCTTCGCGCGCCGCAATCTTCATCGCTGCGCGCCCGGGAGAGCTCCGTCTCTAACTTGGCTCATAACTCAGGCGCCGGTGGCGAAAGAAGCGAGTTACTTCCTCCGCCAACCAGGGACGCGCAGGAACGGAGATCCTGCCGGAGCACTTACTTTGCGGAGCGGGGGCGCAGTCCCGAAGTGCAAGGCCCCGCAAGACAGAGGCTCCGATGTCCGGCTCTCTTCGCTGGTTCCCCGGCGCACGATCTCAGTATGGAAAGTTGATCGGCTGCGCCGCAAATCTCGTCGATCGGGTTTTGTATCAGGGCACGGCTTCGCCGGGGCCCCAACAATCCGATTTTGTTTGTTGGGTCGGCTTCACTCGTGCCCAGCCACACCAGTTTTGAAGCTTCGGGCATTAGCCCCTGCCGTCTTCCGCTCCGCCTGCCCGCTGAATCACTTCCTATATCTTGGGCGGACCACACTGACACTTTGTCCCCGTGATTTCGTAGCCGAACCAATGAACTTGGGCGCCCCATCTCTCGCTTTTGAGAGCTGGAAAATTACGAAACTGCACGATCAACAAAGGGAGGTACAGAATGCGCCTGAATCTTCTAAACCTCAACCGGACTCCCGCTCCCCGCACCCACGAGGGCGCGCCGGCCCCTGTTCTCGATTCCGTACAGGCCCTGCGCCGCTCGGTTCTCTCCTGCATGTTGTGGGAGGGCGAGTTCTACGAGGACGGCGTGCAGATCGCCAGCCGCATCGCCGAGCTTGTCCCCCAGGTGGCCGCCGCGGAGGTGGCCGCGCTGGCCATTGAGGCGCGCGAGCGCATGAAGCTTCGCCATGCCCCGCTTCTGCTGGTGCGGGAGATGGCGCGCCACGCATCCCATCGCAGCCTCGTGGCCGAGACCCTGGCCCGTGTCATCCAGCGCGCCGACGAGCTGTGCGAGTTTGTCGCCATCTACTGGGCCGGCGGCCGTCAGCCTCTCTCCGCGCAGGTCAAGAAGGGCCTGGCGGCCGCCTTCGGCAAGTTCGACGAGTACGCCCTGGCCAAGTACGACCGCGCCGGTGCGGTGCGCTTGCGCGACGTTCTCTTCCTTGCCCACGCGCGGCCCGCGGACGAGGCCCAGGCGGCCCTTTGGAAGCGCCTGGCCGAAGACCGGCTCGCCACCCCGGATACCTGGGAGGTCGCCGTCTCCGCGGCCGGACGCGCAGCGGGCGCGGAGAAGCGGCAGGTCTGGGAGCGTCTGCTCATCGAGCGCAAGCTCGGTGCGCTGGCCCTCCTTCGCAACTTGCGCAACCTCCGCGAGGCCGGCGTGAACGAAGAACTGGTTGTCGCGGCCATCACCGCCATGAGGCCGGACCGCGTTCTCCCCTTCCGGTTTCTGGCCGCGGCGCGCAGCGCTCCGCAATGGGAAGATGCCCTGGAGCAGGCGATGTTCCGTGCCCTGCACAGCAGTGCGGAGCGCCTCCGCGGCCACACCATGCTGCTGGTCGACGTCTCCGGCTCCATGGATTCGCCGCTCTCGCAGCGCTCCGAGATGCGCCGTACAGACGCAGCCTTCGGCCTGGCCATCCTGCTGCGCGAGATGGCGGAGAAGGTCACCCTCTATACCTTCTCCGACGACGCCGTGCACGTTCCCTCGCGCCGCGGGATGGCCCTGCGCGATGCCCTCGACCGCAGCCAGCCGCGCGCCGGAACCTTCCTGGGCGCCGCGCTGGCCCGGGTCGAGGCAGCCACGCGCGAGGGCTACGACCGCATCGTCGTCATCACCGACGAGCAGTCCCACGACCGCGTCTATGCTCCGCGCGGCAAGGGCTACATGGTCAACGTGGCTTCCAACCGCAACGGCGTCGGCTACGGCTCCTGGACCCACATCGACGGCTGGAGCGAAGCAGTCGTCGCGTACATCGCCGCGTGCGAACACGATACGGCCGCAGCCTGATCGTCAGGCCGCCGCGCCGTCGCTACCCTTGGGGGAGCAGTCCGTCCTGCGACTGCTCTCCCAATCATCTCCAGGCCGCTCTCCGGCTACTCTGCCGCCAGCGCCTTGCTGCGGAACAGCAGCCCGGCGGTAATTCCGCCCAGGCTCGGCACCAGCAGGAACAGCCACAACTGCGCCAGCGCCTTGCCGCCCACGAAGATCGCCGGTCCCAGGCTGCGCGCCGGGTTCACGCTCACCCCCGTGATGGCAATGCCGAAGATGTGGATCACCAGCAGGGCGATGCCGATCGCCAGCCCCGCGAATCCCGCCGGCGCGCTCTTCTGCGTCGACCCCAGGATCACCACCACGAAGATCAGCGTGGCCACAAACTCGAACACGATCGCCGAGGTCATGTCGTAGCCGCCCTGGTAGCCCGGTCCCCAGCCGTCCTGCCCCAGCCCGCTTGCGGCAATGCTGTATCCGCCCGCCACCCCGCGCGCGATCACCCACAGCACCCACGAGGCCAGGATCGCACCCAGGAATTGCCCCACCCAGTAGCCGATCATGTCCTTGAGCGACATGCGCCCCGCGCTCCACACCCCGAAGCTCACCGCCGGATTCACGTGTCCCCCCGAGATCGGTCCGATTCCGTAGATGGCCGCGACCTGCGCCAGGCCAAACGCGAACGCGATGCCCAGGATGCCCACCTTGTCGCCGGCCACAACCGCCGTCCCGCAGCCGAAGAGCACCAGGATGAAGGTGCCCGCCAGCTCCGCAAAGTACTTCTTCATGTCTCCTCCTCGTGATGCGAAACGCGGACTCCGGAGCCGCAGCCTCGATGCTGGCGAACGCCGCGGGCGGCCATGCTGAGGACCGGAAACGGCCCAGGGCATGACCGCCGCGCACGCGCCCCGCCGGAGAACCATGGGCCGAAGAAAGAGGCTGATGCACCGGGTACGCGCACGCAGTCTTGCAGAGGACGCCGAAGCCAGTCAAGAAGATTCCGGGGCCTCGCCGGCCCCTTCGAATGCACTCCGGAGCGCCCGGCCGAATTCACATAAAGTTTGCAATCTCTTTGCCTCCGTGTATTACCCTGTTCATAGTTTCCGGCGGTCCTGGAGATGATGTTTGAACGACCGCTGGGCGAGGGCTGACCGGTTGAGCCAAACCATCTTTGTCCTGGAAGACGACGCCGACATCTCAAGATTGGTCCAGCATCATCTTGAAGCTGCGGGCTTCGATGTGCGCCCGTTCCAAACTCCCACCAATCTCATCCCCGACGCGGAGCGCCAGGCGCCGGCCCTGTTCCTGCTCGACATCATGGTGCCCGGGGGCGATGGCCTCGACGTCTGCCGGCGTCTTCGCAACCATCCCGGCCTCTCCACCGTGCCCATCATCTTTCTCACCGCCCGCGCCAGTGAGAACGACCGCGTGCTCGGACTCGAGTTGGGCGCCGACGACTACATCACCAAGCCCTTCGCGACCCGCGAACTCGTCGCTCGCGTCAAAGCGGTGCTGCGGCGCTTCGAGCGCCCCTCGGCGCCTACCGTGATCAGCTTCGAAGAGGTCGTCATCGACGCCAACGCCATGCAGCTCAAAGTCAGAGGCGAGGTAACCACCACCACCGCCACCGAATTCCGCCTTCTCGACTATCTCGCCCGCCATCCCGGACGGGTCTTCAGCCGCGACCGCCTCCTCGACGCCGTTTGGGGCGACGCGCGCTTTGTCACTCCCCGCTCCGTTGACGTGTACGTCCGGCGCATCCGCGAGAAGATCGAGATCGATCCGGAGAATCCCCGCTATCTCAAGACCGTGCGCGGGGCCGGCTATCGCTTCGAAATCCCCCGCCTCGACTAACCTTGGAAGGTCCGGCTCCGAGGCGGCGCTGGAGCCTTGGCTATACCCGCGGTCTGGATCGCATGAGCGGTGACCTGGCTGTCGCTCGCTGTGCCGCCGCAACCGCACCGCGCGGACCGGTCCGCGCGTCGCCGCCGGGGAGGGTTGTCGATTGACCCCAAGAGTCTTCACCAAGCTTCTCGCTCTGTTTCTTTTCCTTCTCGCCTTCCAGGCCGCGGTCATGCTGCTCGTCCTCTACGGCTTCATGGCGCGCGGCCCCGTCGGTCCCGGCCTGTGGAGCCGCCACGCCATCTGGGCCGCGTTGATCGCCCTCTGCGCCACGCTCCCGGCGGCCGCGCTGCTCGCGGACCGTATCTCCCGCCGCTTGCGGCAGGTGGTCAAATTTGCCCGCCGCATCGCCGACGGCGACCTGAGCGCCCGCCTCAAGCAGCGCGGAAAAGACGACCTCTCCGCCATGGAAGAAGCGCTGAACCTGACCGCCGAGCGGCTCGATCGCGCCTTCGCCGAGAGCGAGAGCCGCCGCCAGGAGCTGGCCGCCATGCTCGACTCCATGCAGGAGGCGGTCTTCGCCATCACCCCCGAAGGCGGAGTGCGCTGGTCGAACGCCGTCATGCAGCGTATCGCCGGCACGCAGATTCGCCCCGGACGCCCCCTCGTCCACTCCGTCCGGGATCCCGAGGTCCTCGGCTGCGTGCGCAGCGCCCTCGAGCGCCGCGAGGTCTGCTTTGGCCGCTCCAGCTCGCTCGCCCCCGGCAAGGTCTTCGAGGTGAGCGCGGCCCCGCTGGCCGGCGGCGGTGCGCTCGCCGTCCTCCACGACGTCACCAACATCGAGGCTGCGGAAAAATCCCGCCGCGAGTTCATCGCCAACGTCAGCCACGAGCTGCGCACGCCCCTGACCTCCATCCAGGGCTACGTCGAGACCCTCATGGAAGATCCGCCCCCTCCCCTGGAAACCAACCGCGAATTCCTCGGCGTCATCCTCAAGAACACCACGCGCATGAACCGACTCACCGAGGACCTGCTGGCGCTGGCCAGCGTCGAAAGCCCCGACTACAAGCTGGCCCTGCAGCGCATGAAGGCCCGCGGCCTGGTCGAGGACGCCATCGAGTCTCTCGCCGGTATCGTCGTCGACGGCGTCGAGCTCCTGTTTGCGGGCGCTCCCGACCATTGCGTGATGGCCGACCCCGACGCCATGACGCAGGTCTTCGGCAACCTCATCGAGAACGCCCTCAAGTACGCCAAGGCAGGCAGGCGCATCGAAGTCGGCGCCCAGGCCGCCAATGGAGAAGTGCAGTTCAGCGTCCGCGACTTCGGCCCCGGCATCGCATCCGAGCATCTCGACCGCATCTTCGAGCGCTTCTACCGTGTCGACAAGGCCCGCTCCCGCGAGTCCGGAGGAACCGGACTGGGACTGGCCATCGTGAAACGAATCGTCCAGGCCCACGGCGGCCGCATCTGGGCTGAGAGCGAGCTCGGCTCCGGAACGACCTTCTACTTTACCCTGCCCGTCGCCGAGCTCCCCGAAAAGCCCGCCCCCGCCGCCAACTGAAGCAGCTCCCCTCGATCCCTGCACCAGGGTAGAATCACCTCACCGTCCGCTCCCAAAAACTCCCCCACGCATCACCCCTCGCCTCGCCTCGCGGCGCAAGTGACCGCGCGCCCAACCCCGGTCACACCACAAACACCACCCTGCGCCCCGTCTCCGCCCGGTTCCACGCCGATTCCACATCCGCCAGCGGCACCGCCTCCACGCCGATCTTGAGCCTGCCCTGCGCGGCCATCTCAAACAGATCCCCGATCGCGGCAAAGATCCTGTCCAGCCGCGCCGACCCGAACCCCGAGCCCAGCAGCGTCAGGTCCACGCTGCGCAGCGTCGCCCCCGGCAGCGTAATGGTCGCCCCCGCGCTCGACCCCACCTCCACCAGCCGTGTCCGGTGCGTCGCCTTGGGGTTGAACTGTTGCGCCAGCGCCTCCAGCAGCAGCTCCGTTGGCCGTCCCCATAGATAATCGATCACCACATCGATCCCCGCCGCTGCCTCCCGCGCGAACGCCTCCCGCACCGCCTCTTCCGGTTCGTTCAGCCCGATCACGGCATCCACATCCGCGCCGGCCAGAGCGTCCACGTTCCGTCCCACCCCCACCACCCGGCCCGCTCCCAGCAGCCGCGCACACTGGATCGCCATCTGCCCCGCCACGCCCGTCGCGCCCAGGATCACCACCCTCTCGCCCGCCGCCACCTCTCCCCGTTCCTTCAAAGACATCCACGCCGACATCCCCGGATTCGCCAGCGCCGCCGCCACCGTGTCGTCGATCCCATCCGGCAGCCGGAACGTCATCCCCCTGGGCGCCGCGGCCAACTCGGCCATCGTTCCCCACGGCTTCCGGACGCCGCCAAAATACACCCGCGTGCCGTCTTCCAGCGTGCCCACCCCGTCCAGCCCCGCCACCGCCGGCACCTTGCCCTCCGCCGAGTAGTGTTTGCCGCTGGCGATGGCCCGCACCACCGGGTGCAGCCCCGCCGCCCGCACCTTCACCAGCGCTTCTCCCTCGCCTGCCGCCGGATCCTCGAACTCGCCATACTTCGGCGCCTCCCCCAGCCTGTGAACGACCGCAGCCTTCATCGCAGAACCTCCATGAGCTTCCAGCTTAATCGAGGAGCCGGTTGCGACGCGGGCGTCAGCAGGCTCTGGCAAGAGTCGGGTCTCGAAAGGCCGTATCTGGAGAACCCGCACAGTGCATGGGCCGCGCGCCCCAGGGGACGCGGCCCGAATGAATGGTCACAACTCTCAAGCACGATGCGTTTTTGTACTGGGCAGGTGGTCAAACTGCGCCGCAGGCGCAATGGAACTGAGCCCCGCGCTTCAGCGTCAGGTGAGAGGCCGCAGCTCTTCCCGCGGGTCCGGCAGGGGCTGCGCAAAACCGCTGCCCCATCAAATCATCTCGTGGCGATAATCTCTTTACGCGCAGGAATGCGAGAACCGCCTCAGTGTCCGTGTCCCCCGGAACTCGAAGGAGCCGCCGACACATGGCTCTCCGACGCCGCGCTCGACATCGTCGGCGCCGACATGCGGGCGCCGCCGCCGCTCTCGCCGCCCATTCTGCCCTCGCCGCCCATCTGATCCCGCGACATCTGCACCGGCGGCGCCGATCCCCGCTGCATCGAAGGCACCCCGGCAAAGCTGGTCCGGCCGTTGGCCTCGGCCGACACCGGGGCCCGGAAGTACACCTGCGTGCTCGCCGTCCCGCGCACGTCCGCGCGTCGCGAGAAGCCGTTCAGCCTGCCCAGCTCGTCGCGCGGAACACCCAGACCCGCCGAGTCCCTGCGGAAGACAAACGAGCTCGACGAACCTACCTCAGACCGCACCAGCGGCCTCTGGTTCACCATCAGCAGCCCCGGCCCGCCCACGCGCGGCGGATGGATCGGAACCTTGGGAACCACGATCGGCCCCTTCACGCCCGCAAACGCCGCCGTATTGTTCACCCCCATCCACGACCCTCCGGGCATCCATCCCCACCCCGTACCCGGGCAGAACGACCACGAGCCGTAGTGGTACGGCGTCCATCCCCAGGGATAGGGAGACACCCACGAATACCCCATGCCCCCGTACCACGCCCACGCTCCGTTCGAATACGGGTCCCAGGCCGCGCTGGCAAAGTACGGGCGCCACATCATCCCGCACCCGCCCACATTGGCAAAGTCCCCGTAGTACGCCAGATCGTTCAGCCCGTAAGCATACGGCGTGCTGCTCAGGGCGCTCGTCTGCGCCAGCCGCGCGTGATACTCGTCCGCGTTGTGGTCCCAGGTGTCAAACGCGTTCGACGCCACCGATTTATCCACCGTAGGCTCTGCCGCGCCGGCCATCGCGAACGTCACCGTCCGCTTGTGGGGAACTTCCTCAAGACCGTCGGCCCCTTTGATCTGCACGCTGCCGTCGAGGACGGCCAGCTTCGCCTCGCTTCCCTCCAGTTGCAGCCGCACGTGGCTCGCCGGCGAAAGCTTCAGGCTCTGCTCCCCGAACAGCAGGTCGAACTCGTTCTCCCCGCCCTTCATCAGGCTCACGTAGGCCATCCCCTTCACCACGCGCACCGACGAGACGGTCGCGCCGCTGGCCAGCCGCTCCAGGGTCGGAAACTCGACCTCGGAGTTGGGCGCCACCCGCAGCGAGCTGTTGTCTTCAAACTCGACCTCGGCCACCCCGTCCCCGGTCCGCAAACTGCACTTCTCCACAATGGGAAGGTTGGCGAGCGCGGGCTCGAACCCGCCCCCCGCGCCGCGGTCCATCTGCACCTCGCCCTTCACCTCGCTCAGGCGCACGATGCGAACCTTCGAGACCCCGGCGGACGCCCCCGCCCCTTCGCTGGATTGTGCAATCACTGCCGGAAAGGCCAGCAGAACCGCCAGCGACGCACTGGCAATCTGAGCAGCGGAGACTCTCATGTCCGCCTCCTTGGTTGGGTGATCCGGGCGAACGCTTGCACCGTTGCAACGGCCCAGGATGCGACCCGGCTTCGACCCGTGCAAACTGTGGCACCGATGTTAGCACCAACCGTGTATGCGTGGCGAGCCAGAAATCCGCCCAGCCGCCTCGATCTCCGCCACATCCCGGGTGCCCCACCCTCGCCGCGTCGTTGTTTTTGCGGCTAGGGTGGGGTTGGCCCACCGCCCAGCCGCATCGTTCTCCACAACCCGGTGCTCCTCCGTCCCGCGTGTCCCACAACCTGAAAATGCACAAAGAAACAAAATTATGGGTCCCCACCCCCGCCCCTCGGGGACCGGGGAGACCACAACTCACCCAGCCGGTTTCTTCCTCTCGCAGCCAGGTGAGCTCCGGCGGAAAAACCCTCCCGCACGATCTCCGCCTTTGCCGAAAATTACCGCCTCAGCGCGCACAATCGTTGCAGGAGTCCCACCATGTCCGATCAAGCCGCCCCAGCCCGCAACCGGTGCCGGGAGGAACAACCCCGGAACACCCCCCCGGGGGGAGGGTCTTCACAGTTTGCACTGTTTTCGGTGCAAACGATCGCGTAACCTATTTAGAATCAGTAAACCGACCCGGGAATTCGGTAACCAGTCAGTTACCGGATTCACAATCCTGTAACAATTGCGCCTCTTTGCCGTTAAACTCGAACTAAGTATCGCGTAATCAAACGCTTACAGCGTCCGCTTGAACAGCGGCGTCGCGATCATCAGCGACCCCACGCCGAACGCCGCAAGAAAGAGCAGATCCTGGTAAATCGACACAAATCCGGCCCCCTTGATCAGCACCTGCTGCAGCCCGTGCACCGCGTACGTGAACGGATCGGCCACCGCGATCACGTGCAGCCACGGCGGAAACGCCGCGATCGGGTAGATCGCGCCCGAAGGGAAGAACAGCAGCGTATTGAGCACCCCGAACATCGCCCGCGGCACCAGCGGATCGTCCACCCGCACCATCATCAGGAACATCATCCCGTTGAACGCGATCGAGGTGACCACAATGACCGCCAGCATCTCCAGGTCCTGCACCGGATGGAAGATCGAGCCCATCCCCGCCATCAGCGTCCCGATCACCGCCAGCGAGATCCCCGAAAGAATCGCCTTCAGCGCCCCGGCAATGTTCATCCCCAGCACCAGCTCGAGGCCCGTGATGGGCGTAACCAGGTAGCCTTCATGCACGCCCCGCGCCTTGTCGTCGATATACAACATGCCCCCGCCGATCATCACCGAGACATACATGGCGAGGCAGACCAGCCCCGGCAGGAGGAACTTCATGTAGGAGATGTAAGGGTAAAGCTCGACGATATCGAGCGCGATCTTGTTGTTCACCGGCGCCGGAATCAGCGGCGCGTTCAGCGCGTCTACGATCGACTGCAGCTCCGCCTCGAGGCTGCTGGACAGGAACTGGTCGGAGTTGTCCACGACCAGCCCGATATCGGGCGCATCCCCCGCCTCCACCCTCCGCGAATACTGCGCCGGGATGATCACCGCCGCGTCCAGCTTTCCGCTCTGCACATCGACGCGCGCCTGCCGCTCGTTGTCGTAAGAGATGGTCTTGAAGGTCCGGATCGTCGCGCCCACCGCGGCAAAGTCTTCTTCCACCTTCACCGCCTCCGGCCCGTGATCGTAGTCCACCAGGCCCACCCGCGCGTTCACGATCTTGCCGCCGAACGCGTTGCCCAGAATCACGAGCTGCACCAGCGGCAGCATCATCGACATGAGCATGAGCACCGGCGAGCGGAAAAACTTCCGCATCTCCCGCTCAATGATGGCCATCATCCGGTTCATCAGTGGCCTCCTTCGCGCCGCAGCATCGCCCACGAGGCCAGCTCCGGCTTCACCTGCTCGTCGCGGAGCTGCCGCCCGGTGTAGTGGATGAAAACATCGTCAAGCGTGGTGTTCTGCACGCTCAGCGAGCTGAGCGTCTCGCCGAGCTGCGCCGTCATCTCCACCAGCTCCATCGTGGTCTTCGAGCCGGACGTGGTGATCACGCGGTAAAACCCGGCGCTCTCCGCCTGCACGCTGGTCACGCCGGTGAGCTTCTCGATCCGCCCCGCCCACTCCGGCGACTCGCGGTCGAACTTCACCTCGACCACGTTGGCCCCGGCCACGCTGTTCTTGAGCTCCGTCGGCGTGCCCAGCGCCACCAGGTTGCCGTGATCGACAATGGCGATGCGGTCGCACAGCTTGTCGGCCTCTTCCATGTAGTGCGTCGTCAGCAGCATGGTCAGGTTGCGCGTGTTCTTCAGGTTGTTGAGCATCTCCCACACCGCGATGCGCGACACAGGATCGAGCCCGGTCGTGGGCTCATCGAGAAAGAAGATGCGCGGATCGTGCACCAGCCCGCGCGCAATCTCCAGCCGCCGCCTCATCCCGCCCGAGAGCGTCTTGGTCTGCGCCCCGCGCCACTTCAGCAGGTCCACCGCCGCCAGCACCTCGGTGATGTTCTTCTCCCGCTGTGCGCGCGGCACGCTGTAAAGCTTGGCGTAGATTGAGAGGTTCTCTTCGACCGTGAGGTCCGGGTCGCTGGTCAGCGCCTGCGGGATCACCCCGATCAGCCGCCGCACCCCGTCGGGGTCCTTGCTCACGTCGCGCCCCGCCACCATGGCCCTGCCGGCCGTCACCGGGATGAGCGTAGTCATCATCCGGATCAGCGTGCTCTTGCCGGCGCCGTTGGGGCCGAGGAGGCCGAAGATTTCGCCCTCCGCAACGCTGAAGTTGACGCTCTTCACCGCCTCGAAGTCGCCATAGCGCTTGACGATGTTCTCGACGGCCATGGCGATCGGCCGCGGCGCGGCGCCGCTGTCGGGCGCGAAGCCGTTGATGGCAGGGGAGCTCATTTGCGCACCAGCCAGCGTTTCGGTATGTAGATCTCCGCCGTCATCCCGGGCACGAACTCCTCGCCCGGATTCGGGATCAGCAGCTTCAACTGTACCGTCTTGATGTCGCGCTTGCTGCGGCTCACGTCGCGCTCCGTGGCAAAGTCGGCCTCCGCCGCCTTGGCGATTACCTGGCCCTCGACCGTGGCCCCGCTCGGCATCACCACCCGCAGCTTGTCCCCCAGCTTGACCGCGTCGGCATCGGTCTCCGGCACCGGCGCATAGACCCACGTCTGCTTCAGGTCCATGATGGTGACGATGGGCGTCCCGGCCGCCACCACCTCCCCCTGCCGCGCCGCCCACTCGTTCACGATCCCGCTGGTGGGCGCGACGATACGCGCGTAGCCCTCTTCAACCTGGGCTTCGTCCGCAAGGGCGACGGCGCTCTTCAAGTCGTAGCGGTCCTGATCCACGGTGCGCGCGGAGACGTTGGTAAGAAGCTCGTGCGCGCGCGCCTGTCTCAGTGAAGCCTCCGCCGCATTCAGGTTGCCCTTGGCGGTGTTCACGGCGGCTTCGTCGGCCTGCAGGCTGGTGACGGCGTCGTCCTTTGACTGCGCGCTCATGATCCCCTGGTCGGCCAGGGCCACCGTCCGGGAGGTGTCGGCCTGCTGGTGAGCAAGCTGCGCCTGGGCCTGCGCAAGGCTGGCCTCCGCCGCGCGCACCTGCGCCTCGGAGGCGCTGGTCGCGCTGTCGGTCTCGCCGCGGTTCTGTCGGACCGTCTCTTCCGCCTCGCGCAGCTTCCACTGGTCGCTATCGGCGGTAGCCTGGGCGGAAGCGAGTGAAGCCTGAAGATCGCGGCTCTCGATGACAGCGATCAGCTCACCCGCCTGGACGCGCTGGCCTTCAACGACGGTCAGCCTCTGGATCCGGCCGGGAATCTTGGAACTGACGACGATCTCGTTGGCGTCCACCGTCCCGATCACCTGCAGTTCGTTCGAGCGCGGCACCGTGAGGAGATAAAAGACAAGCGATCCCAGGGTCAATATGCCGAGTATGAGGAAGACGCGATTGCGCGCATTCATTTGCGATTTACCTCAATTCCGCTGATGTCTGCTCCGTTGATGTTTGCTTTTTCGGGCATGGGCGTATCGGCCAGGACGCGAGCCGCCAGTTCGGCGCCCTGCCTCCGGTCGACGAACAGTGCCTGGCCGAGGAATTCGACAAGGGCGATACGACGGGCACGCAGTGCCTCCGGGTCAAAGGGTTCGAAGGGGAAGATCATGCGCCACACCGGGGCGCTGAGAAAATAAAAGACGTTGGCGCCGAGTGCGGCCAGGGGGACTTGAAGCGGATCGACGGAGACGAGTTCGCCTGAAGCAATGCCCTCCCGAATCATCGAGTGAAACATCGCGTGCAGCGGCGCGAAGACGCGCTTGACCAGGATGGGCAGCGCTCCCTGTTCGCCCTTCTGGACGCGCATCATCTCTTGCTGCATCAGGCTTTGGAACTCGCGCTGCGTCAGAATCCGGTCGAAGTGTTCGAGGGCGGCGCGCAGCAATCGCTCCCCCGGGGTGGCCTCGCGGAGAAATACCGCCATGGAGCGGTCGCGAATCCGCCCCGCGACCATTTCAAAGGCGGCGAGGTAGAGGTTTTCCTTGCTCTGGAAGTAGTAGTAAAGCAAGGCCTTGTTCACGCCGGCAGCAGCAGCGATCTGTTCCGTGCGGGCCCCGGCGAGTCCATTGGCGGCGAACTCCCGGAGTGCCGCGTCGAGAATCCGGGACTTCGTTTCGGCCGACCGGTCGACCTGGGTTTCGGTGCCAGAGTGAGGAGACATAATTAACTAACCAGTTAGTAAAATACATGAGAAGCACGACTGGTTGCAAATTCTTTTCGAGTCCCCGTCGGCCTGGCTGGTCCTCTTCGATGCCGGGAAGCAGGCATCAAATGTGAAGGCCATGCCTATGCCCCGACAAATCAAAGGCTTACATGATGGCCTACGTGCCGCGTGCTCTGGAGATCACCGGCCTTCAGTAAGGCGGCAGCCCGCCGAGATACATGTAGCTCCGTGACTTGGCTTCAGCGAGAAGTTTGGCGATCGCCGGATCCGGGAAGCGGTGGACGTAAACCTGGGCCCAGCCGATCGCTTCGGCGGAAGGCGGGCCATCGGGAAGATCCTGCCTGATGCCGGTGACCTTATCGAAGTATCCGCTGCCCTCGAGGCCGGCAATCGAGCGGTCCACAAGGCGTTTCAGCGCGTAATGATCCTCGGCGTACAGGTCCAATCCGTTGTCTGCGCCGAACTCGGCCAGGTAAACCAGCGGTGCGGCTGCATAAAGGTGATAGTGCAGCGCCCGGCGGCCCCGCCGCATCTCCAGCGGGAGCGTGCCTGCAGAAGTAATCTGCGCGATTCCGTTGCGATACGCGGCCACTGCCCAGTCGAAGAGCTTGCGATTGTTGGCGACGATCGCGACTGCCGCGACCTGCACTCCCGCCCAATAAAGATGATTGTTGCCCTTGCCCTCGGTGGCCGCGTCCCGCCGCTGGTAAAAACCTACCGTCTGTTTTGACACCGTCTCCATCCAGTCGCCGAGAAGCCTGCTGTCGTCAGCGCCAACGACGCCGCTGTCGCGCACCTTGAGGAGGGCGATGGCCAGCGCGCCCGTGACCCAGCCCTGGACGAAGTAGGCCTGGTTTGAGGACATCGTACCGGTGAGGGCTTTGTCGAGAGCCGCGGTTCTTTCGAGAGTGAGAACGCACCTGGCGGCCTCCCGGCTGCCCGTGGTCTGAAAAGCGTCCGCCGCTGCGACCGCCAGATTGCCCAGTTGTTTCACAGGGCCCGAGGAGAGCTGGTACGCCTTCCATTTATCGGGGTCGATGATGGAACCCCGGCTGTCTGCATAAAAGCCGGAGGTGGTGAGGTTGGGCGAAAGATGAATGGGTGCGGGGCACGCATAGGGCGCGTTCGTAACCGTCACGTGAATGAAATCCCAAGGGGAGCGGAGCGGAGGTTGCGCGGCCGGGACCTCGGTGCACGTAAGAAGCAGGGTTATGGCAATGAAGAAGGGGTACAGCGTTTTGATTCTGGGCACCGCGGCGAAACTCCTTGGAAGGTCGAAAGAATATTGAAAATCAGGCGCGCTTAATTGAACGTTAAGGCTGCTGGGCTTCGAGGACCGCCGCGGCCATCCGATTGAGAGGAGTAGCAATGCCGTGGTGCAGTCCTTTTCGGACGATTACGCCGTTGCGAGCGTCGGACTCCATACGGCGGCCGGCCAGCCGGTCGGCGAGGAGCGAATTCACAGAATCTGCCGGTTGCGCGCGATAGCGGGCAAGGATCTCTTCCGGAAGCGAGTCTGCGAGCTGTGCGCCTTCGGCGCGGCCGACGGCAACGCACTCGGCCACGATGCCAAGCGCTAGCTCTCCGATGGATTCAATATGGAAGACCGCGGCAGGCTTCAGGGTCAGCGCGTTGAGGGCGCCAACTGCGTTGACGCAGAGCTTCCACCAGGCCGCGCTCACGAAATCGGCAACTGGCTCTACCCTTGAATCGCTGCCGGCAAAGAGCGCCGCGAAGGCGTGGCCCAGCTCAGTGCTCTCGACTTTCATCAAAGCGGCCCCTCGGACCTGGATCTGTCCATCCGGCGTCCGTTCCACCGGGCAATCGATCACGACAGGCAGCAATCGTGCTTCGCTCATGTAGGGCGCGAAGCGCTCACGGTGCTCCACGCCGTTCTGGACCACCGCGACCGGCGCACCCGCAGCGCAAAGAGCAGGCAACCACTGAGCCGCGCTCTCCGCGTCGTAGGCTTTGGTCGCCACGATGACCCACTCCACCGGTTCGGCCTGGCTGGGAGCAGTCCAGTTTTGCGCGCGAATCTCTACCGACCGCGCACGAGTCCTCACAGTCAATTGCTCGAGTGGGCGCCGGGTGCAGAGCCGCAGAGAATGCCCGCCGGCCGTTTCGAGCAGCTCCGCGAGAGCCCCGCCAATCGCACCTACGCCAACAATCGCAATGCGCGCCATGAGTCACCCCCGCCCTTTCACATTAAACGCTCAGGGCAAGTTGCTGAGCTGCGAGCCTTCGAGACAGAACCAGGAGGTCGTCGTTTCCATCCGTTACATCGTGTGAGGTTGCGCGTCCATCGAAGTGCTGTTCTTCGTGAGAGCGCCGTGCGGCGCCGCGCAAACCGAAGCATTCTCACCCACTTTCTTTCAACCAGACTCTGCTTTCGTCGCCTGCCCGGAGGATCGCATATCCAGCTCCCTGGCGTCGTAGCACTTCGCGGGGCGCTTGCGCAGTGCGAGGATTCACATTCTTCAAACAGCTCTCCGATCCCTTCATCGAGCTACGAAACCAGAGCAGGGGGCTGCGGCATCCCGGTCCCCCCTCGCCCTGCATCGGCGTTAGTCCTCCCAGCATCTCACCAGGTAGCATGTTCTTTAGTTTTTGTGTCTTGGTAAACCTTCGATTTTGTATTCTCTGGCGTATCTCTTCCATGACTCGAAGCTCTCAAAAGACTGAAATGCGCATTGGATGCCGCGGGGCGGGGCGGGCGGCGCTGGCATGGGCCTGTGCGATGGCGGGACTTGTGCCGGGAGGCCTTGCCTTGAGAGCGGGCGCACAACAGGCTGGCCCCGTGGCGCCCGCCGGACCCGCACCGGCAAAGAAAAAGGAGTCCTCAGCCATCAGCTTCCAGAGCGGCGCGCCGGCCGACGCACCCGCGGGCAATGCGAGCCTTTACGGCACTGTCATGGGGCCGAACGGTGGGCTCGCCGCCGGAGCTGGAGTTGTGCTCTCAGGAAAAGTTGTGCGCACGGCGACTACCGCAGGCAACGGGTCATTTTCATTTACAGGATTGCCGGCGGGGACATATCGGCTAAGCGTAAGCGGTCGCGGGATGAAGATGGTTTCCATGCGGCACATCGTGCTGACGCCGGGCGCCGTGCGGTTCTTGCCCCAGATTACCCTCGAAGTGAAGGCGGCTGCGGCAACGGTGACGGTGATGGCGTCGCCTGAGCAGCTCGCCGAACAGCAGCTCCAGATTCAATTGCATCAGAAGGTTCTGGGGATCGTACCGAACTATTACAGCAGCTACAACTGGAACGCGGAGCACCTTTGGCCCAGGCAGAAGTTCGAATTGGCGTTTAAGGCCGAGATCGATCCGGTCACGTTTGTGGTGATCGGCGCCGAGGCGGGAATCGAACAGGAGGGCGACCGCTTTCCGGCCTATGGACAGGGCGTCGAAGGCTACGCCAAGCGCTACGGAGCGGCTTATGCCAACGACTTTATCGGGGCGATGATCGGCGATGCGCTGCTGCCGTCTGTCTTCCACCAGGACCCGCGCTACTTTTACAAGGGGAAGGGAAGCTTCATGTCGCGGGCGATGTACGCAGTGAGTCGGTCCGTCCTGTGCCGGGGCGACGATAAGCAGACCGAATTCGACTATTCCCGCGTAATCGGGGACTTTGCCTCGGGTGCGATCTCGAACGCGTACTACCCGGCAGGAAGCCGCGGAGCAGAGCTGGTCGTCAGCAACGGGCTGATCGACATCGGCGGAAACGCGGCGACAAATCTGATCCGGGAGTTTGTCCTGCCGGCGCTCACCTCCCATGCGCCGGAAGGCGCCAGGAAGAGCTCCATTCACTTGTTCTGAAGAGACGGCGTCGGATTCCGCCAGGACCGTGCGTGCCCCCACCACCCTCGCAGCACGCGTCGCGGCATCGCCGGGATGTGCGTCCGGCGCGCTTTTCGAATCCGATGCGCGCCTAATACAATAGGGAACTGAACATTTGAGAACGAGGACCCCTTTCATGCCGCTTTCCGGAGAAGCCATCCGCCTGATGAATTACATTGACGACGTGGCCGTAACCCTTCGCCACATTCTGGCAACTGTTTCCACGCTCACGCCTGAAGAGCGGATTCGTGTTGCCGAGCACCTGCGGCAGTCCCGTCCCAGCGCTGAGGATGTGATCCAGGCGCTGACCGGCAAATAAGCCTGAGTTGCCCCTGACCGTAGCCATTATCGGAGCCGGATCTTTGGGCCGCTGGCTCGCTCTGAGCGGGGCCCAGGCCGGTTTCCGAGTGATGTTGGAGGACGTGCTCCCTTCGAACCTGCACCATGCCCGGCAGGCCATCCGGAAGGAGCTGAATCCCGACACCCCGCGCAGCGATTCCGATGCGCAGGTGACTCTCGTATCGACCATCGAAGACGCGGTGCGCACGGCCGACCTGGCGATCGACTGTGTGCCCGACGAACTCGAGTCGAAGCTGGAGATCCTCTGGCTCCTGGACCGCATGGCGCCCCCGCACACGGTCTTCGCCACTCCGACCACGCAATTGGCAATTGCCGATCTCGGCGCATGCACCTATCGCCCTGAAAAATGCCTCGCGATCGGCGCTTCGCCCGCGGAACTGGCCGGGCTGGCGGGGACGCCGGGGGCGCAGATCGTCCTGCGTGCCGCGCCCGCCACAGCGCCAGAGACAATTGCCCTTGTGGCCGGGTTTTGGCGTCGTCTGGGATTTGTCCCGGTTGTCCGCAATGAGTTGCGCCCTTGATTCGGCCGCCAGCCCGGCCATCGCGCCGGCGAGCGGCCTGGTGAGGCTGTTCTACTCTCCCGCAAAGTCGCGGTAGCGCTCCAGAACATCGTGCTCCGTGACCACACCTTCAAGCTTGCTGAAGTCGGCACGGCTGACAACCGGGATCAGCGGCCAGCGGTCGACATAGCGCAGCGCTACTTCAAGTGGCTGGTCGGGATGCAGAAACGGAAGCTGGCGCTCTGCGAAACGCGCGGCCGGGTCGATCCCGTCCTTGTCCTCGTCGATAAGAGACTGAAGCTCGGCGCGCGTTATGCTGCTCCAGCCGGACGGATGGAGGCGGACGAGCAGCACATCCGGCATGGAGCCGTCGGCAAGGTGCGCGCTCCATCCGGCCAGCTCCTCGGCATCGAGGATGGGTTCCGGCGAACTTCGCATGGCATCTTCGATGCGCAGGATATTTTCTTCGCGCTGCTCTTCCATCGAGGGAAGATCGAGACCGTCCTGCCGCGTAAGGATGTCGAAGATGGCGTTGGGCTGGAGCGTACGCGAAATGACGTAAGCGAAGGTGTTGGCGACGATCACGGGAAGAATGATCGAATAGTTGCCGCTGACCTCGAGGACCATGAAGACGCTGGTCATGGGGACACGGAGGAAGCCGGCAAAAAGAACGCCCATGCCAACCAGGGCGTACGTTCCAGGCGACCAGGGAAGATGCGGGAAGATGGCGTGCTGGGCTCCGCCCACGGCCGCCCCGAACATGCAACCGATAAAGAGGGTCGGGGCGAACATGCCCCCAGGCGTTCCGCTGACAAAGGAGAGCAGTGTGGCGACGATTTTGAGGACCGCAAGGATCGCCAGGAACTGCCAGGTGAACTGGCCGTGCATGGCCTCGTCCATATAGGTGTAGCCGGCGCCCATCACCTGCGGCGCGCCGAGCGCGGCGATCACGCCGATGAGGAGACCGGCGAGGGCTGGCTGGAAGTACTGAGTCCACTCGGGGGCCTGTCTGCAGCGAGGCCGAAGATAGGTGATGCCGCTGGAGAGGGCGACGGAGCCCAGCCCGCCGATGATGCCGAGGATGGCGTAGGCGATCAGTTCGGACGGCTGCTTCATTTGCACGGTTGGGATGCGGAAGAGCGCTTCCGAGCCGAAGAACCAGCGCAGCACCACCACGCTTGATACCGCGGCCAGCACTACCGAGCCGAGAATGCCTGCCGTCCAGCGGCCTATCACCTCTTCGATCACGAACAGCACCGCGGAGATGGGCGCGTTGAATGCGGCCGCCAGTCCGGCTGCCGCGCCCACCGGAGCGATCAGGCGCATGCGGTCTCGGGAAAGACGCAGCCGGCGGCCGATTGCCGAGGCCAGCGCGGCGCCGATCTGCAGGGAGGGATCCTCCGGCCCCAGCGATTGGCCCGAACCCATCGCCAGCGCCGCGGTGATGAATTTGCCGATTGCCGTCCGAATCGGAATGTAGCCGTTGTAAATGAACAGTGCGGCCTTGGTCTGGTTCACGCCGCTCCCGCGCGCCCGGGGGAAAAAGTGAATCACCAGGAAGGCGATGATAAGACCGGTAACGGTCGGGGCCACCAGCAGTCGCACCGTCGAAAGCTGGACCCCGGAGCCAAGAATATAGATACGGCACCAGTCAATCGCAAATCGGAAGCAGACCACGGCGAGGCCGGAAAACACGCCGATAAAAACGCTGAGCACCAGAAAGAAGCGGTCCTCGCGAAAGACCGAACCCAAAAGCGACGAAGAACTCCCGGTTTCGGCGTCCACGTCTTGCGCGAGCGGGCTCTCAGCCAGTGCTCCCGATTGCAGATTAGTCATCGGCTCCAAATTTACATTCCCTGGTGCATATTCGAGATCAAGAGCAACGCATTGTCGGTGTCGGTGGACGAACCGCACAGCCCGCTGGTTTGGTGTTCAATGTCGAAGACCAGTTGCATCGCGGTGCTGGCCAAATCCGGATTGCGACGCAACTGCTGCTCGGTCATCTGCGGTTTGAGACTGGTCCAGTCCTGGGTCAGGCTCACCAGTGTGGCGGCCGGAACATTGAATGGTCCTGGAGCGGTGCATGCCTGGAGCCGTGCGCCGGCCGCGCCAAACGCATCGAGGGCGATCCGGTCGCGGTCGGCGGTAGAGATCTGCTGGCGAAAAGGGTCCATCTCGATAACGAGCCTTGCGATGCGCAGTTGGCTCTCTTCTGTCTTGTCGCCGTTGTCGACCGCCGCTTCAAGATAATGCTCGGCCTGCGCGTATTCACCCAGCTTGAATGCCGCGTCGCCGGCGCCCGCCAGAGCCTCCTGGTTGCGGCGGTCGCGGCGCAACGCGAGACGAAACTGATCGAGGGCGCGTTGGTAATCCTGCGCTTGCAAGAAGAGCTGGCCCGCTTGTTCATGCTGCTTGGGGTCGTCGTTGAGGTTGCCCGCCATCGCGATCAGCTGCGAGTCGGCTTGCGCTTTGGCATCGGTCCGGAGCAGATAGTTGATGAACTCGAGGCGGGTCGCGCGGCGTTCGGCATCCTGGCCCCCCGGCCAGACCGCGTAGATGGCGTTGTTGTAGTACCGGATGGCGCGGCCGGCCTGCTTGCGCGCAACGGCTACCCGCGCCAGTTCCAGGTTGACCAGTCCATTCTCCGGCTGTAACTCCCAGAGGTTTTCAAGATAAGCTTCCGCTTCGTCGAACCGGTTTTCGCCCACCAGCGCCAGAGCAAGGTTCAACTGGTAGCTGTAATCGTCCCGCGCGTAGAGGAGAGAAGTCCTGAAGTCAACCACTGCGGCGGCGTAGTTGGCGGCCTTCAAATCGTCGGCGCCGCGCGACGACCAGCGTTCTGCAAGCGCGTCTTCCTGTGCCTGGTACAGTCTTGCAATCCCGGTAACCGCTGCAAACAGCACGATCGCCAGTCCGGTGAGCAGCGCCAGCGTTATCGGCTCACGTCTCAGATAGGGCTGAAGATCGAGCCACTTGTGCTCCTTCGACATTCCTTCTCCCAAAGATGGGGCAAGAAGCTGTGCCGGCCGCTCACGCTACGCCGAATCACGCTGAATATTGAGCGGGCATGAAGCTGGAGAGAAGCAAACGGGCACCTTGCATACTTCAATGCAACTCAACGGTGGAACATAGGTTCCCTGCTCAAAGTGTAACCCGCGACGCGCAGGTTGTCACGCCGCGGTCGTCGCAGGTCGCGAAGGCCCGCCGACGCGAACCGAGGGCGGCGCGGGGACAATTGCGCCGCTCAGCGATGGAAGACGTGGCCCCAGTTGACGATGGCCCGCGCCTGTAACTGAATGACCGTCGAGGTGTTGAGAGTAAGCTCTTCGGCAGCTAGCTCCACCTGGCCGTTGCGAAAGGGAAGTACCAGGCCCTGCTCGACGCCGATAGTGGTGTCGTTGCCGGTCGAGGTCTCCTGCTGGAAGCCGGCGAACCACGAAGCGCCGCGCTCGCCCAGGGTGCGATAGAGATCGAAGCACGTGAGGTAGTCGTTGCGGGCGCCGGACGAGGGATTGGAGAGAGCGCGAGTGAAGTTGAGATTGAGCGCGCCGAGGTATTTGCCGCGCCCATACTGCAGAGCCGCGGTGCCGCCGATGCGGCCGCCGTCGGTGCCATGCAGAAACACGGTGCCCCGGGGAGCGGCCGTGAACTCGAACGTGCCCTTCGAGTAAACCTGCTGGCGGATGACCACGTCGATGCGGTTGCCGAACTGCGTGAAGCGGTCGTTGCCGAGCTTTTCGCTGTCGATCAGGTTGAAGAGCGCGGTGAAGTCGGTGTGGCTGCGGAAGGGCGCGGCGGTGATGGCCGTGCCCACCTGGCGGCCGGCGCTGATGCCGAGAAATCCGAGCTCGGTCTCAAGACACCCGGGGCAGATGGGCGGAGGACTGAAGATATAGCTGGTGCCGAAGTCGGAGACGTTGGCGTTGAGGGGCTGGGGCTGCTGGGACGACTGCGCCAGGGCGAGCGGGCTCACCAACAGGAAGCCGGCGAGACTGAAAACGGTCCACTTCAACGGGGAAGAACCTCCTGGCTTTTCGGTTCTTCAGAAAGGCCCAGAGCGATGTTACGCCCGTTGAGTGGGAAAACTTGCCGCAGAGGGCGCGATCCTTGCGTCTCCTTTACGACTTTTGACCGTTTCTTTATGAATCGCGCGGGCGGGGCGGCGGAGATCTACGAACCGAGCACCTGTTCGTAGTAGCGCAGGTACTGGGGCACGACCAGTGAAGCGCAGAATCGCTTCTTGGCGGTGCGCCGGCCGACCGCGCGCATCTCTTCGAGGCGGGCGCGGTTGGTAAGGAGCTCGAGAGCGCCGGCGGCCATCGCGTCCACGTCCCCGGGAGCGTAAAGCAGGCCGGTGACGCCGTCGTCGACGAGCTCGGGGACGCCGCCGACGCGGGTGGCGATGGAAGGAACCATGCAGGCCATGGCTTCCAGGGCGGCCAGACCGAAGGATTCGAGCTCGCTGGGCATGAGCATCAGATCGGCAAGCGGAAGCAGCTCGTTCACGCGCTCCTGCTTGCCCAGGAAGTGGACCCGGCAATGGATGCCGAGGTCGTGTGCCAGCCACTCGGCCGCCGAGCGGTCGGGGCCGTCGCCCACCAGGACGAGCTGGGCCGGGAGCTCGCGCGCCACCCGCGCGAAGACCTTGACCACGTCGACGACGCGCTTGACGGGGCGAAAGTTCGACAGGTGCATGAAGAGCGCCTCGCCGGGTGCAGCATAGTGAGCGCGGGCGTGGGCGCGCACGGACTCGTCGGCGATGGGCGTGTACACGTCGCAGTTGACGAAGTTGGTGATGACCTCGATGGGGCGCGTGACCTCGAAGTCGGCAACCGTTTTGTCTTTCAGGTACTGCGAGATGCTGGTGACGCCGTCGCTCTCCTGAATGGAGTGACGGGTGATGGGAAGGTAACTGCGGTCCAGGCCGACCAGCGTGATGTCGGTTCCATGAAGCGTGGTGACAAAGGGCAGGCGGCGGCCGCGGGCGGCCAGCATCTGGCGGGCCAGCAGCGCGCTCACGGAGTGGGGGATGGCATAGTGCACGTGGAGCAGGTCCAGCTCGTAGAACTCGGCTACCTCGGCCATGCGTGAGGCAAGAGCCAGGTCGTAGGGGGGGAACTCAAAAAGCGGGTAGTTTGAGACCGGCACTTCGTGATAGAAGATGCCCTCCTCGCGGCCGTTGAGGCGGAAGGGCTGCGAGTACGAGATGAAGTGAACCTCGTGGCCTTTGGCGGCCAGCTCGATGCCCAGCTCCGTCGCCACTACGCCCGAACCGCCGTAGGTCGGGTAACACGTAATCCCAATCTTCATTGGACCTTCTGAAATATGGAGAAAAACACGCCGGCGGAGGGAGCGCCGGCTTGTGTGGCTGTTTTTTGGACGCGCGCGGGCAGGACGAAGATGCAGGCGGGCGTGTTAAGAGACGGTTGCAGGGGCCGGAGATGTGGGGAGGGCGGCGAAAGAGGCAAGTTCTAGGTGAGGGAACTCGCGCAGAGCTTCGAGAGCGTGCATCTCGATCTCGCGGGAGGCGCGCAGCCGGGTGCGAACCTGGGCGAGGTCGGCGTCGTTGTAGCCGGGGTGAGTGACGAGCTCCCAGGTGCCCGCCGGCAACTGCCGCACCAGGGAGCGGACCATCGCGGCATCGAGAGTGCCGGTGCCGACGACGGCGACGGTGCCGTCGGTGGTGGCGAAGCCCTCCTGCGCGATGATGCGGTGCAAGGCGGGCTCGAACCGGCGCAGGGCGGTCTCTTCGGCGCGGCGAAGCCACGGGGCGCGGGGCGTGGCATGCACGGCCCACACCGGCTCGAATGGATTGCGGATGGCCGCGATGCCGGCGGCGCGGGCGGCGCGCAGAACAGGCCGGAGCAAGGCGGGAAACATGTGCGTGTGCTTGTGCGTGTCGATGTGGGTGAGCCTGAGCCCCGCATGCTGCAGGACGGCAATCTGTGCCGCGGCTTCGGCCTCGATCTCCTCAGCGCGGATGCGGCCCGAGAAGAGTCGCAGCAGAAACTGGCCGAGAGTTATCGTCAGCCGGCCCGTCTTCGCATCGATGAGCGAAGGGATCTGGCTGGGCGGGAGCACCGGGTCGCCGTCGGTAAGGACGATGTGGCAGCCGACGCCGAGCGAAGGTGTGTGCGCGGCGAAGTCGAGGGCCTCCTGGGTGGCGCGGGCGCGGGCCATCAGCGTGGCGCTGGTGAGGACGCCGGCGCCATGCAGCTCCCTGACGGCGCGGTTCACACCCGGCGTCAACCCGAAGTCGTCCGCATTCACGATGAGCCGGCCCACCGGCTGAGTGTATCAACCGGGACCCGGAGCAAACGGCGCCCGCACCTCCCGATTCGCTACGCTGCTATGATGGATCGAGGCGAGCATCGCCACTCCGCCTTGCGTGGGCGGTTAGCTCAGTTGGTTAGAGCGCCTGCCTTACAAGCAGGAAGTCGGGGGTTCGAGTCCCTCACTGCCCACCACTCCGAAGGTGCGTCGACTCGGATGTAGTTTCTGCAAATTTGATCACCCCTGGTTTTGCTGCGGCGCTGATCGCTCGCTCGATCACCTCAACCCCGCGTCAGGGAACCCTCCGGCATGGAACCCTGCGGTATGGAACCAGGATCCGCCGAACGTCCGTACAGAGACCAGTGCGGCTGTCGCCGGGGCCACCGTCACCATGACGCCGTCGCCGGAGACGCGCAGTTCCTGCGGCATTCCGTACCACCTGCCGTCGAGCGAGACAGCCTCGCCGCCGAAGGTAATCGGCGATCCTCCGTTGTAAATGCCCAGATTGCTCAGTTGATCGGCGGGAGTGCTTCCCGTGGAGGCCAGGTTCATGACTTCGGCCCGGGTGACGTAAGAGCCGAACCCGTCGATAGTCACGCTCGCCGCATTCGCGGTGTCCCTGTTATTGAGGATCACGCAGACGCCAGAAGGTGTGCCCACGGCCCAGGCGCTGAGGGCCACGCCATTGGCGCTCAGGGTGCTTTCCAGAAGAACGCCCCGCCCGCCGTGGCGGAAGATTTGCGAGACCACGAATAGCCCGTAGTAAAGCGGCTGCACGGCCGTAATCACGCTGTCGTCTTCGCCAATGGCGGCATAACCCGAGGTGTTTCCCGTGTTGTGGAAGTTGACGCCGCTGGAGCCATACTGGGCGTTGGTCATGATGAAGTCAATGGCCCACAGTGCGGCGGCGAAGGCATTGGCAACGCCGGCCGGGTCCTTGCTGGAGAAGTAGGTGTTGCACTCGTCGATGCGGAAGGGCATGGAGTTGGCCTGGGCGGCCTTCTGCAGGTTTTGCAAGGCGCCGACCAGACCGGGGCTGGGATCGGCGAGCACGCCGGAGATCGACGGCGCGGCCCCGCTATAGTTGCTGATGTAATAGTGCTCGGTGAGCAGGGCGATCATGCCCTTTTCATCGGCGGCGAAGTCTTCGGCCCATCCCTTTTTGTCGCTGGAAGCCGCGGGTCCGGTGAACACCGCGTGAGGCACCGCAGCGCGAATCGCCTGGGCAAAGGCATTCCAGCCCGCAAACGTGGCGCCGCCCGAGATCGTGCCGCCGTTGAGAAAGATGTCGTAGGAGATTCCGTCGCCGTACAGATCCGGTTCGTTGCCGATTTCAAAGCCGAGCAGTTGGTAGCCGAGTTGCTTTGCGGCGTAGGCCGCTTCACCGGCGGCGAGCTGAGGAGACGCAGTCGAGCCGTCCTTTCCGAACATGTTGACGCCGTAGATGACCTTCCAGTTCCGGCACATGTGCATCAGGCTGGCAAAGTTGTCGATGTCGGCCGGGGCCACCTGGCCGCTGGTCTTGCCGCTGCCGCTGGGTGTCCACGTGGTCTCGTCGACGCTGTTGGCGCCGATACGCAACACGCCGCCGCCCAGGGCATTCAGCAGTCCCACCAGGTCGGTGTTTTCGCCGCTCAAATAGACGGGCGAGCGGTTGATCGAATCTTTTTCAAAACTCAGGCTGGCGAAGTGGGCGTCGAGAACGGCGGAGTTCGCCACGCGTTGTGGCTGAAGGGTGAGGGTAGCGGCGACACCGCTCGACGAGGAGCTTCCGCCGGTCTGGCCGGCAGCTTCAGCATAGCCGGCAGTCATGGCGGACGCGGCGGCGAGGGCCGAAAGACGAACGAAGCTTCTTCTGTCGATGGGCCGCGGGGAATCTTGCGCACCTTGCTCTTTGGCGGACACAGAGTCGGTAATCATAGACCATCCTTGTGGTGGGGATGCGAAAGGGCATGCGTCAGCGGGGCGCGATGCAGGGGGAATCCGGAAGCGACTTGCTGTTCCGGAAAGCTGCATCGCAGAACGTGCACGGCGACCAAGTTAGTTAGCTGGCACTCTGTCCGCGTGATCTCTTGATCGAACCGTTGAACTTGGGTGCCCCAGGTCCGCGCTCCCCGGCGACAGATCTTTGCTCGCCGTGGTGGCGATCCCGCTTTTGAGACCTGGGAGATCACGAAACCGCACAGTCGCGGTGCCAGCTCATTCCAGCCCACGTTCGCGTTCGACAGCCGGAAGAATCGATAGGGATTTCACAGTCTCGACGTGAAATCACCGTCCCAAACCTTAGCCCAGCGCAAAGCGCGGTGTCAACAGGTGCGCCGGCGGAGTAGCCGCGCATAATTGAAGAGGAGAGCGGATTTTGTTCACTCTTCGAAGTTTTCGGGATGCTCGTCGTGTTCAGAGGTGCGGGCGCGTTTGCCAACCTGCGCCCCTGGCGGAGAAAATGGCAGGGGTCTTGTATGACACCGTATACATCTCTTCAAACTTCGAGGGGCGTTTCTGCAATGCTTAAGAACAAATTTCCGGCCCCGCCGGCCGTGGTCTTTCTCTCTGCCCTGTTTGTAGCTCTTTCCA
Organism: Occallatibacter sp.; assembly: GCA_035508555.1. Lineage (GTDB taxonomy): Bacteria > Acidobacteriota > Terriglobia > Terriglobales > Acidobacteriaceae > Telmatobacter. The sequence goes on along the minus strand of DATJMU010000059.1, from coordinate 9,961 downwards.
TGATCGTCATGCAGCCGGCCAAGGCTCGCGCGCAGGCTGCGACCGCCGCGCGGCCGTGGATGAACAAGGCGTTTTCGCCCCGGAAGCGCGCGGAACTGCTTGTCCACGCGATGACGCTCGACGAAAAAGTGGAGCAGATTCACATGTCCGGCGACCGGGCCCATCCCCGCGAGATCCCGGGTATTCCGCGGCTGGGGCTGCCTACGTTCAAGATCACCAACGGGCCCGCGGGCGCCGGGCCGGGCGACAGCCGCGAAGAGGTTCCGGCCACGGCGCTGCCCTCGGCGCTGGCCCTCTCGGCCACCTGGGACCCCACTCTGGCGGACGAGTTTGGCGAGGTGGCCGGGGCGGAAACGGCCGACCTGGGCGAGCAAATGATCGAGGCGCCGGGCGTGGACATCGTGCGCGTGCCCCAGAACGGCCGCAACTTCGAGTACTTCGGCGAGGACCCCTATCTTTCCGGCCGCATGGCCATACCCGAGATCCAGGCCATCCAGAACGCCGGCGTGATCGCCGAGGTCAAGCACTACGCGGCCAACAACCAGGAAGCCGATCGCAAGACCATCAACGAACTGATCGGGCTGCGGGCGCTGCATGAGATATTCCTTCCCGCCTTTCACGCCGCCATCGTGGACGGGCACGCGGGCGCGGTGATGTGCGCCTACCCAAGCGTCAACGGCCAGTTCAACTGCGAGAACACGTACCTGCTCAAGGATGTGCTGCGCGGGGAGTGGGGGTTCCAGGGCTTTGTGCAGTCGGACTATACTGCGACCCACAGCACGATTCCGGCGGCGCTGGCGGGCCTTGACCTCGAGATGAAGCACGATGCCCACTACGACGCCAATATGAAGGCGGCCGTCGAGATCGGCGCTTTGCCCATGAGTGTCCTCGACGGCCTCTTGATCCACCGCTATCGCACCATGTTCGCACTGGGCATCTTCGACCGCGAGTACCCGGTGAAGCCGATTCCTGAAGAGCACGATGGGCAGGTCGCGCGGGAGATCGCCGACGCTGCGGCGGTGCTCCTGAAGAACCAGAACGATCAACTGCCGCTGATGGCCGATGCGCTCAAGAGCATTGCATTGATCGGTCCCTACGCAGGCGAAGCGATGACGGGCGGCGGCGGCAGCTCCCACGTAAAGCCCCTCTATACCGTCTCGCCCCTCGACGGGCTGAAGAAGGACCTGCCGGCGGACGCGACGGTGACCTGCGACGACGGCGCACAGCCGGCCGCGGCTGCGGCGCTTGCGGCCAAAAGCGATGTGGCGATCGTGATGGTGGGCAACAAGGACAGCGAGGGCCACGACCGGCCCAGTCTCTCGCTGCCCGATAACCAGGATGCGCTGATCGAGGCCGTGGCCGCGGCCAATCCACACACGATCGTGGTGCTCAAGACCGGCGGGCCGGTGCTGATGCCCTGGCTCGACAAGGTTCCCGCAGTGCTCGAGGCATGGTATCCGGGCGAGGAAGACGGCGACGTGGTGGCCGATCTCCTCTTCGGCAAGGTGGATCCCTCGGGCAAGCTGACGGTCACCTTCCCCAAGGCTGAAGGCGATACGCCGGCGCATACTCCCGAGGAGTATCCGGGCGTGGACGGAACCGTGATCTACAGAGAAGGACTCAAGGTGGGCTACCGGTGGTACGACGCCGAGAAGATTGAGCCGCTCTTCCCGTTCGGCTTCGGCCTCTCGTACACGACCTTCAGGCTTGCAGACTTTCACGTCTCGCCCGAGGACGCGGGCGGCATGGTCCACGTTGGCCTGAGCATCACCAATACGGGCAAGGTGGCGGGGGCCGACGTGGCGCAGGTGTACGTAGCCTTTCCGGCCGCGGCCGGCGAGCCGCCGCATCAGTTGAAAGGATTCGCGCGAGTGTTCTTGCAGCCAGGCGAGAGCAGGCACATCCTGGTGACGCTCACGTCGAGCGCATTCTCGGTGTGGGACACGGCGGCGAACCGCTGGAGAGTTGAGCCGGGGCGGTTCGGGATTCTGGCCGGGGACTCGTCGCGCAATCTGCCCCTCCAGGGGAGCGTGGAGATCCGCGCGCAGGCAAGGTGAGGCGGGTTGGATGACAGTCTGAACCGGCTCTGTTTGCTGTCATGCGCGGGTGATAGCATGTGAAGGCACGACCGACGGAGCAGAGCCATGAGCGAAGCCACCACCCTGAACACACTCTCACCGGAAGAGGTCTCGAACCTTACTCGGAAGACCAACTACGGCACCTGGCGCTTCCAGAAGACCTGGAAGCCGCTCTATATTGCCGACGCCGAGGGCTGCTGGTTCACGGACGGCGCCGGCAAGCGCTACCTCGACTTCAGCGCGCAGTTGATGTGCGTGAACCTGGGCCACAAGAACCCGCGCGTGGTGAAGGCAATCGCCGAACAGGCAAGGGAACTGGCCTACGTGGCGCCGGGCTACGCCACGGGGGCGCGCGCCAGACTCAGCGCCAAGCTTCTGGAGGTGCTGCCCGCGGGGCTGACCAAGTTCTTCTTCGCCACCAGCGGCACGGAGGCCAATGAAGCGGCCTTCAAGATCGCGCGCATGGTGACCGGCAAGACCAAGATTATCTCCCGCTACCGCTCGTATCACGGTTCCACGATGGGCTCGATCGCGGCCACAGGCGACCCGCGCCGCTGGGCCATGGAGCCGGCAGGCAAGGGCGCGGGCTTTGTGTTTGCACCGGAGACCAACTGCTACGATTGCCCCATCAGGCACACCTACCCGGCGTGCAACATCGCCTGTGCCGACTACATTGAGCACATGATCGAGAACGAGAGCGACGTAGCGGCAATCATCGTGGAGCCGGTGGTGGGAACCAATGGCGTGCTCGTGCCTCCGGCCGAATACCTGCCCCGCCTGCGCGAGATCTGCGACCGGCACGGCGTGCTCCTGATCGCCGATGAGGTGATGGCTGGCTGGGGACGCACCGGCAAGTGGTTCAGCGTGGACCACTGGAACGTGAAGCCCGACATTCTGGTTACCGCCAAAGGAATCACGTCAGCTTACGTGCCGCTGGGTTTGTGCGCCACAACCGAAAAGATCGCGAATTACTTTGAGGACCACTACTTCGCGCACGGGCACACGTACGAGGCGCATCCCCTCACGCTGGGGCCCGGTGTGGCCACCATCGAGGAGATGCAGCGGCTGAAGCTGGTGGAGCGCGCGGCGGAGCTGGAGCCCTACGTGCGCGGCAAGCTCGACGCCCTCAAAGCCAAACACCCTTCCGTGGGCGATGTGCGCGGCCTCGGGCTGTTCTTCGCCGTCGAGATCGTGAAGAACCGCACCACGAAGCAGCTCTTCAACACCATGCGCGACAAAGTCGAAGGCAAGCCGCTGGTCGTCGATCAGATCGCCGCCAAGATGATGGCGCAGGGCGTATCCATCCAAGCCTGGGTGAGCCACTTCGTCATCGCGCCGCCGCTGATCGTGACCAGGGAAGAGCTGGATCTCGGGATCGCGGCGCTCGATGAGCACCTGGCGATTGCGGATGCATTGGTGGAAGGCTAAAGCAGTTTCTCTTACGCCGGTTCCTCCGCCCTCGCGATAGCTGGAGCCGGCGCGGCCAGCTTCATCAACGCCACATACAGAGCGCCGGCCGTGAAGAACCCCACGAACCACGCATAGTCGTACAAAAAGTGCAGCGGCTTGAAGAAGTAGCCGATCACCGCAATCGCCACGCCCAGCACCAGCGCCACCATGGCGCGCGGATTCACGCCTTTCGCGTAATGGTAAATGCCCTCGCGGTGGTAGAGCGAGTTCACGTCCAGCTCCGTGCCGCGAATCAGAAAGTAATCGCACACCATGATACCGGCCACGGGCCCGAGCAGCCCCGAGTAGCCAACCAGCCAGCCGAAGATGTAGGCATCCGGCGTGGCCAGCAGCTTCCACGGGCACATCGCCAGCCCGAGCAAGCCCGTGATCAGCCCGCCCGTGCGAAAGCTGATAAGCCGCGGATAGAGGTTTGAAAAGTCATTCGAGGGCGACACCACGTTGGCGCCGATGTTCACGTTGAGCGTAGCCACCAGGATGGCGATCATGGCGATGAACGCGACCACCGGCTGATGAAATGCGCCGATCAGCAGAATGGGGTTCCAGATCGCGTGCCCGAAGAGCACCTCGGAGGCCGACGTGACCGCGATGCCCACGAATGTGTAAAGCGCCATGGCCACCGGCAGCCCGAACGCCTGGCCCCACGACTGCGCGCTCTGCGACTTCGAGTAGCGCGTGAAATCCGGAATGTTCAGGGCCAGCGTAGCCCAGTAGCCCACCATGGCCGTCAGCGACGGGAAAAAGACCTTGAAGAACGCGCCGGCCGAATGGAAGTGACTGGGCGCCGAAAGCATCGCGCCGAAGCTGCCGGCCTTCATGCGCACCCAGACCAGCAGCAGGCCGGCCATGACGAACATCAGTGGTGCGCCCAGGGCCTGCAGATGGCGAATCGTGTCCACGCCGCGCCAGACCACGATCATGTTCAGCAGCCAGAAGCCAAGGAAGCAGACCCACAGCACCGCGCCGTTGCCGGTGAGCGCGGGCCAGACGATCGTCAGCATCGAGTCAATCGCAGTTCCACCGATCCAGGACTGGATGCCGAACCACCCGCAGGCCACCACCGCGCGCAGCATGGCGGCAAGATTTGCTCCGCGCACGCCGAACGGCGCGCGGATGAAGACGGGGAAGGGAATTCCGTACTTGGCGCCCGCGTGCGCATTCAGCAGCAGCGGCACTAGCACGATGAGGTTGCCCAGCAGCACCGTGCCCACCGCCTCCTTCCAGTCCATCCCCTGCGCGATCAGCGACGAGGCAAGCTGGTAGGTGGTGATCTCCATGCACATCGAGAACCACAGGGCCGTGTAGTTGTAAAAGCCCCACTTGCGCTGCTCGGGCGTGGTGGGGCGCAGGTCCTGGTTGGATAGGGACGGATCGACCGTGCTCACAAAGCCTCCTGGCGGAGCTGGCGGGGTTAGCGGAGTTACCGGTGCTGCCAAGACAACAAGTTAGCGGGTTAGCAAGTCGACGAACCTGCCGCTGGGGACGATCCGTTCGCCGCGCGGGTAGAAGCCGCTGCCGTGCGGTTGCAAAGTGGGTGTATTTTACCTGACCGCGCCGGAGATCTGCGGCGCATTCTCTTTTTCGGCTGCTTGCCGCGGCCGGTTGCCCTTTCTCTTGCGCACCTCGCGCCACGCCACCAGGAAAAGAACCGGAAACGTGACGGCGAGGACGACGACTCCGGCAGCAAAGTGGAGCGTCGGCGGTGCTCCCGGGACCTGGCGCCCCGTCTCCCAGTAGAGCAGCGCGAGGGCGCCAAAGACGAAGACGATCTGCGTGCAGAAGACCTGCAGCGACGCTTTGCCCAGAGTGAGGAAGGGCTCGATCGCGACCATGCGAAGAATGTATTTGCGCATCCAGTAGAAGAGGATCGCAAAGGCAGAGATGTTGAGGACGCGCAAAGGTCCGATCTGCCACTTGTCGAGGAGCACCCCCAACCCCGGTTGGGTGAGCTGCGGGCCCAGCCAGTTGTGACGCACTCCCAGAAAGAAAATACACACGGCGCCAGCCAGCGAGACTAGCCACCAGGGCGTACGCATCAGCGCAGTCGTGCGCGTGGCCGAACGCGCTCCCAGCCAGAGGCCGACGACCCACACTGCCTGCCATGCAAAGAGATTGAAGGCGCCGGTCTCCTGCAATGGAATCTGTAGATGCGTAACGTGGACCATCCAGTTGTGGAAGAGGTCGCGAAGGCCGAACTGCGCCAGCAGCCAGATGCCGGCGCTGACCACGAGAATGGATCGCCAGCCCCAGCGCACCGCTGCGGAGAGAACCAGTGGCGTGAAAAACAGGAAGGTGACGTACATGGGCAGAATGTCGAGCAGCGGCGGGCAATACAGCAGCAACACCGAGCCGGCGATGGCGACCACCGGATGGGCAAGATAAAAGTCGAGCAGATTGCACAGCGCGGCCTCATGGGTCTGCACGGCGTACGCGGCCGCCACCGTGAAAGCGAAGGCCAGCATCATCAGGTGGTAGCGATACACCTTCAGCGAACGCTTCCACAGCCGCATGCGCACGCCTGGCGCATTCTCGCGCATGTCGCGGATATAGAGCCGCCCCACGAGCAGCGCCGATATCAAGACGAAACCTTCAGCAGAGGAGAAGTATCCGATCGGCGAATCCACAAGATCGCTGAAGTGCGTAGGCATGTGCGTCAGGGTCATCCAGACGAGGAACAGCCCGCGCAGTGCGTCGAGTTCGGGGCGGCGTTCGAGATGGGGGAGGTTCATGCAACTGTAACACCGGCCGACTTCGCGGCTACACAGGCTTAGACGCTCTTCCTGCTCGGCGGTTGCCAAGCGCAATGGCGGCCTGCAGAACGCCCCACAGCGGATCGCTTGCCCGGCAGTTGGGCAGCTCGACGGCGGATTACTTCCAGGCCCCGCCGCGCGCCTCGCGCCGCAGGTAGTTGCCCCGTCCGGGCCTGCCCACGAACCTCCCGCCCTGCACCACCAGCTCACCGCGCGAGTACACGTCCCGCGCATTGCCGCGCACCCTGAACCCCTCGAACATCGAGTAATCCACGCGCATGTGGTGTGTCGCGGCGCTGATCGTGTAATCCTCCGCCGGGTCCCACAGCACCAGATCGGCATCGCTGCCCGCAGCCAGCACGCCCTTCTTCGGATAAAGCCCGAAGATCCGCGCCGGTGCCGTCGAAACCAGCTCCACAAAGCGGTTGATCGAAAAATTCCCCTGGTTCACCCCATGGTGGTGCAGCAGTTGCAGCCGGTTCTCGATCCCCGGCCCGCCATTCGGAATCTTCGTAAAGTCATCCTTGCCCAGCGCCTTCTGGTCCTCGAAACAGAACGGGCAATGGTCCGTCGAAACCACCTGCAAATTGTCTGTGCGCAGCCCGTCCCACAGCTTCGGCTGGTTCCCGCGCTCGCGCAAGGGCGGCGTAAACACATACTTCGCGCCCTCCCACCCCGCGCTCTCCATGTTGTCTTCAATCGAGAGCAGCAGATACTGCGGGCACGTTTCCGCAAACGCCGGCAGGCCGCGGTCGCGCGCCTCGCGGACTTGGTTGAGCGCATCCTCGCTCGAGAGATGCACGATGTAAATCGGCACGCCGGCCATCTCCGCCATGGCAATGGCCCGGTGCACGGCCTCGGCCTCCGCCCGCGTGGGCCGCGTCAGCGCATGATAGATCGGCGCGGTCTTGCCCTCGGCCAGCGCCTGCCGCACGATCACGTCGATCACCGAGCCATTTTCCGCGTGCATGCAGATCAGCGCGCCGTTCTTCGCCGTCTGCCTCAGCGCCTTGAAGATGGTCGCGTCGTCCACCATCAGCACGCCCGGATAGGCCATGAACAGCTTGAAGCTGGCCACGCCCTCGCGCACCAGGTCGTCCATGTCTTCCAGACCCGCGTCCGGCAGGTCGGTCACGATCATGTGCAGCCCGTAGTCGATGCACGCCTTGCCCTCGGCCTTCTTCCACCACGTGTCGAGCGCCGTGCGCATCTTCGTGCCCTTCGCCTGGATCGCGAAGTCCACAATCGTCGTCGTCCCGCCAATTGCCGCCGCCCTCGTGCCCGTTTCGAAATCGTCAGCAGACTTCGACCCGCCGAACGGCATATCGAGATGCGTGTGCGCATCGATCCCGCCCGGCAGCAACAGCAGCCCCGTCGCATCCACCACCGTGTCCGCCGCACTCGCATCGATCCCCGTGCGCACTTCTTTGATCACCGCGCCATCGATCAGCACATCCGCCTTCATGCTGGCGTCCGCGTTCACAACCGTCCCGTTTTGAATGAGAGTCTTCATTGCGTCTCTTACCTCACCCGCCTCAATCCTTCAGCGCAGGACTGAGAATCTACTCACCGCACTCAAAGTCGATCTTTTTTTTGACCGGCGGCTGCTGATCAAGCTGAGCCGAGATTGTCACCGGAAGGCAGCCCGAGTCGTAGAGCCACACAGCTTCAAAATGCTTGCCGTTTTCTTCAAAGAGGAGCTGTCTTGTATGCCGAACTATCGGGGGCTTCCCCTTCTCTTGCACGGTAATCGTCAGCTGCTCATGGTGGATTACGTTTCCCGCGCCATCGCCGTCTACTTCCACCTCGATCAGCGTTGCTTCCGATGCGCCCCCAGAATCCCCCTCGCCGATGATCGTGTTCCAAAGTGCAAGGTCCGGCTTACCGAGGATGTCGTCAGAAAAGGTGCCTGATTTAAGGTAGTAAAGCTTGGCTGTCACCGCTTTGATCTTCGAGGGAAACCTCGGCGCTATCTGACCCGCGGATAGAAGCGCCTGGGAAAAAACAAGCCCTGCGATCGCCCCGATCTTAAGCCACATGAACTCACCCCTCTTTCGCCGCGATAGCCTGGCGCCCCATCCTAAAGTTCGTCGCGAAGTAGAGAACTTTAGGGTGGGACACCGCATCACTCCCCGCCGCACCAACAAACTAGTTCCCTTGTTCTCTCGTTCCCTGCCCCACCCGTTCTTCCCACGTCTCCGGCTTCAGCCCCGTCGCAACTTCCACCATCGTGATGCATCCCTCCACCGGGCACACGCACGAACACAAATTGCATCCCACGCACTCCGTCTCGTCCACGCGAGGAATCCGTTCGAGCGGCGTCGCATACGGTCCTGTGGCCGTCAGCGCCGCACGCTCCTTGCGCGTCACCGGCGTTTCAGCCAGCCTCGCACGGCTCTCCGCTTCTTCCTCCGCCGGCGTTCGATGCAACTCCACATGCCCATCCACCGGCCCAGTCACCCGATCCAGATGGATGCATTGGTGCGCGCCATCCCAGCACGCAATGTGGCACAGGTCGCACCCGATGCACTTCTCCTCGTCGATCCGCGCGACGATCTTGTAGTTCAAATTCAGGTGCTTCCACTCCGTCACTTTCGCGACCGACAATCCGCGAAAATCGTCGATCGTCTTGAATCCCTTCTCGCGCATCCAGTTGTCGAGCCCCTCGGCCATGTCCTCGACGATCCGATAGCCGTAGTGCATCACCGCCGAGCACACCTGCACCGTCCCGCAGCCCAGCAGCATGAACTCCACCGCGTCGCGCCAGTTGGCTATTCCTCCAATGCCCGAAAGCGGCAGCGCGCTTTGAGGATCGGCCAGAATCTGCTGCACCATATTCAGCGCAATCGGTTTCACCGCCGGCCCGCAATACCCGCCGTGCGAGCTCTTCCCATCCACATTCGGCCGCGGCACAAACGTGTCCAGGTCGATCCCCGTAATCGAATTGATCGTGTTGATCGCCGACAACCCATCCGCCCCGCCGCGCTTCGCCGCCCGCGCCACCGCCCGAATGTCGGTAATATTCGGCGTCAGCTTCACCAGCACCGGCGTCCGCGCCTTTTCCTTCACCCACTCGGTAATCATCTGCGCGTATTCCGGCACCTGGCCCACGGCCGAACCCATGCCGCGTTCGCTCATTCCGTGCGGGCAGCCGAAGTTCAGCTCCAGCCCGTCCGCGCCCGCGTCTTCTGCGCGCACCACAATCTCGTGCCACGCCTCGCGATTCGATGCCACCATCAGCGACGCAATCACCGCATTCTTCGGATAGCGCTTTTTCACTTCCAACATCTCGCGCAGGTTCACTTCCACCGGCCGGTCGCTGATCAGCTCAATATTGTTGAAGCCCATGATCCGCTGCCCGTTCCAGTCGGTCGCCGAGTAGCGCGAGCTCACGTTGGTCACCGGCTCGCCAATCGTCTTCCACACCGCGCCGCCCCAGCCCGCATCGAACGCGCGCACGATCATCTCGCCGGTATTCGTCGGCGGCGCAGAGGCCAGCCAGAACGGATTTGGCGATTCGATCTTCCCCGCAAATCCCTTCACGCCGATGTCAGGCATTTGCCACCTCCGCGGACTTCAACATCGCCATTGCCGCGCGCTTGCCTCCGGCCACAGCATCCACCACCTCGCGACCGCCGTTCACACAATCGCCGCCCGCATAGT
>DATJMU010000058.1:0-10161 GCA_035508555.1 Occallatibacter sp. | reverse complement strand
TCTCGTCGAGCCGAACGAATTGCACTGGGTTAAGGTTCAGGGGATATATCAGCCGGGAGCGCAGCCGCGACTGGGGTCGTACTGGGGCTGGGATGTTTCTCCGGACTGGACCTACTTCGCCGCCGGCGGCTTCCACGACCAGTCGGCTGTCTTTCGCCTCGACGTCAAAGGCTGGACGAAAGATGACGCGCCCATCTATGACATGGCGGATGCGAAGGCAATCATCCAACTCCCCCCTGGGGATGTGGTCAACAACCTTTACGTCACCAGCGACAAGCGACTCATCGTGACCTTCGGCTACGAAGGAATGGGTCAATACAACAACAGCACCGACTCGATTGGCTGCTACGATCTCAACGGCAAGGAACTGTGGGCGATCGCACAGCCAAAGGAGCTTTCCGGCAAGGGAGTTCACGCCAATGGCGTGCAGTACGACTTCAATATCCCCAAACTCGGCGATGTCTTCGGCACATGGCTTTACCACGGCAGCTTTCAGCCGTTCCTGATAACGACCGATGGCCTCTACGTGGGGACGATGCTCGATCACACCCTGCTGGGACCGACTTCGCTGCGCGGCGAATCGGCGCTCTATTACTACCAGGCGCCCGACGGCACGCCCTATGTGATCAATGGCGCGAACCAGGCCGAGCAGATCTTCCAGATCAAGGGGCTGGACCGCGCCGGCCGCTTCGAGTGGACTTTTCAGCTCTCCGACAGCGGTATCAAGACGGCCGCCCTGGCGCGAGCCATGCCCGCGGCGGTGGTCGTGCCCAAGCCCGTACTGGCGGTAACGTGGCTGAATAAACCGCCGGCGATCGACGGCGATCTCTCCGACTGGGAGCTCAACAATGGAGTTTCTCTTGACGGCGGCAATGGTAAGACGGCCGACATCGCGCTGGGCCGCGACGCGCAGAATCTTTACCTCGCTTACAGGATCCATGAGCCCACTCCGCCGCTGCGCAACTCCGGCGCCGACTGGCGGAGCCTGTTCATCAGCGGCGACTGCGTGGACCTGATGCTGCAGACCGATGCCAAGGCCGATCCGCACCGCCGCACCGCTGTCGCGGGTGATGAACGGCTGCTGATGAGCATTTTTCAGGGTAAGCCGATTGCGGTTCTCTACCGGCCGGCGACGCCGGGGGGGATGTCTCCGGTCAGCCTCGCCTCGGCGTGGATCGATCAGGTCATCAGGCTCGACGCGGCCAGGATCGGCATCAAGCGCGATCCGAGCCACAAGTCTTACACCGTGGAGGTCGCTGTCGCGCTGCGGGACCTCGGCCTCGATCCGAAAATCACCAATGATCTGCGCGGCGATGTGGGACTGATCTTCGCGGATGAGACGGGCCAGAGCCGTTCTCTGCGGCTCTACTACTACAACCATGAGACGCAGATTATCGACGATCTGGCGACGGAAGCGATCCTGCAGCCGAACGACTGGGGCACGGTCGCCATGCCGCTCGGTCCGAACATGCTTCAGAATGGCAGCTTCGAGGAGCCGTTCGTCACCGCCGCTCAGGATATGAGCAAAGGCTGGTACATCACCAAAGCCGTGAACGGCAACAATGCATTCATGACCAACGAGTCTCCTTACAGCGGACATCAATCGCTGGTGCTGAAGGCTACGGCGCCGGTGGCGTATACGCCCGAGGCCTACAACAATCCCGACTACGGCGCATTTCTGAAGTCGGCCAACGGCGGCAAAGGGATTGGCGACGTCGAGGTGCGGCAGCGCGTGAGTGTCATTCCCGGCCATCAATACAGCGTGCGGTTCGTCTTCCGCAGCGAGGGATATCCGGCAGTCGGAGAGCGCAAGACTCCCGGGCATCCGCGCGGGTTTGTCGCATTTACGGGGCGCATTGCATGGGTCTGCCCGCCTCCCAGCCCCAACCGGGGCAAGCTGACGACAGTGGCCAGCCCCTACGAGAATGGCTCGATATATCGGCCGATCCTCAACTGGTACACGGTTTATAACCCGCAGGGCTTCGCTCCGCCAGCGCCGTACACCGCGCCGGATGGAGCGGTTGCCGCCGATCTGGTTTTTGAGCTGCGGAATGCGACCGACAGCATGCCGAAGTTCTTCCTGGACAATGTGGAATTCATCGACGTGACGCCGGGAGTGACGAACCACTAAGGGAGGCCCAGCAGTGACGGGCGCGAAACGGCGACGTCTTCAGCCGCGCTGGAAGGCCATCCGCGCCTGCGCATAGGCAATGCGCATCGCCTTGCCGGGGCCGCGCCAGTTCCAGCGTGGGGGCGACGGCCGGTCGAGACGTTCGGTGAAGAGCCACAGCGTGACCGCGGCCATGACCGCCAGGTGGCCGCGCGCAATCAGCATGGGCAACAGCATCAGCGCCCAGCACGCACCGGCACACCAGAATCCGTGCGTTAGCCCGAAGCGAAACGCTCCGGCATCCGCAGCCGGTCCGAATGCGGCCAAAGCCGGGTGCGCATGGCAGCGATTGAGACAGCACTGTTTGACGGGTGAAAATTGCCAGAGAATCGCGACGACAAATCCAAGCACCACAGCCGCGAATGCCGGCGCTGCAAGCCGAATGGCGAGCGCCATGGGCAGCAGCACGACGCCGGCCGCGATCCAGACAAGGCCATAGCCGGCGGCAAACAGGGCGATAGCGCGCGTACGCCGCCGGGCAAGGCTGCGATCGTGCAGGAAGCGCACAGGCGCGATGACGAGCGGCGCCATCATGGCCGCCAGCATGAGGATCCAGCCTGCCACCAATAGAGCGGGCGGGTTAAGCGCCAGCAGGGCGTTGAGCGACAGTGGAGCCGTTTCCGACATCGTCACGGCGCAGTGAGAATGCAGCGCAGCGCCGCCGGGATCGACGACAAGGAGTATCCACGCGGCCGCGCAGATCGCCAGCACAGGCAGACGGACCTGCCAGCGCTCGCGGGCAGCGGGCGTCATCAGCTTCCCTGGCGGAATATGCTGACGCGGCCGATGCTGATTTGCGCATCCTCGGGAACCGGGTTCTCGGGCACGATGCGCACGTTGAGCGCACTCACATCGAAGGCATTGCCAAGGTGCAGCGCGTCGACGATGTTGGTGATTTCAAGCACAAGGGTCAATCCCTGGCCGGCGTGCTCTTCGTCAGCGATGGACGCTTTGCGCACGCCGAAGAGCGCAATGCTCCCCGCCAGCAGCTCGGGGTGATCGGCGGGGTTGGCTCCGTCGGGCAGGCCGACATAGACGTCAAGTGCCGTCGAGTCGACCAGTCCGCGTACATTTTCAAGGTTCAGGAAAACGCGGTCGGGCGCGGGCGCGGCCGCCTGAGCAGCCAGGGCGAGGCTCTGGGAGACCTTGTTGCGCGCGCCGGCATCGAGTTGGATCGAGGTGGCGGCTTCGCTGCCCGCGATCTTCAGAGGCCCGCTGCTCGCGCCGACGAGTTCGACATTTTTTCCAGTGGGCACAGCGGCAACTCCCTTCATCGCCTCCACGGCCGCGGGGCTTGCTCCCAGGCGCTGCAGCCGTTCCGCCGGCTGCACTAGAGGCTTGGCGGGCGACAGGTCGTCGTAAGTGTAGCCGAGCTTGGAGAGATCGACCATTTCGCCCGGGGTGTAGTCCCACGGCTTGCCGTCGGGCTGGGGCATGGAAAATGCGCGCTCGCCAATGCTGGCAGGACCGTTGAGCCACTTGGTATCTTTCGGATCGACGTGGGACGGAGGGTTCTCGCACCACACCTGCCAGAGGCGGTCGATATTGCCGTGATGCAGCCAGAAGATCGGATCGAGGCCGGCCGTGTCCGGATCGGACATCAGGCCGGGAAGGTTGGGATTCTGCGGGTTGCTGCCCCCGACCAGGCCGTGCACGTAGTCGTGCGGCTGAGTTTCGATACCGCCATGCACCTGCCCCGAATGGGAGAATCCCGTGTCGACGCCGCCAAAGCCGGGGCTGCCTCCGCTTGCGACCCCGGTAAAGTCGGGATCGCCCATTGCATTCAGGTTCACCTTATTCAGAGGCACATAGACGTTGCCGTTGTTCTGCGGACCGTAGCGCTGCGGGACAAAGAGGGGGTTGTTCCCCTGTCCGTCGGGCCAGTTCGGCGATGCGAACGCGGGAGGCAATTTGAACTCGTTAGGCTTGAAGTAATTCCAGTAGGGCAGCGCCCAGTCCGACGGCCCGCCGAGTTTGACCACCGCCGCGCGAATGTTGGCCTCAAACTGGAGGAGATAGCCGCGATGCCATGGCAGGAAATACCAGCTGCCGTGCTGGCACTGCTTCCAGTAGCGCTTGATGGCAGCCTGATCGGGCATCTTGTCGGACGAGCTGAGATAGCCGAGCTGCCGCCAGAGCGGCGGATCTATCCCATGAATCGCGCCGTAGAAGCGCCAGGCGGTTGGATCGGCAAGCGGCCGCGCCTTCATTGCAGCGACGCCGCGTGCATACCAGAGAATGGTATCTGCCCAGTCGCCGCCCAGTTCCCAGACATTCCTACGTATATATGGCACGGTTCCCCTCCCCTCGAAGCGGACCCTGTGACAATCTCAGCCACTATACTCCGGAATTTTTCGAGCGCAAGGGAAAAGCGTCAATTTATTGATGTTTTGAAAGAGTCGAAGCAGACTGGGACTGCCGCGCCGGCTACTGGCCGTGTGGGGCGTGGTCCGGTGCATCTTTCCGGACTGACTCCCATTGCTCTATCGTCATTACGCAGCGAAAGCCAAGGTGGTTGGTTCCGGTATCGACATCCCCCTTGCCGCGCGTGCCCACCATATAGCGCGAGCAGTATTGGTCGGTGCAAAGAAATGAGCCGCCGCGCTGCGCCTTCTTCTGGTGACCCGGTTCCGAAGGATCGTATGCCGAATCCGGACCCCGCGGATTGCGGACCACTCCCAGGGCCGCCAGTTGCTGATAGTAATCCGGGCGATACCAATCGCTGGTCCACTGCCAGACGTTCCCGGCCATGTCGTAGAGCCCGTATCCGTTGGGCGGAAACTTCGCGACGGGCGCAATTCCCGTGTAGCCGTCGTCGCCGGTGTTCTTGTCTGGAAAATGGCCCTCGAAGGTGTTGGCCATCCATTTACCGTTTGGACGAAACTGGTCGCCCCAGATATACGGCTTGCCCGCCAGCCCACCGCGCGCAGCGAATTCCCACTCGGCTTCGGTGGGAAGCCGCTTCCCTGCCCACTTTGCATAGGCTTCCGCATCTTCGTAGGCAATGTGAACCACGGGATAGCTGCCCTTACCGATGATGTTGCTGTCCGGACCCAGCGGATGACGCCAGTTCGCGCCGGGCACGTAGGTCCACCACTGAAAATAGCTATCGAGCGACACGGGATGATCGGGCGGAGCAAAGACGACCGATCCCGCAATCAGATTCTCAGGTGGAGCGCCCGGGTAATCTTCCGTCCGTGGTTTTCGCTCAGCTACGGTTACATATCCGGTCGCCTTCACAAACTTTTCGAACTCGGCGTTGGTGACGTCTGTCTTGTCCATGAAGAAGCCGTCAACGTAAACACGATGCACCGGACGAGAGTCGAGCGTAGCCTTCATGCCCACATCGTCCATGTCCGGCGGATTCTGCGCGCCCATGGAGAATTCTCCGCCGGGGATCCAGACCATGCCCGCAGGCGCATGTGGCGGAGGCGACGCGGCGTTGGGAAGCGTAGGTCCAAACGCGACCTGTTTCATCGCTGGAGCTCCGGCGTCCGCCGCCGGGGATGTCTCCCGGTCTGGATTTGTCCGCGCCTCGCCTGCCGGAGCCGTGGGCGCCGTCACCTGAACGGCGGCCGAATGCCGGTAAATCGCAAAGCAGGCTGCGGCGGCAATCACGATCACCAGGCCGGCAATCAACAGCTTTCTGTCAGCCTTGGTGTCTGCCTTTCTCGCCTTGCCCGGCCTTGTCTTCTGCTTCATTCGGATTTCCGCTTCAGCTTACTGACGGTTACCGTGATCCAGCCATAGTCATGACCAGCCACATTAAGTTTTGCCGGCGCCGGCCGCCAGAACTTTTTGAGCCTCCCGGCGCCATCGTAGCACCCTGAGTCTACTGCGGCGCCGGCCCGCGAACCACCTGAACAAGGTCCTCGGGACGGATCTGCTTCGCAAATGCGTTCTTCACCTCGTCGGCGTTGAGGTCGAAATAGCGCTTCGCGGCACGAATGGGCTCATCGAGAGGCAGTCCGATCTCCGCGCGCCGGAGCAGTCCTTCGGCGACAGCGTCTTCGCTCGACTCGCTGAGAGGAATCTGCCGCAGGAGCAGGGCCTTGGCCTGATGCAGTTCTCCAGGGGAAACATCCTCGGTCCGCATCTGGTTCAGATCGCGCTGAATCAACGCTCTTGCCTTCGACACGTTCTCGGGGTTGCAGCCGTAGTTGATGGAGTAGCTGGCCCTCGTCTCCGAGGCTCCAAGGCTGACATCGACGGAGTAAACGTAGCCTGAGACCTGCCGCAGGTCATGGTAGAGGCGAGTCGCGTAGAAGCCGCCGCCCAGAACGTGATTCCCGAGCTGGAGGGGATAGTAGTCTGGGTCGAAGCGGTTGAGGCCCAACTGCTCAGCGAGAGTGACCGTGTCCTGGATGGCTTCCGGGTCAGACACATTCACTTCGGACGGTTTGTTCGGTGGAACGGCCGGGAGCGTGGTGTTCGGCTTTGGACCGACAGCTTTCCAGTCACCGAACCATTTCTCGATGACGGTCTTTGCCTCGTCCGCCGAGACATCTCCGATGACGACGATGGTTGTGAGATCGGGCCGTATCGTAGAGGTGTGATATTGTTTCACCCCTTCCAGGGTCACATTGGCGACCGTTGCCGGCGTGACCTGGCGCAGCACGGGGTCCCCGGCGGGAAGAAGCGCCAGATCGAGCGCGCGCGCGGTGCGATAGCCGGGGCTCTTGAGTCTGCCGGCGACGAACTGCGACGTCTGCCTGCTGACTACTGCGAAGGCCGGCGCAGGCAGGGCTGGATGCAGCTCATTGTCGGCCAGCAGCTGGACGCCGCGCGAGAAATGATCCTTGAGCACCTTTACAGAAAAGCTGTAACCCGCACTCTCGGTTGCGGCGATATCGTCGAGCGCTTTTTGAAAGGCCAGCCGATCCAGGGTCTGCGTGCCGTAGGAATAAAGCGATTCGAGAACATCGGAGACGCCTTCCTCGGCTGGAGGTGTCTGGAGGTCCGAATTGTGTTTCACCGCCCCCAGGACCGAGACGGTCGGGCTTATGGGATCTGTCTCGACGATCAGGCGCAGTCCGTTCCGCAGGATGGTATCGGATACTGTGACGTAGTTGGACGGCACCTTGAGCTGGGCCAGATCCGCAGCCGCCCAGGCCGGAAGCTGCACGGGTTTGGTAGGCGCAGAGGTCACTTCTTCAGCGCCGCCGTAACCTTTCCCTGAGACAGGCTGCCCGCTGGGCACCGGTTTCAAGGTTGCCGTAATCGAGTTCTGCTCCACGAGGTACTGCTTAGCCACCCGGTTGACGTCGGCGAGCGTGACGCGCTGAATGGCCGCGACATCCTGGTCCGGGGAGGTGCGGCCTTCGGCAGCCAGAACGTTGGACCACACATCGGCAAGCCCGGGGATGGAGTTGCGCTGAAACTCGGCCGAGGCCACCTCGCTGCGCTTCGCTGCCTCAACCAGATCTTCGGGCACACCTTTTTCCGCATAACCTGAGAGGATCTTTCGCATCTCTGTAATGGCGGCGGTGATATCGGCTCCCGCAGCCTGGGCTACCAAGCCATAGCCGACGCTGGCCTTGGGATAGGTCTCCGCCACGCCGAACTCCGTGCCCAGTGCTTTGCCTGCCGGCACCATTCCATAAAGATCGGCGCGCTCGCTGGCCAGCACGTCGGCCAGAACCTGCGCGGCCGCGTAGTCGGGAGAGTCCGTTCCTGGAAAGCGATACGCGATGAAGCCAAGAACATAAGGAAGATTGCTGTCGAGGGTGAAGGTCTCCGATTTCACCGGCTTCAGATCCACCACGGGCCGCGCCGGGAGAGCATGACTGGGAATTTCGCCGAACCAGTGTTTCACCTTGTCCAGGGTTGCAGCCGGGTCAAGGTCGCCCACGATCACCAGGATCGCATTGTCCGGGCTGTACCATTTCTCGTAAAACTGCTTGAGCATTTCCCCGGTGGTTGCGTCGAATGAGCTTTTCGTACCTAGCGGATCGTGGGAATAGGGAGTGCCGGCAAACATGTCCTCATTCAGACGGGTGATGAACTTGTAGGTGGGATTGGAGAGATCGCGCGCAACCTCCTGCTCGATCGCGCCGCGTTCCTGTGCCCATTCCGCCTGGGAGTCGTCAATGCCGCGCAGGCAGGCCGCCTGGGCCTGAAGGGCAAGATCGAGATCGGCTGCCGGGACGGTCGCGAAGTACTGGGTGATCGTCTGCTGTGTATCGGCGTTGTTGCGGCCGCCCAGCTGCGCGTAGATGGCTGCAGTCTGGTCGGCGGTCATGCCGGTGCATCCACGAAAGGCCATGTGCTCCTGGGCGTGGGCCATTCCCGGAAAGCCGGCAGGGGTCTCGTCGCCTCCAACCATGAAGTTCAGTTCGACGGTCGCCACCGGAGCAAGCGAGTTGCGAATAACAACCACGCGGAGGCCGTTGTCGAGTTTCGCCCGCAGCACGGACTGCTGTTCGGTCGCGCCATGAGCGCCCGCAACGGCAAGGAAAAGGTAAAGCACCAGAGGCAGACAACGATTTTCATTCACTCCAATATTCTCCCGATCTATCCGGACTTCCGGTTAGAGAGCATACTAATGCGACGTTAGTAGCATTAAGTCTTCCCTTTCAGTGTAGCGCGCTCAAGGTCAAACGTTGCCGCCCCGTAAATCAGGATCATCAACTGGAGCCTCGGAGGACCGTGCAACGTCATGCCCGACCCATGCCGCCTTCTGTTCCGCCGACGGTGGCCAACTTCTCGATCCGCTCCTCGTGGAACTATTTGCCATTTCCACCCTTTCCATCAGCAAGCGCTGTGAGGATTCTGTATGCGGCAGTTACTCTTTCGTCGATCGGATAATTCTTGTTGGCCAGGATGACGATGCCCAGCCGCTTCTCAGGGGCAAATGCTACATACGCTCCGAAGCCGTTGGTCGAGCCGGTTTTGTTGATCCAGACATCTTCGCGCGGATTCTCCGGTGGATTGATTTCGGTAACCGGTGTCGCGTTGAAGATCATTGCCGGCGAGTTTCCTTCGAGTAGCGTCTTCAACGCAACCGGATACTGATACTGTTCCCATATCAGGTCCTGTGTCATCGGGCCCGCCTTGAAGTAGCCGGTGTGTGTTGCTGTGATCGCGCGCTGGAGCTTCTTGTCGAGTTGGATCAAATGCATGTTGGCTTCCAGGAAGCGGATCGCGTCGGGGGCCGTTGTCTTGATGCCGTAGGCTTCAGAGGAGAGCACCCGCGCCGCCATTCGGATGGGAGCATCTTGCTTCGTGTAGCCCTGCGCGTAATCAGCTATTTTGGCCTGGGGAACGTTGATGTAGCTGCTCTTCATGCCGAGCGCAGGAAACAGCCGCTGTTCCATCAGCGGGGCGAAATCTTGCCCCATGCTCTTCGCAGTAATCAAGCCGAGCGTTCCGATTCCGAGATTGGTATAGGTTCGATAGGTTCCCGGCGCGTAGGTGGGCTTCCAGTCCTTGAAATACAGCATCAGCTCATCGTCGTTTTCGACATTATCCGGCACCTGCAATGGAAGCCCCCCGGGCGTATGCGTGCCTAGATTGAGAAGACCAACATCGCCGAACTTACTACCTTGCAGAGTTGGCAGGTACTTGCTCGTCTTGTCCGAAAAGGAAAGATAGCCGGTAACCTGTGCATAGGACGCCAGCGTCGCAGTGAATGTCTTGCTTACCGATCCGATTTCGAACAACGTGTCACGTGTGACAGGCTGGCGAGTTTCCGTTGATGCCACTCCATAGCAGAATACGTAGGGCTTACCCGCGACGGTGATGCCGACTGCCATGCCGGGAATACTGTATTTAGCCATCACTGGCCGTATAGCCATGTCCACCGCAGTTTTGATCCTGCGTCGCGGGTCATCGGCCGCGTGACTGACGGCTGTGGCCGCGTATATGACAAAAAGAACTGCCGCCGAGAGGCTCTTGGCTCTACTTTTCATGTCTTCGCTGGATCTTGATTATTCTTCGTCGCCTTCTTCCGGCATGTTGTCTGGTTTCTGGGTCAGGTTGATCTCCGGACG
>DATJMU010000057.1:0-13232 GCA_035508555.1 Occallatibacter sp. | reverse complement strand
CGGAACAATCTCGTGGTATTCAACGGCATTCCAGAACTCCTGCCCATCCGGCGATCTCATGCAGCAGAGTAATTTTCCTCCCACGCGAAAATCCATCCTGCAAACAGGCGCAGTAAAGCCCTTCGGCCCCCACCACTGCATGACGTACTTCGGGTCTGTCCACGCCTTCCAAACCAGTTCGCGTGGGGCATCGAAAACTCTTGTAACGACCATCCGCTCAATTTCGCTAACCGTGTTTTGTGTCATCTCTGATCTCCTCTTTCTTCATTTGTTTTACAACTGCATCCAGTTTGTCGAAGCTCTCTTCCCAGAACTGGCGATAGCCGATTGCCCAGTCGCTGACCCTCTTGATCGCCTTCGGCCTCAGCGTGCAGATACTCTCTCGTCCACGCTTCTTCTTGATCACAATCCGGGCCCGCACCAGGCAAGCAATATGTTTTGAAATCATCTGCTGCGAGAGTGCGAACGGTTCCGTCAACCGATGCACCGAGGCAGGCCCATGGGAGAGCCGTTCGATCATGGCCCGGCGGGTTGGATCGGACAAAGCCGAAAATGTCGCGTCCAGTGTATCCACAACCAAATGGTAGTGCATTTTCGGGCTATGTCAAGGCTGAATTTTGCGATCCCTGCTTGCTGTTCCCCGATTTCCGATCGCGACGGGTGCAGAATTGCCGGTGCGCTCTGCCGTGTGCCGCCGATCTTCGATGGATTGGCTGCGTCCAGGCGATCTCGGCGGGATACACCGACAGTGAAAACGGTCTATGGCTGGAGCGGGTCGCCGGTGACCACGCCGCTTAGCTTCTCTTCGGACATGGTTCGGTTGAAGGCTGCCGCGTCGTTCGCGAGAAAATCGTCGAACAGCCGGATGGCGGACTCGTACTCCGGATCGAGCAGCTTCTTCTGATCGAGAAGCGCGGCGGTGGGCGCATCGTCCTCGCCTTCGAGGGCTCCATCGAGCGCGACGAGGTGCTCGCGGATCCGATCGGGCGTGCGCAGCGACGCCTCGGCGGCGCCGGGGTTGCTGGTGAGCTGCGCCTCAACGGCTTTCATCTGCTTTTCGAGCGTGTCGATGGCGGCTGCGGTTTTCTTTTCGCCGGGCAGGCCCTTGGCGGCGAGGCGCAGGGCATCGAGCTGCGCCTGGATGGCGTCGATGCGATTCAGCGCGACGTCGAGCTGCGAGAGATCGTGCAGAACGGCCTCAGTGACGCGGAAGCGCTGCTGCATATCGGCCGGGTCGGCGTGCGAGGACGCATCGTTGAGGACGTCGATGGGTTCGGTCATGGTGCGGCCGGCGATGGTGAGCCTGGCGGTGTAGGCGCCGGGCGGGACGAGAGCGCCGGAGCGCGGACCCTTGTCAAAGTCCCTGCCGCCGTTCCAGCGCACCGGGCCGTCGGCGCGCAGGTCCCAGGCGATGCGCTGGAGGCCCTGCTTTGTGGGGACCCAGGGAATTTCCTTTGCTTCTGCGGACGGGGCTTCTTTTGCGGAGGGCGGCACGGTCTGCTGCTCGGTTTGCGAGGGCGCAGCGGGGTGAGCGGGTTTGGCCTCCTCCTGCTCGGGGCGCTTCGCAGCGCTCTGGCTGCTCAGCTGCATTCCGGCGGCGGGAGGCAGGTCGTCTTCGTTGGGAGGCGCTTCGTCCGGCTCGAGTTCGTGGGTTCCGCTGAGCGTGCGCACGACGTGGCCGGCGGCATCGGAGATGACGAGCTCGCCTGGCTGCTTCACTTCCTGCGCGAGGTAGTAACTGAGCAGCGCTCCGTAGGGGGGATTTTTTCCGTAGAACGCGCCGTCGCCCAGCGACTCAGTCGAGGACCACGGCCAGAAGCGCTGGGCGGGCTGGGGGGGGAAGAGATGCGCTGTCTCCTGGGCCAGCTGCGGCGTGAATTGCTGGAAGGGGGTAAGGTCGTCGAGGATCCAGAGCGAACGGCCGTGCGTGGCGACGATGAGGCCGTTGCTGCGAGCCTGGAGAGCCAGATCGTAGACGGCAGCATGAGGCAGGCCGAGGCCGAAGAGGTACCAGTGCCGGCCGGCGTCCCACGAGACGTAGAGGCCGGTTTCAAGACCGGCGTAGAGGAGATTCGGATTGCGGAGGTCCTGACGGACGACGTGCGCGTAGACCTGGGGCAGATTGCCGCTGATGGATTGCCAGGTGGCGCCGTAGTCGGTGGTGCGGAAGAGATACGGTTTGAAGTCGCCGCTGAAGTGGCGATCGACGGCGATGAGGGCCTCGCCGGCATCGGCAGAGGACAGGTCGATGGATTCGATGCGGCCCCAGGGCGGCAGATTTGGAATATTGGCGGTTACATTTGTCCAGGAAGCGCCGCCGTCGCGGGTGAGCTGGACCTGGCCGTCGTCGGTGCCGATCCAGAGGACGCGGGGATCTTTGGGCGAGGGCGCGATGCTGATGAGGGCGTCGTAAAATTCGGCGCCGGAGTTGTCTTTGACGACCGGGCCACCGGAGGACTGCTGCCTGGCTTTGTCGTTGCGGGTGAGGTCGGGGCTGATGGGTTTCCAGGTGCGGCCGCGGTCTTCGCTCTTAAACAGGACGTTGGCTCCGGCGTAGAGCACCTGGGGATTCTGCGGAGAAACGGCGAAGGCGGAATTCCACGCCCAGCGATACGGCAAATCGGCAACGCCTTCGCCGGTGACGTCGCGGGGGTAGGGCTCCATGTCGTGATCCTGCAGCGAGGCGCGATCGAAGATGAGGAAGTCGCCGTTTTCGGTGCTGTTGTAAATCAGATTGGGGTTGTCGGCGGCAGGCACGGCGTACATGCCGTCTCCGCCGTTGAGGTCGAACCAGTCGCGATCGAGGATGCCGTTGGGATTTTTGCTGCGGCCTGGGCCGCACCAGGCGCTGTTGTCCTGCAGGCCGCCGCAGACGAGATAGAGCGCATCGGAGCCGGCAGCGACATGATAGAACTGCGCGATGGCGATGTTGTGGATGAAGGCCCAGTGCGCGCCGTTGTCGCGGGAGAGAGCGAGGCCGCCGTCGTTGCCGTCGATGATGCGGCCGCTGCCGGCGGGGTCGATCCACATGGCGTGGTGGTCCACGTGGATTTGCTTCGCGATGGCGCTGAAGGTTTTGCCGCCGTCGGTGGATTCTTCGAGATTGTTGGAGATGGCGAAGACGTGGTTCGGATCGCGGGGATCGACGACGATGTGGGAGAAGTAGAAGGGGCGCGCGTCGACTTCCTGATCTTTGCTGACGAGGCTCCAGCGATCGCCGGAGTCGCCGGAGCGCCAGAGGACGCCCTGGTTGGAGCCCATGACGGCGTAGACGATGTTGGGGGCGCTGGCCGCGATGGCCAGGCCGATGCGGGAGACGGGCTGCGTGGGCAGGCCGTGGCCGCTGAGGCGCTGCCAGGTCGTGCCACCGTCGATGGAGCGGTAGATGGCGTCGTCGGGTCCGCCGCCGGAGTAGCTCCACGGGGTACGGCGGAAGCGATAGGCGGCGGCGAAGAGCACCTGGGGATTTTTGGGATCCATGGCGAGATCGGAGATGCCAACGCCGGGGCCGATGTAGAGGACCTTCTGCCAGGTGAGGCCGCCATCGGTGGTGCGGTAGACGCCGCGGTCTTCGCTGTCGGCCCAGGGGCTGCCCATGGCGGCGACGAGGACGGTATCGGGACGATGGGGATCGACGGCGATGGAGGAGATCGAGAAGCTGTTGTCGAGGCCCATGCGCTTCCAGTGCGCGCCGCCGTCAGTGGATTTATAGATGCCGTCGCCAAAGGAGACATCGTTGCGGATGTTGGCTTCGCCGGTGCCGGCCCAGACGATGGCGGGGTTGACGGGATCGACGGCGAGCGCGCCGATGGAGGCGACGCTCTGGTACTGGAAGAGAGCTTTCCAGGTGATGCCGCCGTCGGCGGTGCGGAAGATGCCGCCATCGGCCGCGCCCACGTAGTAGACGCCGGGGCTGCCTGGTATTCCGGCGACGGCGGTGACGCGTCCGCCGGAGATGGCGGGGCCGATTTCGCGGAAGCCGATGCTGCGGCGCACGACCATGGGGAGCTCGGTGCGGCCCTCGTGGTTGGCCTGTTGCGGCCCGGAGACGCCCAGGAAGGGGACGGCAGGCGGAGGGGTTTGCTGTGCGAGGACGGCGGTGCTTGCGCCCAGAACCAGCAGGCAGAGGGGACGGCACACGTTCATTGAGTTGTCCTGAAGTGCGGGGGATAAAGCCGGAGTTTATCACCGCGGCCAGGCAGCGAGAGGCGCCTGGCGAGGCGCGGTGAAATTGAGATCAGATCTCGAGGATGACGGGCATGATGAGGGGGCGGCGGCTGGTGCTTTTCTGGATGTAGCGCTTGAGGTCGATGCGGATTTTTTCCTTGATGACGCCGTAGTCGGCCTTTTCTTCGGCGCTGGAGTTGTCGAGGGTCTGGGTGACGACCTGGCGGGCGCCTTCAAGGAACTCGGGTTCGCCGCCGACGAAGCCGCGGGTGACGAGTTCAGGCTGGCGCTCCACTTTACCGCTGAGCTTGTTGATGGTGAGGATGGGAAGGACGAAGCCGTCTTCGGAGAGGTGGCGGCGGTCGCGGATGACGAGGTCCTCGACGACGTCGCTGGAGGAACCGGAGTCGATGCAGACGCGGCCGGCGGTGACTTTGCCGGATTTGCGGGCGTTTTCGCGGTCAAGCTCGAGGACATCGCCGTTTTCGACGACGAGGGCGAGGTCGACGACGCCGAGGCGCTGGGCAACTTCAGCGTGCTTTTTCAGATGGCGGTAATCGCCATGGATGGGGATGAAGAATTTCGGCTGCAGCAGGTTGATCATGAGCCGCTGCTCTTCCTGGCTGGCGTGGCCGCTGACGTGGATGAGGCCGTGGGAGCCGTCGTCGTAGATGACGTCGGCATCGCGGCGGCAGAGGTGGTCGATGACGCGGAAGATGCTCTTCTCGTTGCCGGGGATGACGCGGGAGCTGAGGACGACGGTGTCGCCGGCCTGGATTTTAGCGTGCTTGTGGTTGTCGACGGCGGCGCGGCTGAGCGCGGACATGGGCTCGCCCTGGGTGCCGCTGATGAGGACCATGATCTGCTCGGGAGAGTAGTCATTGATCTGGCCGGGATGAATGATGAGGCCGGCGGGGAGATCGAGGTAGCCGAGGTCCTGGGCGATCTCCGACGACTCGAGCATGGAGCGGCCGACGATGGCGACCTTGCGGCCGTGATGGCGGGCGAGTTCCGTGGCGATGCGAATGCGGTAGATGGACGAGGAGAAGCAGCTGAAGAAGAGCTTCTTTTTGGTGCGGGAGAAAATCTCGTCGAGGCGGGGCTTGACGGCCCATTCGCTGGGTGTGTAGCCGTAGCGGTCGACGTTGGTGGAGTCCTGCAGCAGGGCGAGGACGCCGCGCTTGCCGATCTCGGCGAAGCGGTGCAGGTCAAAGGCCTTGCCGTCGGGGGGCGAGAGATCGATCTTGAAGTCGCCGGTGTGGACGATGGCGCCGACGGGGGTTTCGATGGCGAGGGCGACGCAGTCGACGAGGGAGTGGGTGACGCGGATGGGCTCGATGGCGAAGGGGCCGAGCGAGAATCTGGAACCGGGGCTGATCTCGATCAGCTCGGTGTCGTCGAGGAGGGCGTGCTCTTCGAGCTTGCCTTCGACGTAGGCGAGGGTGAACTCAGTGCCATAGACGGGGACGTTGAGCTCGGAGAGGATCCAGGGCAGGCCGCCGATGTGGTCTTCATGGCCGTGGGTGAGGATGATGCCGCGGACGTGCTGGCGGTTCTCGACGAGGTAGGAGATGTCGGGGACGACGATGTCGACGCCGAGGAGCTCGGACTCAGGAAACATGAGGCCGGCATCAATGACAACGATGTCGTCTTTGTAGCGGATGGCGAGACAGTTCATACCGAACTCGCCGAGCCCGCCCAGGGGGATGATTTGTAACTTTGCGTCGGCCATGAGGAGGACTTGCCCTTCAAAATTGCCTGCGGGTCGCTCGGGGCAGGCTGTTCAGGCGCAGTTATGAGTGTGAGCGGCTGGTGTATCCGTTCCGATAAAAGACAGAATAACAGCCTCGTACAGGCGCAGGGCGAACGCAGCCGGCCAGCGCATGAAATGGTGCGGGCGGGAGAGCGGGGATGCAGCTCTCCCGAACATGGTCGAGAACGCTAATACTGATCGGACGAGGCGGACGGATAGTAACCGGCCTTGGCATCGACGGTGAGACCAGGCAGGCCTTCCACGCGCACGTCGATGCTGTGGTATTTGCGGCTGATGGTCGGCTGGTGGCTGACGTAGACGATGTCGTAGGAGGTGCGGACGGACTCGGTGATGTGGACGAAGGCGTTCTGAATCCCGTTCTCCGAGAGCTCAGCCTGCATCTCGCCGCCGGTGGCGATGGCATAACGGGGCAGCAGGTTTTCCGGGGAGAGCAGGGGAAGCTTCATGCGGTCGAGATAGCCAATGCCCCACAGCGAGGCGTCGCCGACTTCCGTTCCGTAGACGGCGATGTTGTTGGTGAGCAGGTACTGGATGACATCCTTATAGGTGGCCTTGCTGCGTACGTTCTTGCCGTCGCTGACGACGTAGATGATGCGGCGGCGTCCGCGGGGCTGGCTGGCCAGCTGCTCGGCCGCGTAGAGGATGGCGTCATTGAGGGGGTGGACTTCCTTGGGCAGCATGATGAAGCCGCCGGCGTTGCCCAGTTGCGGGGCCAGGGTGGGATCGGCCTGCTGGCCGTTCACGGTTGGCCCGCTGGTCAAGGGGTCGTCGCCCATGGACGGGACACCCATGGGCTCCCCGGGCCGTTTGGCCATGGCCAGGGCGGCGGGGAGGCGCGCTCCGGCAGCGCCGGTGAAATTGGTGACCATCTCGGGTCCGGTGCCGGCGTAGGTGATGACGGCGACGGTGTCGGAGGGGGTGAGCGTGTTGGCGACGGCGGAAAGGCTGTCATTCACCTTCTGCATGACGTCGGCGGGCAGGGTGTCGTCGATGACGAAGGCGACGGAGAGCGGGTAGGCATCGGTGGTGAACCAGTAAATGCGCTGGCGCACTCCATCCTCATAGACGCGGAAACGCCAGGAGGGCAGGCCAGCTACGAGCTGATGATGCTTGTCGCGGACGATGGTGGGCACGTCGACGAGGGTGACGCCGGTGCTGATGGTGGGCACGTCGCTGGGGGTGGGGGGAATGAGAGGCTGGCCAGGCTGCGGGGAAAGGGGCGCGGTTCCCTGAAACGAGTCGGGCGGCGGAGTCTGGCCGGCCGGGGCCTGGACGATGCCGGAACTGGTGTGCTGGGCGGCGTCGGCGGAGTGGTCCTGATCCTCGTCCGTGGCGGGTGTGCCTTTCCCGGGAGCGACCTGGCTGGTGAGGCTGGTGAGCGAGGAGGGGTTCGAGGTCTGCGGCGTGGGCGCGTTGGGCGGAGGGGACTGGGTCTGCGACTGGGGCGCGGGAGCATCGGGCACAGCCTGCCCGAGAGAAACCGCCGTGCCCGCGAGAACCAAAGAAAGAGCGCCCAACCAAACTGCGCGCATCACCGTAAAACCCCCAATTCTTCCGCTCAAAGCCCGCGCTACGCGATCATCCATGGACGTGGTATCTGGTGGAACCCCGCGCGGAGCTTCCATGGTTTGGATGCCCGGCCGGCGACCTGGAGACGAAGGCGTATGCTCAAGATTACCAGAGCGCGGGTCCCGTTGCCGTGAGGTACCCATCCGCAGGAGAATCCGTCTAAGGGGCATGGAAGTGCGCTGTCTGCGAGTTCTGATCATCCCGTTGCTGGCGTTGGGAACTGCTGTCCCTCTGACGTGGGGCCAGGCAGCTCCGTCACCCGACGCGCCCCCGGTGAGCACGGTACCGGCGGACAGCTCGCCGGTGGATGCCGGTCCGCCGCGAGAGACGCTGCACGTAACGTCGAACCTGGTGAGCGAATACTTCACGGTGCGCGACAAGCACAACGCGCTGATTCCGGACCTGACGAAGAACGACTGCACGGTGTGGGAAGACAAGCAGCAGCAGAAGATTACGAGTTTTGTGGCGGAGGCGAATCAGCCGCTGACGCTGGGCATCCTGATCGACACCAGCGGCAGCCAGCAATACGTTCTGCCGCTCGAACAGCAGTCGGCGTCGACGTTTCTGAAGAGGATTCTGCGGCCCAAGGACGAGGCTTTCGTGCTGAGTTTCGACGTAGGAGTGAACCTGGAGCAGGATTTCACGAATAACGTCCGCGAGCTGGAAACGGCGATCAACAAGGTACAGATCAATACGGCGGGGGGCGGGGGATCGGTTGGGGTTCCGGGGATCGGGGAGGGTCCGGTGCCGACGCAGGGGGCGCCGAAGGGGACGCTGCTCTACGACGCGGTGTACCTGGCCTCGAATACCAAGATGCGCACGGAGACGGGGCGCAAAGCGCTGATCCTGCTGACGGATGGCGAGGACGAGGGGAGCGATACCAAGCCCAAAGCGGCGATGGCGGCAGCAGAGAACGCCAATGCCATTATTTATGTCATCCTGATCGCGGATCGCTCGCAGTATTTCGGCTACGGGATCGGCTATACGGGCGAGTACCAGATGCAGCAACTGACCCAGGCGACCGGCGGCCGCGTGATCAACGTCGGGCACAACGGGAAGAAGCTGGAGGACGCCTTCGATCAGATCGAAGAAGAATTGCGGACTCAGTACGTGCTGCAATACGTTCCCACCAACCGCAATATGGATGGCACCTTCCGCCGGGTGGACGTATTTTGCAAGGATCCGACGGAGGGGCTGAAGGTGCAGGCGCGCAAGGGGTACTTCGCCATCGGAAACCCGGACGACGACCAGTAAGACGGGCGTTAGAGGAAGCGCAGCCGAGCGGCGCGCCACTCTTCCGCGGTGATCTCCCACAGTTCTGAAGGAAAGCGGCCGGAGACGTAGTCTTTTTCGAAGCTTTCCACCACGCGCATGCCGGTTTTCTCGGAGATGCGGCGCGAGCCCACGTTGGCGCAGGCTTTGGGGGCGCGCAGGACGGGAAAGCCGAGCACGTCGAACCAGTAATCGTTGACGGCTACGACGGCTTCGGTCATGAGGCCCTGCCCGTGCAGCTCGGGGACGAGCCAGAAGCCGCGATTGTTGGTTGCGCCGCGGGCGAGGTGAATCCTTCCGATCAGCTTTTGCGGGTCGGAGCTGAGGCGGAGGGTCCAGTGCCACTCCGTGCCGGCGGCCATCGCGGGAAGAGCGGCGTCGCGGATGTGGGTGAGAGCGCCATCGGCCGGAAATGGCCAGGGAACGATGGCGTCGAGGTAGCGGACAATCTCCCACTGAGGAAAGAGGCGCTGGATCTGGCCGGCATCGGCGAGCTCGAGTGGGCGCAGCAGGAGCCGCGGGGTTTCGAGGACCGGAGGCATGGCCTCAGGGTAGCAGTACGGAGGTCTGCCGGACCGGCGTGCACCAGGTGTTTAGTCCCGGCATTTCATTACATTTTTGGTATCGTTCACACATCGTCCTTTGCTATAATCCGCGCATTTCCCAGGCGACGAACTATGACGATTGGAAACATCTCCTTGACGATAGCTGTTGGGGGCTCCGTCACTTGCGGCTTAGTGTGGTGGGGCATTAAAAAGTTCGGTGCTAATATCCGATGGCAAAAGGGCAAAAGTCTGTTTGTTGGCTCCGTCGGGTCGGGCACGCACGATTCAGGTTCCGTCGAAGCTTCTTCGAACAGAGTAAAAGGAAGCATGCAAGCCAGAGCGACGGCCGAATCTGGCAGATTCAATGACAACAAGGTTGACGGGGACCTCAATGTCGACTTCGACCGGAAGTGAAATTAAACAGTACGCCGACCGGCACGAGGAATTGCAACGGGTCCTTACAACCGCCCGAGGCGATAACGCCGTGAGAGCCCTGGTCATTCACGGAGGTCCACGTGTCGGCAAATCGGTGCTCCTCAGGCACGCGTTTTTGGGATCAAAGATTTTCCGAGATAGGCGCCTTGCCTTGGTTGACTGCCGAACGACAAGCGGCGTGGGAGATTTGATCGACAGTATCTGTCAACAGATCAACCTGCCCTTTCCCAGAACACGGGAGGCGCAGCGAGCCAAGCACCTGCTCGAAGTGAATCGAAATCAGGTCAAGGGGAACCTGAATATAGCCGTCCATTACCAGGACTTGGCATCACTAGCACGCGAACAAGAGGATCGCTTGCTCCGCGCATTCCGCGATGACGTGAGTGAATTGGCTACACGCGAGGCCATGGTCCTCTTCATCGATCACTTCGACCAGGCGACGAGCTGTATCCATCGACTCTTCCTGCATCATTTGCTTCCGGCCATCTCAAACTTATACACACTAAAGTTGGTCGTCGCTGCTCGCGCGATCGTGGAAGGAGGCCTCTGGGAATCTCTAGCCAGCGGTTTCGAATTGAGCTTCGTTCAAGATGCCGGAGAATGGGCTGAGTACCTGAGGACGGTCAGAAACGTTGATATTCCCGTCAGCGTCATCCAGATCCTAATCCGGGTATGTGCGCAGGACGGTGATATCTTTTTGAATTTGATAAAGCAATATTGTCAAGGGGGCCCGGAGATTGCAGAGAATGCGTCTTGATGTCTTGACACTCGCAGAGGCGTCGGAGGACTTCGAATTCCACTTGATTCGAGAGCACGTCCTTATGAAAGTGGAAGTTGAGCTGTTCTTTGCGTTTTGTGTTGCCGGCGTTGCGCGGAGCTTAACACTCGACGCACTCGGCTCAGCGATCGAAAATCCCGATCTAGCCAAGAGAGTCGTCGACAGCGAACAATTCCAGGCCGTATTCGTTGAAATCGATCACGGAGTCTATGTACTTCCTGATCGATACAAGATCCCTCTTCTAGCCTCGGTCCATCCCGCGACATTAATAAAGGCCCATGAGAGATGGTTCCTGCATTATCTTCCCGGCCGTGAAGGCCCAGCCGGTATCGACACTGTTTACCATGGCATTTTCGCGGCTCCAGATAAGGCCTTGGACTTATCATTGGAATTGATAGATTTGTGGGAGCGGAGGGGCAGGATCGTACTGATTGAACACTTGGCCGCGACGCTTGAAGGAGTTAAAGTCGATAATCTTTCAGATACAGGTCGAGTGACCGTATCTTACGCAAATGCAAAATCGCTGTATGCTCAGCGTGCGTTTTCTGAAGCTGCAGTCCAATTCAATGAGCTTATTGTCAATTTGAGTAAAGAATCGACTCTGAAAAGCCGTTTGGAGCTAGCATTATCTGAAGCTATGGCAGCTGCGGGATTTCACGACTCGGCTTTGGAGTCCTATTCCAAGGTGATAGAGCGACTTGAAAGCAATTCACAATTGCGCATTCGCGCATTGTTAGGAGCGGGTGAAGTTGCGCTAAAGGCCTCCTCGCCATCTGCGAAGACGCTATTCCACGAGGCACTACGGATCGCAGACGAGATGGGCATCGACGCTGCCGCCGCGCAAGCCATCATCGGGCTCGCATCTTGCGAGACGCAAGATCGCCATGAGCGTATTGCTCTTTTGGAGCGCGCGTTTAAGATATTTGAGTCCATGGGTGACATACCACGCATTGCAAGAGTTCACCTGATATGGGCTAAGGCAATCGCGGAAACGTGGCCATCAAATCCAGACCCCTCGGTTCTCCTGCAGTTAACGGGGGCTGTGGTTCATTGTAGCCAACTTGGATGGGGTTCCGGAATCGAAGACGCAGTCACGATTTTGGGCAACCTGATCGATCGGGCTGAATTCAACCGGCCACACCTAGTCCAACTGCTAGTCGAGAGTCCGGAGCCCCTCATGGTCTCGGTGGGCATCCGATGTATTTCAGATAAGTTCGAGGATATTCGACGAACGTTGGCCGCCCCCACGAGATGTTTCGAAGCGGTTCGAACCCTTCTCGAGATTTATTGCAACGAGCGCCTGTCCAACGAAAGAATTTGGTTCGTGGTGTATGAATTTCAAACGGTCCTGGCCAGTATCCGGTCGGATGAAAGTGAACTCGTCGTACTGTTTCGCACGATAAAGCGGATTTGTCGGTACGATCTGTCCCGCAGGGGGCTTGCGTGGATATTAGAGTCTCTTTGCTTCGAAGCGCTAAGGCTCGGTAACGCCAACGGGGCGATCGAGTATCTTTCGGAACTGCAATATTGTGACACTGGGGATGGAGCTGTCGTAGAAGCACTGCTCGCCTCCGATTTCGATAGGGCCTTGAGTGATGCGGCTGGCGAGTTAACTTCCGCGGATACCGATGAACTGTTTACGCAGGCACGGCGATGGAGAGCCTACGGTTTTGTATTGGCTCAGCGACAGGAGTACCAACTTGCGATTCCGGCCTATATGAAGGCAGCCCTGGGATTTCTGGAGTGCCAGGAAAATGCACTGGAAATTCAGGTGTGGCGATTATATGAAGAGGCGGCTCGATCCGTTGGAGACGCTCGCCGGGTAGATGAAGCCCGCAGATATCTTGACAAGTTGAGCCGTGCTTTCAAACTTCCGCTTGAGGAGCCGATGCTAACTCCCGTTTAGGCTCGGCAATGTCAGGAGAGCCGCACTGTCTGGTGCGGGGGGGAAGTTGCGCTGGATGGACCCCTAGGGGTCAGGTGATTTTCTAAAACCCGCACCTTCTGAGTAAGCGTCCGGTTGACGTGCCGTTCCGAGCAGGGTGTAGATGGCAGCTGCGCTCTCACCGCCGCCGTCTGATCCACAGAACAGATAGTTCTTCCGACCCAGAGCGACGGCGCGGAGCGCCCGCTCGGCAGCGGAATTATCAATCTCGATGTGGCCGTCATCGACGTATCGGGCGAGGGCACGCCAGCGTGAGAGCGCGTAGCGAATGACCTCCGCCGTCTCTGACTTCGGCGACAGTGATCGCAGCGTGTTCTCCATCCATGTTCGGAGTTCAGCCAGCAGCGGCGCCACACGAGCCTGCCGGATCGCTCTCCGCTTACCGTGGGCAGATCGGCTACCGAGCATCGCTTCCGCCACTTGGCAACCGTCTTCTGGTTGATCCCATGCCGGCGAGCCAGCACCCTCAGGCTCTCTTGACTATGTTGTATCGCTCGACGGACCGCCTCAGTCGTGGTGGCGCCCCGATGTAGAACTTGCCCCATAGTGCCTCCTTCCAGCCTCTGGATAAGAATGCACCATCAAATGCCGGGACTAAACACCTACTGTGGCGGCGCGTCGGGAGATGCGATGATCTTGCCGTGGCCGGGCTTGACATCGCCGCAGTCGGAGCCCAGGTATTTCCCCTGGATGGTCGAGTTCATCGTCATGCCCTGGGGCACGTTGGGGCCACTCACGGACATGGTG
>DATJMU010000056.1:0-5942 GCA_035508555.1 Occallatibacter sp. | reverse complement strand
ATCGCGTGGTCAGAGACTCGCTCCTACGTCCACACACCGGATTGCAGGTAAGCGTCAATCCCCTTCGCCGCCTTGCGCCCCGCACCCATGGCTAAAATTACCGTCGCCCCGCCGGTCACAATATCCCCACCCGCAAACACCCCACGCTTCGAAGTCCGCATCGTCTCCGAGTCGGCCACAATATAGTTCCGCGCATTTGTCTTCAAATCCGGCGCGGAGCTCTGAATCAGCGGATTGGCGTGCGTCCCCACGCCCACAATCACCACGCTCGCCGGCAGCACATGTTCCGACCCGCGCACCGGCACTGGCCGCCGCCGCCCACTCGCATCCGCCTCGGCCAGTTCCATCTTCATGCAGCGCGCTCCGGTGAGCCAGCCGTCCTTATCGCCCACGAATTCCACCGGGTCAGTTAACGTGCGGAAGACAATCCCCTCCTCGCGCGCATGCTTCACCTCTTCCGCCCGAGCCGGCATCTCCGCCTCCGACCGCCGGTAGACTAGCGTCGCCGTCCGCGCTCCAAGCCTTCGCGCGGTGCGCACCGCGTCCATCGCCGTGTTGCCTCCGCCCACCACAATCACGTCGCGATCGCGGCAATCGTAGATCGGCTGGTCGTACTCGTCCGCCTTGTACGCGCGCATTAAATTCACGCGCGTCAAAAATTCATTGGCCGAGTACACTCCGTTCAAATGCTCACCCGGAATCCCCAGGAACTGCGGCAGCCCCGCGCCCGTCGCGACGAAAACAGCGTCGTATCCCTCCACACGCATCAGCTCGTCGAGCGTCACGCTCTTGCCCACCACCACGTTGGTCTCGAACTCCACGCCCATGCGCCGCAGGTTATCGATCTCCTGCTTCACAATGGCTTTCGGCAGCCGGAACTCGGGAATGCCATACACCAGCACGCCGCCCAGCTCGTGCAGCGCCTCAAACACCCGCACCCGATGCCCCTTCTGCACCAAATCGCCCGCAGCCGAAAGGCCCGCCGGCCCGCTGCCCACAATCGCCACGCTCTTGCCCGTTTGCGGCGCAATCGCCGGCAGTCCCAGCTTCCCGCTCGCGCGTTCGTAGTCGGCAATGAACCGCTCCAGGTTCCCAATCGCCACCGGCTTGCCTTTGCGCCCCACCACGCATCCGCCCTCGCACTGGTTTTCCTGCGGACACACGCGCCCGGTAATCGCCGGCAGCGCATTATCCTCGCGCATCTTGGCCGCCGCACCCAGCAAATCCCCCGCGCAAATCAACTCCACCACCTCGCGCACCTTCACGCCCACAGGGCAATGCTCCATGCATCCTGGCTTCGCGCACCCCAGGCATCGCGCGGCCTCTCGTGCAGCGTCCGCCGCGCCCAGCCCCTTGTTCACTTCCTCAAAGCAGTGGGCGCGCACGCCGGGCGCCAGCTCCGGCATGGGAACCCGGGCAATCTTCATCCGCTCCTTCAGCGGCAATCGATTCGCATCAGACATCTCGCGCCTCGATTTCTCCGGTGATTTCGCGCAGCTCGCCCAACTCCTTGCGCAGCCGCACCAACTCCCGCTGTTTTGCCGCCAGCTCCGCGCGCAGCTCCGCGACCTCTTCCGCTTTATGCTCTTCGAAGTACCGCAGCGACGCGCACTCCTTATCGCGATACATCGCATTCCGCTGCATCAGTACCTCAAAGTTCACCAGCGACGCATCGAACTCCGGCCCGTCCACGCACGCAAACTTGCTCTCCTTGCCCAGCAGCACGCGGCACCCGCCGCACATTCCCGTCCCGTCCACCATGATCGAGTTCAAACTCACCATGGTCTTGATTCCCAGCGGATTCGTAATCTGCGCAACCGCCCGCATCATCGCCACCGGCCCCACCGCCAGCACGAAATCAATCTTCCGTCCCGTATCCAGCAGCTCGTCGAGCTTCTTTGTCACCAGCCCTTGCTTGCCGTAGCTGCCATCATCGGTCAATATGTACGCTTCATGCGACGCCGCTCGCACCTCCTCCTCGAACACCACCATCTCTTTCGTGCGCGCGCCCTCTATAAAGATCACGTGATTGTCTGCATCTTTCAGCGCCCGCGCCGTGGGCAGCGCCATGGCCGTGCCCACGCTCCCCGCCACAATCACTGCCGTCCCATATTTCGCGATCTCCGAAGGATGTCCCAGCGGCCCCACGATATCGAGAACGGCGTCGCCCGCCTCCAGACAACTCAGCAGCGATGTCGTCTTCCCCACCGCCTGCACCACCAGCGTCACCGTCCCCGCCGCCGGGTCTGAGCTCTTGATGGTCAGCGGAATCCGCTCTCCCTGCTCGCGCAGCCGCAGAATCACGAATTGTCCCGGCCGCTGCTTGCGCGCAATCCGCGGCGCCTCAATCGTGATCTGCCGGATCCGCAGCCCCACATCCCGCGCCTCCACAATCCTGTACATCCCGCCGCCTCCACAGGTATCGCCGGTCAGTTGTATCTTCCCCCGCGACCGGCGCCGCCAACTCGCGAACTCGCCATGCCGCGCAGCGGCGCCAACGTGCCGTGTCTGTCCTGAAACCGAGACACCACACCCTGATTATTTCGGCAACCGCGCACCGAAGCGTGTGATCTGAGTCACGCCCCGGCCAGCACTTGCGATCCCACCAACATTTGCAGTGTTGTCATCCTGAGCGAACTGCGCCCAGCGCGATGAGTCGAAGGCCCCGCTCGTAGCGACGTTGCCGGGTGCCTCACCTTCAGCACGTCATTGTCTTTGCGCCTAAGGAACCTCTGAATAAGTCGCTGCTTTGAAGGGTACGGGCTTCAGCCGTGAAGGGTACGGGCTTCAGCACGTACGTTAAGCTCTGCAAAAATGAGTGGGGGCTTTAGCCCCTGAGGGAATCCAAACTTATTGTGCAGAGCTTCCCTAAGGTGGGATATCCCAATCTATAGTCCTTAGCTCCACCACCCCCAACCCGCTACAATTCCGCCATCCCGCTTTCATCCCCGGAGGCCCGTCCTGCCCGTTCCTGGAATCCGCCGCGCACTCTTGCTCCTTGCACTCGCCGCTCTCGCCGACTTGGGCTCAGCCCAACGTTCGCCGGCCCGCCCCACTCCCCCAACCCGCGACCCCCGTACCCCCGGCTACGTCCACGCCACCGCACTCCCCGACGCCCGCGTCCCGCCTCCCACCGCCGACGGCAACTTCATCCTCGGCCCCACGCACCCGCCCGCGCCCCAGCTCGCTGCCTTCGCCGCCAACCCGCCCGCCAAGGGAACCATCCCGCAACTCCCCCACGGGGCCATCTTCACCTTCACCATGACTTCGGCCGAGAGCAAGATCTACCCCGGCATCGCCCGCATTCCGGACGTCCGCGGCGCCGCCGACCCCAGCGACCCGGCCAAAATGATCGTCCCCAACAGCCAGCCCGCGCCCTGGACCCGCACCGTCGCCGTCTACGTCCCCAAATCGTATAAACCCGGCACCGCCGCGCCCTTCATCGTCGGCGCCGACGGCCCCGATTGGGCGCTCTTCGCCGCCCTCGACGCCCTCATCGCCCAGCACCGCATCCCCGTCATGATCGGCATCTCCATCGCCAACGGTGGGCAGGACGCGCAGGGCAGCGAGCGCGGCCTCGAGTACGACACCATGTCCGGCCGCTACGCCCAGTTCGTCGAGACCGAAGTTCTCCCCCGCGTCCAGACCCAGGCCCACGTTCGGCTCACCCGCAACCCCAACGGCCGCGCCGCCACCGGCGGCAGCTCCGGAGGCGCAGCGGCCCTCGCAATGGCCTGGTACCGCCCCGACCTCTACCACCGCGTCCTCTCCTATTCGGGAACCTTCGTCAACCAGCAGTGGCCTTATAACTCCGCCTCCCCGCACGGCGCGTGGGAGTTCCACGAGCACCTCATCCCCGAGTCCCCGCGCAAGCCCATCAGGATATGGATGGAGGTAGGCGACCGCGACCTTCTCAATCCCAACACCATGCACGACGGCATGCACGACTGGGTTGAGGCCAACGAGCGCATGGCTGCGGTGTTAGCCAGGAAGCATTACCACTATCAATTTGTCTTCGCAGAAAACGCCGGCCACGTAGACCACGCTGTCCGGCTCCAAACCTTACCCGAAGCGCTGGAGTACGTGTGGGCGGGGTATAGAGAAAACAGCAAACGGTAGGTTGTGGGAACTAGCAGGCGGGTGGCCCCATGCCTCAAGCAAACTCAGCACGAAGATGGGCGCCCTACGTTTCGAATGCGCTATCAGTTACATAAGATGAACATCCTAAGAAACGCGTCTAACCGCCATTTCTCACAGGGGACGATTTTTTGGGGGAGTGGCGGGGCCGAGCCAGCCAGGAGAGTAGTTTTCCGGCAAGAGGTTGGTCTCGGAGCGGTCTGGCGCTTGCGCGAAGGGACTTTTTCGGCTGCGAAGTTGGAGTTTGGGGCATAGCTCCGCCAGCCCCCTTGCCCGGCCGAAGTGGAAAAGTCTGTTTGGGTAGGCTTTGACACTCAGCAGCGCAGAGCGTCGAAGGCCCGGGCGTAAATGTGCTTCCACGGATAGAAGGAATTCATCTCCAGCCACACGCGCCGGGCGCTGATGCGCACCAGCGCGCCGATCTTGAACAGCTTGAGCCGGATCGTATCCACTTGCGCCTCGGCCCATTCGGTGCCCTTCAGGGCCAGCCGCCGGAGCGCCTCGACTAACGTGTAGGCCAGCGCCGACAGGTACAGCCGGAGTTGATTGCCTTTCATCTCTTCGGTCGACAGCCGATAGGCGAACAGGTTCATCTGCTCCTTGATGCGGTTCTCCATCTCGCCGCGCTGGCAGTAGAACTGCTCGTACAACTCGCGTGCCGCCCACGCATCAACACCGAGCGAGGTGACGACGAAGCGCGGGTTCTCGCCCTTGTCAAGAACCTCGGCCTTGGCGACCACCCGCCGCGCCCGCGCCCAGCTCTTGCGGGTCTGGTACTGGAACTCGGTAAACACGCGCGCCGCTTTGCCTGTCTCGGCGTGCTTGAGCTTGGCCTCATGCATCTGCTTGCCGATGATCTTCTGCAGCCGGCTGTTGCGCGCCAGGCCGAACAGGAAGTCCACGTGATTCTCTTCGGCCTCGCACCAGGCCATCAACTCCTCGCGGCAGAAGCCGGAGTCCGCGCGCAGCACGATGCGCACCTTCGGCCACCTGGCGCGCAGCCGGGCCACGATGCGCTTGACTTCATCCAGTGCGCCCGCGGCCCCGTCCACGTTCGACGGCCTGAGCCGCGCGCACAGCGGCTGATCGCCGGCGAAGATATAAAGCGGCAGGTAGCAGTAGCTGTCGTAGTAGCCGTGAAAAAATCGTTCCGGCTGATGGCCGTAGAGGGGAATGTCGGTCGCATCCAGATCAAGCACGATCTCCTCCGGCTGCTGCGCATGTGACTCGATGAATACATCCACGAGCAGCGCGTCGATCTTCTCCGCTGCGTAGTCGATTTTGTGATAACGCTTGTTGCCGCCCGGAAGTTCCAGCCGGTTCAGCGTGCTTTTGCCCGCCAGCGGCGCATCGAGTTTACGCTTGCCGCTCAGCAGGGCCATCAGCGGATCCGAGCGCAACTGCTCGTGATCGTTGAGATCCTCATAGCCCAGCGCCAGACCGTAAATGCGCTGCGAGAGCATCTCCGTAAGCTGGTGCGTAACCAGCAACGGCGACCGCCGGTCGGTGAAGCAGGCCGCCGCGCGGCCGAGCAGATCGATCTTGCGATCCGCCTGGCGCAACAACAGCGCCCCGCCGTCACTCGATACCTGCCCGGCTGTGAAGCTGGCTTCTACCCGGCGCGAAAAATGTGCTGCAAAGGAGAAGACTTCTTGATTACACTCTGACATGAGAAAGGCCGCCTCCTCGCGGCAAAAACTACGTCTCGACAACGCAGTTATGCCACAGAAAAGACGGCCTTTCCAGTTAAATTTTTGCCTGAAGACCCTCCCCTTTAACAGTCGGCGTGTGAGATATGTAGGCTA
>DATJMU010000055.1:0-6249 GCA_035508555.1 Occallatibacter sp. | reverse complement strand
CTACGTCGCTGCGTGGGGCTACACCGGCCCCGATAGTCCGCCCGAGCTTACCAAAGAACCGCTCGAGTTTGCCTACGTCCATCCCAGCCAGAGGAGCTACAAGTAATGAAACTCACGCTGACCATCTGGCGGCAAAAGAACCCCGCGGCGAAGGGCAAATTCGTCAGCTACCCGATGAACGATGTCAATCCGGAGATGTCGATGCTCGAATGCCTCGACGTCCTCAACGAGTCCCTCATCGAGCGCGGCGAAGAACCGGTAGCCTTCGAGCACGACTGCCGCGAAGGCATCTGCGGCTCCTGCGGCTTCGTGATCTCCGGCGTCGCCCACGGCCCCCAGCCCGCCACCACCGTCTGCCAGCTCACCATGCGTCACTTCAAGGATGGCGAAGAGCTGGTCCTCGAGCCCTGGCGCTCCGCGTCCTTCCCGTTCCTCAAAGATCTCGTCGTCGACCGCCGCGCCTTCGACCGCATCATCCAGGCCGGCGGCTACGTCTCCGTTTCCACGGGCAACGCCCCCGACGGCAACGCGATCCCCATCGGCAAGGAAGATGCCGATCACGCCATGGACGCCGCCGCCTGCATCGGTTGCGGAGCCTGCGTCGCCGCCTGCCCTAACGGCTCGGCCGCGCTCTTCACCGGCGCCAAGATCGCCCACCTCGGCATCCTCCCGCAGGGCAAGCCCGAACAGGACCGTCGAGCCGTCCGTATGGTCGCCCAGATGAATGTCGAAGGCTTCGGCAGCTGCACCAACATTGGCGAATGCACCGGCGTCTGTCCCAAAGAGATCCCCCTCGAAGCGATCGCCCGCATGAACCGCGATTACCTCTTCGGCGCCTGGAAAGAGCGCAGCAACATCGTCACCACCATCGCTCCCGTCACCGGCTGGAACCTCGCGAAGAAGTAAACCCGTTGCCGCCACATCGTTAAGCGCGCGCGACTGCGGCTCTTCGTCTGCCCACGCTCCCTTCCTTCTGTGCGCAGCGGAGCGACTGCGAAAGCCGCAGGCTTTATACCCGGCACAAAGGCCCTCCGTTGCTACAATCCCCTTACCGGACTATCTCGCCATGAAGACCCAGTGGCTGTTCGCGACGCTTGCACTGACTTTGCCTCTCTTCGCCCAAACCACTTCCCGGCACCCGTCCAGCCCCATGCCCCACAAGTCCCCCGAATCCCCCGCCGCCGTCCACGCCTCCGCCCTCGTCATCGACACCCACGCCGACACCCCCCAGCGCATGCTCGACGACCACTACGACCTGACCCAGCCCCTCAACGGCGGCTACCTCAACTTCGCGTCCGCAAAAGAGGGCAACCTCGGCGCCGAGTTCTTCTCCATCTGGGTCGATCCCAAACTGTACCAGGGCCACTACGCGCGCCGCACGCTCGAGTTGATCGATACCGTCTATCAGCAGGCCGCCGCGCATCCTGACCGGATGATGATGGCCTACTCCCCTAACGACATCCTCCACGCCCGTCGCGAGCACAAGCTTGCTGCCCTCATGGGCATCGAAGGCGGGCATTCCATTGAAGACTCCCTCGGCCTCCTGCGCGACTATTACCGTCTCGGCGTCCGCTATATGACTCTCACCTGGTCGAACTCCAACGACTGGGCCGACTCCTCCGGCGATATCGACGACCCCAGCGTCCACCACACCCAGGACGGCCTCACCGACTTCGGCAAAGACGTCGTCTACGAGATGAACCGCCTCGGCATGATGGTCGACATCTCCCACGTCTCCGACCGTACCTTCTACCGCGCCGTCATCACTTCGCGCGCTCCCGTCTTCGCCTCGCACTCTTCCGCGCGCGCTCTCACCAACGCCCCGCGCAACATGACCGATGACATGCTGCGCGCCGTGGCCCGCAGCGGCGGCCCCTCGAGCCACGGCGGCGTTGTCATGGTCAATTTCTATTCCGCCTTCATCAGCGACGCCTGGCGCAATGCCTGGAACGCCCAGGCGCCCGAGCGCCAGGCCGCCGAGAATGCGCAGATCGCCCAGTGGAAGGCCGCAGGCATACCCATCACCTACGAAATGACCGACGCCATGGACAAGCAGTGGGCGGCGAAAATTCCCCGGCCGCCCCTCAGCATGCTCATTGATCACATCGACCACATCGCCAAAGTCGCCGGCACCGACCACGTCGGCCTCGGCTCCGACTTCGACGGCATCCCCTCTTCACCCCAGGGCCTCGACTCCGCTGCCGACCTCCCCAAAATCACCGCCGCGCTCATGGCCCGCGGGTACTCCGCGGAAGATTGCCGCAGGATTCTCGGAGAAAACTTTCTGCGCTTCTTCCGCGACGTCCAGGCCACGGCAAAGCAGTTGCAGGCCCATCCGGACCAGCGCCCCG
The DNA here is from genome assembly GCA_035508555.1 of Occallatibacter sp. Taxonomy (GTDB): domain Bacteria; phylum Acidobacteriota; class Terriglobia; order Terriglobales; family Acidobacteriaceae; genus Telmatobacter. Next base: position 3,898 of record DATJMU010000055.1, on the reverse strand, counting down.
CAATCACCCGGCAGCAGCCGTTCCGGAAGCAATAACTGGGCCTCGGGAAGTGAGACCACCATGCCCACCTGGATCGCCCTCATTCGCGGCATCAACGTCGTCGGAGCCAATCAGCTCTCCATGAAAGACCTCGCCTCGCTCTGCGGCGACTGCGGCTTCCTCAGGGCCCGCACCTGGATTCAGAGCGGCAACGTTCTCTTCGAGAGCACGCTCAAAGAACTCGCGGTGCAACAGAAACTGGAAAAGGCGCTGGCCGCCAGGATGGGCAGGAAAATCGCCGTGATGGTCCGCAAGCCCGCCGAGATGCGCGCCGTCCTCGCGGCCAACCCCTTCCCCAACGAACACCCGTCGAAGGTTCTTGTGGCTTTCCTCGACGGAGCCATGCCCGCTGATCCGCTCGCCGGCATCGTTGCCCCAGGCGGCGAGCAGGTGCGCGTCGGTACGCGCGAAATCTATGTCTTTTATCCGGAAGGTATGGGCCGCTCGCGGTTCCGGCTCCCGCTGCGCGGCGTATCCGTGACCATGCGCAACATCAACACTGTCGCCAGGCTCGTCGCGCTGGCGGAAGGCTGAATATCAATTGCCCGATTTGTTGGAGTTGTCGAGCCCGTCGCCTGAAGCCAGCTGCCCCATCGTCTCGCGCAGGTATCGGTGCGGGTTTACCGGCGTGTTGTGGATGCGAACCTCGTAGTGCAGATTGGGTCCGGTTGTCCGCCCGCTCAGCCCCACGTAGCCGATCACCTGTCCCTCGCGCACCTGCTGTCCCGGCGTTACCGCAAAGCCGGAAAGGTGCGCGTACAGCGTCTCGATCCCGTTGCCGTGATCCAGGATGACTTCGCGCCCATAGCCGCTGGCCATGCCCGCGGACACCACTTCGCCATCCGCAGTGGCACGCACCGGAGTCCCGAAACTCGCGGCGATATCCACGCCGGTGTGGAACTCGGCCTCGCCGGCATTCAAAGGATCTTCCCGCTCCCCAAATGAGCTCGTAATCGGTCCCACCACCGGCCACAGCGACGGCGCCCCGATAATATCCGCCCAGTCCGTTCCTGAAACCGGGCTCGCCGGGCCGCCGAATCCGTAAATATGTCCGCTCAGCGCGTCCGTGCGCAGCAGGCTTAGCTGATTCAACGACTGCGTGTATGCCTGCTCTGTAAACGTTCCCGAATTGTCCGGGGAGTCGGCTACCGTGACCGCGCTGGCCGACTTGACCGTGTGGCTCTGGCGCAGCCCGTAGAGCGCGCTCACTTCGCTGGCCAGCGAGCCCAGCGACGCCGCCTGTATATCCTTCTCGTGCGCGACCACCTGCAGCCGTTCGTAGTCGAGCCGCAGCGCCTCTCGCTGCGACCGTACCTGATTAAAGCTCGCGGTCTTCAGCAGCATCCGCGTATAGGAGCCGGCCATGCCGGTAATCGTGAACGCGCCCACCACCGCAGCCGCCACAAACACCCCCGCGTAGTGCAAAGGGATGGGAATCTTGCGGAGAGGTCCGTCCTTCTCGCGGGCGACAAAAATAATGTAATAGCGTCTGCGCAAGTTCCGTGCTTCCCGGCTGTCGCCGGAATTCTCCTGACTCACCCGTTCGAAGGCCTGGCCTGCTTACCTTCGTATGAACCGTAACAGTGACCTGGCACTCCGTCAATCCAACTTTGCACCGAACCGGTACTTCAGTAATCATCCCCGGAACACAGGCCCTTGTTTTTCCGCGACTCTACTGAATTCTTTGCGCGGTCGCCATACAACGAAACGGGGACCGTATGCGAACGATCCCCGCCCATTCAGAATACCAGACGGTTGCGTTTTCTCCACTCTTCCAGCCCCCTGTGACCACGCAGCGCCAATCCCCGATCCGATCTCGTCCTCTTGACAATCCATAACTGTTTGGTTATGGTTTTGGTGTGACGCTGCCCCATGCCAATCAAGTCTTCCGCGCTCTCGCCGACCCCACCCGCAGGTCCATCTTTGAGGAGCTGACCCGGCAGGGCGAACAGACCGTCCACGCCCTCACTGGCTACGCCGGCGTCTCTCAGCCGGCTGTCTCCAGGCACCTCACCGTGCTGAGGCGGGCCAAACTGGTACGGCATCGCCGCGAGGGACGCGAAACCCACTATCGCGCCCAGCCCGATGCCCTGGCGCCCATGGTCGACTGGCTCGATCTCTATGGCGCCTTCTGGCGCGACCGGTTTGATCGTCTCGAATCTCTGTTGAACAGGATGGCCCCATGAGCAGTCAAGCTGTCTGCCCCCAATCCCTCGTAGTCGAGAGGGTATTCCCGCATCCGCCGGAGAAGCTTTGGCGAGCGCTCACCGAGAGCCAGCTCCTCGCGCAGTGGATGATGAGCAACGACTTTGAGCCGGTGGTCGGGCGCAGGTTTCAGTTCCAGCGCGATCCCGTGCCGAACTGGAACGGTGTTGTTGATTGCGAAGTGCTGATCGTCGACCCACCCCAGCGCCTCTCCTATAGCTGGGGTATAGGGGAAGGCGGAGCCGGCCTTCATTGGCTGGTGCTCTGGACGCTCACTCCCGCCGAGGGCGGCACGCACGTGCGCATGGAGCAGTCCGGCTTCCGTCCCGATCAGCGGTCCAATTACAACGGCGCAAAATACGGCTGGCAGAAATTCTTCGCGAACCTCGACAGCGTCGTCGCAGGGCTGGACTGACCATGAAAACAAAAAGCATCGCTTACTGGATCACGACCATCCTCGTTGCCTTACCCCTCGGCAGCGGCGGCATTGCCCAGCTGGCGCATGTGCGAGCCACGGTCGAGGGCTTTGTGCACATCCTCGGTTACCCGCCGTACTTTGTCACCATCTTGGGGTTTTGGAAGGTGGCAGGGGCCCTGGCCATTCTCGTGCCGCGCTTTCCGCGCCTCAAGGAGTGGGCCTACGCCGGCATCTTCTTCGACCTCACTGGCGCGGCCGCATCCTGCGCGGCCGTTGGCGGCTACGGCGCCTATGGCTTTCACGTCCTCACCCCTCTCTTCCTGACTGTTCTTGCCGTCGTCTCATGGAGGCTTCGGCCGGAAAGCCGCACCATCCCGAACCTCTTTCCAGCGAAAAACGGAGAAACGAAATGAAAATCAAACTCACCAGCGTGTATGTTGACGACCAGGACAAGGCCCTGCGCTTCTACACCGAGGTACTGGGCTTCGTAAAAAAGAATGACTTTAGCCAGGGGCCCTATCGCTGGCTCACTGTAGCCTCACCCGAGGATCCGAACGGAACCGAGCTGCAGCTGGCGCTCAACAACAACCCCGCCGCCCAGGCCTTCCAGCAAGCCATGTCCCAGCAGGGCCAGCCCGCGGCGATGTTCTTCTCCGACGACGTGCAGGCCGACTACGAGCGGATGAAAGCGCGCGGCGCCGAGTTCACCATGCCGCCAACCGACGTGACCGCCTCGAAGATCGCCATGCTGAACGACACCTGCGGCAATCGCATTCAGCTCACGCAGCTCATGTGGCAGGGCTGACGCTTCCGCTTGCAGAGCTAGCGGCGTGCATTGAGCGCGGGTAAATTAGTTCCGGGAAACGGTGCCTTCCTGAAGCCGCCTGCCCAATCTGCCTCTGCATCGATCAACGAGAAGATCAGGGAACTGGGGAGACTGGCGCGGGAAAACCCTCGCCCGTCTCCGTCAGCTCTTCCACAAGGCCGCTCCCGACATCGTCGAGGAGTGGAAATGGGCGAAGCCTGCATCGCCCGGCATCCCTGTCTTTTCCGATGACCGCATGGTCTGCACAAAGGAAACGTACAAGCAGGTCGTGAAGCTCACCTTTGCTCGCGGCGCCTCCCTCTGCGATCCGAAGAAGCTCTTCAATTCCAGCGTCGCAGGAAACGTGCGCCGTGCGATTGCCTTCCACGAAGGGGGAAAATATCGACGAGGCTGCGTTGAAGGAACTCATC
>DATJMU010000054.1:0-3906 GCA_035508555.1 Occallatibacter sp. | reverse complement strand
GCCAGCAGCATCCCGTTCGATTCGAGGCCGCGCATCTTCCTGGGCGCCAGGTTGGCCACGATGACGATCTTGCGGCCGATGAGTTTTTCGGGCTCGTAATACTGCGCGATGCCGGCGAGAATCTGGCGCTTCTCGTAGCCGAGATCGACCTCGAGGCGCAGCAGTTTGTCGGCCTTGGGAATGCGCTCGGCCACCAGCACCTGGGCTACGCGCAATTCCACCCTGGTGAAGTCATCGATGGTGATGTACTGCTTCTCGTCGGCCAGTGCATCGGCTGCCGGCGCCGCAGCCGGAGCGGACGCAGCCACCGGCGCTGGAGGCGCAGGAGCAGCCGAAGCCGCGGTTGCAGCCGGCTCAACGGGTTTGGGGTCGGCCGGCTTCACGGGAGCGGCAGCCTCTTTCACGGCTTCGGGCGCAGCCGCCGGCGCCTTCACGCCGGCTTCTGCATGGCTCGCCGCATCGACCGCGCTCTTGTTGTTCTCTTCTTCAAGCTTCTGCATACGCTCCACCGTGTCCTTTTCGGCGCGCGGGAAGAGCGGCGCGGGCTCGCCGAACTTCGTCCCCGCCTGCAACCCGCCCCACGCCAGATTGGTCAAGAAACCCTGCTGTGCAGCATCGGCAATCTCGCCCTGGCCAAGCTGCCGCCAGACCTTGGCCGCCGCGTCCGGCAAGACGGGATACGCCAGCGCCGTTATGATGCGGATGGCCTCGGCCGCTGTTCCGAGCACGCGCGCCTGCAACTTTGCATGATCGGAGTCGGAACGGTCCGCCGGCTTCTTCCAGGGCGCATTCGCGGTCAGGTAACCATCGGTCTCAGCGACGAGAGCCCACAGGCCCTTGAGCGCATCGGAGAAGTTCAGGGCATCGAAGGCGGGGCCGAATTCGGCAACGGCTTTCTCCGTACTCGCGCGCAGTGCCGCTTCAGCCGCGGTAGCCACGCCAGGCTCGGGCACTACCCCGCCGAAGTACTTGTGCACCATGTTGACGACCCGGCTGACCAGGTTGCCGTAGCCGTTGGCGAGGTCGCCGTTATACCGCTGGACAAGAGAGTCGAAGGAAAAATTCCCATCCTGCCCGAAGGGAATCTCACGGAGCAGGAAGTAGCGCAGCGCATCGGCGCCGAGCACTGTGTCCACGGTCTCGGCGCGCACGATGTTGCCGCGCGACTTCGACATCTTGCCCTGGTCGAAGAGCAGCCAGCCGTTGGCGCGCACGCGGCGCGGCGGCGCAATGCCGGCAGCCATCAGAAAGGCGGGCCAGTAGACGCAGTGGAAGCGGCTGATCTCTTTCCCGATCAGGTGCAGGTCCGCGGGCCAGAATTTTTTGAAGTTTTGGTCGTCATCGGAGCCATACCCCAGCGCCGTAATGTAGTTGGCCAACGCATCCAGCCACACGTAGACCACGTGCTTCTCGTCGCCCGGGACGGGAATGCCCCAGGAAAAGCTGGTGCGGCTCACAGACAGATCCTTCAGCCCGCTGCGCACAAAGCTGATCACCTCGCGGCGGGTCGATTCCGGGCCCATGAAGTCGGGGTTGTCTTCGTAGAACTCGAGCAGTCGGCGCTCGAAGGCCGAGAGCTTGAAGAAGTAGTTCTCCTCGCTCACCGTCTCGGTGGGCCGGCCGCAGTCGGGGCAAGGCGTACCGGGGGGACCTTCGACGTAGGCCTCGTCGAAGATGCAGTACTGGCCGGTGTACGAGCCCTTGTAGATGAAGCCGCGCTGGCGCAACGTGGCGAAGAGGTGTTGCACGCCGCGCCGGTGGCGCTCCTCGGTGGTGCGGATGAAGTCGTCGTAGGTGAGCCCCAGGCGGTCCCAGAGGCCGCGAAACTCGGCGGCAATCGCGGTGGCAAATTCGAGCGGCGTGCAACCGGCCAGGCCGGCCGAGCGCTCCACCTTCTGGCCGTGCTCGTCGGTGCCGGTGAGGAACCACGTCTCCACGCCGAGGGCCCGCCGGCGGCGCGCCAGGGCGTCGCAGACAATCGTCGAGTAAGCGTGGCCCAAGTGCGGCCGCGCGTTCACGTAGTAGATGGGCGTGGTCAGGTAAAAGCGGTTTTCCTTGGGAGCCGATTCGTTCATGGGCGGGTCGTTGAAAGGCCTTGGCTGCACGCCCAATCACCGAAGATTCAAAGCAAAGGCGCGCGCAATCTACTTCTTGATTTTAAGCCATTGCATCGAGTGCCTGATCCCTCGGTAGTGGGGCAGTCCGCGAGACCCTGGCCCCGAAGCCAAAACCCGCGTTGATTTGAGAGGTGACTTGCATTCGGGCTGAAGAGGCTTCGGAAACGGAGAAAACCGAGACCAAATGGGGACGCGCGGACCCCGCAGGGGCTAAAGCCCACCCCTTTGTTCCAGCGTTTGCGGCACGACTAAAGTCGTGCCCTTATTACAGAACCTGCCAGGCGCCGCGTTTTTCCGCGGTATGTGAAGCCCCAACTCTTCAAACGGTTCCACCACCGATCCATCGATTCTTTCGTGCCCACTCACTACGCCTGATCCCCGATCCCTCGCCCTTGACCATCGGTAACTGAAGGTCGTGGTTATCTCCATCGGAAGATCCGCACCGAAACCGCAAACGGCACGACCAGCCAGACCAAGAGAATCCCCACCGGCGCCATCAGGTGCTCCGCCCCTAACCCTTGCAGCATATTGCCGCGCATGGCGTTGATGGCGGCGGTGAGCGGGAGGGCCTGGACGAAGGGCTGAATCGCGGCCGGGAACCGCGAGGCGGAGAAGAAGACGCCCGACAGGATCCACATGGGCAGCATGGTGAGGTTCATCAGGCCTGAGACGGCTTCCATGGTGCGCGCCCGCGAGGCGACCAGCAGCCCCATGGCCGAGAAGACCAGCGAGGTGAGCACGCAGACGGCGCCCAGCTCCCACAGCGGCCCGCGAAAGGGCACGCCGAAGGCCAGACGCGCGAAGCCGAGAAAGGCGACGACCTCGATGACGAGCATGGCCAGCCGCGAGAGCACGAACGACATGAGGTACTGCCATCGGGGCATAGGCGAGGCCACCAGGCGCTTGAGGAGCTTCTTCTGGCGGGCCTCCACAATGGCGAAGCCCAGGCCCCACATCGCCGAGCCCATCAGGTTCATGCCCAGGAGGCCGGGCACCACAAAGTCGATGTACCGCGAACCCACCTCATGCACGGGCTGGTTCGCGGCCGTCACCGCATCGCGGCGTCCCGCGGCCTGCTGGATGGCCTCATTGGCTACCAGCCGGGCTGTGCGCGCGTCGGGGTTGGTGGCGTCGTACTCATACACCACACCGCCGTTACGCGCGATGGCCAGCAGGAGGATTGCGCCGGTGGCGAGCGCGTGCCGGCCTTCGGGCTCGGTCATCCGGGTCGCCTTCAACCCCTTGTCCGCGGCCAACGCCTGGGTGAGCCGGGGCGTGGTCGCGGCTACGGGCAAGACTTCGGGCGGGCGGTTGCGGAAGGCGATGCCGAGGCCGGCGGCGAGGAGAATGGGGAAGATGAAGATCCAGAAGATCGCCTCCGGCTCGCGCAGAAAGAGCTTGAAGCGCACGATCGTGAGTTGAAAGAGGCTGCTCAGCTCTAATTTATTCATCGCGCAGGTTCCTTCCGGTGAGGCTGACGAAGACGTCTTCAAGCGTTGCCGAGTGAGTACGGAAGTCGCTCAGGTTCAGGCCCTGGCTGTGCAGGGCGGCGAAGATGAGCGGGACGGTGGAATGGAGATCGCGCACTGTGAGCTGGTGCACTCCGGCATCGACGCGATGCGACTGCACGCCCGGGATCGAGGTCAGCGCAGATGCGTCCAGATTGTGGCCTGTGATGGCGAACTCGACGATGTGCTCACCACCGATGGAGGCGATGAGCTGCTGCGGGGTGCCGAGGGAGATGATGCGGCCGTGGTCCATGATGCCGACGCGGTCGCAGAGGCGCTCG
>DATJMU010000053.1:0-25038 GCA_035508555.1 Occallatibacter sp. | reverse complement strand
TGCGCTGGCTGGGGCGCAAGCAGGGCCGGCTCAACGAAGTTTCTTCACGATGGCTCAAAGCCGCTCCGGCAGAGGCCAAGAAGGCGCTCGGGGTGCGGTTCAACGCGCTGAAGGCTGTGGTGGAGGGGCTCCTGGATGCTGCCTCAGCGGCTGGGCCGGGCGACGCGGCGCTGGCAGACGAGGCCATCGACATTACCCTGCCCGGCACACTGCGGCTGACGGGCGCCGAGCACCCGATTACGCGGACGATGAACGAGATTGTGAGCGTGTTCGCGGCGCTGGGTTACTCGGTGGGCTTGGGGCCGGAGGTCGAGACCGACTACTACAACTTCGAGAGCATGAACTTTCCTCCCGGGCATCCGGCACGGGACACCCAGGACACGCTGGTAATCGCGGGCCAGGAGCGCAAGCCGCAGCGGGACCGGCTGCTGATGCGCACGCACACATCGCCGGTGCAGATGCGCACCATGGAGCTGCAACCGCCCCCAGTGCGGATTGTGATCCCCGGCAAGGTGCACCGCAACGAGGCCGACGACGCAACGCACTCGTCCATGTTCCACCAGGTGGAGGGGCTGTGCGTCGACACGAACATCACCTTCAGCGACCTGAAAGGGACGCTCGACCACGCCATGAAGGCGCTCTTCGGGTCGTCGGTGAAGACGCGGCTATTCCCATCGTTCTTTCCCTTCACCGAGCCCAGCGCGGACGTGCAGATCAGTTGCATCTTCTGCGGGGGTAAAGGCTGCCGCAAGTGCAAACAGTCGGGCTGGATCGAGCTGCTGGGCTGCGGGATGGTGGACCCCGCGGTCTTCGCCTTCGCCCAGGAAAAGCAGGCCGGCTACGATCCGAAGAAGATCTCCGGCTTCGCCTTCGGCATGGGCGTGGAGCGAATCGCCATGATGAAGTACGGGGTGAGCGATATCGGCAACTTCTTCTCGGGGGATATGCGGTTTCTCAATCAATTCATTTAGCAAGTTGGCGCGCTACACGCGTGGCAGGTTGGCAGGTTCGGGGCATGGCCAGAACACGACACTATCGTGACTTGATCGCATGGCAAAAGGCGATGGAACTGGCGCGAGCCGTGTATGCACTGACTGAGAGTTTCCCTAAATCTGAGACATTCGGGTTGAGGATGCAACTGCGCCGGTCGGCAGTGAATGTGGCGAGCCACATTGCAGAAGCACATGGGCGGCTCAACGATACTGAAATGCGCAAGGGGCTGGGAGCGGCGCGAGCGGCCATCAATGAATTGCAGACGCAGATCGAATTGGCAGCTAGCCTGGGCTTTTTTGCGGAGTCCGCGAGTGGAGATCTATTAGACCTGGGGACGCGTGTAGCGAAGCTGATCAACGCGCTGCTTGGCGTACTTGAACCCGGCGCCGAAGTGACTGAATTGCGCCAACCCGCGAACTCGCCACGCGCGTAGCGCGCGAACTTGCGAAAAGAGAAATATAAAGATGAAGATACTTACGAAATGGCTGCGATCGTACCTGCCCGGGTTGACAGTCAACGATGCGCAGCTTGCGGAAGATCTGACGCTCCGCGGCATCGCCGTTGAGGGCATCTACGATCTGGGCGCGGGCAACGGTTCGCTCTACGAGATGGACATCACCACCAACCGCGTGGACGCGATGAACCACTACGGCATCGCGCGCGAGGCAGCAACGATCTACGGTGTGGCGTTGAAGCCGCTCGACGTGGAGCTTCCGGCCGCTCGGCCGGCGGCCAAGGCATTTTCGGTCCGCATCGAGGCCGAGGACGCCTGCGGTCGTTTCACGGCGCGCGTCCTGCGCGATGTGACCATCGGCGAGTCGCGGGACTGGTTTGCGGGCGCGGAGATTGCGACGTATTTCGGGCTGCTCGAGCAGAAGATGATCTCGAACGCCGTGGACGCCACCAACTTTGCGTGGCTGGCGATGGGCCATCCCACGCACGCCTTCGATCTGGACAAGATCGAGGGCGGGATCGTGGTGCGGCGGGCGCGCAAGGGCGAGCGGCTGAAGACGCTGGATGGTATCGATCGCGCGCTCGACCCGGAAGACCTTGTCGTGGCCGATCATGCCAGGCCGTTGGCTCTGGCCGGGGTGATGGGCGGCTGGGATTCAATGATCACGCCGGAGACAAAGAATGTCCTCGTGGAAGCGGCCTGGTTCGATCAGATGACCGTGCGCCGCACCGCGCGCCGGCACGGACTGCACACGGACGCCAGCCATCGCTTTGAGCGCGGGGCCGATTTCAACGCCGCGCCCACGGCCTCGGCGCTGGTGAGCCGCATCCTTCTGGCCGCCGGCGGCTGGATCGAGGGCGAACTCGCCGACGCGCGTGTGACTGCTATCGAAGAGCGCACCGCACGCCGCAAGCCTGTCACCCTCGCGCTTGGCGAAGTACAGCGCATTCTCGGTGCAACTGTAGACGAGGAAGGTATCACCGCGGCTACGGTCCAAGCGGTGCTGTCGGGACTCGGTTGCGAGTTGGCAAGTCAGCAAGTTAGCGAGTCAGCGGGTCACCACCCGGTAGATGCGGAGTGGCTTGTTACTCTGCCGAGCTGGCGGCTCGATCTGGAACGTGAGATCGACCTGATCGAAGAGATCGCGCGGGTTTATGGGTACAACCGGTTCGCCAATACGCTGCCGGCTTTCGGCGAGGGCGTGCGGGCGCTGCCGTGGGCGGCAAGCGAGGCGACGGTTCGCGCTGCGTTGCTGGCCGTGGGATTCCACGAAGCAATTTCCAGTACATTCTGCTCGGCAGCCGATGCGGCCCTCACCGCTCCGCAGCCGGGACTCGCGGTTCCGGTGGGCAACCCGCTGAGCGAAGAATCGGGAATGTTGCGGCCGTCGCTGGTGCCGGGAATGCTGGCGATGATCGCCGGCAATCTGCACCGCGATGTGAGCGATGTGCGGCTGTTTGAGCTGGGGACAGTCTTCAGCGGCACAACGGAGAAGGTGGACGAGCGGCCAGCCCTTGCGTTTGGGGCGGCCGGCACTCTGCCCGAGCAGAGCCCGCTGCACCCCGCGCGTGCGATTGATTTTCACGATATCAAGGGGGTTGTTGAGCAGTTGCTGGAGCGCTTCCAGATGCGCTCGGTTTACTTTGACCGTTTTCCGCCTGAGGCGAAAATTACGCCCGCATGGCTGCACCCGTACCGCGCGGCACGCGTGGTGGCGGAGGGGGTCACCGTGGGTTGGTTCGGGCAGTTGCATCCGGGCGAGGCCGCGGCGCGCAAACTCAAGGATGCCGTGCTCGTCGGCGAGATTGACCTGGGTCGGCTCTACAGGCTGCCGCTGCGCAAGCCTGTCGCGCGCGAGCTGTCGCGGTTCCAGCCGGTGCGGCGGGACTTCTCGCTGATCCTCGATCGGAGCATGACGTGGGAGACGATCGACCACGCGCTCGCCCGGCTCGAGATTCCGGAGCTGGTCGACTGGCGGGTCCGCGAGGTCTTCCACGATGTACGGCTGGGCGAACGGGAGTACTCGCTGCTGCTGGGCGCGACCTTCCAGGCCCCGGATCGCACCCTGCGCGAAGAGGAACTCCAGGCATTTCAGGCACGCGTTGTGGAGGCCGTTGGCAAAGCTGGTGCGCGGCTGCGTACCTAGCCGCGAAAGCCACAGAGAACGGCGCTATACTGACTCGACAAGATGGATAAATAGAGAGGTCAACTCATGTCGCAGTCATTCTGGGAGCCGGAAACGGCGGTGGAAACGCAACCCGAACCGGGACAGGATCATGCCGCGAACGCAACCGCGCTGGCATTGAGCGTTGATGATTTCGCCGCGCTCGAAGAACGGGTTCTGCGCGCCGTAGAGCTGGTGAAGAAAGAGCGGCAGGCGCGCGCGGAAGCCGAGGCGCGCGCGGCTCGATTCGAGAGCGAGCTGCACGAGCAAACCGCCCATGCGGAGCAGTCGGAGAAGGAAGTGACCACGCTGCGCGCGGAGCGAGATCACGTGCGGCAGCGCGTGGAGAGGCTGCTGGCGCAGCTCGATGCGCTGGAGCTTTGAGGAGACGCATGGTTGAGCAGCAGGACGGAAGGGCGATGGAGTACGTGACCGTAGAGATCTACGATCAGGTCTATCACCTCTACGGTCAGGATCCCGGCCATATCCGCGAGCTTGCGGCGCGCGTGGACGCAAAGATGCGCGCGGTAGCGGCACAGGGGCGCACCGTGGACTCGTTGCGCGTGGCCGTGCTGGCGGCGCTGAATCTTGCCGACGAGCTTTCACTGACCGGCGCCGCCGACGTGCGCCAGGGACACGAGCGCGCGGCCAACCTGCGCGGGCTCCTCGATGAGGTGCTGGGCGAGGAGCAAAAGGCCGCTTCGTAAGCAGACATTCCCAGATCGGGGCCGCCATCCCCCAAAAGGGGGAGCAGGACGCTAGCACACCACGCCTACCTTGCACAAGACTTGTAATTTCCGGCCAGTACCCCTACTATCCGCAATAGAAACCGGCCTGCAAAGCAGGTGGGTGGTCAACGCTGGTTGAACCTACATTCATTGAACAGGGGCTCGACTCGACAAATCGGTTCTGTGTGCCGTGTCCGCCAGTCCGGAATGCCTAATGAACCGCGGAGAGCTCCACCGTCTTAGGACGGGTTCACCAGCGCATTGCTCACGGCCCCGTGGGCCGGATTCTACCTTCCTTTGAACCCGCGCGCCTGCGCGCACTCCTCGAATACCGTATGCTGAACTAGGTGTACCCGATCCTCTTCCGCATCGGATCTGCTCTGATTCCCGCCTATGGCGCGATGGCGGCGCTGGGCGTCGTGTTCGCTCTCCTGCTGGCTCAGCGCACCGCGCGCATCGCACGCCTGAGCCCCGCGTCTATCTGGAATCTCTGCGTCCTCGCGCTCTTTGCCGCGCTGGTGGCCGCGCGGCTTCTGCTCGTGATTGCGAACTGGAAAGATGTGGTGCGCCATCCGTCATGGATCCTCGGGCTGGGCATGATTCATCATCCGCTGGTGGGCGCGGTAGGCGCGCTCGCCGGATTCGGATGCGGGGCCCTGTACGCACGCGCAAGGCAAATGCCTATCCTCTCGGTCGCGGATGTATTGGCCGCTCCCGTGGCCTTCGGGCTGGCGATGGAGCAATGGGGCGCGCTGCTGGCCGGCTCGGGTTTCGGCGTCGATGCCGGCAAGGGCCTTCCCTGGGCGGTCACATACACCAATCCGCTGGCCGCGGTCTGGGGCGGTGCGCCGCTGGGCTATCCTCTGCAGCCGGTGCAGGCCTACGCCGCCATCGGCTTTCTTGCCCTCTTTGTGGTTCTGCTGCTGTGGCTGCCGCGGCGGCGCCAACAGGGCGATGTGGCCGGATTGGGCTTGATGGGAGTGGGCGTGGTTGTGTATGTCACCGAGCTGTGGCGTGACCACGTGGGCCGTGGTTCGGTGCTGGGCGGCGCGCTCGACGGCCCGCAGATCGCCTCGGTGGCGCTGCTGCTTGCCGGAGCGCTGCTGCTGCGCGAGCGAGTCGCGGCGCAGCCGCGTGAAACCGCCGTGCGCGCCGAAGACGCACCGGCAGACCGCGAAGCCAGCCATGGTTGAGCCGGCCGGCAGTTCCGCCGCGCGGACCTTCGAAGTTGCAGCCGAGGCGGCCGGGCAGCGGCTCGACCAGTTCCTCGTGCATCGGCTTGAAACCGTAAGCCGCGCGCGCGTCCAGCTGCTGATCGAGCAGGGCGGTGTTACGGTGGACGGTGCGCGCGGGAAGGCCTCGCTGCGGCTGTGCGGAGGCGAGCAGATCGCGGTCACGGGCGACCCGCATCCCGCGCCACTGAAGGCCGCGCCCGAAGCGATTCCGCTCGACGTGGTGTACGAAGACGGCGATCTGGCCGTGATCGACAAGCCGGCCGGAATGATGGTCCACGCAGGCTCCGGCGCGAGCGACGACGCACGCAGCCGTGGAACGCTGGTGAACGCACTGCTCTATCGCTTCAAACAGCTCTCCTCGACGGGCGGCGAACTGCGGCCGGGCATCGTGCATCGGCTGGACAAGGAAACGAGCGGGCTGATCGTGGTAGCGAAGAACGACCGTGCGCATGCGGCGCTGGGCGCGATGTTCGCTGGCCGGCGCATCCGGAAAACCTACGTCGCGCTGGTCCACGGAGCCGTCGCGCGCGACCAGGGGACCATCAGCGCGGGCGTGAGCCGCGACCCGGTGCGGCGCACGCGCATGACGGCGCGGCCGAGCGAAAACGCCCGCTCCGCCGTCAGCCACTTTGAGGTCACCCGGCGGCTCGATACACGCTTCGGCAAATTCACTCTGCTGCGCGTACGGATCGAGACAGGCCGCACCCACCAGATTCGCGTGCACATGGCGTCGATCGGACACCCGGTTGTCGGCGATACGCTCTACGGGGCCGCGGGACAACTGACCGAACAGCCGGCTGCGAAGGGGACGCAGCCGGAAAAGCTAAGGCTGGAGCGTAACTTTCTCCACGCCGCGCGCCTCGCCTTTACACATCCGGTTACCGGAAGAGCGATGGAACTTGAGGCGCCCCTGCCTTGCGAACTGGAAGATTTTCTCGATCGGCTCGAGGGCCGGCAAAGAGATACCACAGGTGGCTAGTCTGAAAAAGCCCTTCTGCGTGAAGGACCGAGGGCGATTGCTAAAATGAGGGAGAGATGATCCGTAACCTATTTGGCCTCGTCCTGGCGGCTGCGATTGGAGCGGCCGGGCTCAACGCGCAACAGGCTGCAAACGCCAAGCCGGCGCAACCCCAGCCCACGCAGCAGGCCGCGCCCCCGGGCGAAGCGCCGACCGATGTAAACACCCCCACGATCAACCTGGGTGTCAACGAGGTGGATCTCATCTTCACCGTCACCGACCGGCGCGGCCGTTACATCTCCAACCTGAAGCAAAGCGACTTTGCGCTGCTCGACAACCAGCGCGCGCCGGCCCGCATCGATTCGTTTCACCAGCAGATCAATCTGCCGCTGCGCGTAGGTCTGTTGATCGACACCAGCACCTCGATCCGGCAGCGGTTCCAGTTCGAGCAGCAGGCCGCGATTGCGTTTCTGCTCGACATCCTGAAGCCCAAAAGCGACCGGGCGTTCGTGATGGGATTCGATGTGACTCCCAACGTGACCCAGACCTGGACCAACGATATCGACGGCCTCGAGCAGGGGGTCGATGCCCTGAGCCCCGGTGGCGGCACGGCGCTCTACGACGCGCTTTACACTGCGTGCCGCGATGACATGCTCGGCACTGCCCGGTTTCAGGAGCCGGTGCGCAAGGCCATCATCCTGATCTCGGACGGCGTTGACAACCAGAGCCGCGCTTACGAGAGCGACGCGATCAAGGAGTGCCAGCGCGCCGAAACCATCGTCTACTCCATCAGCACCAACTGGACGCCCAGCCGCGGCCCCGGCGACAAGGTCATGAGCCAGGTCGCCGAGCAGACGGGTGGCCGGGTCTTCTTCCCGCCTTCCGTCGAAGAGATGTCCCAGAGCTTTCGCGGCATCGAAGAGGAGCTGCGCAGCCAGTACGCATTGACCTACACACCGGCCGACTTCAAATACGACGGCTCCTTCCACTCGATCTACCTGTACTGCACCGACCGGCGCTATATCGCGCGCACCAAGGCCGGCTACTTCGCGCCGACTCATCCCGGCATGGAGCTGAACCCGAGTCCACCCGGGGCTTCGAAGTAACTGCAGAGCCAGGTTCTCCAAGGTTCTCATTGACCGCGGATCGAGCGCGGCGCGGGGGCGGTCCTGCGCTCGATCGTTCTGAGTTTCATTTCAGGACGATGTATCCCCGATTTGTGCTGAACTGAGACGCATTGAAAGAATCTCACCTTAGAACTCACCGAT
The DNA here is from genome assembly GCA_035508555.1 of Occallatibacter sp. GTDB lineage: Bacteria > Acidobacteriota > Terriglobia > Terriglobales > Acidobacteriaceae > Telmatobacter. Next base: position 17,238 of record DATJMU010000053.1, on the reverse strand, counting down.
TCCGCCCAGCATCCGATGAAATAGAGGAAGGCGATTCCCAAGATCGTCCCGGCAGTTGGCTCACGGACCCGGCGCGTGGTGCTCGTTCCGCGGACCCGGACAGAGGCGAGACCCAGGAGTCGGCGAGACCGCAGCAGGGCTTTGCGGAGTGGGAGAGTGCGGTGATCCGGCAAGCGATAACGTGCGATATCTGCGCCTCGGAAAAGAAGCAGACCAATCACTGGTTTGTGGCCTATGAGCAGGCAGGCGAACTGCGCGTGAGCGGATGGAGCACGCGGAACCGGCTGCGTCCCGGCACCAAGCACCTGTGCGGGCAGATATGCCTGCACAAGCTGGTGGATGACTTTATGGCGCGCTCGGTTGAGGCGCGCATCCAGGCGGCGGCCAACGGGGATTCGTCGCCAGAGCCGCACGCGACGGACACCAGCCTGACCGCGAACGCAGTCTTCGAGGAGTTCGAGTCGTCGGCCCGGCTGGTCACGCCGCCTTCGCCGCAGGCTCGGCCGGGAGTGCAATCCGGGATTGTGGCGATCGCCGCCAGCCAGACGCCCGAACGTTCCGCGCCGCCGCCGGTTGAACTGCCGCGTTATGCCTCGCGGGCCTGGCGGGCCGAGGCCTGGGAGCGCGAACGCGAGCGGGAGTCGCGCGCCGCAGCCCATCACCCCGAGATCGGCCGCCGGCGTTCCGGCACCCACTAGAGGAGGGCCATCATGTGGGTGGATCTGCTCATCGCGCTCTTCGCGCTATCGTTCCTGATGGTCCGCACGCCCTCGCCTTCCGCCGAGATGAAGCGGCCGCACAGCCCCGCGCGCCGCGGTCCGTCAATCTGATTTCGACGGCGTATCAAGCAGCGCCAGCAGGCCGGCCTCGTCGATCACCGGAACCTTGAGTTCACGCGCTTTGTCGAGCTTGGAACCGGCCTCCTCGCCGGCCACCACATAACTGGTCTTCTTGCTCACCGAGCCAGCCGTTTTTCCGCCGGCCGCTTCGATCTTCGCCTTGGCCTCGTCCCGCGTGAGCGTGGGCAAACTCCCAGTGAGCACGAAGGTGAGTCCAGCCAGCTTTGCAGAACGCTGCTTCTTTTCGGCGGTCATGTCCACGCCCGCCTCTTTGAACCGCTCCACCAGGGTGCGGTTGGCGGGGCGCGTAAAGAACTCGACGATGGCCTCGGAGACGCGCGGGCCGACCTCTTCGACGCGCTCCAGCTCTTCGGCGCTGGCGTTCATGAGCGCATCGATGGAGCCGAACTCCTGGGCCAGAAGCTCGGCGGTGCGCTCGCCCACGAAGCGAATGCCGAGCCCCATGAGCACGCGCGCCAGGCCGGCCTTCTTCGAACCTTCAATCTCGCTGAGGAGCGTGCGCGCCGACTTTTCAGCAAACCGCTCCAGGCCCACCACCTGTTCTTCGGTAAGCGAGTACAGGTCGGCAACGCTGTGGACGAGGCCGCGGTCAAGCAGTTGCTGCACGGCTGCTTCGCCCAGCCCCTCGATGTTCATCACGCCGCGCGCACCAAAGTGGAGCAGGCTTTCCCGCAGCTTGGCGGGACAGTCGGCGTTCACACAGCGGTAATCGACTTCGCCTTCCTCGCGCACCACCGGGTTGCCGCACTCAGGGCAGTCGGTGGGGTAGGTGAATTTGCGGCTCCCGCGCGGATGCTCGGCATCCTCGACGACCTCGGCGACTTTGGGAATGACGTCGCCGCCCCGCTCCACCTTCACCCAGTCGCCGATCATCAGGCCCATGCGTTCGATGAAGTCGGCGTTGTGGAGCGTAGCCCGGCTGACGGTAGTGCCGCCGATGAATACGGGCGTGAGCGCGGCGGTAGGCGTGAGTTTGCCGGTGCGGCCCACGCTGATGAGGATGTCGTTGAGCTGGGTGATGCCGCCTTTGGCGGTGAACTTGTAGGCGATGGCCCAGCGCGGGGCGCGCCCGGTGTAGCCAAGGCGCTGCTGGGTGGCGTGCGCGTCCACTTTGAAGACGACGCCGTCGATCTCGTAGCCGAGCGTGGCGCGCTGGCTTTCGGCCTGCTCGATGAACTTGAGCATCTGCTCGACCGAATGCACGCGGCCGCGGTGGGGGTTGACGCGGAAGCCGAGCGCGGTGAGCGCGTCGAGGGTCGCCGTCTGTCCAGCGGCCAGGTACTCGCCTTCGACGAGCAGGAAGTAGGCAAAGAGGACCAGCCTGCGCGAGGCCACGATCGAAGGCTCGAGCGTGCGCAAAGTTCCGGCGGCAAAGTTGCGCGGATTCACCGCCGGCTCCAGTCCCTGCGCCTCGCGTTCCCTGTTGGCCGCCTCAAACGCGGCCTGCGGAAGGATCGCCTCGCCGCGCACCTCGAATCCCTGCGGAAGACCGGCCTTTCGCAGTTGGGCGGCGCCAATGGAGAGAGGAACGCTGCGGATGGTGCGGATGTTCGAGGTGACGTCCTCGCCGGTCTGGCCGTCGCCACGCGTGAGGCCCATAACGAGGCGTGCGCCGCCATCGGGAGCGGGCTCATAACGCAACGCTACGCTTAGTCCGTCGAGCTTGAGCTCGGCCGTGTATTCGACGGGCAGGTCGCCTGCCAGCTCGTGCACCCGCCGGTCCCAGTCAGCCAGCTCCTCAGCGGAGTAAGCGTTGTCGAGCGAGAGCATGGGACGCGAGTGCTGTGCTTTCCTGAAGCCCTCGGCCGGTTTGCCGCCTACGCGCTGGGTGGGCGAGTCCGGCGTGACCATATCCGGATGCTCGCGCTCCAGGCGCTTGAGCTCGTTCATCAGCGCGTCGTACTCAGCGTCGCTGATGACGGGCGCGTCCAGGACGTAATACAGGTGCTCATGATGGCGGATCTGGTCCCGCAGTTTTGCGATCTTGTGCGCCACTGGCTCGGTCATAGCTCTGGATTATATGGATGCGCACCCGCCCCGAATGGCTTGAGGGTGTCCGGCGGCCCTACTTCGAGCCGCCGGTCTCCGTGAGCCCGCGGAACTTGAGCATGGGCCCGATGCTGGGCTCGGCGCCCAGCCAGGCCCGGTACATCTTCGCGACGTCTTCGGTGTTGCCGCGCGAAAGGATCATCTGGCGGAAGCGGTCGCCGTTGGCGCGCGTGAGCCCGCCATGATCGAGGAACCATTGATAGGCGTCGTCGTCGAGCATCTCGGTCCATAGGTAGGCGTAATAGCCGGCCGCGTAGCCGTTGGCCCAGATGTGCAGGAAGTAGCTGGAGCGGTAGCGCGTGGGAACGTAGGGAATCAGGAGGTGCTTCTTTGCCAGCGCTTGGTTCTCGAAGAGGTCGGGGTTCTGGAGCGGCGCGCTGGCCGGCAGCGTGTGCCATTGCAGGTCGAGCGCGGCCGCGGCCAGCAGCTCGGTGAGCGCGTAGCCCTGGTTGAAGTTGGCCGCCTTCCGCAGCTTGGCCGCAAGCTCGGCGGGCATGGGTGCGCCGGTCTTCCAGTTGCGGGCGTAGTGGTCGAAGACCTCGGGGTAGCTGGCCCAGTGCTCGTTGAACTGCGAAGGGAACTCCACGAAGTCGCGCGGGGTCTGCGTGCCGGAGAGGCTGGGGTACTCAGTGTTGGCGAACATGGCGTTCAGGGCATGCCCGAACTCGTGGAACATGGTGGTTACGTCGTCGAAGTTGAGCAGCGCGGGCTGGCCCGGTGCAGGTTTGGCAAAGTTGGCGACGTTGTAGACGACCGGGAGCCGGTGCAAGAGCCTTGACTCGGTGACGAGCGAGTCCATCCAGGCGCCGCCCTGCTTGTTGTCGCGCTTGAAGTAGTCGCAGTAGAACAGCGCCAGCGGCTTGCCGTCGGCGTCGAAGACCTCGAAGACGCGCACGTCGGGCTGGTAGACGGGGATGTCATGCAGCTCCTTGAAGGTGATGCCGTAGAGCTTGTTGGCCGCGTAGAAGACGCCCTTTTCGAGCACGTTGTTGAGCTCGAAGTACTGCTTCACCTGGTTCTCGTCAAAGTCGTACTTCTCCTTGCGCACCTTTTCGGCGTAGAACTCCCAGTCCCACGGCTCCAGTTTGAAGCCTCCATGCGCGGCGTCGATGGCGGCCTGCAGCTCGGCTGCTTCGGTGGCAGCCTTGGCCGTGGCAGCGGGGACAAGCTCGTCCACAAAATGAATGGCCGCCTCGGGCGTTTTGGCCATCTGGTCGGTCAGCACCCAGGCGGCGTAGTTCGGGAATCCGAGAAGCGCCGCCTTTTGCGCGCGCACCTGGGCGAGGCGCGCGATGGTCGAGCGCGTATCGTTGGCATCGCCGCGTTCGGCGCGGTTCCAGGAGTTCTCGAAGATCGCCTGGCGTGTGGCGCGGTCGGTGAGGAAGGTCAGGTCAGGCTGCTGCGTCGTGTTCTGCAGCGGGATCAGCCAACCCTTCATGTGGCGCGCCTGGGCGTCCTGGGCCGCCGCGGCCATCTGCGCCGGGCTCAGGCCGGCCAGGGCCTGGGGGTCGGTGGTTGCGTACGCGCCGGCCTTGGTGGCCGCGAGCAGCTTCTCAAGAAACGCGTTTTCGAGCCTCGAGTCTTCCTCGTCGAGCTTCTTCAGTTGCGCCTTGTCCGCATCGGAGAGGTTGGCGCCGTTGCGAATGAACTCTGTGTAGTCGTAATCGAGCAGGCGCTCCGACTCGGGATCGAGGTGAAGCGACGCGCGCTCGTCGTAGACGGCCTTGATGCGTGCGAAGAGCTTCGCGTTCAGGTAGATTGCGTCCTGGGTTGCGGCCAGGCGGGGCGCTTCGTAGGCCTGCACCTTCTGGAGCGCGGGGTCGATGTTGGCGCCGGTGACGCAGTTGAAGACCTGCATCACGCGGTCAAGCAACTGGCCGGACTCTTCGAGAGCCACGAGCGTGTTTTCAAATGTGGGCCGCGCCGGGTTATCGGCGATCGTCTCCACGTGCTTGAGCTGCCGCGCCATGCCGGCGTCAATCGCAGGCTGGTAGTCGCTGTCTTTGATCTCATTGAAGGGCGGAGCGTGAAACGGCAGCGTGCTGGGCGCGTAGAAGGGGTTCGAAGGGCCGAATGTCGTGCCGGCGGACTGGGCTCCGGCGGCGGAGACCGTCAGGGCGATAAGACAGGAAGCAATCCATAAGCGCACTCCCGTGCCGCGATATTTCATTCCGTGTTTGTTGCAGCCCGCATCTCTCACTCTTCTGTCCTCCCGCGCACCGGTTTGTGAACTTCAATTCTTCAATTTTAGGTGTACGATTCAGCCGGTGTTCCCGGACTGGGGGTAAAGGGCGGAAGCGAACCGGCAAAGGGCGCGCGGTATGATCCTGAACAGGACGCCCCCTGATGGAACCCGTCACCCACTTTCTTACCGGCGCGTGCATTGGCCGCGCCGGGCTGAACCGGAAGTCGGCCTACGCAACGCTGGTTGCTGTGTTGGCCGCCGAGGCTGCCGACGTCGATGTTCTGTGGGGCTTGGCCGGACCGGTAGAGGAGCTGAAGCACCATCGCGGCATTACCCACACTTTCCTCGGTGCTCCCGTTGTAGCCGGCGTTGTGGTGGGCGCGGTGTGGCTGCTGCACCGATGGCGCACGGCGCGGCGCGATCGCAGCAGCAGGGATCCAGTCCAAAAGGTAAAAGCGCCCTCGGCGCCGCCGCCGCAGCCGGTGCGGTGGGGATGGCTCTACCTGACCGCGCTGATCGCGGCGCTCAGCCACATTCTGCTTGACTGGACCAACAACTACGGCGTGCGGCCCTTTTTCCCTTTCAATGCGCGCTGGTACGCGGGCAGCTTCATGTTCATTGCCGAGCCGCTGATCTGGGCGCTGTTGTTTCTGGCGCTGTTTATGCCCTGGCTGCTGGGACTGACGGACCGCGAGATCGGCGCGCGCAAGAAGCCGTTCCGGGGCCGCGGCTGGGCCATCCTCGCCTTGACCGGCATGGCCACACTGGGCTGCCTGCGCTGGTGGGAGCAGGCACGGGCCATCGACCTTGCCGAAAATGCGGGCGTGGTTGCGGCGCCTATCCTGCGCACTGCCGCTGAGCCCTATCCCCTGAACCCGTTTCACTGGCACGTAATCTTCGAGACCGCCGGGTTCTACCAGACGGCCGAGGTAAATACGTGGAGCGGGTCGGTGGAGAGCGACCCTATGCACGACGTGATGTACAAACCCTCGGTGACCCAGGCCGTCGAAGCGGCCAAACGGACTTTTCTCGGCAGAGTCTATCTCGACTGGGGCAGGTGGGCCGTGGTGCGCGATCTGGGCCAGGAGCCGATCGCCGGCCTCGACCCGCCCAGCCTGCCCAAGGGCCGAACCTGGACAACGGTCGAGTTCACCGACCTGCGCTTTGACTATTCCTTCCTGGCCGGCCGAAGCGAATCGGGCCGAGCGCCGTTGAGCGGCTGGGTCTACATTGTGGATGGCCGCGAGGACGGCGGCGAGGTGATGGGCGGTCGGGTGCAGCGGTGAGCGGATTTGCCGCGCATGGAAAACTTTGTTCGGCTGGTCAAACCACGGTTGACCGGGTGTACAACGGCCCTGACAATAGAGGGAGTTTCGCTTTTCTCGCCGGAGGGGTCCCGGCCGCTCTTGCCGCACAGCATTTTCACGTTTGATTGCACGGTTTCAGAAGATTGAGGTCCCGTATGCTCGCTTATCTGCTGATCGTTGTCGCCATTCTGACCCGCGTTGTGCCTCACGCGGGCTGGTGGAACTTTACCGCCGAGGGCGGCGCTCTGCTCTACTTTGGGGCACGTCGGCCGCTGCGGGAGATGATTGTGCCCCTGGCCGCCCTGATGGCGACCGACTACTTCCTGACCGTCTTCGTCTATCGCTACGCCTTTCACCCGGCTGGCTACGTGGTCCAGTGGGGATGGTATCTGGGAATGATGGCGCTGGGTTTTGTACTCCTACACAGCAGGACTACGTTTCTGCGTGTGGGCGCCGGGGTGGTGCTGGGGCCGACCTCGTTCTTCCTGCTGACCAACTATGCGGTCTGGGCGGGGAGCGCGATGTATCCGCAGACGCTGGCGGGGCTCGAGGGCTGCTATGTCGCCGCGATTCCCTTCTATCGCAACGACCTGGTCTCGACCGCAATTGTGGCGGGACTGGCGTTTGGGCTGCCGGTGCTTTTGCGGCGGTTCAGCGACGCGGGCGCGCAGCAGGCGCTGGCGCAGAAGTAGCCGGCCAGGGGTCACGCGTCCTTCGGCTTCGTGGCGGCGCGTCTCATCCGAATCCACCACCACAGGATCCCGGCGGTGACCAGACCCGCGAAAACAATGACCACCAGAAGCGCGTGGTGGGCCACCAGGTCAACCGCGCCGGGGCCAAGCTTGAGCACAAGCAGGGCCAGTGCCATCCAGCGGATGGCGCGGCCGGCGAGGACGGCGACCAGAAATAGCGGCACCCGCATCTCGAAGACGCCGGCGGCAAAGACAAACATCTTCCACGGCGTCGGCGGCGGCATCATCGAAGGGATCAGGACCGCCGCGAACTCCTGGTTCTCGAAGCGGTTGCGCAAACCGTCGAAGCGCTCGCGGTTGATGCGCTTCAGCAGGAACAGCTCACCGCCGGCGCGGCCGATCCAGTAAGGAACCAGGCCGCCGATCGCCGAGCCCGCGGCCGCCAGCAGCGGGTAGACCCAGAAGTGGCGTCTGTCGCTCCATACGTAAAGAGCGATCACGGCGTCGATGGGGACGGGAATGGCCGCCGAATCGAACAATCCCAGGACCGCCGCGCCCAAAAAACCGAGCTTGATGAGGGCCGGCAGGAGGACATACTTCCACTGGGCCGCGATCCGGGCAAAAAAGTGCTTCAATCCTGTCTCCCATTCCGGCGTTTTGGCCGTCCATTGACAAAGAACCATTGTACGGGGGAAGCTGAGGCGGCAGTGTGCGCCGCCAGCCCCGATTCGCAGGATTACCGGCTTGACGGGCGAATTGGGTCTGGAACCTCCTCGAACGGGGTGAGACAATAGACAGAAAGGACTTGAAGCGGGGCCGGGCCGGCAGTGCGCCACCGGAGAGGCTCCCCGGCACAGAATGCCCACCAGCGAAGCGCCAGCCAATGTGAACGAGCCCGGGAGGCTAGCGGAGACCAGCCGGGAAGCAGCTGGCCCCGAGCCGGAGCCGCGCGCGCCGGAAGCGGCTCCCGCGAGAAGCGGTTCCCGCTGGGTCGACTACGACACCCACGAACTGCTGCAGATGATCAGCGACCTCGAAGACGAGCGGCGCTGGTCGCGGCTGCGCGAGGGCGTTTTGTGGGCCGTCCTGTTTCACATCCTGCTGCTCTCGGCGATCACCTGGATTCCCATCTACGTGTTCAAGCAGCCGCGCGTGATCGACCCCTTCGATGCGCTCAAGAAGAAAGACCTGACCTACCTGAACCTGCCGCCGAGCCTGCAGAACACGCCGCGGCCCAAGGTCAGGATCAAGCCGCTGCCGCCGGTCGACAAAAAGACGCTGGAGGCTCTGAATCATCCGCCGGAGGTCAAGCCGGAACCGGAACCGGCGCCCCCGCCCCCGCAGCCCGTGGAGAAGGCGCCGGAGGTGAAGCAGCAGCCCACCCAGCCGTTGCCGCCGAATCCCAAAGCGGAGGTTCCTGCGCCCCGGCCGGCGGCGGTTCCCCGGCCCAACTTCGCCATGGGCTCGCTGAATCCCGTGGACCAGTTGCAGCAGGAGATGCGGAATGCCGCGCGAAGCCGCGGACAGGGCGGCGAGACAGTCCCGGTGCAGGGCGGGCTGCCCAGGCACCCCGGCGCCGGCGCCGGCGGAGTGCAGATTCTGTCGAACACCCAGGGAGTGGACTTCAGCTACTGGCTGCAGGCGTGGTACTACGATACGGAGCACACCTGGGACCCGCTGATTCCCGACGAGGTGAACCCGCCGATCAGTAAGACCGGCCAGGTGCAGATCCGGTTCAAGGTGCTGCCCAACGGGCGCGTGATGGACGGCAGTATGGTTCTTGAGGGCTCATCGGGCGACGTGGCCCTCGACCGCGCGGCGTGGGGCGCGATTACGGGTTCGAGCTATCCGCCGCTGCCCAGCAACTTCCACGGGCCGTATCTGGAGCTGCGGGCTCTCTTCCTCTACAACATACAGCCGTCGCAGTAACCTGCGGACCGTGGAAGAAGCCGCCGGAAGGCTGCCGGCAGCAGTCTGGATCGTTCTCTCAGGGCGCGCGCCGGGTCATCGAAACGGCCTGCCCGAGCCCGGCGAGCTCACTCTTAAAAGGCGTCGAATCCTTCGCGCGGCCTGGCACGGACGCAAAAGCGGCGCCGGCTCAATCTTCGATGCGCCCGGCCGCAGAGTCGCCGCGGCATATACTGATAGCTGGCTATCCTACAGCCGGAAAACAGGGCGACGGTGCGGCGATGGTTTCCGGCTGCGCGCCTTCTTGAGAAGTGTTTCTGCGAAGTTTCCTGAATACGAACCCACGAAGCGGCGCCGGTGAACCGGCGATTGGTGCAGGCCCAGGCACAACAACCCCCGCAGGGCGCACGCCGTTCCTTCGGCTGGCGCTGCTGACCGCGGCGGCGATTGTCATTCATGGCTATCACCAGGGTGTAGAAGACGCCGAGATCTACATCCCCGGCGCCAGGAAGCTGCTGCATCCCGGCCTTTATCCCTTCGGCGGTCAGTTCTTTCTTTCCCACGAGCGGCTGTCGCTGTTCAGCCATCTCCTGGCCTGGTCGGCGCAGTTGACCCGCCTGTCCGTGGACGCGACCATCTCGCTCTGGTACGTCCTGACGCTCTTCGCCTACCTCGCCTTCTGCTGGATGCTGGCGCGGATTAGCTTTGAGACGCCGCGGGCGCGCTGGTGCGCGGTTTTGACCATGACGGCCGTGCTCACCATGCCGGCCACCAACACCGGCCTGCTGCTGATGGACCCATACCTCACGGCGCGGTCGTTTTCGACACCGCTGCTGCTGCTGGCGCTGGTCCTGTTTCTGGAACGCCGCTATGCCTGGGCCGGCGCGGTCACGCTGATTGCGGCTCTAATTCATACCCAGATGACGCTGTTCCTGGTGTTGTTGCTGGTCTCGCTGTGGGCGACGGAGAAGTTGGGGACACGCATGCGGGAGCGGGTGCCCGTGCTGGCGGGGGTGGCAGCGCTGCCAGGGGATTTCACTTTGGGGCCGGCGCACGGCGCCTACCGCGACGCCCTCTACACGCGCCCTTACTTCTTCCTTTCCACGTGGACCTGGTACGACTGGCTGGGGATGCTGGCGCCGCTTGCCTTTCTGGTATGGTTCTGGCGCGGGAACCTGCGCGGCACCACCGCGGTCTTCCGGCGGCTGAGCCTGGCGCTCATTCCCTTCGGGCTGCTGTCGATCGTGGCGGCCTTCGCCCTCTCCTGGTCGCACCAGACGGATATGTTCGCGCGGCTGCAGCCGCTGCGCAGCTTTCACCTCATCACCCTGGTCTTCGTGCTTTACCTGGCGGGCGTCTTTGGCGAGTACGCGGCCAGGGGAAGACGGTGGACGATTCCGTTGCTGGTGCTGCCGCTCGCCGGGTTAATGTTCCGGGCCATGTCGAGCACCTATCCCGACAGCCCCCACATCGAGCTGCCGTGGCTGAAGACCAGTTCCAACGCGTGGGTCAATACCCTCCTGTGGATTCGCCAGAACACGCCGGAGAACGCCGTCTTTGCGGTGGACTCGCGCTACTTCAAACAGCCGGGCGTGGACGCGCACGGGTTCCGCGCCATCAGCGAGCGCTCCGAGCTTGCGGATTACAACAAGGACGGCGGCGTGGCATCGATGTTTCCGAGGCTGGCGCCGGAGTGGCAGCGGGAGAGCACCGCGACCTACGGGCTGAACCACTTTACCGCCGCGCAATTTGAGCAACTGGCGCGTGAATACCCGGTGACCTGGACCGTGATCCATGGGCCGCCACCCGCCGGAATGAGCTGCCCCTACCAGCAGCGCGGCTACGCAGTGTGCCGGATTCCCGGCGCGGGATGAGGCAGGACCTGCCTGGAGCGCACCGCCTGCGCCGCGGCCGATGTCATTGGTTATGATTTCCAGATACTGAGTTCAAGATCGCCGCACGCCGGGCGGCGGACTGAGGGACGGTTCCGTGCCGATCGCGCTCGACTCCAAATCGCAGCTTCGCAAGACGATGGGCTTCTGGGATGTGCTGCTGTTCAACATCGCCACGGTGCTGGGCCCGCGCTGGATTGCCGCCGCGGGGCACAACGGCCCCTCGTCCATCAGCCTGTGGCTGATCGCCGCTGTCTTCTTTTTTGTGCCGGGCGCGCTGGTCATCAACGAGCTGTCGTCGCGGTTCCCCGAAGAGGGCGGCCTCTACGCCTGGGCGCGCGAGGCCTTTGGGCCCTTCCACGGCTTCGTGGCCGGCTGGACGTACTGGTTCTACACCGTGTTCTACTTTCCGGGGCTGCTCCTGGCCAGCGCCTCGATGGCGGCCTACGCCATTCCGGGCCGCGGCGCGGAGCTGGCCGATAACCGGCCGTTCCTGCTCATCGTCTCGCTGGCGATGCTGCTGGCCGCCGTGGCTCTGAACATTGTCGGCCTGAACATCGGCAAGTGGCTGCAGAACGCGGGCGGCGTGGGGACCTACGTGCCGCTGCTGATCCTGGCCGCCGTGGCGGCGCTGGTCTGTTTTCATCATGGATCGGTGACGCACTTTACCCTGGCCGACATGCTGCCCACCTGGGACTGGAACACGGTGAACTTCTGGTCGCAGATCGCGTTCGCATTCACGGGCCTCGAGCTGGTGTCGGCCATGAGCGAAGAAGTGCGCGATCCGCGGCGGACGCTGCCGCGGGCGGTCTTCGGAGCGGGGGCCATGATCGCTCTGATGTACATTGCCGGGACCTTCGCGGTGCTGGCGCTCGTGCCTTCCGGGCAGATCGACCCGAAGAGCGGTGTCTTTGGAGCGATCGCGGTGGGATCGGCAGCGTTGAAAATCGGCTTCCTGGGCATTCTGGCTGCGGTGCTGGTGACAGCCGGGAATGCCGGCGGCGTGGGATCGACCGTGGCCGGCATTGCGCGCGTGCCGTTTGTGGTGGGCATCGACCGCTATCTGCCGCGGGCCTTCGGCAAAATCCACCCCAGGTGGAAGACGCCGTACATCTCGATCCTGGTGCAGGCGGTGTTGTCCGGGGCGATCCTGCTCTTGAGCCAGATCAACGAGACGACGCGCGGCGCCTATCAGTTTCTCGTCGATGCGGCCATCATCCTTTACTTCATTCCCTTCCTTTACATGTTCGCGGCCATCATCAAGCTTGCCGGGCGCAAGGACCGCAGGGAGAATCCCCACGCCGTGCTTGTGCCTGGCGGGAGGGTGGGCGTGTGGATCTGCGGCGGACTCGGCTTCCTGGTGGTGCTGATCGGGATCCTGGTTTCGCTGGTGCCGCCGGGCGAGGCCGAGAGCAAGATGGGCTTCGAGATCACCCTCGTTGCAGTGACGGCGGTGTCGATCCTGATCGGGCTGGCCCTCTACTGGCGGGGTGCGCGGGCAAAGCAGGCCGAGCTTTAATCCAAGCTTCACAGTTTGTCTGGAACGCCGGCCGCCCGACTCGCGTATGCTGATTCGCGAGATCAATATCTCCAAAGTTGGCTCACGAAATCCGAAACGGGGGACGCTCTATGGCAATTACGAGGCAAGTCATTACGTCGATCATGGGCGACGGCACAGACATGCTCGGCACCAGAAGCCTGGCTGTCAAGATCGCGGACGAAAGCATCGTCTCCGGCTCGCTGCTCACCGTCGAAAGCAATCACTTCTGCGTTCTCAAGTCGCGCGGCGCGGTTTTGAACGTGTACGAAACCGGCCAGTACGCGCTGCAAACGCCCGACAAACCGCTGCTCGGCTCCATCGCCCAGGGATTCTTCGGGGGCAGCTCGCCCTGGGTCTTCGAGGTGATCTACGTGAACCGCTCCAAGCTGCTGGTGCGCAGCGAGGGCGTGGCCACCAGCGAAGAGATGGCCGAGATGGCCTACCAGGTGGACTACTACATCCACGTGGACACCAAGGAAGCGGCGCTCCAGCTGATCACGCACCTGCCCTTTAACGGGCACATCATCGACACCAAGGAAGTCGCCGACTACGCCGGGCCGGCCATCGAGCAGTCGATCAACCAGATCGTGCAGGTGACCAAGATGGAGGACATCAACGAGCACATCAACGAGGTGCGCGAGCTGGTCAAGGCCCATCTTTCGGAGTTCCTCAAGACCTATGGCATCACGCTGAACGACCTGAAGATCCTGATCCTTCCCAAGGACGAGCGCATGCGGGAACTGATCTCGCTGCAGGCCATGGGACTGACGCCGATCGAGGCCGTGCGCTACTACCTGGCGCTGAAGATGGCCGAGAAGGGACTGGTCTCTGCGCCCAACGCCGCGGCGGGCGTTCCGTTCAGCGTGGGCGGCGCGGCGACCGGCTTCTATTCCGTGGGCGCCGAGGCCGGCCTGCCCGGAGGCAAATAATGGGGGATGGTTTCTACGACGCCGGTGCGCTGAAACAGATCGCCATCAACCTGTTCTACGGATGGGGCTACAACTTTTACCGCGCGGAAAACCAGTTGCGGGCCGACGATCAGTTGGTCCGCAGCAAGGCCTCGTCGCTGCTGGGCGAAGCGATGGCCAGCGTGGGCGACGCTGAGTTGGATTACAGGCGCCGGTTTCTCCCCCCGCCCACGCGGATCAAGCCGTTCCCGGACGCCGAGGCGGTTGCCAACGCGCAAAAGCTCGAGCGGCTGGGGCGCGACATCGGCGCCCTGGAGGCCGTGTTGCAGCACCAGCCCGTACCCGCCAACGACCGCATGACCCAGCGCTACCGCCAGGAAGCGCCGACTCTCGAAAAGCTCATCGAGTTCGACGAGCGCCTGGTCGGCCAGTGTGAGCTCTTGCGCTCCACGGTGAGCGGGCGGGACGGAACGTGGATCCTTGAGAACACGCGGCAGCTCGAGTCGGGGCTGGAAGCGATCCAGGAGACCCTGCGGCGGCGTGAAGCGGTCCTGCTCGATCCCGCCTGAAAGGATCGAGCAGGAAATCCGCGGCGCTGCGCAATCCGTAACGGCTACTGCTTCGCCACCACGACGATCTTGAAGCTCCCGGGCTTCATCTCCGGCCGGTGCTGGCCGGGCGCCAGCGGCTCGGCTTCGGCCGTGGGCAGGTAGATCGTGTTCTTGGCACCGTCGAGCCCCATCGTACGCGCGCCGTCCGCGGTGTTCACGATCTGCTCGACGACCCACTTGCCGTCCTGCTGGCCGGCGACGATCAGATGGCCGTCGCGGCAGCTCGCAAAGGCCTGGCCGGCGTGATAGCGGACCGCGTCGTTGCCCGCGCCGATGGGCAGATCGGCAACCACCTTTCCGTCCTCGGTGCTCATCACAATCAGCTTCTGAGGATCGCGGCAGCCGATAAACAGCAGATGATCTTTCTGGTCGATGGCCATGCCCACGTTATGTCCGCCTGGCGCCACCGGCCAGCGCGCAATCACCTTGCGCGAACTGAGGTCCACGACGTCCACGAGGTTTTTATCGGGAATGTTGATGTAAACCTTGCCGGAGCGGTCGGCGGCCAGGAACTCCGGCGATCCGCCGAGGTCGATGGGCGGATCGATCTTGCCGCTCTTGGGATCGATGTCCGGGTTGAACGTCATCAGCTTGCCCTCGTCCCCGGAGACGGCAAGCACGAGATTGGCCGAACGGTCGTAGATGATGCCATCGGAGTCGGGCATGGTCGGAATGTGGCCAAGAACGGCATAGGTCGTCATATCGAAAACCGTAATCTCGCCCGACCCGCCGCCGTCGGTGATGAAGCCCCGGTTCAGCGCGGGCACCAGGGCCGTCCCGTGCGACCGCTTCTGCCCGGGGATGTCGCCGATCACCTTGCCCGTCGAGAGGTCGATGGCCTGGGTGTGCGTGGAGCGCGTAACAAAGAGCCGGTTGTTTTTGGCGTCGACCGTCGCGTAGTCCCAGCCGCCCTCGCCGCCGATCTGGAAGGTGTTGACCACATCCCACTTGGCCTGAGCGCGCGCGGCCAGAGAGCCGGCTGCGAGCGCCATGGACAGAGCCGCAAAAACCATGCATCGAATAATTCGCACGTCTTTACTCCGTTGTCTGGATTGGATTGCGCGGAGCGGTCCGCACCGCTGTTGCCGCGACAGCGGTAACCATAGCACGGGAATCTAAAGCCAACATGAAGATGCGCCGGACAAAGTTTTCAGCGCCCGCAGGATACGAAAGGCGGCGCATGGTGTTGCACGGCTTGCGGCCGCCTGTCCCATGGTTCCGCGAATCGCCTTTATCCTCACTCTCCGGCTGAGAGCGTGTCTTGCGCCGTTATGCCTTCCATTTGATATTGCAGCCGATCGATGGCCGCTGGTCCTTCGGCACCGGCTTGCCGTCAAGAACCAGGTCGATGGCCGTCCGCAGATCGATGCCGGTCACCGCAATGCCGTTGCCGGGACGGCTGGAATCGTACTGCCCGCGATACACCAGCTTGAAATCTTCGTCGAACAGGAAGAAATCGGGCGTGCACGCAGCCATATAGGCGTGAGCTACATCCTGGCTCTCGTCGTATAGGTACGGAAAGGTGAATCCGTGCGCTTTGGCCTGCTGCTTCAGGCCCTCCGGGCTGTCCGCCGGATGCGAGGTCACATCATTGCTGCTGATCGCCACCACGCCCAGCGGCTTCGAGACATATTCGGCAAACAGCGGCCCCATTGTGCTCTCGATGTGCTTCACATACGGGCAATGGGCGCAGATAAACATCACCAGCAGCCCTTTCTTGCCCTTGAAGTCGTCGCGGCGCACGGTCTTGCCGGTAACTACATCGGTCAACGCAAAGTCGGGCGCAGTCGTGCCCAGTTCCAGCATCGTAGATTCAGTAAGTGCCATGACATTCTCCTTAAGTAGTGTTAGCGGAGTTAGCGGAGCTGGCAATGTTAGCGAAAGTAGCGGAGTTAGCGGTGCTGGTGGAGCTACAACGATGTTGTAATTGCCAAGGTTTGCGTGGCACGCCGCTGAGCCGGTTGATCCATTCGATCTTCGGCGCAAGCTTCCCGGCTCACCTCGCTAACGCGGCCAACCTGGCTAGCTCCGCTAATTCCGCTAACTCCGCTAACTCCGCTGACTCCGCTAACCCCGCTAACTCCGCTGACTCCGCTAACTCCGCTGACTCCGCTCCTCTCAAAACAATCCCGGCTGCCGTCCCGGCATCGCCAATCCGAAGTGCTCGTACGCCAGCCGCGTGGCCACGCGCCCTCGCGGCGTGCGATCCAGAAAACCGATCTGAATCAAAAACGGCTCGTACACCTCTTCCAGTGCGTCTTCTTCCTCGGCCAGGGTCGCGGCCAGCGTGCCCAGTCCCACTGGCCCGCCGTCATACTTCTGCATAATCGTCAACAGCAGCCGGCGGTCAATCTCGTCGAACCCATGCGCGTCCACTTCGAGCAGCGTCAGCGCCGCGTTGGCCGTCGGCCGGTCGATCACCCCGCTTCCGCGCACCTGCGCATAGTCGCGCACGCGCCGGAGCAGCCGGTTGGCGATGCGCGGCGTCCCCCGCGAGCGCAGCGCAATCTCTGAAGCCCCATCGTGATCGACCGGTATCTGCAGCACCTCAGCCGACCGCTCCACGATAAAGCGCAGCTCCTCTTCGGTGTAGAACTCAAGACGCAGCAGGATGCCGAAGCGCGACCGCAGCGGCGAGCTCAGCAGGCCGGGCCGGGTGGTGGCGCCGATGAATGTGAAGGGACGGATCTCCATCACGTGGGTGCGCGCCGCCGGGCCCTGGCCGATGATGATGTCAAGCTTGTAGTCTTCGAGCGCGGTGTAGAGCTTCTCTTCAAGAACGGGTTGCATACGGTGAATTTCGTCCAGGAACAGCACCTGGCGCTCGCGGAGGTTGGTCAAAATCGCTGTCAGGTCGCCCTGGATCTGCAGTGCCGGCCCCGAGGTCTGCTGGAATCCCACGTCGAGCTCGTTGGCAATGATCGTCGCCAGGGTCGTCTTCCCCAGCCCCGGCGGCCCGAACAGCAGCACGTGATCCAGCGCCTCGCCCCGCGACTTGGCCGCTTCGAGCGCAATCGCGAGCTGTTCTTTGGCTTTGGATTGGCCGATAAACTCGCGCAGCCAGCGCGGCCGCAGCTTGAGCTCGAAGCCCTGCTCTTCGTCGGCGCGCGCGGCGCTCACCAGCCGCTCCGGCGTGTTGTCGCGTGCAATGGCCATGCTGAGGGAAGTGTAGCGGCTAGGCGCGGCCCAGGCAAAGCTCAGCATGTGGATCGCGAGCCGGCCTCTCATTGCAGCCGGTTAGACTGGAAAAGTCCCTTGGATCGCGATGGCTCACCGGTTTGGCATT
>DATJMU010000052.1:0-80163 GCA_035508555.1 Occallatibacter sp. | reverse complement strand
GATCGCCCAGGAGATTGTGGCGGGGATCGGCGCGGTGGAAGGGTTTGCGGGGTTTGAGGTAGCGGGCGCGGGGTATATCAATGCGCGTCTGGATCGGGCGGCGGCGGTGCGGGGGATCGCGAGCCCGCATTGCTGCCTGATCTCGCCCGAGGAGCTGCTGCAGCGGCGCCATGTGCTGGTGGAGCACACCAGCATCAATCCCAACAAGGCGGCGCACGTGGGGCACCTGCGCAACGCCATCCTGGGCGACACGTTTGTGCTGCTGTTGCGGGCGGCAGGGCACAGGGTGGACGTGCAGAACTACATCGACAACACCGGGGTGCAGGTGGCGGATGTGGTGGTGGGGTTCATTCATCTTGAGGGCAGGACGCTCGCCGATGTGCGAAAGCTGCTGGAAGAACTCAAGCAGGCAGGCGAGCGGATCGATTACTACTGCTGGGAGCTGTATGCGCGGACCTCGCAGTGGTACGAGGCGGGAACGGCCGAAGAGAATGCAGCGCGGAAGAAGGTGCGGTATGCGACGCTGCACGAGATTGAACGCGGCGGCAACGAGACGGCGGAGATTGCGGAGCTGATCTCGACGGCGGTGCTCAGGCGGCATCTCGAAACCATGCAGCGGCTGGGGATCGAGTACGATTTTCTGCCGCGGGAGAGCGAGATTCTGCATTTGAAGTTCTGGGATGCGGCCTTCGAGCTGTTGAAGCGGACGGGGGTGCTCTACTTCGAGAACGAGGGGAAGAACAAGGGTTGCTGGGTGATGACGCGGCCGGGGTTGGCGTCGCAACCAGCGGAGAACGAGGAAGGCGAGAAGGAGATTGACGAGGACGCGAAGGTGATTGTGCGCTCGAACGGCACGGTGACTTACGTGGGCAAGGACATCGCCTATCACCTGTGGAAGTTCGGGCTGCTGGGAAGGGACTTTGGGTACAGGCCGTTCTTCACTTATCCGAGGCATGAGTGCTGGATCTCAGCGGCCGAGGGAGTTGAGCCGCATCCGCAGTTTGGCGGGGCGCAGGCGATCTATAACGTGATCGACTCGCGGCAGGCGGACCCGCAGGCGAATGTGAAGCAGGCGCTGCGGGGGATGGGCCACGAGGCCGAGGCCGACCGGTATACGCACCTGAGCTACGAGATGGTGGCGCTGACGCCGCGGTGCGCCGAGGAACTGGGCTACACCGTTGCAGAGGAAGACAAGGGAAGGCCGTATATCGAGGTGAGCGGACGGAAGGGATTCGGCGTAAAGGCCGATGACCTGATCGATAAGCTGATTGCCGCGACGCGGGCCGAGGTGGAGGCGCGGCAGACGGGGCGGGACGAGACGGAGCGGCAGAAGATTGCGGAGCAGATAGCGATTGGGGCGCTCAGATACTTCATGCTGAAGTACACGCGGAGTTCGGTGATCGCGTTCGACTTCAAGGATGCGCTGAGCTTCGAGGGCGAGACGGGGCCGTATATCCAGTACGCGGTGGTGCGGATCAGGAATATCTTTCGCAAGGGGAATACAACGAGCGAAGCTGTGCTGGCGGAGTTTGCGGAGTTAGCGGGGCTAGCGGAGTTAGCGGGGCTGGCGGAGCAGGGGAAGCAGCGAGTTAGCGAGTCAGGCGCTGCGGGCGGCGGGGTCCTGGATTATCTTGGCGGCGAAGAGAACGAAGACATCTGGGCGCTCTGGCTGCGGGCTTCGCGGAGGACGCAGGTGCTGGAGCAGTGCATTGCGACTTCGGAGCCGGCGCACCTGGCGAAACATGCGTTTCAACTGGCGCAGGAGTTTAATAACTTCTATCACCGGCACCACATTCTGACCGAGGAAGACCCGGCGCGGAAGAGCTTTCTGCTGGCGACGGCGGCGGTGGCGCTGCGGGAGCTGACGGTGGCGCTGAGCTGGCTGGGGATCGAGAGTCCGGAGGCGATGTGAAGGGCAGCTCTCAGCCCGCAGCTTTCAGGTTTCAGCCCTCAGCATAAAGCTTTCGGGTTCTTGGCTTGGGCTGGCGGAGCCGGGTCTTTTGCTGGAGAGCTGTTCGTCGTTGAGGATGAGGGATGGTGATGCTGGCGAATCCGGCGGGGCGGTTTACGGGGCGGGTGGAGAGCTACCGGCGGTTCCGGCCGGGGTATCCGGCGGAGATTGCCGGGCTGCTGCGGCGGGAGTGCGGGCTGGAGGACGGGGCCGTGGTGGCGGATGTGGCGGCGGGGACGGGACTCTCGACAGAGATGCTGCTGCGGGGCGGATTTTCTGTGATTGCGGTGGAGCCGAATGCGGAGATGCGGGCGGCGTGCGTGGAGCTGCAGCGGGAGTATCCAGGATTGCAGGTGACGGCGGGCACGGCGGAAGAGACGGGGCTGGCGGATGAATCGGTGGAGCTGATCACGGTGGCGCAGGCGATGCACTGGTTCGACCTGGAGCGGACGCGGCGGGAGTTTGCGCGGATTCTGCGACCGGAGGGGTGGTGCGCGGTGCTCTACAACAACCGGCGGCCGGGCGGGGACGCGTTTCACGAGGCGTACGAGGAGTTTCTGCGGGAGTTTGGAAGCGATTATCTGAAGGTGAAGGAACAGCACGTGGGGCGGAGGCGGCTGGCGGAGTTCTTTGCACCGGCCCCGATGGGGACGGCGACGTTTGAGAATGCGCAGGCGCTCGACGAGGAGGCGCTCGAAGGAAGGATTCTTTCGTCTTCATACATTCCGCGGGAGGGGGACGCGCGGTTTGAGGAGATGCGGGCGGGAGTGAAGCGGCTGTTTGCGGAGCATCAGGCGGGTGGGGCGGTGACGATCCGCTACGACTGCGTGGTGTGTTATGGGCGGCTGGGCGGGAGGGCTCCGAGGGCATGATTGGCGATGGGGCGCGGTGCGGGCGGCATGAAAAGACGGATGTTCGCTTTGAGCACGCGCGGGTGTTTCGGGGTGGGGCGGCGGCTCAGATCAGCTCGGTCTTTCCGGTCAGGCCCAGCTCTTTCACGATTTTGCCCACGTCCTGGGAGTGGTCGCGGTGTGCGATCAACAGAGCGTCCTCGGTGTCCACGACGACGAGGTTTTCGACGCCCACCAGGGCTACGAACTTGCGCGGGCTGTAGATATAGTTATTCACCGCATCGAGGGCCAGGTGGCCCTCGGTCTCCGATACGTTGCCCTCGCCGTCGCCGCGCATGCGGTTTTCAAGCTGGTACTCGTAGAGCGAGGCCCAGGAGCCGAGGTCGTTCCAACTGAACTCCGCGGGCAGGCAGTAGAGGTTCGAGGTGTGCTCGCCTTTGGCGGAGCGGGGCTCGAGGACGGCGTAGTCGACGGAGATGTTTTCGCACTTGCCGTAGAGGGCGCGGAAGACCTCGTCGAACTGGGGGGTGCCGTAGGCGGCGGCGATGGCCTCAAGGAGGGGCGCGGTCTCCGGAAGGTGCTCGCGCACGGCGTTGGCGAGGGTGCGCGCGGACCAGACGAACATCCCCGAGTTCCAGTAGTAGTTGCCCGCGGACACAAACTCTTCGGCCCGGTTCTGGTTGGGCTTCTCGGTGAAGCGGCGCACGTGCAGGGCCGACTCGTCGGCGGTGTAGTCGCCGGTCTCGATGTAGCCGTAGCCGGTCTCGGCGCGGGAGGGCTCGATGCCCATCACCACGATGTTGTCGCCGGCGGCGGCCACCGCGATGGCCTTTTGCAGGGCCTTGAGGAACCGCGGCTCGTCGGCGATGACGTGATCGGAGGGGAAGACGCCCAGGACAGCGCCGGGATTTTCGCGCTCGATCAGGAAGGCAGCCAGCCCGCAGGCGGGGGCGGTGTTGCGGGCCACGGGCTCACGGATGATCTGCGCGTCGGGGACTGATGGAAGCTGGTCGGCGATCTCGCCGGCCAGGAACTCGTTGGTGATGACCCAGATTTTGGGCAGGGAGGCGAGCGGCTTCAGCCGCTCGACGGTCTGCTGGATCATGGAGCGCTCGCCGTCGAGGGCCAGCACCTGCTTGGCGCGGGCGCGACGCGAGCGCGGCCAGAAGCGCGTGCCACTGCCGCCGGCCAGAATTACGGGTCGAAAATCGATCGCGTTCGGCATTGAAGAATCATCGTACCCGACCGGCGCATGGTTTGCACAGGAGCAAGAGCGACAGCGAGAGCATTTTGGCTTCGCTGATGGACATGGCCGCATCGGCAGGGCTGGTTCGGCCAACCCCTGAAGCGAAGATGCCGTAGCCGATTCTGCCGGCCTGCAAGGGGGTTCTCCACGAACGATGTAACACTTCCGGCGTATTTCAAGGGGGCTTTTTCCTGATGTAAAAGCAACTTAACAGCCTTGCCCCGGTTTATATCCCGAGGCGAACTGGGCCAGCGCCGCTACCTGCGCTGGATCGACGATCGCCGGTTTCCGGCTGCGAATTTCCCCCGTTGGGCCCGCGGCGCGGAAGGTGGAATGGGGTAAGCTAACACAAATGCCAGCTCAACGTCAGGGTTCCATCCATCTAACGCGGGTCGCCGGAATCGACCTGTTTCTCCACTGGACGTGGTTCGCGGTGGCCGCGGTAGAAATCGGTTACATGCGGAACCGGTACACGTCGATTGTGTGGAGTGTGCTCGAGTACCTGACCCTGTTCCTGATCGTGCTGCTGCACGAGTTCGGGCACGCCTTTGCCTGCCGGCAGGTGGGCGGCACGGCCGAAGAGATCATGCTGTGGCCGCTGGGCGGGGTGGCCTACGTCAATCCGCCGCAGCGCCCCGGCGCGATGCTGTGGAGCCTGGCGGCGGGGCCGCTGGTGAACGTGGCGCTGCTGCCGCCCCTGATCGGGGGCTCGTTCGTGGCGCATCTGGCGGGATGGGCGCATACGATGCCCAACGCCGCTGTCTGGATCGATTCAGTCCTTTACATCGACGTCGCGCTGCTGGTCTTCAATCTGCTGCCCATCTTTCCGCTCGACGGCGGCCAGATTCTGCGCTCGCTTCTCTGGTTCTTTCTGGGGCGCGCGCGCAGCCTGGCGGTGACCACGGTGCTGGGATTCGTGGGCGCGATCGGGTTTGTGGCGCTCGCGTTCTGGCAGCACTCGGTCTGGCTGTTCGTGATCACGGGCTACATGCTCATCAACTGCTGGCGCGGGTTCAAAGGCGCCCGGCTGCTGATGCAGATTGAGAAGATGCCGCGCCGGGAGGGCTTTGCCTGCCCCGGCTGCGGAGCCAGGCCTCCGCTCGGTCCACGATGGACCTGCTCGGCCTGCCGCAAGGCCTTCGACACCTTTGAAACCTGGTCGCGCTGCCCTCATTGCGGCGTGCAGCACTCGCAGACGACGTGCGGAGATTGCCAGACACGGTTCCCGATTGGCGCGTGGGCGGCGGCCGGCGCCCACGCGAGCCCGGGCCCGGCAGCGATGGCCGGCGGGGCTCCGGTGGCGCCGTAGCGGATGCGCGGGAGCGGGCAGCCCGCGGCGCATCGCCGAGGAGGGTTATGCCAGGGCGGTCAGGAACTCCTTCATCCGGCGGACGCCTTCGTCGATGTTCTGGCGGGTGACCGGGTAGGAGATGCGCACGTGCTCGCCGGTTCCGAAGGCTTCGCCGGGGACGGTCACGACGTGGGCTTCGTGGAGCAGGCGCGTGGCCAGCTCGGTGGCGGTGCGGATGCCGCCTTTGCCCAGGTAGGCCGAGAGGTTCGGGTAAACGTAGAACGCGCCTTCGGGCCGGGTGCAGGTCAGGTGCGGAATCTCCGCGAGCCGCGCCAGCATGTGGTCGCGCAGGCCGATGAACTCGGCGCGGAACTCCTCCACGCACTGCTGCGAGCTGCTTAGCGCGGCAATGGCGGCCTTCTGCACGATGCTGGTTGCGTTCGAGGTCTGCTGCGACTGCAGCTTGCTCAGGTTGGCCACGACGGGCCTGGAGGCGAGCGCGTAGCCCGCCCGCCAGCCGGTCATGGAGTAGGTCTTGGAGAGCGAGCCGAGGATGACCAGGTGGTCCTTGGCCCAGGTGAAGGAGCCGCCGGAGACCGGCTTGCCGGCATAGTTGAGGTAGACGTAGCACTCGTCGAGGAGCAGGTAGATGCCGCGCTCGTGGGCCAGGCGCACGATCCGCTCCAGGTCCTCGGCCGAGACCACGCTGCCGGCCGGGTTCGAGGGCGAGTTGAGGATGATCGCCTTGGTGCGCGGGGTGATGGCGTGCTCGATGGCGTTGGCGGTGATGCGGAAGCTCTCCGCCTCGCTGGTTTCGAGGTAGACGACGGTGCCGCCGGCGTACTGGACGATGTCCTTGAAGCTCACCCAGTAGGGAACGGGCAGGATCACCTCGTCGCCGTGGTCGACGAGGACCTGGATGGCGTTGAAGAGGGCGTGTTTGCCGCCGGTGGTGAAGATGGCCTCGTCGACGGCGTAGTCGGAGCCGAAGTCGCAGGCGTGGCGCTCGACGATGGCCTTGCGCACGTCGGGGATGCCGGGCACGACGGTGTAGCGGGTGAAGTTCCCCTCGATGGCCGCGATGGCGGCGTCCTTGATATGGCGCGGGGTGGGGAAGTGGGGCTCGCCGGCCCCGAAGTCCACCAGATTGGCGCCCTGGGCGCGCAGCTTGGCCGCTTCGGCGGCGACGGCCATGGTTGCGGAAACCTCGATCCGGCCAACGCGGTCGGCAAAGACTTGTGAAGGAGCAGAGACGGTCATAACACATCTATCTTGACAGATTTCGCGGTTGCGGCAAACCCCGGCCCTGTTCGTGACTCCTCCCCGTCCACATCCCATCTGCATCAATCTGCACAAAAACGGGTGCCCCACCCTCGCGGCGTTTTTGTATTTGCCGCCAGGGTGGGTTTGGCCCAAAGCCCAGGTGCATGAATCGCTATGGAAGCGGGCGCCCCATCCCGGCGCTTTGTGCGAAAGGCGAGCTGGTCAACATCCGGCGGCGGTGCGGTTTTCGGTTTGACGGTGATAAGGGCCGCACCCCGGCTGCGCCCTCGAAGCTCCATGCGACAGGAGCGGGATTACGGCTTTTCGTTCGCGCTGCCGCGAGCCATTGAACTGGCTTCTGTCGCGTCGGTTGCGGCGGGCCTCCCGTATATGAGGTGCAAGATCTCGAAATCCTGATCGCTTTGTGCCGGATACTTCAGCTTGCCGATGTCTTTTGGCAGCTTGAAAGGCCCGACGAGGCGCCACGCTTCCGGAGCCTGCCACGGGTCGTAGCCTGCTTCGGCCATCAATAGCAGGGCCACCCGCGCGCGCTGCGGCTTCAGAGACGCGTCGTACACCACAACCGTGGCAGCAGGAACCCCGACAAGCGCTGCCCAGCCTGCAACCTCTGCGGCCTTGGTCAAAGTGGTTCGGTTGAAGCGGATCACCACCGGCATTTGCGCCTGAAAACTGCGCGCGACGCCATCGGCCAGCACCGCGGCAAGCTGGTCATCGCTCTTGAACCGGGCGGCCACTTGGGCGGATACAAGGATGCGGCCATCCGGGTACCAATGCACTTCGTGCATCGGGTCATCAATGGCATAAAAGTAGAACTTGATTTTCGACGGGTCGTTTTCCGGCAGTTGTTTTTGGTAAGCGGGGACCAGGCTCATGCCGATCCGGTTGATGCGCGCCTGCAAGGCCGGGTCCGCTGTAACCGTGTAAGTGGTGTTATCGTCCAGCTGCATCACCCGCTTTCCATCGGGCAGCTCAGCCACCGCCGGGTCTGGCGGACCAATCGGCGGCGGCACGTTGTCTTTGGTCTTCGCATGCTCGGTCTCAAGGAAGCGCACCTTGCTGGCCTCCAGCAGGCCATCTCGATCCAGCTTGCCTTCATAGAGCACCCAGAGGCCCGGGTGGACGTCTGCCGGCGACTTCATCTCCTTCGGATAGCGGACTTCCGTCGCCGGCGTGATGCGAATACGGTAGCCATCCGCCGCAAAAACGGCCTCCGGCGCGGTCGAGATCACTTTTACAATCACCCCGAGCCCATCGAGTTTCCGGTCTGGGTTTTCGCGAATCAGTACGCTGTGTGCAGTTACGATCTTCGAATGCCGGTCGAGGATGCCAACCACCTCGACCCAGGCGCCGACGGCCACCGAGTCGCGCATCGGTCCATTCTTGACGGGCGCCTCAAACCCCATTGGGCCGTATGTGGTATCGCCGGTCGTCATGACGGGGTCTCCGTTCACGTCGAAGCCGTCGGGCGGATGGACCGCGGTGATGTACCCGGTCATGATGTGCGGAGAGGTCTGCGCCATCGCTGAAGAAAGACAGGCCGCGAGGCCGACCGCGACCACGGCATGAACAGCCACCACGCATAGAGCGCCCTTAAGGGCCTTCTGTCGCGGCGTCATATTCGTCCCCTCCAATTTTGTTCTTTCCAATGTTACCTGACTAGAGGGTTGAAAACGTTTCGTTTCCTTGGGACAGCGGGCCGGCCAACCGGAGATTTTTCCAAAGAATGGCGTGGTAGATGAGCGGACAGTTCCCGGACAGAAGCCGCAGATCCTTCCAGTGCGTTCGTCAGGATGACAATTCGCCGAGGGGCGATCATGGGTCGATTCGAGATTGTCGGTTTGTGGCCGTCAACCCGAAAACCGCGCCATTACCCAGCCCCCGGGCCACAATATTAACCCGAAATAAGAATCAATCAATCTTCGCGGAGTTCGCTGTGCAGTTCCTCTACCGCTGAGGAGGCCCGCGCACCGCATGACCACCCAGGCAGCAGAGCCATCTGCCCCGCGCCGCCTCACCAGCCGCTCCGCAGCGCGCTCTACGCCAAGCCTCACCGGTCGGCTGACCGAGGTGGCGCGCGGCTATCAGAACATCCTGGCGCGCGATCCGCATCAGCCGCAGGCGCTGGTGGGCATGAGCCTGGTCGCGCTGGCCAGCCGGCAACCGGATGCAGCGGTGCGCATGGCGGCGGCGGCCGTCGCGGCGGCTCCGGCGATGTTGCCGGGCTGGATTGCCCTAGGCCAGGCGCTCAAAGCCGCGGGCCAAACCGAGGCGGCGGAGCGCGCCTTTGCGCAGGCCATCCGGCTCGACGGACTGGACCCGCTGGCCCGGACCGGCCTTGGCGAGCTGATGCTGGCCACCGGGCGTGCGGACGAAGCTCAACGGCAGTTCGAACTCGCGCTGCGCCGCCGGCCCACGCTCATCACTGCCATCAGGGGCCTGGGCAATGCCTTCGCCTTCCTGGGCAAGCATGAGGAAGCGCTGGCGCGGTACGAGCAGGCGCTTGCCATCCATCCCCGGCTGCCGGAGGCCGAGTTCGCCGCCGGCTTTGCCCTGATGCGTCTCGGCAAACCGAAGGAGGCGGAGATTCGCTACCGGCGCGCCCTGGTCCGCCGGCCTGACTTTGCCGCCGCCTGGATCAACCTGGGCAGCCTGCTGCGCGAACAGGGCCGCGACCTTCACGCCCAGGCCGCCCTGCGGCGCGCCGTTGAGCTGCGCCCCGATCTTATCTCCGGGTGGGTCAACCTCTCGCTGCTCGAACGGGACCGGCGCCACTTCAAGGAGGCCGAGGACCACCTGCGCACGGCCTTTAACCTGAACCCGGACCAGGTGGAGACGCTGGTGGGCTGGTGCCAGCTTCGCCTGGCTTTGGACGACCGCGCCGGCGCCTGGGAGTGGCTGCGGCGCGCTCTCGCCGTCGACCCGGATTACGACGAGGTCCAGAACATGCGCGGGGTTTTGCTGCACACCGGGGGCGACTACGAGGGGGCTGTTGCCGCCTTTGAGCGGGCCGAGGCGCTGGGCAACCGGGCGGCCGCCTCCAACCGCGGGAACTCGCTGCTTGACCTGGGCCGCATGGACGAGACGCTGCGCGCGCACGAGCGGGCGGTCGAGCAGGATCCGGAGGGCCCCGGCGCCCGCTACAACCTGGCGCTCACCCAGCTTCGTCTCGGTGACTGGCGCAGGGGCTGGCCCAACTACGAGGCCCGCTGGCGGTTCCGGGAGGTGCATCGGCGGCCCCGCAGGTTCGCGCAGCCGCGCTGGCAGGGCGAGCCTCTCGAGGGCCGCTGCGTGCTGCTCCACGCCGAGCAGGGCCTGGGCGACACCATCCAGTTTTGCCGCTACGCCGCCCTCGTGGCAGCCCGCGGGGGCCGCGTCATCCTTCAGGTGCAGGAGCCGGTGCGGCGCCTGCTCGAATCGCTCGCGGTGGTCCGCTCCGGCGAGGCCGCATTGGCCGTGCTGGGCGGCGATACGCCCGGGTTCGACCTCGAATGCCCGCTGATGAGCCTGCCTGCGGTCTTTGGAACGACCGTCGAGACCGTGCCCTGGCCGGGGCCGTATCTAGCCGCCGACCCCACGCTGGCGGCCGCCCGGCGCTCTCTTCTGACGGCCGGACGCGCTGGGCCGCGCATCGGCATCGCCTGGGCCGGCAATCCCCGCTACAAGTCCGACCATCTCCGTTCGACGCGGCTTGAGACCCTGCTGGCGCTGATGCGCGCCGTCCCCGCGGTCTGGGTCTCGCTGCAGAAGGGCGAGGCCGCGGGCCAACTGGCCGATCTGCCCGGAGACGTTGATGTCTGGGACGGGTCGAGCACGGACCGCAATCTGGCCGAGACCGCCGCGCTGATGAGCACGCTCGACCTGGTGGTCACCACCGACACCTCAATCGCCCACCTGGCCGGGGCCCTGGGCAAACCGGTCTGGATCCTGCTGCCGCATCTGGCCGACTGGCGCTGGATGCAGGAGATCGAGACCACGCCCTGGTATCCGACGGCGCGGCTCTTGCGGCAGAGCGCGGCGGGCGACTGGAGCGGCCTCATGACCCGCGTCGCAGAGGCCCTAGCCAGCAATGGCGCAAACGTAACAGATTAAGCATCTCTCCGATTTCCGGCCGAGTTTATCCCTCGCGGAGAAAGTTTTTCTCGATTTCTCTTGACACAGAGAACTCTATTTTGTAGAGTTCTCTGTGTTGGGCGGATGGAGTTGCTCAAAGCGCTGCGGAGGAGGACCGAATGAATACCAGCGGGGACGATCTCGAACTTAAAGACCGGCTGACTCTCATCGAAACCATGATCGCCGAGGGCCGCCGCAGCACCGAGAGCTGGGGGTGGAGCTTTGTGTTGTGGGGCGTGGCCTATTTCGTGGCGATTGTATGGGCGGCGTGGGGGCGGAGCCTGTCGCTGTGGGGCGGCAACCATCTGGCATGGCCGGTGACGATGATTGCCGCATGCATCCTGACCGCGGTGATCGGCATGAGGATGGGACGCGGCAATCCTGAAACTACGATGGGGCGGGCCGCTGTTTCAATTTGGATTTCGGTGGGTATTTCGATGCTGCTGGTCTTTCCCGCGCTGAGTGTGGCCGGCAGGGTGGACCAGCACGGCTTTGTGGCGCTCGCCGCATCCATGCTGGGGCTGGCCAACGGGGCATCGGCATTGATCCTGCGATGGAAGATGCAGTTTGCCTGCGCGGTGGTGTGGTGGGCGACCTCGGTGGCGGCCTGTTTTGGGTCGGAGGAGCAGCTGACGGTGCTGTTTCTTACCGCTTTGTTTCTGTGCCAGATCGTCTTCGGCATCTACGCCATGGTCTGCGAGTCGCGGAGGCGCAGCCGGCAGGGGGCGACCCATGCCTGACCTGCCGGAGTTGAATCCCGTTGTGCACGGGAAGCTCCGCCTGGCGCTCCTGTCGCTGCTCTCGGGGGTGGAGGTGGCGGAGTTTACGTGGCTGCGCGCGAGGACCGGCTCGACGGACGGCAACCTGGGAGCGCAGCTCGCCAGGCTCGAAGAGGCCGGCTACGTGGCCGTCGAGAAGAAGTTTGTCGAGCGTAAGCCGCAGACCCTTTACCGCATGACCGAAGCCGGCCGGGCGGCGCTCACCGAGTACGTGCAGGCCCTGAAGCAGCTCCTGGGCGGAGCCATCGAGGCTTGAGAAAAACCAGGTTTCCCCAAGGAGGATGAACCCATGATACGAATCGACAATGCATGGCAGCTGGAAGGCCGCGCCACGGGCGCGATGATCATGACGGGCTTTGGAGCCATCTGGCTGCTCCTGGCCCTTTACGCGATGCAGAGGCTCAGCGCCGCCAACTTTGCCTACATCGGCGCTGTTGTGCTGGCGATGGCCTCGGGAGTTATGTACCTCTACAAACAGGCCGCGCGCTGGCCGCGCCCGCCGCGCAATCGCGCCCTCGGCCGGGCCTTCGGCTGGATCGTTGCGCTCGAATGGATCGGCTGCTTCGCGGTGTGGTTGATCCTGGGCCACATGCATCTCGTCGTCTACGGAGTTTCGGGCACTGTGGGCATCGTTGGCCTGCACTTCTTCCCGCTGGCCCGGCTCTTCCGCTACGCGCCGCACTACGTAACCGGTGCGCTCATGACACTCTGGGCCGTATACTCCGCTGTCTGGGCGCCGGCCGATCGGATGCAGAGCGTCGCCGCGCTGGGCGCAGGCGCGATCCTGTGGGTGGGCGCCGCGTTTACGCTGGTGCTGGCGATCTACGCCGTGAGGCGCAGGTCTGTCAGACCCGCGGCGGCGTGAGTTCGGCGGGCTGCGGCGCGGCCGCGAGGCTCTGCCGCACCCGCTGCATGATTCCCAGGTAAAAGGCGAGGTTGTGAATGGTGTTGAGCGTGCCGGAGAGCGCTTCGCCGGCCTGCATCAGATGGCGCAGATAGGCCCGCGAGTAACGCCGGCAGACCGGGCAGTCGCAGGCGGGGTCGGGCGGCGACTGGTCCTCGGCGTACTTCTTGTTCTTGATGTTGACCCGGCCTTCGCTGGTGAACAGCAGTCCGTGCCGCGCCGCGCGTGTGGGCAGCACGCAGTCCATCATGTCGACGCCCATGCGCGCGTACTGCTCGATCTCGTCGGGGTAGCCCACGCCCATCACGTAGCGGGGCTTGTCGCGGGGCAGCAATGGCAGGACCTCGGCGATCATCTCGAGGGTGAGCGCGCGCGGTTCGCCCACGCTCAGGCCCCCGATGGCGTACCCGTCGAACTCCATGGCGACGAGACGTTCCGCGCACTCGCGGCGCAGATCGGTGTACATGCCGCCCTGCACGATGCCGAAGAGGCTCTGGGTGCGGCCGCCGAGCTCGTCCCGCCACACCACCTCGCCGGCGTGGGCGCGGAAGTGATTGAGCGACCGCCCGGCCCACGCCGTCGTGAGCCGGAGGCTCTCCTGCGCCCGGGAGCGGCTGGCCGGGTACTCGGTGCACTCGTCGAAGGCCATGGCGACGTCGGCGCCCAGCGCGATCTGAACATCCATGGAATGTTCGGGAGTAAAGAGGTGCGAACTCCCGTCGAGATGCGACCGGAAGCGCACGCCCTCGTCGGAGACCTTGCGCAGCGCGTTGAGCGAGAAGACCTGGAAGCCTCCCGAGTCAGTGAGCATGGCGCGCGGCCAGGCGATGAACCGGTGCAGCCCGCCCATGCGCCGGATGGCCTCATGTCCCGGCCGCAGATAAAGGTGATAGGTATTGCCGAGGATGATCTCGGCGCCCAACGCCTCCAGCGCATCCTGGGTGACGGCTTTGACGGTGCCCTGCGTGCCGACAGGCATAAACACCGGGGTCTGGACGGTGCCGTGCGGCAGATCGAGCCGCGCACGGCGGCCGCCCGAGTCTGTTGCCGCAACGATGTGAAATTGAAGAGGCACCAGAGGATTCTAATTGCTGTCTCCCGACTCCGATCCCCACCGCCTTCACATCACATCCACCGTAAGCTGCTTTCCCAACGCCTTCAACGCATCGGCCACGCCGTCGATCCGCGTTCTATGCCGGATATCGGTCAGCCGGTTCACCTCCTGCGGCGTTGTGCCGATGCGGCGCGCCAACTCTGCTGGCCGAACCTTCTGCCGCAGCATCTCGTTCAACAGCAGCACCTTTGCGGAGACGCTTACCGGCAGCTCGATCGTCCGCTGTCCTCGCCGGGGTTTCGAGGGAGCGGGAACGGTCCGTCGCTTCTCGAAGTAAAACTCAAGTGCCGACTCCAGCGCGTCCGCGCCGTGCATCAACGCGTCCTCTATGTCCTCGCCTTGCGTGACGGCCTCGGGAATGTCGGGAAACGTAACAATGTAGCCGCCCTCTTCCGCTGCCTCGAGACGTACCGGATAGCGCATCGTGTTCCTCCTACTTCAGCCCAAGCTGTTTCTTGATAGCTTCGACGAGGCCTTTCTTCAGATCTTTCGAGTGCATCGGAAGAATGGATGTCTTTCCATTCAACTCCACTCGCAGGTGCGAGCCCTTCGCCGGCGTGAACGTCGCTCCTTGTGCCGCAAGCCACCGCTTGAACTCACTGCTCTTCGCTGATCGATTATAAACAATTTTGTTTAGAGTGGCGACGGTGGCAACCTTAGCAGCCTGTGGTGCAAGTCAAAACTTCGCAAAGACCTTCCCTCAGCGGCTAAAGCCGCGCTGATTCTTAAGCCTCTTACGGCACGACTGAAGTCGTGCCCTTTCAAAACGAGACTTTCACCACAGGCTGTTAGGCTAAGGCAGCCGCCGCGCCAAATGCAGAAGCGTCAGATTCACCTTGTGAATCTTCCCTCCGGGGCGTGCCTCGATGCGCAGGCGCATCTGGTCGAAGAGCCACTCGCGTTTCTCCTCTTCGAGCAGCCGATGGTCCGAGGCTGTACGCATCATGGCGACGTGCTCCTCGGCGGTGAAATCCTCCGTCCACAACCGCCGGATCACGCGCACGTCGTCAAAGCAGCCGCTTCGCTCGATCTCCTCGCGGGAGTCGCGAACGGCCTCGGGAGAAGGGGGAGGGAATGCCATCCGGCCCATCCCGACGGCCTCGTAGCACTCCTGAATCTCCTCGAAGAAAGAATCGTAGCCGGGAGGAAACGCGTGCTCGGTCACGGTGAACGCCAGCGTGCCGCCGGGCTTGAGTGCGGCGGCGGCGTGCTGGCAGCGTATCGCAGGGTCGAACCAGTGCCAGGCGGTGATGGCAATAACCAGATCGAAGACGGGCGAGGGCTCCCAATCCTCGAATCGGCTGCACCGCACTTCGGCGTGAGGATAGGCGGCGAGATGCTGTTGTGCGCGGCGGGCCAGGTTTGCGCCCATCTCGAGGGCGAGAATTTTCGCGCCGCGCCGTGCCATGGGCAGCGTCGACTTGCCGGTTCCGCAGCCGATCTCGAGGACGCGCGCGTTCGCCGCATCCAGGCCCAGTTCTGCAAACAACGTGTCGTAGAGCCAGGCGGGCGGCTCGCGCCGGCCCCGGTCGTAAAGATCCGCGATCTCGTCGAACGTCCGCGCGCGCTGCAAGCGGCGTTCGGTGGTGAGCTCCATTTCTTCACGGTATCACCGGCCCCGCATCGCCGATCGTAGAGGGCGCGCTGCACAGCGATCGAAAGCTAACGCGTCGCTCTGCCAAGCGTGAGCCGGAAGCCGGCGCGCGCCGTTCGCGGCTGCCCCAGGGTGGTCGTAGGCGTCTTCGAGACCTCAATGGCGCGGTTCAGCAGATTCTCTCCCGCCGCGAAGACCGTCCATCGCGCGCCGAAGCGGTGCGACGCGTACGCGTCGAGCCGGAAGAATCCGCGCAGCAGGTAGGCATTGGCGTCGTCGTCATACTGACGTCCGCTCAGACGGCCCTCCAGGCTGAGCGTTCCCAGCTTGGGTTCGGCTGCGCGCAGATTCAGCGTGGCGAGGTTCCGCGCCACCTCGGGAATCCAGTTGCCGAGGTCCTGGCTGCCGCGGGTCACGGTCGCGTGCGCGAACTGGTAGCCGCCGTCGGCCGCGAGCCAACTGAGCGGCCGCAGCTCGAAGTCCAGGGAGACGCCGCGGCTCTCGATCTGGCCGAGGTTTTCGCGCATCAGCAGAATCGGCGACGAATTCGGATTGGTCGTCACGGCGGTGATGGGCCGGTTGACCTGCGTGAGGAAGTAGCTGGAGCGGATGCTGCCCCAGCGCCACTCGGTGGCCGCGCCGGTCTCCCATCCCGTGGCGCGCTCGCTGGCGAGGCTTCCGTTGGGCAGGGTGAGTTCGTTGCCCACTTGCGTGGCGCGGTAGAGCTCGCTGGGCGTAGGCGCGCGGAAGGCGCGAAACCCCGACGTCGACAGCGCCCAGTGCGCGCCCAGCTTGCGGGAAAGTCCCAGGCGCGGATCGAAGAGCCTTTGGCCGAACTGCGGCGGCTGGCTGGCTGTGGGCGTCCAGCCGGCTCCGTTCCATGCGACCTCATGCCCGTCGTAGTTCTGGAACCAGTCCACGCGGCCCGAGGCGATCACTGTCCACGCGTGGTGCGTCCACATGGCTTCCGCGTAGCCGCCCGAGTCGCGCTGATGGTCGTCGAGGTTGGTTACGCTCGCTTTCGCGCCGAAGCTTTGTTCGCGGTCCCACACGCGCACGTCATGGGTATCCGCGCCGGCCACCAGTAGCAGGCCTGCGCCCAGCGGCTGGCTCCAGTTTGCTGCCGCGCCCAGCTCGTTGTCGGGGATGTACGAGTACTTGGTTGGAGTTTCTCCGCAGCGGTAGCTGCACGCCGCATCGCCGAACTCCGGCAGGTTCGAGATGCTCGAGAATGTCTGCCGGTACCGTTCTTCGGAGCCGTAGAAGCGCAGCGTCAGCGCCGCGCCCTGCGCCCTCCGCCAGTCTGCGCCGGCGGCGAAGCGAATCAGCCGGGTCCCGTTGAACTGGTACAGCGTGCCGTTGTGGCGCAGCTCGTTGAAGCCGCTGCCGCGCAGAAACAGGCGCAGCATCCCGCGCTCGCGCCCGGCGTCCACCAGCGCGTTCTGGCTGTGCACGTTGCTCGCCTGGTCCACGGGCCCGCGCTGGTAGGGCGCCTCTTGAATGAATCCATCCGTTCCCAGCAGACCGCCGGCAAGCAGCCCGCCCCACGGGCCGCGTTTGGCTTCGGCCAGCAGGCTTTCGTCGTAGGTGCCTTCGCCGCCGTAGCTCGCGCTCATCTCGGCCCGCGTGCTGGTGGGACGCACGGGGATCACGTTGACCACTCCGCCGATGGCGCTCGACCCATAGAGATCGCTGGCGCCGCCGCGCACCACTTCAATGCTGCGAATAGCCAGCTCCGGCACTTCGTTCCAGTAGATCCAACCGCCGGTCACGTCGTTGAGCGGCACATTGTCTTCGGTGACCAGCGTGCGGCTCGCGGAGGTCGATCCCAGACCGCGCAGACTGATGCCCTGCGAAGTGGGATTGGCCTCGAGCGAGCTCGACCTGCGGAACAGCTCGACGCCGGGGAGCGCACGCAGGCGGCCATCCATGGTGGGTGTGGCTGTCGTCTGCAGGTCCTGTTGCGTGAGAAGCCGCGTGGCGGCCGGGCTCTCCAGTGCTCCGAGGGGCGCGCGGTACGCGGTCACCGTCACCTGCTCGGCGTTGGCGGCCGGCTGCAGCTGGATGGTCGCAGGGTTCACCGTCAGTGTTGCGTTTTGCGCGGAGAATCCTGGCGCATCCACACGCACGGAGCAGGGAAGGGCGCATGCAATGGCGGCCTGGCCGGAAGCATCGGTGGTGGCCAGCAGCTTTCCCGACGGATCGTCGATGCGCGCTCCGGCGATGGCCGCGCCGCTCGGGTCTTTCGCGGTGACGAGCACGCGTGCCGGGTTTTGCGCGCTAACGAGCGCCGCTGTCACCAGACCCACCGCGGCCAGCACGCCAAAGATCGCTTTGTATCCGGACCACTGCCTGCGTCGCATCGTAGGGTGAGGAAGGAAGGCTCTTCAGCAATTCTCCCACGCTGGTTTCAGTGCGCGGGTCGCGGAGATCCGGGGCAATCTCGTTCAGCGGGACAAGCACGAATGCGCGCTCAGCCAGGCGCGGATGGGGGATCGTGAGGTCCGGTTCGTTCACGACCAGATCGTCGAAGAGAAGAATGTCCAGGTCGAGCGAGCGCGGCCCGTTGGCGATTCCCGCCGAGCGGTCGCGGCCAAACTTGCGCTCGATCTTCATCAGGGCTTCGAGGAGCGCGCGGGGGGTGAGACCGGTAGCAAGCACAACCACCGCGTTCACAAAGCGCGGCTGCGCGGCGTAACCGACGGGCGCGGTCGAATAGAGCGAGGACCGCGCCGCGATGCGCCCCAGCGTTGCCAGGCGCTCAGCGGCCGCGGCCAGAGTCGCTTCCGGCGCGCCGGCGCTGCTGGGCAGATTGGCGCCCATTCCGATGCAGGCTGTGTGCATTGGTTCTCGATTAGCGCGCCGCCGGCTGCACCTGGGCGGGATGAACCGCCTGCACCTCAGCGAAGCGCAGGAAGTCGGTCCTGTTGAGGGTCAGAATGTGACTGACGCCGTGGGCTCGCATGGTGGCTACCAGATGCTCGTCATGTACCTGAACGCCGCGCACGCTGTGGGCGAGTACAAGTTCGCGCCAAATCCCATACACATGCTCGTTATCGGGCAGGTAGTCGATCGTGTCTCCGGCGGTCTCGATCATGAGATTAGTCTCGGCGCATGTCAGGCCATAGCCGTTTCGCTCCGCGGGGCGGGTGCAGACGTTCCAGAACTCGGCGATGTTTTGCAGGGAGAAATAAAGTCCGGCGCCATCCTCATTCAACTGATTGACGGCCTTCATCACAAGCTCGTGTTGTGGATCGTCTAGCCGGGAGAGCCGAAGGAGGATATTGGTGTCGATCAGGTAATCCGGCGCTGGCGCCATCAGTCATGGTCCTGATAGAAGCTTTCGCGCGTGAATGCTTCGTCGGGAAGTTGCGGTATTTTCTCCGAAAAAGCGGCCATTCCCCTGAAAAAGGCTTCCATATCGCGCTTGGGACGCTGCTGCTCCGGGAACGTGGGGTCTTCTTGCGCGGCGTCCTCAATCAGAGCGCGCACATAGCCCTCCGGCGTCAGCCCGCGCGCCCGCGCCCGCTCGGCCAATTCATCGGGAAGGTCGACGGTGATCTGCATGGAAGAAGCCTACCACTTCAATGGAAAAATCACCACGGTTCAGGCGGCGCCTGCGTGACGCGCCCGTCTGTCGGTCTCTTCTTTTTCACCGCGCCTTACTCGTCGCGCAGAGCCTGCATGGGCTCAATGCTGGCGGCCTTATGCGCGGGCAGAACCGCGGCGACCAGACCCACTACCGACAGCGCCATTGCGACGCTTACGTAGGTCCAGGGGTCGAGCGGACGGACCTGGTAGAGGAAGCTGGCGACCAGTCTTCCCGTCGCCAGCGCCAGCACCAGGCCGACGAGCAATCCCGCGCCTACCAGGATGGAGCCCTGCCGCAGCACAAGCTGGGCCACGCTGGTCCGCGTGGCACCCAATGCCATGCGCACGCCGATCTCGCGCCGCCGGTAGCTCACCAGTTGCGAGAGCACGCCGTACAATCCGGCGACGACCAAGATGACAGCGAGCCCGGCGAAGGCGCTCACCAGGTAAAGCCCCAGCCGCTTGTCGAATGTATTGCCGTCGACTGCGTGCTGCATGGTCTGGAATTGATCGAGTGCGAATCCCGGCGCCACCTCATGGAACACCGTGCGCATCTCCGCGGCCACGGGCACGTCGCCCCGGGTCTTGACCACGAAGTTGACGGCGGTCTTCAGGAGGGCCTGGTAGAACAGGGAGGTGGTGGGAATTTGCTGCTCGGGCAGCAGGATCATCGGCTGCACGTCGCCGCCCACGCTCCGGTCCACCTCGTCGCCCATCACGCCCACGATGGCGTACGGCTTCAGCATCCCCGTATCCTTGCCGCCAAGATCGATCTGCTTGCCCAGAGGATCTTGGCCGGCGAAGTACTTCTTTTGAAACGCCTGATTGATGACGCACACAAACGGCGCACTCAATGCGTCGCCGTCACCGATCATCCGCCCGCGCACCACCGGTGTGCCCATGGTCTCTGCATATTCGCCACTCACCGCGGTTACGCGCGTCTGGGCCAGGGGGTTCTTCGGTTCTCCCACAATGTCGAAGCTGGAGCTGATATTGAACCCGGAGAGCGGCGGAGCGGTGATCAGGGCGGCGCTCGCCACCCCGGGCGCCTGCCGCATCCGCGCGAGCACCGGTTCGTAGGCCAGCACAGCCACCGACGTGGGCGCGTTGGCCGTGTCCGCGGCCACTGCCATCGCCGAAAATCCCGCGGAGTCGCCCGGCATTGCCGAGAAGGTCGTCACATGCGCCGCGTCGAATCCCAGTTGCGACTGCTCCAGGTTCCAGAGGGTGTGAAAGAGCAGCCCGGTTCCGACCAGAAGCAGCGTCGAGAGCGCCACCTCGCCGGCGACCAGCCAGCGGCTGACTTTGCCGCCTACCGAGTGCGCGCCGAGCCCGCGCGAAGCCTGTTGCAGCGCCGCCTGCGGGTTCGCTCGTGCGACCAGCAACGCCGGCAGCACGCTCGAGAGAACCGTGGTCAGCACGGCGATGGCCGCCAGCACCAGCACCACCGTCCAGTGAATCGCGATTGTCTCGGCGCGGGGAATGGTCCCTTCGGGGAGCTTGTGTACGGCGATGATAGCCAACTGCGCCAGCGCCACGCCCACCGCGCAGCCCAACAGGCTGAGCATCAATCCCTCGGCCAGCATCTGCCGCACCAGGCGGAGGCGGGCCGCGCCCAGCGCGGCGCGCACGGCAAACTCCTGGCGGCGCGCCAGGCAGCGCGCGATGAGCAGGTTCGAGACGTTCGCGCAGGCAATCAGCAGGACCAGCGCCAGCGCGCCCAACAGTCCGAAGAGCACCGGCCGTACTTCGCCGGTGAGCAGTTCCTGGTACGACGCGGCGGTAAAGGCGGCGGGGCTGCTGTCTTTCTCTTTGGGGATGCGCGCGGCGATCGCGTCCAGCTCGTGCTGCGCCTGAGCGAGCGTCACTCCGGGCCGCATCTCCGCCACCACGTTGAAGAAGTCGTAGCCGCGCTCCTTGAGCATCTCCCCGGTGGGCTGCAGCGGCAGCCACAAACCCTTACGCACGTCGGGCCCCATCGACTCGGGGAAACGGAACGAGCCGGGCATGACGCCCACCACGGTGTGGGCTACGCCGCCAATCTCCACCGTCTTGCCCACGATCGACGGATCGGCGTGAAAGGTTTCGCGCCACAGGGCTTCCGAAAGGATCGCCACCTGCGGGCCGCCGGTCTGGCCCTCCGCTTCGGTAAAGGTCCGGCCGAGCAGCGGCCGCGCCCCGAGCATCGCAAACAGGGAGGGCGTGACGCGCGGAGCGACCACGCTCACCGATTCGTCCCGGGTGCGGATGACGCTGATGTCTTCGGAGTATCCGGCCACTTGCTCGAGGAGCTTGGATTGCGCGCGGATGTCGTGGTAGTTGAGCCACGAGGTCGACCCGAAGCCCGACTTGACGCTGGCCGGGCGGATGAAGATCAGACGGTTCGCTCCCGCATACGGCAGGGGCCGCAGAAGCACGTTCTGGATGACGGTGAAGATCGCCGTGTTGGCGCCGATGCCGAGCGCGAGAGTCAACACCGCCAGCAGCGACACACCCGGCGCCTTGCCGAGTTGCCGCAAAGCGAAGCGCAGATCGTGGACCAGGGTTTGCACGGGCCTTCCTCCGCGAGCCAAGTCAGGCTGTATGTTGGTTCGCACGCGGGCCGCCAAACGCGGTTTTCCGCAAGCCGCACGCCTTCAGACGATTATCTCCTGCAATCCCCCACCTGTCGCGGTCATTGTTGTCCGAATGCGGACAATCGCGTCCGCAAATGGACGCATGTGGGCAGCGGTCGGAGCCCACCCTTTCTGTTAGCATCTGTCTTCGGGGTG
Source organism: Occallatibacter sp. (assembly GCA_035508555.1). Lineage (GTDB taxonomy): Bacteria > Acidobacteriota > Terriglobia > Terriglobales > Acidobacteriaceae > Telmatobacter. The sequence goes on along the minus strand of DATJMU010000052.1, from coordinate 58,677 downwards.
CTCAGGGGAGCGCTCAGGGAGATTTTCAGCATGGAAGCACTCACCAACACGCTTGGCGCGCGCCGTAACGAAGACATCGCGCTCGACCTGCTCAAGTTCGTAGCCGGCACGGCGGGCGTGGGCAGGCCTGCCGCGCCCGCGGCCGGCTTCAGCGGCTCGGCGGCGGCCAAGCCTGAGGAGCATGTGAGCCAGTTGCTCGAACTCTACGCCCGCTGCCTCAAAGTGGTGGAGGGCGGCGCCGCCGAGAAAGAGGCCGCGTAATCGCAGGCGAACGCAAGCTACGCGTCGCCGTGGCCGGAGCCGGAGCCTTCGGACGCAATCACCTTCGCGTGCTCCGCGAGCTGGAGACCGCCGCTTGTGGCGTGGTTCTCGCGGCAGTGGTCGAGCCGGACCCGGCGCGCGCCGCCGAGGCTGCCGCGCAATACGCGATTCCGGTGTGCTCGTCCGCCGGCGAACTGCTGGCCGCGAACCTCGGGCTCGACGGGGCCATCGTTGCCGTGCCCACCGTCCATCATGGCGCGGTTGCATCGGAGCTGCTCGATGCCGGCCTGGACCTTCTGGTTGAAAAGCCGCTCGCCGCCAGCCTCGAAGAGGCCGACGACCTGATCGCCCGCGCCGAGCGCTCCGGCCGCATCCTGCAGCCCGGCCACCTCGAGCGCTTCAACCCGGCGGTGCTGGCGGTCGAGCCGCGGCTCAGGCGGCCCATGTTCTTCGAGGCGCACCGGCTGAGCGTCTTTACGCCCCGCTCCCTTGACGTCGATGTTGTCCTCGACCTGATGATCCACGACCTCGACATCGTGCTCGCCTTCGCCGGCTCGGCTGTCCGCGAGGTCCGCGCCGTGGGGCTGCCCATCCTGTCGCCGAAGGTCGATATTGCCAACGTCCGCGTTGAGTTCGACTCGGGCTGCGTGGCCAACTTCACGGCTTCGCGGGTTTCTACCGAGCGGGTGCGCAAGCTTCGCTTCTTCGAGCCGCGGCAGTATGTCTCGATCGACTATGCCCGCCGGGATCTGCTCGTGATCCGCGTGGACGGGGCCGTCCCTCCGGAGATCGCCGCGGCCGTTGCCGCCGGAAAGATGGACCCGGAAGCATTGGCAAAGCTCGCCGCCGCGCAGGCAGGCCCCGCGCCCGGGTTGTCTTTTCTTAAGCCTGAAGTCGCGCCAGGCGAGCCGCTACGCCTCGAGATCGAGTCGTTCCTCGATTCGGTCCGAACGCGGCGCGCTCCGCGGGTCACCGCCCGGCAGGCCCGCGAGGCACTCAAGCTTGCACTTGAGATCCAGGCCGCCATGGCGGCCCATGCCCACCGCGCCGGACTTGAGGATTTCTTCAGGTCCGGCGCGTAACGGGCCGGGCTATCCCATCAATGCGAGCTCGCGATTCACAAAACCCACGATGTACTTCCACACCAGGTAGTAGCCGATCAATGCGGCCGTGAAGAGGCAGGCCACCAGGCCGTACGGCACGCTGACGGCGTTGAACCAGGTCGCGCTCGCCGCGCCCAGCGAGAGCACGCCCAGGCTGCTGCCGAGCAGCGTGCCGCCGGGCAGCAGCAGAAACGGCAGCAGCGCGCCGTGCAGGCCGAGCCGCAGATGCGTGCGGCCGTGCGTACCCAGCCACAACATGTTCCAGAGCCCCCAGAGCACCGGCACAAGGCCCATGGGGAAGACCAGTCCGCGCTCGATCGCAAAGGGAACCTGCATCACCAGCCGCAGCACAATGAACGCCGTCAAAGCCAGCGGCAGAGCCACCGTGGGCAGGAACGCCCCGGCCAGAAACGCGCGTAAATACGGATGCCTGTTCATGACTTCCTCCTTGCCGCGGGCTAGCGCGCCCGCCCATGCCGTTCACAGGTAGTAGAGAAACACGGGGATGGATGCCGGAAACGCGGCGACCACCAGCAGCAGCGCACCCGCGAGGGCCCAATCGAGCCACAGCCAAGCTACGGGCGCCGGTTGCTCTTTATCCAGCCGGCGCAGCACCGCCGGCCACAGGTTGTGCTCCGGTCCGTCGCCGCTCGCAACCGGGGGCAGAGCCTGCCGGAGCAGCTTCTTCATGCGTTCGTCCTCGTGCAGATTCATGGCGTAATTCCCTGGGCTACCAGGTCCTTTCTCAGCATTCGGAGCGCGCGAAAGACGCGCACCTTGACCGCGGGCACTGAAACTCCCAGCGCCTCGGCCACTTCCTTGTGCGGCTGCTCTTCTACAACCGCAAGCAGGGCGGCGATGCGCAGTTTGGGCGGCAGCCGCGCAAAGGCCTGCGCGATCTTCTGCCGAATCTCGGCGGCCACGCCCGCGTCGCCGGCGGCGGGAGCCGGCAGATCGGCAGCCAACGCAGTCTCCGGCCGCCTGGCGCGCAGCCAGTCCAGCGCCGCGCGCGTGGCGATGCGGCGCGCCCACGGCTCAAAGCCGCGCCCGGGATCGAATCGAGTGCGGGCGCGATAGATCCGCCAGAAGGCCTCGGCGGTCAGGTCTTCGGCCTCCGCGGCATCGCGCACGATGCGCAGAATCCAGCCGTAGACCGCACGCCGATGCTGGTGGAAGAGCGTCTCGAAGGCGTCGAGGTCGCCCTGCCGGAACCGTTCCATCGTGCAGTTGGCCGCGTCCGGCATCTGGCCTTTCCTCTCTAACTCCCACTTACGCGGGCGGAACAGGAAAGGTTACATCGTCCTGGCTGCATGGATAGAGCGAAATAATCGAAGTTACTGACTCACTGCCGCCGGCGCCGCGCTTTTGATAAGCTGCTCCATCTTGAGATACACCCCGTTGGTCCACCCGAAACCGACCTGGTTCACCTTGTAACCGGCAGTTACATGCACGTTGGCGTTCCCGGCCGCGACGTTGTACTTTTCGACAATCGTACCGTCGGCGGCAAACCCTTTGTCCACGGTCGCGGTGAACTCGCGCGAGATGCGCAGAGCGTCCTCGCGGTAGCCGTAATCGTCGAGCCCGGCCACGACGATCCAGTTTGTCGGCGCCCATCCGAAGGGATCGTCCCACTGCAGGCCGCTGTCATAGTCGCTGGTCGACAGGCCGCCGGCCCGCTCAAACAGGTTCAGCTTGGCCACCATCTGCGCCGCTTCTTCGCGCGTGGCCACGCTGGACCACAACGGATACAGCGACGTAATGTAGGCGTAGTTCGACGGCCGCCTGCGCACAAAGTCGTAATCGGCAAATACGCCTTCGGCAGGCCGCCACAGGTAGCGCTGGATGGCCGCGTCGCGGAGGCGGGCGCGCTCGCGCCAGCGCATGGCGTCGTCGGGCTTTTCGAGCAGCAGGGCAAAGTGCTCCATATCGCGCTCGTAGTGGTAGAGCAGGCAGTTGAGGCCTACGGGCGCATAGTCCTCGGTGGCGCCGGAGAACGGGCCGTAGCGGAAGCTGGGATCGAATCCGGACTCGCGCATGGCGCGGTCGCCGATGTAAAAGTCGCGGCTCAGCCGGTAGCCGCCGTACCAGGCCTTCATGCACACCGTGCTGGTGTCGACGTCGCAACTGGTCTGCTTCAGGCGCGCGGCTGCGGCGGCATCCGGATGCTCCGGTCCCTTCACCAGGAACTCCGCATTTTCCGGGCCGGGATGCGCTACGAGCCACTTGAGCACATCGATGTAGTAGGAAGGGTCGTTGCCCATCTCCGGGACGGGGCCGGTTCCGTAGCCAAAGTAGCGCGCCAATCCCGTTTCTCCAGCCTTGTGTTCGGGCCGGGTCCAGGTCGAGTAATCCTTTTCCGCCATCGCGTAGGCCTGTTCCAGCCACGCATGGGCCTGGGCATGCCCTGCCGCAGTGGCCGGAAAGCTGGCCGGATCCTCGTATACGGCGCGGATCATCGAAGTAAGAAACGGGGGCTGGGAGCGGGTGAGATAGTAAGTCCGGTTGGCGTTCAACAGTCCGCCGTAGTGTTGAATCTCATAAAAGAAGTTATCTACGATTCCTTTGGCTAACTTCTCGCGATGATCGGCTTCGAGTCCGAGGATGATGAAGTAACTGTCCCACCCGTACATCTCATTGAACTGACCGCCGGGCACGACATAAGGGTCGGGGAGATAGAGCAGTCCCTGCGCGGGCAGCTCGTTTGGCTGTAAGTCGCCGATCTTGTCGATGGTCCGGGGCAGGTGGGTCACCTTCACGCTGCAGGTCTGTTCGAGCGCCAGGACGTCGGCCGGAACGGGCACATCGGCGGGCAGGTAGAGGACCGGCTGCGCGTTCACCTTGGGATCCTTGAGCGAGTTGCAATCCGTCATCGACCGGGTCAGGGTGTCCCAGGCGGCGCGAATATAGGCGAGCACGGCCGCGGAATCGGATGGCGCAGCCGCGGCCTCCACGGGCGGGGCTGCGGGCGCGACGGTCTGGGAGGGAGAAACCTGAGTTACAACCAGCGCAAGGGCCAGGGCAGGGAAGAGCTTCATAGCAACTCCATTGAAGGCGTGCAGGGCCGCCTCATTCTTTCACAGCGCCTTGGCTTTTTTCGAGAGGAATGTCCTGCGGGCGGAGATTTCCCCAGGGGTGTCCGGCGCAGGAATTCCGGGAACACTTCTTTCGAGCCCGGTGTCTACACAAGCACAGTGGTGCTGGTTGGAGTGTTGATGGCGATGATTGCCGGGCCGTGAGCGGCCCGCTCCCTGCGTCCTCGCGCGCGGAGCGGTCCTGCCGCTCTGCGCTTCAAAGCAGATCGCCTTCGCGGCCGGCGCCGCTGCACTCGATCCAACGGAGGCAGGCCATGTTTGAAGACTCTACTTTTGAATCTACCGGCCGTATTCGCACCCGCAGCCGCGGCTGGATGCTCGCCACCTTGGCCTTCAACGGCGCCATCCTGCTGGCGATGATTCTCATCCCGCTCATCTACCCGGAGGCGCTGCCGCGCATGGTCAGCTCGGTGCTCATGATCGTGCCGCCACAGCAGCAGACGCCGCCGCCGGCGCGGCCGCAGCCGGTGCGCGGGCCGCAGCCCTCGAGCGAGATGATGGGCCCGCTGATCCTGGCGCCGCCGCGCATCCCGGCCCAACCCTACATCCCCAGCTCGCCCGAGCCGCCAAGCGTGGGGAATGTCGCCGAATTGGGCGGAGGCCCGGCCGTGGGGTCCGGCGCTCCATTCGGCGGCCACGGGAGCCAGCCCACGGTTCGCGAGGCCCCGCCAACCCGCGCCCGGATCTCGTCGGGGGTGATGAACGGGCTGCTGGTTCGCAAGACGTTGCCCACGTATCCCGCGCTGGCCAAGGCGATGGGAGTGGAAGGCACGGTGGTGCTGCAGGCCACGATCTCCAAGACCGGGGCCATCGAGAATCTGCACGTTGTCTCCGGGCCGGCCATGCTGCAACAGGCCGCGCTCGACGCGGTCAGCACGTGGCTTTATCGCCCTTACCTGCTGAACGGCCAGCCGGTCGAAGTCGAGACCACCGTCAACGTGGTCTTCAATCTCCACTGAACGAGAGCGGCGGCGCGCCGCAGGATCTCACAGCAACCCCGCCGCCCGCCGCCGCATCTTTCACCGGACAGAGCGTATTTTTCGCGCGCTCTGGTCGTCAGACAACTGGCGCCCTTCCGGCCGCATGGTTGACAATGGTTTCGCCATGACCAACCCCAGCCGCCGTGAGTTCCTCATGTCCGCATCTGCCGCCGCCATCGCCGCCGCATCGGGCCTCGCGCCCAAAGCTGCCCGCGCCGCATCCACGCCCAACCGTACGCGGGTCTTCATCGGTTCGCACACGGCCACCGGGATTCTCGCCTACGAATGGGATACGGCGACCGCTGTGCTGACACCGGCCGGGGTCGCCTACGATGTCCCGCAGGTGGCGTGGCTGGCTTTTTCCGACGGTCACCGCTACATGTACTCGGCGTCGGAGCTGGCGGACTTCGATGGCAAGCCCACCGGCGAGGTGGCCAGCTACGTGATCGAATCGGACGGCCAGCCCCACCAGCTCTCGACGCGCAACTCCGCCGGCAAGGGCACCTGCCACGTGGCCGTGGATCATACCGGCAGCATGTTGATCGCGGCCGATTACGTCGGGGGCAGCGCCGCCAGCTTTCTGATCGACCAGGGCGCGCTCAGCGAAGCGGTCTGGACCGAGCACTACACCGTCCACGGCCCCAACCCCACGCGCCAGGACACCGCGCACGCGCACTTCTCCTCGTTCTCGCCCGACAACCGCTTTGCGTATATCAATGATCTCGGCGGCGACATGATCCACATCTACCGTCCCGACCCGGGGACGGCGCAGATGACTGCGGCCGGCGCCTATCACAGCAAGCCCGGCTACGGCCCGCGCACGCTGCACTTCCATCCCAACGGCCACACGGCTTATTGCATGTACGAGCTGGTCTCGAAGGTCGATGTGCTGGAGTGGCACAGGGCGGACGGCAGCCTCACCCGCGTGGATACCATCGATCTGCTGCCCGCCGATTATCACGGCCCCACGCGCGGCTGCGACACGGTCATCTCCCGCGACGGGCGGTTCGTGTATTTTGCCAACCGCGACGACAACTTCCTTTATGCATTCAAGGCCGACTACGCCACCGGCGCCCTCACGCCGATGAAGCGCTCCAGTTGCGGCGGAAAGACCCCGCGCAACTTCGTCCTCGACCCCAGCGAGCACTGGATGCTGGTCGCCAACCAGGATTCGAGCGTGATCAGCGTGTTCGCGCGCGATCCGGAGACGGGCGAGCTGGCCGACGACGGCAAGAACTACCCGGCCGATACGCCCATGCGGATTTTGTTTACTTAGAAGTTCGGTGCCTGGTTGGCCGGCTCAGTCCTTATGGGGCAGCGCCATAACTGCGAAGAGCAGGCCCATGGTTCCGCCTACCAAGGGGCCGATGAGCAGAAACGCGGTGGCGGTATTCAGCCAGTGCACCAGCGACTGCACCGCCTCCGTGCCGATGGCCAGGCCCTCGTACTGTTTCCAGGGGTCCGAGGAGAGGGGCGAGGCCTGAGAGAGCCCGATCTGGGCCAGCACCGCCGCGGTGCCCATCAGTGCGGCGGTCATGGCGGTCCAGATGCCCGTAAGGATCCCGATGGGGACGCCGCCGCCGCCGGCCCCATGCGCACCGCGCAGGCCGGCCACCCCGCAGAGGATGCCCGCGCCGCAGAGGAGGCCGAGCGCCACGTAGCCGCTTTCGCTGGCCGGGGGGCGTACGACGAGCACCTCCGCGATGAGCAGCACGCCGGCGAGGAGGCCCATCAGGGTGCCTGTGCCCAGAGCCTGGCGGGGGCCGTCTTTCTGGCGGTTGTCCATCAGAAGAATGAGGATCACGTAGACGCCCAGGCAGATGGCGGGATCGTAGGCCGTGGTGCCGCCGCCGGGGAGATTGGCAACCTCCGGCCAGGGGCGCAACTGCAGGGCCAGCGCCGTCAGGTCGGCTATCGCCAGTAAAAGAAAGGGGATTTTCAAGACAGGCAGCACACCGGTGCGCCTGGCGTCGGTCTTCACTTTTGTTACCTCAATATAATCGGCCTGCAGGGAGCGCCTTCTCAGTCTAAACGCATCCGGCGCCTGCGGGACAGATCAGGCGGCGGATTGCCCGGGTCGGCTGTTGGGACAGGTCCGTTCGCGGCGGATTGCATGGGCGGCGGGGCGCAGAGCGGGCACCGCAGCTCTCAAACGCCGGCGAGGGCGGGCGTTGCCGCGACCGTTGCGGTGGTGGCGGTCTCCCTGGCAGCGGCCGCCGCAGGCGTGTACGCCATCTCCCAGGCCGAACGGTCTTTCAAGAGCCGCGAAACCAGGGCCGTGTGCATGGCGTGCCCGGCGCGCTCGGCCACCACGTGGCCCTCGATGCGCCGGCCAGCCAGGGCGAGGTCGCCGATCAGGTCCAGCATCTTGTGCCGTACGTACTCATCGTCGTAGCGAAGCGGCCCGTTCTCCGGCCCGCGCGGGCCCAGCACGATCAGATTTTCTTCGTTGGCCCCGCGGATGAGCCCCATCTCGCGCATCTGCTGCTCGTGGGCCCGGTAGCCGAAGGTGCGCGCCGGAGCGATCGCCTCTCCGTAGGCCTCCGCCGCCAGGTCGATCCGCGCCCGCTGATGCCCGACGGGGGCTGGAAAATCGATTGTGTACTCGACGCTGTAGCCCGAGCCGGGATAGACGCCGATGAACTTGTCGCCGTCGCGAACCTCGACGGCCTTGAGCACCTTGATCGACTCCCGTTTGCGGCGCTGGGCCCTGATGCCCACGCGCTCGAACGCCTCCACGTAGGGCAGGGCGCTACCGTCGAGGATGGGCAGCTCGAGGTTGTCCAGTTCCACGATGACGTTGTCCACGCCCATCCCGATGAGGGCCGAAAGCAGGTGCTCGGTGGTGGAGATCAGCACGCCCTGCCGCATGAGGCTGGTGGCGTAGCTGACTTTGGCCACGTTCCGCCCGATGGCCGGGATCTCAAAGTTATCCAAATCGGTCCGCCGGAAGACGATTCCCGATCCGGCCGGAGCCGGAAGGAGCTTCATGGTCACCGGGGCGCCGGAGTGCAGTCCGACGCCCGTGAACTCCATCGGCGCTGAAATCGTTTGTTCCAGGTGCATAGGATGTGACAAAAGTACGGCTCCAACCATCTAACTCTGAATGCTCCACTAGATTAGACGGGAACCTGGATTCGAGTTGTGTGGCAAATTTGCCACACTGTGCTGGCAGCTACCCACGATGTTTTGGCCCCGGACGGCCTTTCCGTCGTTTTTTAGGGGCTTCCAACATGTTGTTTGCAACGGAGATGCGTTGTTTCGTCATCCCAACGGGGGGAACCCGTGTTGCAAACAGCCGCCTGGATTTCGATTGCACTGGCCGTCGCCTGCGCGCTCTGGATCGCCTTCGCGGTCGTGCGCCGTCCGCAGCCCATGGCGGTGATGAATGTTGTCTGGCCGGTTTCAGCCCTGTATTTGAGTATTTTCGCCCGCTTCTGGCTGATGATGCAGATCGCGATGATCTGCGGCGACGCGACCAGCTTCCCGGTGAACGGCTGGCTGAGCAGAGCGGGAATCAAAGAGGCGATGTAAACCCTTGGGACAACGTAGAATGGACGCGTCTCCGCAGGGTGACGGATTTCTGTCTCAGGGATGGCCAGCCGATGTCCGATCTTTCCCAGGTTCCCCCACGCGCCCTGCTTGCCGGCGCCCGCCGCAAACTGGCGGCCCTTCTCGAGCTGACGCGGCGGCTGGCGGAAGCGGAATCGCCGTCCTCAGACAAGGCCGCGGTGGACGCCTGCTCGGCGCTGGCCGCGGCCCATGCGCGGTCGCTCGGCGGGCGGGTGAAGCTGCACCGCCAGCGTATCCATGGCGATGTGCTCGAACTCCGCTTCGGTCCCAGAGCGCGAACGGCGGCGGGCCGTATCCTGCTCCTCGGGCATCTCGACACGGTTTACCCGGTGGGAACGCTGGCGCAGCAGCCCGTTCGCCTGGAAGGCGGCCGGCTCTATGGACCCGGGACCTTTGACATGAAGGCGGGCGTAGCCATGGCGTTTACCGCTGTGGAGATGCTGGCCGAGGCGGGCCTGCTTGACCGGGAGATCGTCGTTCTCCTCAACCCGGACGAAGAGATCGGGAGCCCGGTTTCGCGGCCGATCACCGAACGCCTTGCACTTGAGGCGAATGCGGTCTTTGTCCTGGAGCCGGCTCAGGGCCTGGCCTGCAAGACCGCCCGCAAAGGCATCGGCGACTGGAAGATCCAGGTGAGGGGCGTTGCGGCCCACGCCGGCGTCGACTCTGAGAAGGGAGCCAACGCGATTCGCGAGCTGGCCCGGGTTGTGGAAACCGTGAGCACGTGGACCGACTTCGCCCGGGGTGTCACCGTGAGCGTCGGGGTGGTGGGCGGCGGCACGAAGAGCAACGTGATTCCTGCCGAAGCCTGGGCGGAGGTCGATGTCCGGGTTCCCCGCCGCGGCGACGGCTCGCGCATTGCGCGCAAATTCGCTGCCCTCAAGCCGTCCGATAAACGATGCAGCCTGGTGGTGACCGGCGGCATCAACCGCCCGCCCATGGAGCGCACCCGCGGCACGGTCCGTTTGTACCAGGAAGCCCGCGCCCTGGCCGACGGGCTGGGCTTCGTTCTTGACGAGGTCGCCACCGGAGGCGGCTCCGACGGCAACTTTACCTCCGCCCTGGGGGTTCCCACGCTGGACGGCCTGGGCGCCGTCGGCGAGGGAGCGCACAACCGTGAAAAAGAGCAGGTGCAGGTGGCACATCTCGCGCCCAGGACGGCCCTGCTTGCGGCCCTGCTCGCCTGCGGGGCTAGAGGCTGCTATTAACTTTCGTGCTGAAGCCGCAGGGCCGGGGCCATATTCCCACATTTCTTCGTTGCTCGTTGCTTGGACAGACCATTGGTATCTGTCGCTCCTCGAACTCGAACTCGAACTCGAAAAAATTGGCTCCCGGCGCCGCCACCCCGGTAGTGTGAACAGGACACTAGTAGATCGATTTCGAAATAACATCGCAACAGATTCAGGGGAAGTGGAGGGTTTCCGCAGGGGCTAAAGTGTCTGCGTGAGAACTCAAATTCTTCTGGCGGGTTGGCGACCAAATGCCCGAGGCTAAAGCCGATCCTCCGTTCCGCGCCCAATTCAGCAGCCTGAAGGCTGCTGCTCCCTCCGATTTGCGCAAGGAACGTGTTCTGAATCGAGTTCTCACGCAGACTGTAAAGCTCACGCTCATATGCGGCTGTTTGCGGCACCCTTCGGCTCCGCTCAGGGCAGGCTAAAAGTCGTGCCCAGTTACAAACCACATCCGGCCGCATTGCCACGTTATTTTGGAATCGTCCTACTAGTACTACAGTTGTAGTTCACTCGGATGGGCTTAATCCGGGCCTGAAGGCCCCTTCATTCCGGCCACTTCTCAGGGGCCTGAAGGCCCCTGCTCCCTCCGGAACCGCTATCTGCAACTGTAGTACTAGGGAATGATGCGCACGTTGTAGGCGGTGATGGCCGGCTGGATGGCTCCCGGGGTTACGTTGCACACCACCACCTGCACCACAGACCCGTGGGCGACGTAGGCATTGTTCCAGGTGAGCCCGAGGCCGGGGTTGGCTTCGGGCGTAACCGTGATCCCCATGCCGCGGGTCGCGCCGCGCACGTTGACCTGCGGCCCGTTCACGCAGCTGGAGGGCGCGATCGCCGATCCCTGGTTGTTCCAGTCCGGGGTGGTGGCCGCGAGCGGGGGCGGATCGACGGCCGGGGGCGGGTCTGCAGCGGTACTACCGGCCGGCGGGTCGCCGCCCATCGCTGCGCCGCCGCACCCGGGTCCGGAGGAAGACAAGCCGTGCGGGCCGAAAGAATAGGTGCAGGAGGCACCGGCTCCGCCGGAGCCGGTGGCCCCGGCTGTCATCTTCCAGGTCTGCGTGGCCGGGTTGTAGCCGACAACGTCTTCGCCGATGTTACGGCCCTGGGTATCATTATTGGCGTTGAGGAGCGTATAGAATTCGTTCCATCCCGCGCATTGTGCCGGGGTGCCGCAGGAGACCACCACGGCACCCATCCTTGATCCTCCGTTGCCGCCGTAAGGCGGAAGCTGCATCCACAGCCCGTTCCGATGCGGCCCGCCGAGGGCGATCCCGTACGGCGTGGTCAGCTCTCCCCGACCGACGATATACGGCTCCGGCGCCACCGGATAGCCGAAGTATACGGTCGGGTCGTTGACGTTCGAGATCATGGCCTCGTAGTCGTTATTCCCAAAGCTCCCCGAGGTGTTGATGAAAAGATTCTGGTGCTGGCCGCCCTCCTGCCACATGGAGGTCTGCATATTCAGCCCTTCGATCTTCATGTGGAAATAATGCGGCTGCTCCACGTCGTCTCCGGGCGAAAAGGCGCCCACCGCCGGGGTGGTCACGATCTGCGACCCGTCGACTGCGCCCGTGGTCCCGTTGTAGACGTCGTAGGTCCGCGCCTGCGGATAGATGTGATAGGCATTGGTAGGCGTAACGCGGACCTCCGGATTCCCGGAGATTCCCGAGCCGGCGCTGGCGACGGTGCAGCCGGCCAACATGCCGCCACGGATGCTGCTCACGTAGATGACGGGAGCTTTGGTGTAGGTAATTCCGGAGAGGATGAGCTGGGGCGGGTCGTCGGTTCCGATATACCCGCTGCCCCCGGTGGCGCTGCACGACGTCACCGCGCCGCCGCTCAGAGTAACGCTGGCTGTTCCCCCCGAACCGCCCATGCGCAGGTAAGCGCGCGTGTTGATGATGCCGTTCACGCCGCCGGGTGTGAAAATCGTGAGCTTGTCGCCGGCGGAGTTGGACACGATGGGGTAGACCTGCCGGATGGTGCCGTTCGGGGCCGCATCCGACCCGCCGAATCCGTTGCGGTCATCGCGTTCGACCCAATCGGCGTCCATTCCGAATCCATAGCCGGTCAGTCCGCCCGCAGCTACGGTGGAACCCTCGTTCAACGGGTAGTTCATGCGGTCCACGGTGATCGTTCCCGCGCCCACTGAGGTGACGTGGCTGCACTGCCAACTCGGTTCACGGCTGTCGAACATGCACGCCACCTGGCCCGCCGAGAAACCGGAAGAGTCGGCCACGTGGAGGGTTACGTTTTTCTGAGGAAAGACGTTGAGGTTCCGGTTGCCGGTGCTTGCATCGTCCACCGCCGCCGTAGTCCTGGTTTCGGCCGTCGTGTCTCCGAAGGTCGAGTCCCAATTCGCCCCGGCGCCGGTGAATGTTCCGCCGTTGATGCTGGCAATGTAGCCCTGGTTATAACCGTGCGTAAGATCGATCAGCGCCAGATCGTCGCCGAAGCTCCCCTTATCGCCCTCGGTCTGGGTCATGGAGAAGGTGCAGGTGACGGCGCAGTTTACGTTATTGAGCCTTGCGTCCATTACGTTGCCCATCTCATCAAACCGGGCCCGCCACTCCAACCCCTCGTTCTGCCGGAGGCCCTGGCCCGTACTGAACGCGTCGGTATAAATCGGAATGGAATCGCCGAGGCCGTAGTGCTCCATGCGGGAAAAGTAGTTATAGAAGCTGCCCGATGTGTTCGAGATGGCGAGGTTCTTTTGCGCGACGAGATAGCTCTCATCGTCGGGCAGGTCGCGCCCGCCGGCGAAGCTGGTGAACTGGATGCTCAATGCCTGCGGTGAGTGAGGGGAGATTCCGTTACCCATGGTGATGATGTTCTGCGCAAAGATGGGCGAACTTCCCTGAAACCGCTGCGAGGTTCCGTTCACCGCGCCCTCGTTGCAGATCACCTGCGGCGCGCCGAACTGGGTGTCGGTCACGCAGACGCGGGCATCGTTGACGGTGGGGCCGTGAACGTGAGTCCATTTCGTGTCGAGCGCGTTGCCGCTGCCCCACGGTTGCGGCCTGGCCGGCGCGGCGCCGGTCTGCGCCGGGCAGAGCGGCGCCGCGGTGGCGAGCAACAGCCCCGCGGCCATGGCGTACTTCGTCGGAAAACTCAAGCTCATCGCGCCCTCCTGTACAGGCGTTGGGTTGTGGCTGTCGGTGGCGCCGCGGGCTCTTCGCGGGCGGCGCACGCTATCGCATTTTTTGAAAAGATCGAGAGCCTGTTATTCACTTTCGCGTGTGCGGCGCTGCGAGCCATTTTTCCTTATTTCTTCCTCGGTCGTCGCTAAGATACAGCCGGTATGCGTCGCTCCTGGCTCTTCCAACTGAGCAAAATGGGCGCCCGGCGCCGGTCGTGGGAGGGTGAATCACAGCCTCTAAGCCGAAGAACGACCGTCAATCCGGCGCAACCCCAACAAGCGACGGCCCTGCGCCTGCCTGAGAGCGACCACACAATTTCGAAAATGCCGTTGACGGAATCCCTGGAGTTGAATTTGAGGCAATTTCCTCTGATGATTGGATCGAATTGGCCTTGGAATGGTTTTCCAGGGAGAAGGCTCTACCGGAATCCTCGCACAGTCTGCAGAATGCTCCGCCTGAAGTCAATCGGAGCCCGGGAACGGGGGCAGGAGGAAAGATGCGGCCGACAAACTCCCGCCAGCCCTCAACCCAGGCCGCGCCTCAGCTCCGGGGTGGCCTCGATCAGTTGGCGCGTGTACGGCTGGCGGGGCCGTGCGCATAGCTCGACGGCCTCGCCCGTCTCCACCAGGCGGCCCCGCTCCATCACAGCGATGCGGGTGCTGAGGTAGCGGACCAGCGGCATGGAGTGCGAGATGAAGAGGTACGTCAGCCCATGCTCGCGCTGCAGGCGCCTCAGCAGGTTCACGATCTGCGCCCCCACGCTGACGTCGAGCGCGGAGACGGGCTCGTCCAGGATCAGGAGATTCGGCCTGAGGGCCAGCGCGCGGGCAATGTTGATGCGCTGCCGCTGCCCGCCCGAAAACTCGTGCGGATGCCGCCCCAGCGCCGACTCGTCCATGCCCACCTCGCCGAGCAACTCCACAGCCTTGGATCGCAGGGCCGCGCGCCGCCCGCGCCGGACCGCGCTGCTATTCGCGTTAGCCGCGTTCCGATGAATCACCAGCGGCTCGGTCACAATCTCGAACACATTCATGCGCGGATTCAGCGCCGCATAGGGGTCCTGAAAGACGGGCTGCATCTCGCGCCTCAGCCGTTTCATCTCGGCAGCCCCTGCCCGCGCGACGTCCACGCCGTTCACGCGCACGCTTCCCCGGCTCGGCTCCGTCAGTCCCAGGATCATCCGCGCCACGGTCGTTTTGCCGGATCCCGACTCGCCGACCAGCCCCAGCGTCTCGCCCGCGTCGATTGTGAAAGAGGCGTCCTCGACCACGGTCTGCAACTCGGTCCGCAGTCCCGCCCGCCGCGGATACGACTTCCAAACCGAGTTCACTTCGACCAGCGCCATGAATTGATGCTATACGGCGAACAATGCCGCCTTCTTTGCGGGTAATTAGTTTTCTGAAGGCTTTTCGATGTGATCGACAACAACGACCTTCACTGGTCCCTTTGTCGTCTTCACTTCCAGCCCCAGTTGATCCCGCATCGCCAATTCGATTGGGGGCCAGAGGGTCGCGTTGTCGGCATCAACTCTTGAGAGTGTGCCGTGAAATTGCAGCGTAAAGTCATAATTTTCGGTAAGTCCTGTTTGATCCGTGATATTTTTGCCGAAATAGAAAGGCAGGAGCTTAACCAGTTGGCTAATCTGTGCTTCATGGCCAATAATTTCGATGCCCTGCGCCTCACGCCGCGACACGATTCCGACGGTTGAAGAAGGGCTGGATTCCGCCGCTTGGATTTTCGGCCCGTTTTTTGCAATACACAGCACAACGACGGGGAGTTCTCTAATTTCCTCGTGCGTTTTCAGGTTAAAGCGCTGTGCAAGGAGTATCTGAAGCATGTGCTGCTTTTCCAGCTCCGCGTCAGCATCCGATAGCTTGGCGAGTTGGTTGTCTATGTCACTGCCAGAGACCGCTTGAATGTTGAAAGGCGTTGCGCGGATCCAGTCCGGTCCACCGAAAATCTGAGACCGATAGTCAACTCCATACGCATCTCCAATGACTTGGGCTAACCAGAAGTCATTAACGAGATACCTGCTGGAATGAAGTGGATTGACACGTCTCTGAGAGAATGGAGCACCTGGCTTACTCTGCCGGATTGATGCGACATCAAAGGTAAACGTCGGTACGTAACCTTTGCCTGCAGACTGGTTGCGTAGACGGGTGGAAGGCGGATGATCCTGTCCCAAGGCAGCCCCTGGCTCGAAAGCTCCCCAAGAAGCCAAAGTAAGCAAAAGAGCTATACAGAACTTATGACCCCGCCGCGCACGCCCCGTCATCGTAATTGCCCGCCCCATTCTTCTCTGACATTGTGTTTGATGCTACTGTCTATCTGATAGCAATGTAGTTGTCGAAGCTCGGGCCGGTTCCCACGCATGTTCTTCTCAGCCGTCCAGCCACGCCTTTGAGCACCCCATCCTTGGCGCGCAGTTTGCGGAGCGGCCGGGACTGGCAAACGGTTCATGCTCATCATCCCCCCTCGAACCGCCCTCCCCTTCACCCCAGCTTCGGATGCATCTTCTCAAACCCGGTGGCCTGCTGATAAGCATTCCCGAACGCCGCCAGGCGCGCGTCCTGATAGTGGCCGGCGAGGAACGTGATCGAGACGGGCGTCCCCGGACCGCCGATGTTGTCTTCGAAGCCCGTATCGATCTTGGGGGGCTTCGGCGCATCGTCGCCGCGCAGGCCGTTGGGCAGGATCAGCGCGGGGTGGCCGCTCAGGTTGGTCGCGGTCAACTGCTCGTCCATGGTCGGCGTCACGATCACGTCGACCTGGCGGAAGAGCGCCGTCATCTGCTCGACGCCCAGCGCCCGCGCGCGGTTGGCCTGGATGTACTCGACGGCGGGATAGAAGCGGGCGATGCGAAACTGATTCGGCCAGTCGTAGGGGCCCTGGCGGGTCAGCAGCTTGTCGCGCCCGCTCCGCGTCAGCTCGTCGAAGGCGGCAGCGGCCTCGGCCGTCAGGAGCGGGGTCATTGCGTCCCAGGGCAGCTTGGGCAGCTCGACGGGAGTCAGGCTCACTCCCATCGACTTCAGCTTTTCCAGGGCCGCCAGGTCGTACTTTCGGTCATAGACCTGGCGCGCGTGCCGGGCCTCCATCGCCGCATTCGCCGTCTCGCGCTTCTGCTTCTCTTCGGCGGTCTCGCCCGGCTTGGCCTCATGAAGCTTCAGAGGCTTCGGCTCGTCGAACCCGCTCTTGAAGTAGCCCACGCGCAGCGAGCGCCAGTCGAAGCCCGGATCCCACTGGAAGTGCGCCGGCGCCACCGAGGTGTCTTTCCCGTCAGGCCCGTAGATCGCCTCGAGCGCCATGGCGCAGTCGGGCACGCACCGCGTAATCGGCCCCAGCTTGTCCATGGTCCAGCTAAGGGCCATGGCGCCGGTGCGCGGGACAAAGCCGAACGTGGGCCGCAGCCCCGTGCACCCGCACCGCGTCGAGGGCGACGAGATCGACCCCAGCGTCTCCGAGCCGATCGAGAAGCCCACGCACCCCGCCGCCGTGGCGCTGGCCGGCCCCGCCGACGACCCGCTCGACCCCTGCGCCGGGTTCCACGGGTTGCGGGTCCGCCCGCCGAACCACCAGTCGCCCATGGCCAGGGCGCCCAGGGTGAGCTTGGCGATCAGCACCGCTCCGGCCGCGTCGAGCCGCTCGACCACGGTCGCGTCCTCGTCGATCATCTGGTGCTCGAAGCCGCCCGCGCCCCAGGTCGTCGGGTAGCCTTTCACCGCCAGCAGGTCCTTGGCGCCCCAGGGAATCCCGTGCAAAGGACCGCGGTATCTGCCCGCCGCGATCTCCTCGTCGGCGGCGCGCGCCTGGTTCAGCGCCCGGTCCTCGGTGATGGTGATGACGAAGTGCAGCAGCGGATCGTAGCGCTTGAGCCGGGCGATATACATCCGGGTGAGCGCCAGGGAGGTGACGTTTCGCGCCCGCAGTTGCGCTCCCAGCTCGCTCACGGTGGCAAAGGCCAGTGCCTCGATTTGCGCCGGAGCGGCGGTGGCCGCGGCCGGCTCGCTTGCCGCAGCTTCCGGCACCTTTTCGCAGCTCGCATCGGGCGCGCCGGTCGCCGCGGGCAGGGGATGAAAGACAAACGCCGGCGCCACGCTGTTGGGCAGCTCCAGCTTGCGGATTGCCTTGTACGATCCGCTCTGGTCGACGAGGCCGTCGATCATCATCTTCTTCTGGTCGTCGGTGAAGGGCCCCACGCCGGCGAGCACGGCGGCCTGGTCGATCATGGCGGGTGTAACCGCCGGCGGCTTGGACTGGCCGGTACCCGCGGCCTCCTGCGCCTGCGCGGCCAGCGTGTAGAGGACTCCGGGCAGCAGCGGAGAAGCAATGCCCGCAAGCGTGCAGGCGTTCAGAAAGGCGCGGCGATCGAGTGTCATGCGCATATTCCTTGAAGAGAAAGTTGAAGAAACCCTTGGGCAAACTATACCGGACGGGGGCGCCAAGAACCCGTCAGGTTCCGGCGCTTTTTTGGGGCGGTTGGGGAGCGCGGGAATTTGGGGGGGCCGGCCCCCTTGACATATTCCCATATAGGAATGTAATGTTTTCTCTATGGCCCGCGCCGCGACCACCTCCGACGCCTTCAACGCTGTGGCCGAGCCGCGCCGCCGCGAGATTCTGGTCTTTCTGGCCTCGGACGAGCGCCAGGTGGGCGAGATCGTCGCGGCCATGGGCCTCGATCAGCCCTCGGTGTCGAAGCATCTTGGCGTGCTGCGCAGCGTGGGCCTGGTGCGGGTGCGCCGCAACGGGCGGCATCGGCTCTACCGCACCAACGCCGAGGCCATCCGCCCCCTGCACGAGTGGACCGAGACCTTCGAGCGCTTCTGGCAGCACCAGTTGCAGCGCGTGAAAGAGCGCGCGGAGTCGCAGATGTTTCCCAAGCCCCCATCGCAATAGCTGGCACCGCGAACCGCAAAGACCCCAAAGGAGGATGTATGACAACGTTGACCGCTCCGGAAATCGATGCCCTCACCGTCAAAATCGAACAGGAAATTCGCGTCAAGGCTCCCATTGACGTCACCTTCTCCGCCCTGCTTGAAGAGATAGGGCCGTCCAGCAACAGGCCCGACGGAACGCCGATGAACATGAAGATCGAGCCCTGGCCCGGCGGCCGCTGGTATCGCGATCTTGGCGATGGCAACGGCCACTACTGGGCCACGGTACAGTCCATCAAGCGCCCCACGCTGCTCGAGTTCTGCGGGCCGCTCTTCATGTCGCACCCGGTTGCCAACAACGTGATATACCGGCTTAGCCAGGAAGGCGATGAGACGGTCATCAAGTTCGCCCACTCCGGCTTCGGCCTCATCCAGGAAGATCACCGCAAGGGCATGGTCTCCGGCTGGTCGCATATTCACGAGAATGTGCGCAAGCGCGCCGAGCAGGCGTGAACATACGGCGGCCTCGTCTTTCCTGCGCGCTCAACCCGATCCATTCCCCAAGGAGGAGATCGTCATGCCTGTTGCAGAATCCGCTGCCACTTCGTCGATCGCGCAAGCTCTGCTTGCGGAGTTTGAAATCCAGGCGCCGCTCACGCGCAAGTTCCTGGAGCGCCTGCCCGAGGAGAAGCTGAGCTGGAGGCCGCACGCCAAGTCCATGACCGCCGGCCAGCTCGCCTTGCACCTCGCCGCCGTGCCCGGGGGTGTTGTCCGTGCCGCCGCGGAGAATCCGCACCAGGTTCCGGACTTTGCCAGTTTTCCGCAGCCCGCAGGCGTTGAGGAGATCCTCAAGGCCTTTGACGAAGGCATTGCGGCGGTGCGCGAGGGGCTGCCGCAGTTCGACGACGCGGCCATGGGCGAGACTTGGCACCTGGCCAAGGGCGACCGGGTGCTGAACACCATGCCGCGCGCCGCATTCCTGCGCGACATACTGCTCAGCCACTGGTACCAGCACCGCGGCCAGTTCAGCGTTTACCTGCGTCTTCTCGACGTGGCCGTGCCGTCGACGTGGGGGCCCAGCGCCGACGAAGTGCCGGCGTTTCTGCAGTAGGCGCATTCGGCCGGCGTCACTGTGAACTTTGATTGGATCCGCCGCTGTCCGGCCCCGAGGGAATGGGTTCCGGCAGCGGCGGTGCGTCAGTGCTGCAGCTCCTGCAGAAGCACGCGGGCCTTGGCGGCCAGCGTGCTTGCCCCGTCGAGGTCGCCGTCGGCCAGCGCCTGCCGGGCCTGCTTGAGGAACTCGCGGATGTGCTCGACGGTCTTCTGGTCGGGCTCGCTCTGCAAACGGCCAAGCGCCTTCAACCCCTTTTCGGTGCTGACGATGGAGTCCTCGGTCTGCCGGCGCAGGTCGGGCGGGTCGCCCGAGGACAACTGCCCCATGGCAGCGACCGCCGGCACGCCGCTGGCGGCCTCCTCCGGAGGCTTGCTTTCAGGTTTCTTGTGGCGCTTGACGGGCTTGGGCGGCGGCTTGGCGGGAAGGTTGGCTTCCGTGGTGGGCTTGGCATCCGAGGGCACGGTGATCACGGGCGGCGGCAGCTTGGCCGTGTCGGTTTGAGGAGCCTGGGGCATGGGCTCCGAGATCGGCGGCGCCAAGGGCTGATTCTGCACCTGATGCTTTTGAAAACAGCCCGTCAGCGCCAGCGGCAGCAGCCACGCGACGTACTTTGCAGGCACCCTCATCCCGCAAACCCTCTTTCTTGTTCCGCTTCCACCGGCTGGAGATGCCGGCGTCCCCATTCCGCGGCGGCGAGCGGAATTCGCAGACGAAATTCCGTGCCGCGGTTCTGTTTAGATTGTACTTCGATGCTGCCGTGGTGCAACTGGAGAATTCGGTAGGTCATGGCCAGGCCGATCCCGCTTCCCTCGGCCTTGGTCGTAAAGTACAGGTCGAAGATCTTTTCCCGGATCTCCTCGGGAATTCCGGGTCCCTCGTCGGCGATGCGCAGAACCGCCGTTCTGGCTGCGCCGGCTTTGGCCGCGGGGGTTCTCCCACCGTCGTTGTTCTGCCCGGCCCTGAGGTCTTCTTCGAGGATCACTTCGAGCGCGCCGCCCTGGGGCATGGCCTGGGCGCCGTTCTGGATGACGTTGAGCGCGGCCTGCTTCAAGAGGTCGGCGTCCACGTTGGCCATTAATGGCCTGGAGGGCATCCGGCTGGTCAGGGTGACCTGCCGGGTGGAAAGCTCCTCTTCAGCCAGCATCAGCACGTCGCCGATGACGGCGCGCAGGTCCTGCTCGCGGAGCTGCAGCTCGACCGGCCGCGAAAAGTCCGCGAGCGTCTGCACCACCCGGTCGAGGCGGTGAATCTCGGCCTCGATCACCTCGAGGTGCCGCTTGGCGGGCTCGCTCCCGTCGCCCAGTTTGTTGCGGAGCAACTCCAGATGGACCACGATCGCGTTGATGGGGTTCTTGACCTCGTGGCCGACGCCGGAGGTCAGCCGTCCGATGGCCGCCATGCGCCGCGAGACCTCGAGCTCCGACTCGATCTCCTGGACCGACTCCAGATCGTGCAGGGTCACCAGGGCGCCCAGGCCCTGCTGGGTGTCGTCGTCGTGAATGAAGTCCACCGAGGCCTGGATACGGCGGCCGGTCTCGGTCCGCACCTCTTCCTGGACCAGGGCCATGCCGGCGTCGAAGGCCTCGCACAGGGTCTGCCCGAGGACCGTGGAGCGGTCGAAGACCTCGCGCGCGTGCCGGCCCAGAATCTGATCCCGGTCGACCTGGAGGTAGCGCGCCGCCGCCTCCGAAATCAAGACGGCGCGGTTGTCTCCGGTAAAGAGCAGAATGCCGTCCTGGAGATTGCCCAGGATCTGGTCGAGGTTCTCCCGCAAGGCGGAGTAGACTTCCTCGACGTTGCGCATGCGCTGGCCGATCATCTCGATCTTGGTGGAGACGCGCGCCGCCGTATCCTGTTTCGGCGCCGGTGCCTCGACGGTCTCCGAGGGCCCGTTGTACCGGCTCATCGCCGTCCAGTAGTCCAGCTGCAGACTGATCTCCTCCATGGGGCGCAACGCGATATTGCTGAGCAGGAAGGCGACGATGAGGGCCGTCCCCAGGGAAAAGGCCATGAGCGTTATCGCCTCGCGCAGCCAGGGCTCAAAGCTGGCGCGCAGGAGGGAGGTGTGCACGCCCACGTGCACGGTGGCGAAGGTCTGCCCGTTGCGATCGAGGCGCGTGACGATGTCGAAGACCTGGGGCGGGCCGAAGATCACCTTCATCTGCTGGATGGGATTGTCGTTGAGGAGCTGGCTGTAGTTGGGCCGCACCGGCAGCGGCTTGTCTTGAATTTCGGGATTGGTGCTGAGCAGGGTATTCGACTGGCTGTCGCCTATGTTGATGTCGTAGACCGTGGGCGAGTAACTGTTCACCGAGCTGATCACGGCTCTCAGCTCGTCGCTGCCCTGGATGGCCGCGGCCGCCAGCTGGCGCAGCTGGTCGGGGTTATTCGGATCGACTTCCTTGCCCTGCAATCCCTGCTCGAGCGCTTCCTGTAACGCCATGCGGATCTGCTCGGCGCCCATCAAGTCGGTGGCGTAGGGCTGCTCCACGGCCACCTGCAGCAGCTTGCCGATGTACACCAGCGAAAGCACGCCCGCGATCAGAAACACCAATCCCGTGATCGCCAGCACGAGTTTGGTCTTCAGGGTCATCGCTCAGACGGTCACAGCTTCCCGTTCTCTTCCCATGCCGTAGATTTTCAGCTTGTTGTGCAGAGTTTTGGGCGTGATGCCGAGGATCTCTGCCGCGCGCGTGCGATTTTGACCGGTGGCCTCGAGGGTCCGCAAGATCAGCGCCCGTTCGGCATCGTCCAGCGTCGATCCCACCTGCACGGCAACCACGCCCGGGCCGCCGGGGTCGACGGCCGGGGCCGACCGCTTCCCGAACCCGGGAGGCAGGTGGCCGGCATCGAGGGGCGCGCCGTCGGGGCAAAGGATTACGGCCCGTTCGATGGTGTTGCGCAGTTCGCGCGCGTTCCCGGGCCAGTCGTAGGCCATCATCCGGTCGAGCATGGATGCGGCCACGCCGGAGACCCTGCGCCCATGTTTGCGGTTCATCTCGTCGACCATGGCCTCGGTCATGGGCGGGACGTCCTCCATGTGTTCGCGGAGGGGGAGCATGTGGATATTGAACACGTTCAGGCGGTAGAACAGGTCGGGGCGCAGATGCCCCTGTGTCACCGCCTGCTCCGGGTCGCGGTTGGTCGCGGCGAGCACGCGCACGTCCACATCCTGCTCGTTCCTTGCCCCGAGGCGGCGCAGCTTCCGCTCTTCAAGCACGCGCAGCAGCTTGGCCTGGGTGGCGATGGGCATCTCGCCGATCTCGTCCAGGAGCAGCGTTCCGCCCGAGGCCAGTTCGAAGCAGCCGACGCGGCGCTCGGCGGCTCCGGTAAACGCGCCCTTTTCGTGGCCGAAGATCTCGCTCTCGATCAGGGTCTCGGGGATGGCCGCGCAGTTCACGGCTACGAACGGCCTGCCCTTGCGCGGGCTCAGGTCGTGCAGGGTGCGCGCCGCCAGCTCCTTACCCGTGCCGCTCTCGCCGGTAATCAGCACAGATACATTGGACGGGCCAATCTGCTCGATCAGAGCAAAGATCTCGCGCATGGGCTGGGAGCGGCCCACCAGGGCACCGAGGACGCCGGTCTCGCGCAGCCGGCGCCGCGCCACCTCCAGCTCGATCGCGGTCTCCCGCTGCCTGGTGGCGTTGGCAAGGATGGTTCTGAGGCGCGTGGCGTCCACGGGCTTCTGCAGAAAGTCGTAGGCGCCCAGCTTCATCGCGTCCACGGCCCGCTCGATCGACCCCATCGCGGTCAGGACGACGACGGCGACGTTCGAACTGAGCCCCGAACCCGCTTCCGCGAGCTTCGTCAGCAGCCCGAACCCATCCATGCGCGGCATCTTCAGGTCGGTGACTACGATGGCCGGGTCCCATGCCAGGGCCTTTTCCCAGGCCTCGACGCCGTCGCGCGCCGTCTCCGTCCGGTAGCCCCATCCGGAGATCAGCTCGGCCAGACCCATGAGCGCATGGGGTTCATCCTCGACAATCAATACCTTGACTGGGTTTTCCATAGGGGACCGCTTGTTATCTAAGTTTACATTTAAGCTACCGTGGAAGCGCAGAGAAAGCCAAGAGCCTGTCGAAAGCTGAGGGCCAAGGCCTGAATACCGCGGCCTACGAACTGGGAACTGCGAACTGCGGACTACGCTCTGCTTCTTGCCAGGCCCCACGAGGAAGCCGCCGCCGAAACCAGCAGGACAACCCCCAGCGCCCACACCCACGCATAATTCATGGCCAGCACCGGCGCCCGCGCCTGCCAGGCGAGGTACGCGAAGACGCCCACGGCTGCGGCGATAATCGCGTAATCGAGCCAGGTGCGGCGGTTTTCCTTCGCTCCCGGCATGTCGCCGCTGTAGGCCCGCAGCACCGACATATAGTCCAGGCCGAAGCGCCGGCACTCCCGCTCGAGCGCCTCGTCGGTCGATGCGTGTTCTCGTTCCGAGGCCACGGCCGTGCTCACTGCCAGCGCCCCCAGGATCATCACCGCGGATCCCGAGACCACCAGCACGCGCTGCTGCCAGCCGGCGTGGGCCAGCTCGCCGAACACGAGCGCGCCCCAAGCCAGCCCCCAAAGCTGATTGGTATTTGAGAGCGGGATGGCGCGCCCGATCCCCAGATACTTGGTGGCGAACTGCTGGAACAGATCGCCGATCACCCACGCGAACCCGCCCAGAAACAGCCAGAAGAGCATGTGCTTCGACTCCGGCGAGTGGAAGTGCAGGAGCGCGGCGCGCGTCGCCGGATCCAGCGCCAGCGCCAGCGCCAGCACCGTGCCCAGCTCGCCGATCGTAAACACGGTGACGAACGACAGGGGATTCATGCCGCTGATGTACGCCTTGCGGTAGGGGATATACATGGTTCCCCACAGCAGGCTGGCCCCGCAGGCTGCCAGCACCCCGCTCACGGCGGCATGCGCGTGGTCTCCCTGGCCGTGGATGGTGCTGAAGGCCAGCATCACGGCCGCTCCGGCGATCGCGACGGCCCCCAGCACGACTTTTGCGATGTTTTTACCGTGCGCGCCTTTCAGCTCGCCGAACAGCACCCGGCCCCAGAGGATCCCCACCAGGGAATTCGTATTCCATAGCGGAAAAGCGATTGTGAGGCCCACGTCGCGGATGGCGAAGACGGTAAGCGTATTGGCCACCGCCCAGAGCATCCCGGCGAGAATCGCGCTGCCGATGAGGTGCTTGTTCCCGGCCAGGTCCGCGAACACCGAGCGCGTCCCTTTGAGCAGCGTCGGCACGGTCCACCGCGCGGTAAAGACCCCGGCCACCATGCAGAGCGAGATCGCGTACGGCGACAGCCCGGAGTTGACGAGCTTGGTGGGAGCCTCGGCCGCGCCCAGCCACACGCCGGCGGCCAGGCCGCAGAGCACGCCGAGCCCATGCCCGGCTCCGTGGGCCGCGCCAATGCTCTCTCGCGTTCTTATCTCTGCACCCATCCCATCCCGCTCACTTGCCAGCCTGCTTTGCCGGGCAGGCGGCGCGACCCTGGCCTGCGCCCGCGCCAGGGCGCACACTGCTGCACCATCCCGCGCTCCCGATGGATTCTATCAACGCGCTGTCAGCGCAGGCCGACGAGCAGCGCCAGGCCCAGAAAGAACACCGTCAGCGGAATCAGAAAATGGCTGTCCGTGATGACTGCTTTGGCTCGATGGGGAAGTTTCATCTGCTTGTGGTCGATTGTCGCACGCCGGGCCCTTCCTCTGCCTGCTTCGCACGCACGTTCTCATTCGAACTGGTTCAGATCGGTATCGGGCGCGGGATGGCCCAGCCCGCGGCACATCGCGACGATCTGGCCCTTGTGATGGAAGGCATGAGTGAGGAGATGATGAAGAATCAGCGCAGGAGTCCGGACGGCCGTATCGCCGTCGGGAAAGTGAAGTTCCGTATCGGAGTTGAGCTGTTGATCCGTGAGGCCGGTCAGATATGCCTCGGTCCGGCGGCTCACTTCCTGCTGCAGGATGCGCGCATCGGCGACGGTTGGAAACTCTACGGGAGTGCGGTCGACGTAGTTCAGCCCCTGGAGGGTATGGATCCAAAATCCTTCGCAGTTGAAGATATGAATCACCTGCTTCTGCAGGGCAGGAAATCCGAAGCCGGATATTTCTCTTGCATAATCGGCGGTGGGGATCGTGGACAGGTGGTCCAGCAGAAGAGTGAGGCTGGCGTGAGTCCAGCTATGAAATTTCCTGACGCCATCGATGGTGAACACGGGCCGCTCCTTCCAACCCATGATAGGGCTTATCGGAGCAACCCGCCGGCGACTCAAAGACTGCCCCTGAAACTATCCTGAAGGCACTGCTTCACAAGCATCCACTGCGCCCGCAGCAATGCGCGCTTGTCACTCCGCCCGCAGCGCCACCACCGGATCCACAGCCGCTGCGCGCCGCGCGGGCAAGTAACTCGCCACGGCCGCGCACCCCAGCAGCAGCGCCGGAATGGTCACGTATGTGAACAGATCCACCGGGCTCACCCCGAAGAGCAGCGACCGCATCAGTTGCATGAGTACCGCTGCCGCGCCCAGACCGACGCCGACACCCACGCCCGTGAGCGCCAGGGCCGAGCGCACAAACAGCCATTGCAGTCCGCCCTTCTGCGCCCCCAGCGCGAGCCGTATCCCGATCTCCCGCGTGCGCTGCGAAACCGCGTACGAGATCACGCCGTAGATGCCGATGATTCCGAGCAGCAGCGCCATCGCCCCCGCAATGGCCAGCATCACGAGGGTGAACGAGGTCCGCGCCATGGACTGGCCGTAGATCTCCCCCATCGTCTCGATCTGCGCCACCGGCAGGTTTCCGTTGACCGACCACACTACCTGCTTCACCTGTTCAATGAAGTTCGCCTGTCCCGCGCGGTCGCTGTGGATGGCGAAGGCCACGGCCCGCGAGGCGCGAATCGCCGGAGTCCGCGAGTAGGGATCGGCCAACATCGCCGGCCAGTAGATGATGACCGGCGCCGCCTCATCCACGCCGTGCACGTGCACGTCCTCCACGACCCCGACCACCTGGTACCACGGCTGCCCCTCGAAGGTCCGCAGCCGTTTTCCGATCGCCGCCTGCGCCGATCCCCAGGTATCCCGGGCAAAGTTTTCGGAAACGATCACGGCCGGCCTCATGCCGTAGATGTCGGCCCAGGTATAGTCCCGGCCGGCCACAAACCGCGTCCCCATCGCCCGGAAGAACCCCGGCGAAACGTAGTTGTAGAGCCGTATCGGCGGCACACCGCCCGCGTAGTTCCTGTGCTCCACGATGACCTGGTCCCAGTTCGGGTCCACCCCATCCATCGGCACTGCGCCCGCAAATCCAGCCCCCGTCACGCCCGGAATCGAGGCAATCCTGTCGGCAATCTCGTTCTCTGTTCTGGTCACCATCACGGGGTCCTGCGCCAGCAGATCGGGAATCCAGATGCGCATGGTCTGGATGTGCGCCGCGTCTGCGAATCCCGGGTCCACGTTGCGGAGCGCGGCGAAGGTCCGGATCATCAAGAGGGCGCTCACCAGCAGCACCAGGGCCATCGCCACCTGGCCGACCACCAGCACATCGCGCGAGCGCTGATGGGTGCGCCCGGCGCTCGCCGTGCGGCTGACCTCGCGCATTGCGCCGCCCATGGCCAGCGAACTCCGGCTCCACGCATACTTCACCGCCGGAATCGAGCCGAACAGGAATCCGGAGAGCACGGAGAGCGCAAGGGTAAAGAGGAGCGACCACCCGTCAAGAGAGATTTCAGATAGCCGCGGCAGCTCCGCCGGCCCGGCGGACCCCAGCAGCCGCAATCCCGCGTACGCTACACCCACGGCCAGCGCGCCGCCCATCAGGCCCAGCATCACGCTCTCGATCAGAAGCTCCCGCGCAATCCGCCCGCGTCCGGCGCCCAGCGCGGCGCGGATCGCCAACTCCTGCTGGCGGCCCTCGGCGCGCACCAGCAGCAGGTTGGCCACGTTCATACAGGCGATCAGCATCACCAGCCCTACCGTGGCCATCACCACCCACAGCACGCCGCCCATGTTGCCGATCACCTGCTGCTTGAGCGTGCGGAAGTGGGGCGCGATGCGCCAGACCCGGTAGTAGTGCGGATTCGTCCCCGGCCCGTTCGACCACGAGTCCATCCACACCGGGATCAGCCGGGCGATATCGGAGTCCGCTTCGGCCAGCGTCACCCCGGGCTTGAGCCGCCCGATTCCCTGATATCCAAATGGCGCCATCTTGAGGTGCGCGCGGTCGAAGGCCAGCGGCACCATCAGGTCGAAGTCGTAATCCACCATCTTGAACCCGCGCGGCATTACGCCCACGATCTCGCGCGTCACCGAATCGACCTGGATGGAGCGCCCGATCACGCCGCGATCGCCGCCGAAGCGCCGCTGCCAGTAGCCGTAGCTCAGCAACACGGTGTCGGCTCCGTGCGGGTCCTG
The DNA here is from genome assembly GCA_035508555.1 of Occallatibacter sp. GTDB lineage: Bacteria > Acidobacteriota > Terriglobia > Terriglobales > Acidobacteriaceae > Telmatobacter. The sequence goes on along the minus strand of DATJMU010000052.1, from coordinate 30,900 downwards.
GTCGCCTGCAGTGAACCACCGCCCCAGCGCGGGCGGCACACCCAGCGTCTCCAGCACACCGCCGCTCACGGCGGCCGCCTTGACCTCTTCGGGCACGGCGATCCCCGTCACGTTCGCGAGGCTCCGCGTCCAAATCCCGATCGACTGAAAGGTGCGGTTGTGATCGCGGAACGTGAAGTACATCGATGGCGAGAGCTCCAGCCCATCGGTGAAGTTGGCGAGGCCGCCGCCCGGCGCATCCAGCCACAGCGCCGCCAGGCGACCGGAGTCGGGGTAGGGAAGCGGCTTCAGAATCACGCTGTTCACTACGCTGAACACGGCTACGTTGGCGCCGATGCCGATGGCCAGCGTGAGCAGGACCGTGGCCGCAAATCCCGGCGACCTGCCGAGCCGCCGCAGCGCCAGCCTCAGGTCCGCCAGCAGCCGCTCTGCGGCCGCCCACTGCCACTGCTCGCGGCTCCGCTCCTCGATCAGCGCGACGTTTCCGAACTCCCGCCGCGCCCGCTGCTCGGCCTCGGCGCGCGGCAGCCCCTCGTCCATCAGCTCGTCGGTCCGCTCCTCGATATGCTCCAAGATCGAGACGGAAAGATCCTCATACCGCCGCCCCCGTCCCAACAGCCGCCTGAAACCGGTCACGATCAACCTCCCACCGGGCACATTGTGCCGCATTCCCTGTCCGCGCACTCACTCCGCCCACTCCGCTGACTCCGCCAGCTCCGCTGCCTTTTCACGCCTTCGCGACGGCAAGCACCCGCGTGATCCCGGCGAACATCCGCTCCAGGCTCACCACCTCCTGCTCGAGGTGCCGCTCGCCGGCCGCGGTCAGCCGGTAGATACGCGTGGGCCGTCCCTTGGCCGAAACGCCCTCCTCGGCTTTGAGCCAGCCCTCCCTGAGCATCCGCTGCAGGGCCGGGTACAGCGAACCCTCCTCCACCTGCAGCAGGTCCTCGGAGACCCGCTTGATGTGCTTCACCAGTGCGTAGCCATGCATGGGCCGCAGGCGCAGCGACTGCAGGATCATCGCCTCCAGGGCCCCGGGAAAGAGATCGCGATGCTTCGGGTTCTTCGCCATGCAGGCAGTATGCCGCAGAATAGCTATTTTTACAATAGTATTTTTAAATCCACAAAAGGAGGGAGACTCGCCGTCGCGTTCTCCCTTTCCCACCCTGCCTGCGTCCAACGGGAACCATCTCCTTGCCGCCCGCGTATCCCGGGCAGCACAACGCGTCCGGTTTCCCGAGAAGCTTTTCAAATCTCTCCGTGAAAGCAGGCCTGTCCATGGGCGATCTTGGCAAGGACCTCAAGTACGCTCTCCGCACCCTCATCGCCAGCCCCGCCTTTTCGCTCACCGCGATTGCGGCGCTGGCCCTGGGCATCGGCGCCAACACGGCCATCTTCACCGTGGTCGACAACGTCCTGCTCAAGCCCCTCACCTATCCCGACCCCGGCCGCATCGTGCAGTTCCTGGGCACATCGCCGGGCGGCAACGGCACCTCGTCGTCGCCCGTCGAATTCAACATCTGGCGGGCCCAGACCTCTGTCTTTCAGAACGTCGCCGCCTACGACTTTGGCGGGCCAGGCTTCAACCTCACCGGCGACATTCCCGAGCAGGTTCACGGCATCCACGTCTCCGCGGATTACTTCCGCCTGTTTGGCGCGCCGGTGCTGCTGGGCCGCACCTTCACTGCGCAGGAGGACTCTCCCAACGGCCCCAATGCCGTGGTACTCAGCTACGGATTCTGGCAGCGCAAGTTCGGCGGCAACCCCCGCATCGTCGGCTCCAGCATCTCGCTCAGCGGCGAGCCGTACACGATCGTCGGCGTCCTGGGCCGATCGTTCTACACCGACCCCGCGGCCGACCTCTGGGTTCCCTTCGAGATCGATCCCAACAGCACCAACCTCGGCCATTACTTCTTCGTCTCCGGGCGCCTCAAGCCCGGCGTGACGCTTGACCAGGCCAATGCCCGGCTCAAGATTGTCGCCGAGGAGTTTCGCCGTCTTCATCCTGAAGAGATGGGCCCCAAGGACGGCTTCGCCGTCCAGCCCCTGCGCGACTCTATCGTCTCCGGGGCGCGCTCGTCGCTGCTCATTCTTCTGGGCGCCGTCAGCTTTGTTCTGCTCATTGCCTGCGCCAACGTGGCGAATCTCCTGCTGGTGCGCGCCTCCGGCCGCAAGCGCGAGTTCGCCATCCGCGCCGCCATGGGGGCCGGCCGCCTGCGCATCGTCCGCCAGCTGCTCACCGAGAGCGTGGTGCTCTCGCTCATCGGCGGGGTGCTGGGATTGGTTCTTGGCTATATCGGCGTCCGCGCCCTGCTGGCGGTGAGCCCGGCCGGCCTGCCCCGCATCGGCGAGCACGGCGCCTCGGTGGGCGTCGACTGGCGCGTGCTCGCCTTCACCCTCGGCGTCTCCGTGCTCACCGGCATCCTCTTCGGCCTCTTTCCGGCCATCGGGGCCGCGCGCCCCGACCTCAACACCACACTCAAGGAGAGCAGCAGCCGCTCCGGCTCCGGATTCCGCTCCGGCAAGGCCCGCTCGCTGCTGGTCATCACCGAGGTCTCGCTGGCTCTCGTGTTACTGGTGGGCGCCGCGCTCCTCATCCGTACGTATATCGCGCTGCGGAGCGTCGATCCCGGCTTTGACGCCCACCACGTCCTCACCCTCGAGATGTCTCTCTCCGGCGGCCGCTACGACAAGACCGCCGCGGTGGCCCAGCTCTCCAGGGACGCCCGCCAGCGCCTCGACGCCATCCCCGGCGTGGAAGCGGCGGCCTTCAGTTGCTGCCTGCCGCTGAACGTGGGGTATGGCCTGCCCTTCAACATCGTCGGCCGGCCGCTGTCCGGCAAGTCTCCGTGGACCGGCGGCGCTGCGTGGATGAGCGCCTCACCCGGCTACTTCGACGTCTTCAAGATTCCGATCGTGCGCGGCCGCGCCTTCGCGGAGCAGGACACGGGCTCGGCGCCCGGCGTCGTCATCATCAACGAGACCTTCGCGAAAAAGTACTGGCCCAAACAGGACCCGCTGGGCCAGCAACTCCTCATTGGCAAGGAGGTTGGCCCGCAGTTCGACGAGCCGCCGCGCCAGATTGTCGGCATCGTCGCCGACGTCCACGACGGCGGACTCAACCGCGACCCGTTCCCGCTCATGATCATCCCCGACGCCCAGGTGACGGACGGCATGACGGCCCTCAACACCAGCATCAGCCCCATGTACTGGGTCGTCCGGACCCACGGCGACCCCGCCCAGTACACGACGGCCCTCACCAGCCAGCTCCGGCTGGCCAGCGGAGGCTTTCCCGTGGCGCGCGTCCGGCCCATGACCGAGATCGTGGTCGAGTCCACCGCGCGCCAGGACTTCAACATGCTTCTGCTCGTGATCTTCGGAGCCTCCGCTCTTATCCTCGCCGCCATCGGCATCTACGGCCTCATGGCCTACTCCGTGCAGCAGCGCACGCAGGAGATCGGCATCCGCATGGCCCTCGGCGCGGGCCGCAGCCACATCCGCAATCTCGTCGTCTGGCAGGGAATGCGGCTCGCCGTGATTGGCGTGGTCCTTGGCATCGGGGCCGCTTTCGGACTCACGCGCCTCATCGCCAGCTTTCTTTACGGGGTCAAGGCCTGGGACCCTCTGGTCTTCGTGACCGTCCCCATGGTTCTGGCTTCGGTGGCGCTGCTGGCCGTCTGGATGCCCGCCACGCGGGCGTCGCGCCTGGACCCACAACGCGCGTTGCGCATCGAGTGAACCCGAGCCGCTGGCCATGCGGGCTCGATGCCGACGTTGCCGGGGAACCGGGCCGGCGATACCACTCCGCGGAGTGATAAGTTGCAAGTACGTACTTAAGCGCTTGAATAGTTTTGACTACGTACTTAAGGGTTTCGACAAAATCGAAACAGACTCCGTCCCGGGCTTCAGGGCGGAGGCAACTTTTCGGACTATTGAGAGCTCTAAGACGTCGGAGGGTTTGGTCGTGCGCGTATTTCTGCGTGGAACCCGTCCCAAGTTTCCTTAAGCGAGTACGGTGACCGTATGGTTTCGTAATTTCCCAGGTCTCAAAAGCGAGACCTGGGGCACCCAAGTTCAATGGTCCGGCTACGAAACCACGCGGACAATGGACTAGTACGGTGACCGTGTAGTTTTGTAATTTCCCAGGTCTCAAAAGCGAGACCTGGGGCACCCAAGTTCAATAGTCCGGCTACGAAACCACGCGGACAAAGCACTAGAGGGCCTTAGAACGTAACTAGAACGCGCTTGCCAGCGGATGAAATTGGAACGACCCGTACGCGGCGCCGGATGGAGCAGGCCACCAGCCGGACGTCCCGGGATTGCGTCGACAGGAAAGCCAGCCAACGCCAGCCTTTCGGACGAAAGCGCTTCGTCACAACTGAAAGGGTGGTGTATCCAAAATGAGAAAGCGCGGGAGTTTCGACTTTTTCGGGGCAGTGATTGGGGTTCTCTTTGCCGCGGCGCTGACGGCGGCGGTCTGGGCGCAGGGCGTGACGGGAACGATCTCCGGGCTGGTGACGGACACGACCGGGGCCGCGATTCCCAACGCCCAGGTCACGGCGACAAACGTGAACACCGGATTTACGAGTCATGCCACGGCCAATGCGCAGGGCGAGTACCGGCTCGTGCTGCTGCCTGTGGGCACCTATACGATCTCGGCCACGGCCACAGGCTTCAAGACGTTTGTCAGAAAAGGCGTAACGCTTGAGGTGGGCCAGTCGCTCTCCATCAACGCCCAGCTCACCGTGGGCGCCTCCGCGCAGACGGTCACGGTCACGTCCGCGGCGCCGTTGATCAATACGACCAATGGGACGGTCGCCTCCACGGTGCAGAACCGGGAGATCGAGAACCTGCCCATTGTGGACAGAGAGGTCTACACGCTGCTCAATCTGGTGCCCGGCGTCGAAAGCAACACCGCGGGCAACACGCTGGGCTTTCCGCAGCAGACGACCCTCATCAACGGCGCGGTTGACATCGACAACACCAACTCGGTGAACTACTACCTCGACGGCGGCACCAACATGACGGGCCTTCGCGACAACGGCAACACCCTGCCCAATCCCGACGCCGTGCAGGAGTTCCGCGTGGAGACCAACAACTACAGCGCCGAGTACGGCCGCTTCCCGAGCGGGGTGGTCAGCGTCATCACCAAGTCCGGGACCAATACATTCCACGGATCGCTGTTCGAGTTCAACCGCGAGACGGCGTTCGACGCCAAAGACTACAACTCCACCACTGCAACGCCGCTGCACCGCAATCAGTTTGGCGGCACGGTCGGAGGGCCCATCCGCAGGAACAAGATGTTTTTCTTCTTCAGCTACGCGGGGCTGCGGCAGATCACCACTGCGTTTTATAACAACGCCATCGTTCCCGATGCGTCCCAGGCGGGGGGCGACTTCAGCGAAGACCTTCCCACCTCGAGCGGCCCGATTACATCGTGTTCGCAGCCGCTCAGCGCGGCCGATAAGGCTGCCAAGAAATTTATCGTTTGCGATCCCAAGACGAAGATGCCCTACCCCGGCAACGTGATCTCTCCCGGAGATCTGAACAAGACCGCACAGGCGCTGCTGAATCCTCCCAGCGGGCTGCCCGGCATTCCGCGGCCTAACCTGCCTCTCAATAACCTCGAGGGCTACGTGCCCAACGATAACAACACCAACGAGCTTCTGCTCAAGATCGACGATCAGATGGGCGCAAAGCAGCGGTTGACAGGAACGATCTACGAGACCAGCGGCATTGAGACGAAACTGGCCGGCGGCAACATTCCGGACTGGTCGGCGCAGGACTTTGTCTGGCGACAGTGGAACGGGAACCTGAGCGACGACTGGACGATCAGCCCGAACCTGGTCAATCAGGCATGGATCACCTACGTGCGCGACATCGGCGGACGCCAGAACCTTCCCGCCACCTCGCTGAACGCCTATGGTTCCAGCTTCATGCCGCAGGGCCCGCCGTCGCTGCCGCAGATCGGCGTGAGCGGGTACTTTACGGCCGGCAACGCCATCGACGGCCCGTTGGCCGGCTCCAACTACTACGAACTGCGCGACGCCGTTTTGTGGACCCATGGGCGGCACTCGTTCACCTTCGGCGGCGAGGTGGCGCTCGATAAAGACGTTCTGGAGACGGAGCTGAATAACTACGGTGTCTTCAACTTCACGGGCACCTTCTCAGGCAACGCGCTCTCGGATTTCCTGCTCGGCCTGCCCGTCACCATGAATCAGGACACGCCCGACAACGCCAACGACAACTACTGGCAGACCGGTTTCTACGGCCAGGACGATTTCCGCATCCTTCCCAGGCTCACGCTTAATCTGGGGCTCCGTTACGACGTGCAGCAGGCGCCCACCGACACCCAGAACCGTTATGCGCAGTTCAGCCAGGGCGTTCAATCCACGGTGGTGCCAAGCGCGCCTCTGGGGATGCTCTTCGTCGGCGACAAGGGCGTTCCGCGCGGCGGCGTCAACACGCGTTTCAACCACTTCTCGCCCCGCGTCGGGTTTGCGTGGGACGTCTTCGGCAATGGCAAGACCTCGCTGCGGGGAGGAGCCGGCATTTTCTGGGGCAGCGTCTCGGGCAACGAGTGGAACGAGATGAGCAACTACCAGCCCTTCTCGGTGCGCGAGCAGTTCAACGATATTCAGTCGCTGACTAATCCCTATGGCAATATGCCCGGCGGGGTTTCACCGTATCCGTACACCTTCACTCCGAGCAATCCGCGCTTCATCGAGCCGGCGGAGATTCAGGTGGTTGCGTCGAATTACCAGTGGCCCTACACCTACCAGATGAATCTGGAAGTGGAGCAGTCACTGAACCGCTACGCTTCGTTCACTATCGGCTACGTGGGAGCGCTGAACCGCCGCGACCCGTTTCTTACCGACATGAACTATCCCATTTATTCGAGCACGGCCACCAGCAAGAACGTCAACAACCGGCGGCCCATCGACACCGGGGTTCTCAGCTCCATCGCCCAGCTCCGGTCCAACCAGACGGCGGATTATCACTCGCTGCTGGCCCAGGCCAGGGTGCGGATGGGGAACGAATTCACGCTGCGCACCTGGAACGTCTGGAGCAAGACCTGGGAGAGCGTGGGAATGGAATCGAGCGACAGTACGGCCCAGGACTTCGACAATCTCCAGGAAGAACGCGGCCGGGCCGACAACGACATCCGCGATCGATTTGTGGCGGCTTTCGTCTGGTCGCCCAATCTCTATCGCGGCCAGAGCCGGCTGGTCCGCGAGACCGCCAATGGCTGGCGGATCTCGCCCATCATCAATCTCCAGAGCGGCTCTCCGTTCACCATCACCACCGGCACCGACAACAATCTCGACGGCAATAACACCGATCGCCCCAACGTGGTGGGGATTCCGGTTCTCGATCCGCACCGGTCGCGGGCTGCGGTGATGGCAGAGTGGTTCGATCCGGCGGCCTTCGTCCCCAATCCGATCGGCACCGATGGCGACGCGCCCCGCGACTATATCGACGGACCCGGCTACAAGGACGTGGATATGGCCATCTTCCGAGATTTCCCGGTCTGGGAGCGCTTCACGCTGCAGGCGCGGGCCGAAGGCACCAACGTCTTTAACCTGGTCAGTCTTTCCAATCCCAACAGCACGCTCTCCTCCAGCCAGGTCGGGAGGATTACGGGAGCGTCCGGAATGCGGGAACTGCAGTTCGGGCTGAGGCTGACGTTCTGAGCGGAGTTTCCGTCATCCTTCCGGCAAAAAAGTTCGGAGCGGCTCGACCCTTCTAAACCACGTGGCGGGAGTCCGGTCCCTCGTACTTGGGGACCGGGGACTCCATCGACCTCAACAGGGCACGCCTGAATCCCGATTGACCTCGTAAAACTCCCGAATGCCCAGGATTGACGTCCGCCCACTTGGCCGCCAATCCAAAAGGAACCCCGAATCACTCCTCTGAAGCCTCGATCACGCAAAGACGCGGACCGTCCCACATTGTGCTACAAGAAGGCCCATCACCGCCTCCGGAAGCCGCTGTATCCTTGAATGGGTTCCGCCCCGGCTTCCCTTGGCCGGAATCGTCCCTGCGGTCGGGTTATCCAGTCTGGAAAGAGCAGGCAAATGGATTCGGCAAAACAAATCGACACCCCGGAGTGCTGGCCCGCGCTGCCCCTGGCCTCGTGGCAGCCAACCTGCGAAACCCTGCACATGTGGACGCAGATCGTGGGCAAGGTCCGCCTCGCGCTCGCGCCCCCCGCCAACCACTGGTGGCACGTGCCGCTCTACGTCAATGCGCGCGGGCTCACCACCTCGGCCATTCCCTATCGCGGCAGCGCCTTTGAGCTCCAGTTCGACTTTCTCAGCCATCAGTTTGTGCTGCATACTGCCGAAGGCCGCGAGCAGGTTCTCCCTCTCGTTCCCTGTTCTGTCGCCGACTTCTATCACGAATCGATGGCCATGCTGCGGGAGGCCGGTATCGATGTCAGGATTTGGACCACGCCCGTCGAGGTCCCCAATCCGATTCCTTTTAACGAGGATCGCACCCACGCCGCCTACGATCGCGAGGCCGTCGAGAGGTTCTGGCGCATTCTCCTCTCCGTGCAAACCGTCTTTCAAAAATTCCGCTCGGGTTTTATCGGCAAATGCAGCCCCATCCATTTCTTCTGGGGCAGCTTCGACCTGGCGGTCACGCGCTTTTCCGGCCGCCGCGCCCCCGACCGTCCCGGCGCCGACGCGGTTACCCGGGAAGCCTACTCCCACGAGGTCAGCAGCGTCGGCTTCTGGCCCGGCGCCGGCCTCGGCGATCCGGCCTTCTATTGCTACGCCGCCCCTCAGCCCGATGGATTCTCCACCGCCCCGGTCCGGCCGCAGGCCGCGCACTACGATCCGCAGCTCAGCGAATTCATCTTGATGTACGACGCCGTCCGCGGCGCAGCATCGCCCTCCGCCGCGCTGCTCGACTTCTGTGAATCCACCTACCGCGCCGGGGCCTCTCTCGGTCATTGGGACTGCGAAGCCCTCGAACGGTAGCCCATTCCGGCAGCCCCTCGCGAGGCTGACGCCCTCCAAAGCAAAAGGGTCCGGAGCGCTTCGTATTCCCGCTCCGGACCCTCAGGTTCAGTCTTGCCGAGTTATGCGTGCGCCAGCTCGCGCCCCCTGGCCTCCAACGCCGCCTTCACCACCTTGGGCAGCGCCGGAACCCGCGTGATGCGGACCCCGCAGGCGTTGTACACCGCGTTCAGGATGGCCGGATGCGGGGCGGTCAGCGGAGCCTCGCCCACGCCGGCCGCGCCAAACGGGCCCAGGTCCCGCGGCGTCTCCTGGAAGAGGATCTCGATGTCGTCCGGAATGTCGCTGATGTAGGGCAGCCCGCACGCTTTGAGGTTGGTGTGCACCTTCAGGTCCTCGAAGTCCTCGGTCAGCGCCAGGCCGATGCCCTGCGCCAGCCCGCCGTAGATCTGACCCTCGACGGTTGCCCGGTTGATGATCGTCCCTACGTCGGCAGCCGTGGTGAACTTCACGACTTTGACTTTGCCGGTGGCCAAATCTACCTCCACCTCCGGCATGAACACTTCGTACATGTACACCGGGAACGGCTTGCCCTGGCCGGTCTCGGCGTCGCAGGCTGTGCAGTCCGTCGCCACCCACTTGCCGTCGTAGTGCAGCGGCAGCTTCTCCGCCACCATCTCGGTGTAGGTGCGATAGCTCCCGTCCGGCTTGCGCATGGCGTTGAGCAGCATCTCGCAGCTTACCTTGGTCGCGTTGCCGGTAAACACATTGGACCGGCTTCCGCCCGAGGGGCCGCTGTTGGGCAGCAGGGTGTCATTCATCTTCAGCCTGATCTGCTCGGGCTTGAGTCCCAGCGGCCGCAGCGTCTCATGGGCGATGGTCAGGCACGCCAGGTCCGCGCCCTGCCCGTGATCCTGCCAGCAGTTGAGCAGGGTTACCGTGCCGTCCGGGTTCAGCTCGATGGCCGCCTCCGAGCCGTCCGGCCCGTCCAGCCCGCAGCCGTAGATGCCCACCGAGACCCCCACGCCCCGCGCTTTGCCCGGAACCGAAAACGCCTCGCAGCGCTTCTTCGCTTCCTCGTACTTCGGCCGCAGCAGGTCGAACAGCCCTTCCAGGCAGTAGACATCCGGCGTCTGACCCGTGGGCGTGGTCGCGCCCGGCCGGTAGATGTTCCTGTACCGGAACTCGAACGGGTCGATCCCGGCTTTCTCGGCCAGCACGTCGACCAGCATCTCCGACGCGAGGAAGGCCTGCGGCGACCCATAGGCGCGGAAGGCCGAGCCCCACGCGTGGTTGGTGCACACCGTCCTGCCCTTACCGCGAATATTGGCGATGTCGTACCCAGCGCCCGTGAACTGCGCCTGACGCACCGTCAGCAGATCGCCGAACTCGGAGTACGGGCCGTGGTCGATCCACCAGTCGGTCTCCATGGCCACAATCTTGCCGTCCTTATCGGCGCCCATCTTGCATTTGACGTTGCCGGGCGAACGCTTGCCGGTATACGTGATGTTCTGGTACTGCGAGTACACCAGCGACACCGGCCGCTCCGTCGCCAGGCAAGCCACTCCCAGCAGCGCCTCCATGGTCGGCGAGAACTTGTACCCGAACGTCCCGCCCGCGCCGTTCTGGATCAGCCGCAGCTTGTCGCCTTCGACGCCGATGCCCGGCGCGATCATGGCTGCGTGCAGCTGCAGGCCGATGCTCTTGGACTGGATCACGAGCCGCCCGTTGTCCTCCAGATACGCGCATCCGCAGTCCGGCTCCAGGTGCAGGTGTGGCTGACGGCTGCAGTAGGTCTCGATCTCCGCCGTATACGCGGCGTTTTCCATCAGCGGAGCCGTGTCCTCGCCCTTCTGGATTCCCTGCTCGTAGTAGATATTCGGCGTTCCGGGGTGAATCTCGATCGCGTCCGGCGCCATCGCCGCCCAGCCGCTCATATACGCGGGCAGAACTTCCAGGTCCACCTTCACCTTGGCCGCCGCGGCTCGAGCGTTCGCGTCGGTATCGGCCGCCACAATCGCGATTGCGTCGCCAAACTGGAAGACTTTTTCCTTGCACAGAATGGGCCGGTCCCAGCCGTCGCCCTTGTTGGTCGGGAAGGTGATCAATCCCGTGATCGCGTTCTTGCCCTTCACGTCCTTCCAGGTAATCACCCTGGCCACGCCGGGCATCTTCTCGGCCTCGCTGGTGTCAATGCCTTTGATATTCGCGTGCGAAACCTCGGCCTGCACCAGCGCCAGCCGCAGCGTGTCCGGAGGCATGTGCAAGGCCACATCCGCGCCGAAGTCCCAGGTCCCCGTCACCTTGGCCAGCGCCGAGGGCCGGTGGTACTTCGACCCCAGAATGCTCCCGTTCTCGGCGGGCTCAAACAGCAGGTCTTCCTTCTTCTTCTCGCCGCGCACCACGCTGGCCGCGTCCATCACCGCATCCACCAGTTGCTTGTAGCCCGTGCACCGGCAGGCGTTGCGGTTCACGTCGAACCACTTCCGCACCTCCTCCCGGGTCGGGTTCTGGTTCTTGTCCAGCAGCACCTTGGCCGACATGATGAACCCCGGCGAGCACACGCCGCACTGGGCGCCGCCGTGGGCCATCCACGCCACCTGCACCGGGTGCAGGTCTTCGGGGGTGCCGATCCCTTCGATGGTCGTGATCTTGGCGCCTTCCGGCACTTTGTCCATCGCCGTCACGCACGCCCGCTTCGCCTTCCCGTCGATGATCACCGTGCAGGTGCCGCACTGGCCGTCGTCGCAGCAGACCTTGCAGCCGGTCATCAGCAGTTGTTCGCGCAGCACATCCGCCAGCGACTTCTTCCCGTCCACCACCAGCGAGCGGTCCACGCCATTCACGTTCAGCAGAACTCGTTTCATCCTTCCACCTCGTCCTTTCCTCCGCAGCCGCGGTCCTCGCTTGGCCGCCGCCGTCCTACCCGCCGAACGCTCCTCGCCAGCGTCCATCCCCAGGGAATTCCCCGGAGTGGCCGGTCCGTCCTTTACTCATGCAGCCCTTGCAGGCCGCCTCTCTTCGAGCGGTTTCAGGGCAGGCGTTCCCGTCTCTGAGCTCATTCAAGGTCGCCGCGCCCGGATGGTTGCGGAGACTTGGTGGTGTCGTTTCGGGGTACAGCAACCCTGGAACCGCTATAGCAGGTGTTACATTTTGGAGCACTCTTTGAAGAGCGTCCTGTGTCACGCTGCTGAACATCTTTCACGCACCTAAACACGTTCGACTGTGAGCACCATCACACAAGACGAAAATCCGCAAGGAAATCCGTTGACCCCGATCACATCGGTCGCGATCACGCGGTCTTGGGGATGGGCCCAAGGCAGCGAACGCGCGTGTCCCATCGTTGCCGCGCACTTTGCCGCCGCAGGGGCAAGTGAGCTCCAGGCGCGCGATTGCTTACTGAAGAGGCGGTTCAGGCTACGGAAGGGGAGATCGACGAGCCGAGCTGGAAGCTGGGGAGGGCAAGGGACGGCTGGCAAGTGCGGCCTGGTGAGAGCGAGAGACGGCGCGGCTTATTTGCTGTCGGGGCGCTGCTGGGGCTTGGCCGGGGACGAGTTGGAGTTGGATTCGGCCTGAATGGCGGTTTCGATATGGGACCAGAGATCGTCAGGAGGCTCGACGGAGGGGAAGAGGTCGCGGGCGGCCTGGGCGATGGTTTCAAGGTCGGCGAGGAGTGCGCGGCAGAGCTCGCAGGTGCTGAAGTGGGGGTGCGAGCTCAGGTCTTCTCCGGAGGCGATGAGTTCAGGAAGGTGGGCCTGGAAGTCGGTGCAGTTCATGTTTTCGGGGCTGGACTTCATGAGTGCACCTCTTCCTCCGTTGCCTGGGGGGAAGTGCGGGATGAAGGCTCGGGAGCAGGCTGGGCGCGCAGGGCCTCGCGGAGCTTGAGGCGCGCCTTGTGCAGTTGTGACTTGCTGTTGCCGATGGAGCAGTCGAGCATGGCGGCTATCTCATTATGTTCGTAGCCCTCAACATCGTGGAGGATGAAGATGAGGCGGTAGCCGGCGGGGAGGTCGGCGACGGCGCGCTCGAGGGCGAGGCGGTCGATGGCGCCGGAGAGGACGAGGTCGGAGGCGCCGAAGCTGCGTCCGGGGCCCTCCTCGGGAGCGGGCTCCATGGCTTCGTCGAGGGAGATGAGGGAGAGGCCTTTTTTGCGGAGCTGCATGAGGACGACGTTGATGGCGAGCCGGTGCAGCCAGGTAGAGAAGGCAGAGTCGCCGCGGAAGGTGGCGATCTTGCGATGGAGCTGGAGGAAGGCCTCCTGGGTGAGGTCCTCGGCTTCGGCGATATTGCCGACCATGCGGAGGCAGAGGGAGTAGATACGGCGCTTGTGGAGCGAGTAGAGGTGGGCGAAGGCGATGTGGTCGCCGGCCTGGGCGCGGGCAAGGGCGTCGGACTCGACGGGGTCGGGAGTGGAGAGGGGCCCGGTCGGCGAAGAAGCGGCATCCGCGGACGCACCGGAAGGTGCTGAGCCATTCCTGGCTGCAGTCGAGCTTGCCGGGCGCTTGGAGGAAGAAGAATCGGGCATTCGTAACAGTCAGATGCGTCCAATTGACGGCGCGCTGCTCGGGGAAGAGGCCGTTCTCGTTAGTATAAGGGGGGAAGCGACTTGCGCGCAGCCTGGACAAGGTCCGGGCGGCATCGAAGAGCGATGTTTTGCGCGCGGGACGTTGGTTGCGGTTGTTTCCCAAATCTGGCGGTGAGATGGTTTTGCGCATAAGGCCTGCTGCACGACGCGACCGTAGGAGCGCTGAACGGCGTTGGCGGGCAGGGCGTCTGTGGCGGGTGTGGGCCCTGGGTTTTTGGCTGGCGGCGGCCCCGCTGTGCCGCGGACTGCAGGCGGGCAACGGTGGAGAACAGGCGGGCGGCGGCGATCTGGGGGCGTGGGCGGGGCTCACGGTGGAGCAGATTGCGTATTCGGGCGTGAGCGCAAAGCAACTGGCGCCGCTGCCGGGGAAGCTGGCGCTGGCCGTGGGCAGGCCGCTGAGCCGAGGCGCACTGCGCGAGAGCCTGCGGCAACTGTATGCGACCGGACTTTACGACACGCTGGAGGCGCGGGCGGTGCGGCAGGGCGCGGGCGTGGAGGTGATCTTCGCGGGAGCGACGCGGCGGTTCATCGGAACGGCGAGCGTGTACGGCGCCAAGGGCGCGACGGTGAACACGCAACTGGAGAGCGCGGCGCAACTGACGCCGGGAACGCGGTTTACACAGGCGAAGCTGGACCGGGCGCTCACGCAGATGAGGTCGGCGCTGGCGCAGGACGGCTACTACGAGCCCAGGATCGAGCAGACGCTGACCGGGAATCCGAGCGAACAACTGGTGGACGTGGTGTTCAAGGTGGACTCGGGTGTGCAGGCGCGGGTGGGCAAGGTGGAGCTGACCGGCGATGCGGGGATGAGCGTGAATGAGTTCTGCCGGGCGGCGCGGCTGCGGACGGGCGCGCACATGGACCGGGATACGGTGAGCCGGGCGCTGGCCGGGGCCCTGAAGCACTACCGGCGGCAGGACCGGCTGGAGGCGGAGATCAAGCTGGAGGTCGAGCAGTACGCGCCTGCCGCGAACAGGGTGGACTTTCGATTTTCGGTGAATCGCGGACCGGTGGTGAAGGTGGATGTGGAGGGCGCGAGCATTGCGCCGGAGGTGGTGAAACGGCTGATTCCGGTGTACGAGGAAGGAACCGTGGACGAGGACCTGCTGAACGAGGGCAACCGCCGGCTGCGGGACTACTTCCAGAGACAGGGCTACTTCAACGTGAGCGTGGATCACAGCGAAGAGACGCCGCGCGCGGGGCTGGTGGAGATCGTCTTCAAGGTGAAGCTGGGCGAGCAGAGCCGGGTGGCGCAGGTGAAGGTGGAAGGCAACCACTTCTTCGATGCGGCAACGCTGGAGGGATTGCTGAGCGTTCGCGCGGCGGACACGCTGGACCGGCACGGGATCTACAGCCAGGCGCTGGTGTCGGCGGACGTGAGCGCGCTGGAGGGAGTGTACCAGCAGAACGGGTTCGCCAGCGTAAAGGTGACGCCGGAGATTGAGCAGGGATCAGGGGGCAGGGATCAGGGGGCAGGGACTGAGGAGTTCCGGGGCGGCCGGCAACGGGGGACGAAGGAAGCGCTGTTGCGGGTGGCGTACCGGATCGACGAGGGGCCGCAACTGCGGGTGGGCGCGGTGAAGATCGAGGGGAACGCACATATCGAAGCGAGCAAGCTGACGGCGCTGATGAACACGGCGGCGGGGCAGCCGCTCTCGCCGCAGAACCTGGCGGGCGACCGGAATGCGCTGCTGAACGCGTATATGGCCCAGGGGTTCGACGATGTACAGGTGACGGTGGCGCAAAAACCGGAAGCGGCGAATCCGGACAAAGTGAACGTGACTTTCAATGTGGACGAGGGGCCGCAGACGTTTGTGCGCAAGGTGCTGCTGACCGGGCTGCACTATACGCATCAGAGTACGGTGGAGCGGGCGGTCACGATCCATGCGGGCGACCCGCTGAACGAGGCGGCTCTGACGGACACGCAGCGGAACCTGTACGACTTTGGGCTGTTCAACGAGGTGAACGCGTCAGTGGTGAATCCGGAGGGCGCGCAGACGGACAAGACGGTGCTGCTGCAGACGTCGGAGGCGCGGCGATGGACGCTGACCTACGGCTTTGGGTTCGAGGCGCAGACGGGGCAGCCGGAGAAGAACTGCCAGGGAGCCTTCGCGAGCGGAGTTCCGTGCAGCCCGTACGGCAAGACGGGTGTGAGTCCGCGCGTGGTGGCCGATATCACGCGCAACGGCCTGTTCGGGCGGAACGAGTCGGCATCGCTTCAGGGCTCGTACGGCCTGCTGGAACAGAATCTCAACTTTCTGTACCAGATTCCGCGGTTCGAGGGCAGCCGCAACCTGAGTTTCACATTTTCAGGCGGGTATGCGAACAGCCAGGATGTGACGACGTATGTGGCATCGCGCCTGGAGAGCAGTTTCCGGTGGGCGCAGCACTTCGGGTCGCCAGGCTCGGTGCTGTCGCGCGCCAACACCTTTGTGTACGAGTACGACTTCCGGCGGGTGCAGGTGGCGGCGAGCAGCCTGCAGGTGTGCCCATGCGATTTGAAGGAGCTTTCTACGGCCACGCGGGTCGCGGGGCCTTCGTTTACGTGGATACGGGATACGCGGGACACACCGCTGGACGCGCACCGGGGGACGTACACCAGTTTTCAGGATTTTCTTTCGTCGTCGCCGCTGGGAGCGCAGGCGGAGTTCAACCGCATCGATCTTTCGAATTCGAGTTACTACAGCTTCGACAAGGGGCGGTTTGTGCTGGCACGGAACACGCGCTACGGGCAGGTGCGGGCGTTTGGAGCGCCGGCCGGCGAGTTCATTCCGCTGCCCGAGAGGCTGTATGCTGGCGGCGCGCTGTCGTTGCGGGGATTCTCACAGAACGCGGCGGGGCCGCGCGACCCGGAGACGGGCTACCCGGTGGGCGGGGCGGGTGTGCTGCTGAACCAGACGGAGCTGCGGCTGCCGCCGCCAACGCTGCCGTGGCTGGGCAACTCGCTGAGCTTTGTGCTGTTCCACGATATGGGGAACGCGTTCGCGGACGCGGGGGACGCGTGGATCAGCGCGCTGCGCATTCATCAGCCGGACCGTTCCGAGTGCGAGTCGCCGACGGCGCTGACTCCGACCACGGACGACAACAGTCCGCCGGGGCCAATCACCTCGACGGGGCCGCAGGGGGTGTGCAGCTTCAACTACTTCTCGCACACGCCCGGGATCGGTCTGCGCTACCATACGCCGGTGGGGCCGATCCGGCTGGACTTCAGCTATAACCTGAACCCTCCGATCTTTCCGGTGGATATCGACTACTCGAATTTGTCGACACAGCCGCACGTGGGCGAGGCCAGCCACTTCAACTTCTTCTTCAGCCTGGGGCAGGCATTCTGATGAATGGACGCGGGCGAGTGCGGGGCGCGTGGCGGCGCGGGATGGCGCGGCTGGCGGGCTGCGCGGCGCTTGCGGCACTCGGCGCCCTGGGGCGGGCGGAGAGTTCGACTGCGGCGGTGCTGGATCGCGTGGTGGCGGTGGTGAACCGGCAGGTGATCCTGATGAGCGATGTGCAGTCGGACATCGAGCTCTCGGCGATCGACCCGAGCAACACCGGCAAGGGTGCGCCGACGCCGCAGCGGGCGCTTGAAGAGCTGATCAGCCGCACGCTGATCCAGCAGCAGATCCGGCAGGAGGACTTGCAGTCGCTCAGGCCCAAGGAAGAGGCGGTCGACGCGCGGATCGGGGAGCTGCGGCGGGAGCTGCCGGCCTGCATGCGGGCGCACTGCGCTACCGATGCGGGCTGGCAGGCGTTCCTGAGCACTCACCATTTAACCGAGGGGCGGGTGCGGGCGTACGTGCGCAACCGGATGGAGATCCTGGGGTTCATCGAGGAGCGGTTCCGGCAGGGGATCGTGATTCCGCGGGAACAGATCGAGAAGTATTACAGCGACACGCTGCTGCCGCAGTATCCCGAGGGGGCGCAGGCGCCGGCGCTGAGCCAGGTGGAGCCGCGCATCCGGGAGATCCTGCTGGAGCAGCAGGTGAACGTGCTGTTCGAGAACTGGCTGGAGAGTTTGCGCAGCCAGGGCGATGTGGAGATTCTGGACCCGGCGCTGGAGACGGCGCAGGGCGCGGCGGCGAAGGGAGACGCGAGCGAATGAGCCGCGGGGATAAGACGCCAGACGGAGCCGCTGCCCCGCGGAGGCCGAGCCGGCTGCGGCGGTTCTTTCTGCGCCACGTCCCGCTGACGATCGCGGGGGGCGCGGCGTTGTTGCTGGTGGCGCTGACGGGGTTTTACTTCTGGGCGAGCTCGGCGCAGTGCGAGCGGCTGGTGCGCCGGTGGCTGGTGGCCAAGGTGGAAGCGGCGACGGGCGGGCGCGTGGAGATTGCGTCGTTCGAGTGGCACCTGCTGCGGCTGGAGGCCGATGCGGGCGGCGTGACGGTCCACGGGCGCGAGGGCGCGGGCGAGGCGCCCTACGCCGAGATCGGCAATCTGCGCGTGCAATTGAGCGTGCTGGGCCTTGTGAGCCCGCACGTGGAGCTGCGCGAGCTCGACGTGGAGCGGCCCAGCCTGCACCTGACCGTTTATCCGGACGGGACCACCAATGTGCCGACGCCAGCGCGGAAGCGGCGGCCGGGCAAGCCCATGGTGGAGACGCTGTTTGACGCGAAGGCGGGGCGGGTTTCGATCGAGGACGGCACGATCGATTACGACAACCGGGCGGCAGCGTTCGATTTTCAGAACCGCTATGCGCCGCTGGATCTGAGGGCGAGGGATGTGTCGGTGGTGCTGGGGTACGCGCCGGCCACGCGCAGGCAGGCGGAGAGCTACCGGATCGAAGTGGGGGCGACGGACCTGAGCCTGGTGCGCGGAGGGCCGCGGAGCAAGGCGCCGGTGGGGCACGGACGGCTGCAGGCCGTGGTGGATCTGGCGCGGACGGCGGCGTATCTGCGGAGGCTGGAGCTGGTGACCTGGGAGGGCAAAGGCGCGCGGCAGAAGCTCGAGATCACGGGACAGATGGAGGACTTTGCACACCCGCACTGGCAGGCGAAGGCGAGGGGCGACCTCGATATGGCGCTGTTCGATCCGGCGACGGGGTTTCCGTATACGCCGGAGGGCGTGGCCCATGTGGAGCTGACCGGGGCGGGCGCGGACGGGCAGTTCCGCGCGGACGGCAGCGTACACGTGGAGGATGGATCCTACATCGGGACGGGTGTGCGGGCGCAGGGGGTGCGGCTGGACGCGCGGGTTCATGCCGACGCGTCGGAGCTGATGATCAGCCGGGTCGTGGCGCGGCTCCGGCAGGGCGGGGAGATCGACGGGACTGTCGCGTTGATGCACTGGCTGCCGCCTGTTCCGGGAGCGGCGGTGATGGCGCCGGCCGATCCGGAGATTGACCTGAAGGTGACACCAAGGGCCGCCACGAGAAGAGGGCGGCGGGAAGGTGCGCGTGGGAAGGCTGCCGCGCCTGAGCAGACGTTTGTCCGCGCCAAGCCCCTGGTGATTCCCGTGGACGGCAAGGTGAGAGCGGAGTTCAAGAGAGTCTCGCTGGACACGATTCTGGACATGGTGAGCGAGCCGCCGTTCCAGAGGCTGGGCATCGATGCCGCGGTGAACGGAACGGCGACGGCGGCGTGGGCAAAGGGGGATCCACGATCGGTGCAGGTCAGCGCGCAGCTCAACCTGAGCCCATCGGGTGCGGGCGCGCCGGGAGAGAATCCGGCGCGCGGCGTGGTGGATGCGACCTACACGCAGCGGGACGGCGCGGTGAATCTGCGGGAGCTGAGCCTGGCCATGCCGGGGACGCGGCTGGAGGCCAAGGGGCACCTGGGCGCGTATCCGGTGACGAGCCCAACGGCGGTTGCGCTGGATTTTGAATCGAGCAACCTGGCCGACTTCGACACGGTGCTGCGGGCGCTGGGGCTGCACCGGGACGGGAAGGCAGGCGTGGCGGCGCTGCCGGTGTCGCTGGCGGGGCAGGCGAGCTTTCGCGGGACTTGGACGGGTTCGCTGGTGCAGCCGCGGATTGGGGGCGTGTTGCAGGCGACGCAGCTGGGGGTGGAGATGCCGGCGGCGGCCGGCGGGCAGCCGCGGCTGGTGCATTTCGATTCGGCAGAGGCGACGGGAAGCTACGCGGCGGCGCGGATCTCGATTCAGCAGGCGGTGCTGGAGCGCGGCGCGGCGCGGCTGGACGTGAGCGGGACGCTGGATGCGCAGGGCGGCGGGCCGGGCGAACGCACGGGTTTTGGGGCCGATTCGGAGATCCATGCGCAGATGGAGGCGACCAAAGTTGCGGTGAGCGATCTGCAGCCGTTTGTTGTTGCGAAGCTCCCGGTCACCGGTACGCTCGACGCGCAGCTTTCGGTCGGCGGGCCGCTGCAGGCGCCCAACGGCTCGGGCTGGGTGGAGCTGAATGGCGGGAGCCTCTATGGAGAGCCGGTGAAGCGTGCGCGGGTGCAAGGGTCGCTGGAGAACCGGATCCTGCACCTGACCTCGGCGGTATTGAGCGAGCCGGCGGGCAGCGTGTCAGGATCGGGCAGCTACGATTTGAAATCGCGGCAGTTCCAGGCAAAGGCGGCGGGCGCGGGAATCGACGTGGGGCGCGTGGCGTGGTTCAGGCGGCATGGGCTGGAGGCGACGGGCAAGCTGTGGTTTACGGCTTCAGGCTCGGGGACGCCGGAGGCGCCGCAGCTCGCGGGCGACGCGGTGCTGAACGGGCTGACGCTGAGCGGGCAGCCGGTGGGCGGGCTGCAACTGACGGCACGCACCGAGAACCGGATGCTCAAGTTCAACGCGACCACGCGGCTGGAAGGGGCGGAGCTGACTTTGAATGGCCAGACGGAGCTGAGCGGAGGTCTGGCGACGCAGGCGACGGCGAAGTTTTCCGAGTTCAATATCGCGGCGCTGCTGCAGCAGGCGCATGTGGAGGGACTGACGGGCGAGTCGTCCCTGGCAGGCACGATCAGCCTGGATGGACCGCTCAGAGATCCGGCGGCGATGCGCGGCGAGGCGCAGCTCAAGGAGCTGGCGGTGACGCTGGCCGGGGTGCACCTGAAGAGCGAAGGCGGACTGCACGCGACGCTGGCCGACGGGACCATTCATCTGGATCCGCTGCACGTGACGGGCGAGGATACGGACCTTCATGCGCAGGGGACGATGGAGCTGAACGGCGCGCGGCGGATGGACTTTTCCGGCAATGGCGCGATCAACCTGAAACTGGCCGAGACCCTCGACCCGGACGTGACCGCGGCGGGCGAGACGACGTTCGAGGTGCGCGCGCACGGCCCGCTGAAGAGCCCGAACCTGGAGGGGCGCATCGATTTCCAGAATGGCTCGCTGTCGCTGGGAGACATTCCCAACGGGCTGAGCCAACTGCACGGAACGCTGGTGTTCAACGAAAACCGGCTGGAGGTGAGGTCGCTGACGGCGATGAGCGGCGGCGGGTTGCTGAGCGTGGGCGGCTACCTTGCTTACCAGCACGGGATCTTTGCCGACCTGAGCGTGACCGGGAAGGGAATCCGGATTCGCTACCCTCCGGGGATCAGCTCGCTGGCCGACACCACGCTGCGGCTGGAGGGTCCAGAGCGGAACCTGCTGCTGACGGGCAATGTGCTGATCACGCGATTCACGGTGAGTCCGGACCTGGATGTGGCGGCGCTGGCGGTGCAGGCCAACGCGGCGGTGGAAAAGGTGGCACCGCCGGAGGCGCCCTCGAATCATATTCGCCTGGACGTACACATCGTATCGTCGCCGCAGTTGAACTTCCAGAATGCGTATGCGAAGCTGGCGGGCGATGTGAACCTGCGCGTGCGTGGGACGGTGGCGAATCCGTCGCTGCTGGGGCGGGTATCACTTACCGAAGGCGCGGCGACCATTGCGGGTACGCGCTACGAGCTGCAGCACGGCGAGATCACGTTTACAAATCCGGTGCGCATCGAGCCGAATGTCGACATGAGCGCGACGGCGCGGGTGGACGACTACGACGTGACGCTGGAAGTGCATGGGACACCGCCGGACCGCATGACGGTGAACTACCGGAGCGATCCGCCGCTGCCCGAGACGGACGTGATCTCACTGCTGGCGCTGGGGCACACCCAGAACCAGGAGCGGCTGTATACGCAGCAGCAACAACAGTCTTTGACGAACCCGACCACCGATGCGCTGCTGGGCGGGGCGCTGAACGCGACGGTGAGCAGCCGTGTGCAGAAGCTGTTTGGGGCCGGTTCGGTGAAGATCGATCCGAATTATCTGGGGGCGCTGGGGAACTCGACGTCGCGCATCACCGTGCAGGAGCAGTTCGGGCGCAACGTGACACTGACGTATGCGACCGACGTGGACACGACCGGACAGCAACTGCTGCAAGCGGAGTTCGCGGTCAACCGGCACGTTTCGCTGGTGGTAGCGCGCGACGAGTCAGGCGTGTTTTCAATGGTGATTAAAGCGACCCGGCGCTATAAATAGAACTCCGAGGCGCAAAAACTCCACCTTCAAGTTAGACGCATCAGCATTGAAGGGAGTTCCAAAATTCCAAAGGCGAAGTATAAGAAAACCCGCGCCGGGCGCGGGTTTTCGTGCCTAAACAGGCGATGGCTATCCGCATTATTCCGGATTTGTAACCAAAACATTCGAGCCGCATCCGTGTTAGTGCAAGTGGACGGCGGGCTGCGGCAGCAGCGCGGCCCGGCCGAAAGTAATCGAGAGAACGGAGGAGGAACTTCGCATGACCAAGAAGACGATGCGTTCGATGCGGACCGGCATGATTGCGGCCGCACTCGCCGGCGCCCTCCTGTGCCTTCCCCAAATTTCTTTGGGAGCCGCGATGGGCGGCGCACAGGCGGCGCAGGGCAGCTTAACCGCGCAGCACGCCGAGGCGCGGCTCAAGGGCAAGCAGTTTAAGGACGTGAAGGTAACGGTGAACAACGGAGTGGCCACGCTGACCGGCAGCGTGAGTCTTTATGCGTACAAAGAACAGGCTGGCCACAAGGTGAAGACGACGCAGGGCGTGACCGCGGTGGACAACGAGATCGCGGTAGCCGGGCCCACGGTGCCGGACGCGAAGCTTGAGGCCAAGCTGGCGCCGAAGCTGGCATATAACCGCGTGGGCTACGGTAATGTCTTCGACGCCATCGGCCTGCAGGTGAACGATGGCGTGGTGACGCTGAGCGGAAGCACGCACGACTATCCGAACCGCGACGCGGCCGTGGCCGAAGTGGCGACGACGCCGGGCGTGAAGGGCGTGATCGACCACATCCAGGTCGATCCGGTGTCTCCGATGGATTGGCGAATCCGGATGGCGGAAGCGCGGGTGATCTATGGGACTCCGGAGCTGAACAGGTACGCGCTGAACCCTGCGATGCCGATCCGGATCGCGGTGCAGAACGGGCACGTGGAGCTGTTCGGGACGGTGGACTCGAAGATGGATAAGCAGATCGCCTATATGCGGGCCAGCGAAGTTCCGGGCGTCTTCAGCGTGAAGAACTTCCTGCAGGTGGAAGGGCAGCCCAGCACCAGCCCGTCGGGAGAGTAAAGAAGCGGCTGTGAGATGATGGTCGGCCCGGCAGCAACTGGCGGGGCTGGACCGGATGTTCCGTGAGGATTCACCTGCCGGTGGGTTCTGGTCTCAAGACCAGGCCTGCCGGCATTCTTTTTTGCGGACTCGCGAGCGGGGCCAGCCAACAGGGGCATTTATTGCGGCGCATCGGGATACTCGTGGCAGAGCAGGCGCAGGGGCGGCTCGTCCTCGACGATTCCGGGGAACCTCTGCAGACGATCGAGGAAGATGTTATCGGTGGCGTCGTCGTTGACGGTGGCGATTTCGCCGATGAGGGCGTGACGGTCGACGGCGCGGAGGGCGTGGTAGAGATAAGGCGTGAGAGTGATGGATTCGCCGGGTTCGAGAACGACGGCGCCGCCGGCGGGAAGTTTGCGGCGGATGCCGTCGCAGACGACGAGGACGGGAGATTCTTCGAGGCCGCCCTGCGGCGAGGAGTTGTAGAACTGAACGGCCACGCGGCCCGTACCTGAGCCGCCGCGGTTGATGATGTCCTCGGTCTTGTGAATGTGGTAGAGGAAAGGCGTGGCCTGGCCGGCGCGGAGGAGCATGATCTTCTCGGCATAGACCTTTCCGCCGGCCCGCGAGCCATTGCGGAGGGTGAAGAGGGTGGTGCCAAGCGTCTCAAAGCAGCCGGAGTTGTAGTCGGTCACGTCCCAGCCCAGGCGCAGGAAGCGGACTTCGTCGGCCTCTCTGCCGCGTCTTTGCCACTCCTGAGGCTCCCAGCTGGCAAAAGGAGGCAGCGCAAAACAATGGCGGGCAAAGAATTCGGTGGCTTCGGCGATCGATCGGTTGATGGCGGACCGGTTCATTGATGGGGGAGCCTCCTCACGCGGTACAAGTTGAGTCGGGCGACGCGAGGTTTCATCTCCACGGGACTCCCGGGCCGCTTCTGCGAGCCGCTCGAAGGGAGTCGAACGGGGCGCAGGCGGCAAGGGGCCGGTGGGCACCAGGGCGCCTGGGGAGTTTCTTTAGAAATGACGCGGACGGGGGAAGAGTTTCTTTCGACTTCCACGATACCTGTGAACGGCGGGAATTTTCAACACGCGGGAGACGATGCGGGTGATAATGAAAGGGCAATGCTCCGTTGCCTGCCTCGGCGTGAGAAGCAACCAGGCTGAGAGGCGTTGCCGCAAAGTCCAAGACTTCGATTCGACAGGCCGCTGCACATGCCGGCCACGCGCTTGAGACCGGCGTACTTTCCCCAAAATATCGTTGAAGGCGGCTGCCGGACAGCGCAGGCACATCTCCGGTGAAACCTCCCGGGCGCAGCGGTGATCTTCAATAAGAGGTGGAACGCGGCTTTTTGCCGGCCGCGTCTGCGAAGAAAACGGGTGCCAAAAAGGAGGAATTCGCGTGAATGCGACGATGCGTACGACGAAGACCGGATTGTGGACCGGAGTGCTGGCGGCCGCCGTCGCCGGAACGCTCCTGATGCTTCCGCAAGGAGCGCTGGGCGTGGCGGGGAGCTGGGGCGCAGCCGGGAGGGCGCAAAGCGAGGACGGAGCGGCCAGCCGTCTGGCGGCGAGGCTGGGCGGGAAGCAGTTCAAGAGCGTGAAGGTGAGCGTGGCGGACGGCATGGCGACGCTGACCGGCACAGTAGCGCTTTACGAGGACAAGGAGGACGCGGGAAACCGCGCCCGCCACACCAAGGGGATTACGGCGGTGCGCAACGACATTCAGGTGGCCGGAGCCGAGGTCTCCGATGCGCAGCTTGAAAAGAAACTCGGCGAAGAGCTGGCGTATAACCGCGAGGGCTACGGCAATGTTTTTGACGCCATTGGGCTGAAGGTGGAGGATGGGGTGGTGACGCTGGGCGGCCATGCCCACGATTATCCGAATCGGGACGCGGCGGTGGCGCTGGCGGCCACCACGCCGGGCGTCAAGGACGTGATCGACGAGATCGAGGTCGATCCTGTGTCGTCGATCGACTGGCGGATCCGGACCGCAGTGGCACGCGCGATATATGACTACCCCACCTTCACCAAGTACGCAATCAATCCGGCGCGGCCGATCCGCATCTCGGTGCAGAACGGGCACGTGGAGCTGTACGGCACGGTGGACAGCGCCTCGGACAAGAACATCGCGTTTCTGCGGGCCAACAGCGTGCCGGGCGTGTTCAGCGTGAAGAACTATCTGCAGGTGCAGGGGCAGCCGAGCAGGGAAGGACCGCAGTAGGCCGCGAATCGATGTCTCTCTTTGCGCCGCGGGACGGGATATCGATGAGGAATTGAGATGGCCGGCCTCAGTTACACTGCCAGATAGGGCCGATGGCGGGCATTCTGAAAAAAACGGGCACCACGCTGGAGATGATCAAGTGGGAACACTCGATCTTCGCGCTGCCGTTTGCGCTGACGGCGGCGCTGCTGGCGGCGCACGGGCTGCCGGCGTGGGGGACGCTGGGGTGGATCCTGGTGGCGATGGTGGCGGCGCGGTCGTGCGCGATGGCCTTTAACCGCTGGGCGGACGCGGACGTGGACGCGGCCAATCCGCGGACGCGCAACCGGGCGATTCCGGCGGGGCTGCTTTCGCGCCAGTTTGTGCTGGGGTTTACGGTGGCGGCGGGACTGGTCTTTGTGGCAGCCGCGGCGGAGCTGAACCGGCTGACGCTTTACTTGTCGCCGCTGGTGCTGGCGGTGCTGCTGGGTTACAGCTATTTGAAGCGGGTGACGCGGTGGTCGCACCTGGGACTGGGGCTGGCGCTGGGGCTGGCGCCGTCGGCGGCGTGGATCGCGGTGCGGGGCAGCCTGGACCCGCGCATCGTGGTGCTGACGGCGGCGGTGACGCTGTGGGCGGGCGGTTTCGACGTGCTCTATGCCTGCCAGGATTACGAACACGATCGCACCGTGAAGCTCTATAGCCTGCCGAAGGCGATTGGAATTGCCGGCGCGTTCTGGGTGGCGCGGCTGATGCACGCGGCCATGCTGGCGCTGCTGCTCTGGTTCGGGGCACTCTTCCACTTTGCGGCGGTGGGCTGGCTGGGGATTGCGGCGGTGGCGCTGCTGCTGGCCTACGAGCACGCGATTGTTTCTCCGCGCGACCTGCGGCGGCTGAATGCGGCGTTCTTTACGATGAACGGGGTGATTGCGACGGTCTTCCTGGTGTTTGTGGCGGCTGACCTGTGGCTGCGGCGGTAGGCCGCTCCCAGGTCCCAAAAGCGGGACCCGGGGCAGCCAGCGGACGCGCCGCGGCCGTGCGATGATGGCTTGCAGGCGAGAGTTTACGGGAAAGGAAGATTCCCCACCATGGTTCCACAGATTCTGGCGGCAACGATGATGCTTTCACAGGCCGGCGCGCAGGCTCAGCCGGCAGCGCCGCGGCCCAGCTTCGACGCATTCGAAGTGGCGACGATCCGGCCCATCTCTCCGGACGAGGGCAAGGGGCGCTACATCCTGATGCGCGGGTCGGATACGTTTGTGGAGAAGGACTACAACCTGAAGCTGCTGATCGCGGCGGCTTATGACCTGAATCCGCGCGAGATTTCGGGCGGCCCGTCGTGGACCGACTCCGACCACTTCGATATTGTGGCGCGCACGCCGGGCACGGTGCGGCCGACGCATGATGAACAGATGCGGATGCTGCGTGCCCTGCTGGCCGACCGGTTCAAGCTGAGCTTTCATCGCGAGCAGAAGGTGTTTTCAATCTACGAGCTCGAGGTGGACAAAGGCGGCGTGAAGATGAAGCCGAGCGCGGAGGCGGCGAACACGCCTCCGGCGCTGATCAGTACGGTATACCCGGACCATGTTCAGATGCCGGCGCGCAACGCGAGCATGACCGACTTTGTCTCGCTGCTGCAGCGGGCGGTGCTCGACCGGCCCGTGGTGGACAAGACAGGGCTGAAGGGTAAATTCGACTTTGACCTGACGTGGGCCCCGGATACGACCCAGTTTGGCGGCGCATTGCCTGTGGCGCCGGCGACGGCTTCAAGCCCGCCTTTGTTTACGGCGTTGCGGGAGCAGCTGGGGCTGACTCTGGTGGCCACGCGCGGGCCGGCGGAGGCGCTGGTGATCGACCATGCGGAGCAGCCCTCGCCGAACTGACGCGCGGGCTGCGCGGAAGCAACCCAAAGCAGACGCAAGCGCTGCGGAGTTTTTGCACGCGCTGTGGTATGGTGCGAAAGAGATGCCCCGAAAGGGGAGCCCGATGACCGACGCGTCCCTTTGATCCCCCACATGACAGGAGCGCCCACGCCACGATGAGGATTGCCATCCAGGGAGAACCGGGCTCGTTCAGCCATGAAGCAGCCGTGAAGCTGGACGAGAATGCGACGATCGCGCCGCACTCGCTTTCCGAGGAGGTTTTTCAGGCGCTGGCGAACGGCGATGTGGAAGCGGCCGCGATCCCGATCGAGAACAGTCTGGCCGGGTCGGTGTCAGAGCACTTCGACCTGCTTCTGAAGTACGACGTGAAGGTGGAGCGGGAGACGCGGCTGCGCATCCGGCATAACCTGATCGCCATTTCAGGAGCGCAGGTGGGCGAGATCGACCGCGTGTTTTCGCATCCGGTGGCGCTGGCGCAGTGCCGAAAGTTTCTGGCCAGCCATCCACGGATGGAGGCATTCGCGTTCTATGACACGGCGGGCAGCGTGAAGCAACTGGTGGAACTCAGGGACCGCCATGCGGCGGCGATCGCCAGCGAGGCCGCGGCGCGCTACTACGGCGCGCAGATTCTGGAAGCGGGCATCGAGGACAACCCGGAGAACTACACGCGATTTTTCCTGGTGCGGCGCACGGCTGACGCGACGGTGGACCCGCAGGCGAACAAGATCAGCATCGCATTTTCGGTGGAGAACCGGCCGGGCTCGCTGGTGGCCGCCCTGCAGGAACTGGCCGCGCTGGGGACGAACCTGACCAAGATCGAGTCGCGGCCGGTGCACGGCAAGCCGTGGGAGTACATCTTCTACGTGGACTGCCAGATTCGTTCGGCCGCAGAGGGCTCGCACGCCCTCGAGTCGCTCCACGGGCACTGCGCCATGGTGAAGGAACTGGGGCGCTACAGAGAGGCGTGAAGCAGCTGTCAGCTCTCAGCCGTCCGCTCGAAGTCCTCAGCCAAACCGGTGCGGTGTTTCAGCCACTCCGTGCGTACACGCGACGGACTTTGGTCGCGCACCCGCAGGCCGGAATCGGCTGAGAGCTGACGGCTGATAGCTAGAAGTGATACGCGACGCCGATGACCGGCTCATAAATGCTGATCTTGTACCAGCGGTTGGCGTTGATCTGCGAATCGCCGAAGTCGGGCACCTTGGTGACCATGCCGCGGATTTCGGCGCGGACGTCCCAACTGGGACTGACTTCATAGGCGATGCCTCCGCCCCAGATGGCGCCGACCTCGGTTTGCTGCTTGGCGTCGAGGGTCTGCGTGCCGCTGTTGCGGATGGGCAGGAAGATGAAGCCTGCCGGACCGGCTTCGAGGAAGGGATTGAAATTCTTAAAGACGAAGGAGCGGACGTAGGCGCCCGAGATCTCCTGGGTGCGGGTGAGGACGTTGTAATGGTTGATATTGCTGACGAGAAAATGAATGGTGTTCTCGTAGGTGATGCCGTAGTTGGCTTCGAGGGCGCTGTTGGGCGTGATCATGAAGCGGTAGCTGACCAGGCCGCCGAAGGCGCGGTTGGCGCTGACCTGAACGTCGGTGGATGAGGCCATGAATGGCTCGACGAGGGCCGTTCCGCTAAGGCTGACGTCCTGGCGGGCCTCCTGGGCGCCGCAGGCGGCCGCGCTCACGGCCAGCAAAAATGCAAAAAAGGCGATCTTCTTCATTCGCTCCTGAACCTCGAGTGACTGCGCAAGCGTCCGGCCGGCGACGCGCTTGCCGATATCTGCGCACTGGTCCGGGACGCCGGTCCGCGCCGTGCCCCGCTCTCAGCATTGTAACTGGCCGAAGCGGGCGAAGGCGGCCGGGACTGGCGTGGAACCATCTGAGCCTATAGACGCGGGCGGAATCATTCCGGCAGCCGGGGCGCGAATGGGGCTGATTTGAGGTGGCGCGGCGATCATCCGGCTCGCTCCACATGGTAGTAGAAGGGCGGGCCCTGCTCCTTGGCGAGGGTGCGGAGGGTGCGGAGGAAGGCGCGCGCGGCGTAGGAGAGCGTGGCCTGGCGGCGGTGAATCAGGCGCAGCACGCGGCGAACATCGAGCTCGTCGACGGGAATCTGCACCAGGTCGCCGGAGGCGAGCTCGCGGGCGACGGTGAGGTGCGGTACAAGGGCCACGCCGCCGCCCATGGCGACAAAGCGCTTGATGGCCTCGATGGTAGGCAGCTCGATGCCCATGTTGAGAGGCGTGCGATGACGCTGGAAGGACTCGATGACGCGGCGGCGAAGGGGCGAGGCGACGTTGTGGGCGATGAACGTTTCTTTGCCGAGGTCGTTGATGGAGACGCGATGGGTGCGGGCGAGGGGATGGCGCGGGCTGCAGATGAAGGCGAGGCTGTCGCCATAGACGGCGATGGTGCGGAACTGGGCCGGATCGGGACGGAAGGAGACGACGCCGAGCTCGAAGGCGCGCAGGTTGAGCTCGTCGGGGATGCGCGAGGCCAACATGCGTTTGACAGCGACGCTGACGTGCGGGAACTGGCGGCGGAAGGCGTCGATGGCGGGCAGCAGGTACATGCAGGTGTACTCGTTGGCGGCCAGTTGCAGGCTGCCGCGCTCGAGGCTCTTGAGCTCGCCGAGGGCGCTTGACGCTTCGCGGCGCAGGGCCAAGAGACGCAGGGCGTAGTCCCGCAGCAGGGCGCCGGCCGCGGTGAGAGAACCGTCGCGGGCGGCGCGGTCGAAGAGGGTTTCGCCGACTGACTCCTCGAGCTTGCGGACGACCTGACTGACGGCGGGCTGGGTGCGATGCAGGCGGACGGCGGCGCGGGAGAAACTGCGCTCTTCGGCGACGGCGAGAAAGGTTTCGAGCTGGTTGAGATCCATATCAGTTTTCAGGGAATAGGATCGCCGAATCTGCGTCCATAACAGATTGTAATCATAACTACAACAATTATAACTTTGCCTTATAGTGGCCGGATGCGAGAGACTGGATGTGTTCGAACAGACGTTCTTCCCCTGCAGGAACCGGAATTATGAGCTCAGACCACGTTGTATTTTTTGACACAACCCTGCGCGACGGCGAGCAGTCCCCTGGCTGCAGCATGACCACGCAGGAAAAGCTGACCATGGCTCACGCCCTGGAAGACCTGGGCGTGGATGTGATCGAGGCCGGATTTGCCATGGCTTCAGAGGGCGATTTTGCCGCGATCGCAACGATTACGCAGGCGATTCGCAAGCCGCGCATAGCGTCGCTGGCGAGGGCGAAAAAAGAAGACATCGAGATGGCCGCACGATCGCTGCAGTTTGCCGACCGCGCGCGGATTCACGTGTTTCTTGCGTCGAGCGATTTGCATCTCGAGTACAAACTGAAGCTGGGTCGCGCGGAGGCGCTGGAGCTTTGCGGCCAGAGCGTGAGGCTGGCGCGGACGCTCTGCGACGACGTGGAGTTTTCGCCGGAGGACTCGACGCGATCGGACAGGGACTACCTGGTGGAGATGGTGCGGATCGCGGTTGAAGCCGGCGCGACGACGATCAACATGCCGGATACGGTGGGTTACTCAACCCCGGAGGAGTATGGCGGGATGTTCCGCGAGGTGCGGGAGCGGATTCCTGCGATCGATGAAAAGGGCGTGATTCTTTCATCGCACTGCCATGACGATCTGGGGCTGGCGGTTGCCAATTCGCTGGCCGCGATTGAGGCGGGAGCGCGCCAGGTGGAGTGCACGATCAACGGGATTGGCGAGCGGGCCGGCAATGCGGCGCTTGAGGAGATTGCGGCGGCGCTCTACGTGCGCAGAGATAAGTATGCGGTGACGACGGAGATCAAGCT
>DATJMU010000051.1:0-9412 GCA_035508555.1 Occallatibacter sp. | reverse complement strand
CCGGGCTCGACGACCGTCATTCCTTCGCGGACAAACGGGGCCAGCAGCTTCTCCGGATCTTGCATGGTCCATCTCCGAAGAGGACTGGCCAACAGATAGCCGACCCACCAGGGGCAAACACGTTCCGGCATGGGAATCCCGTCTTTCTGGCGTGAGATCGATGGCGGGATCGCCGACGGGGAATGGCCGCGCGGATTCGCACCCGAATTCGCACCCTGTTGGTAGATACGAGCGGCCGGCGGGAATTGTTCCATCCGTGCTGCTTGATCGCGGAGGGGCGAAGTGCGGCGGTGGATGGCGCGACGGAGCTCTAGGGCCTGTTCACACTACCGGGGTGGCGGCGCCGGGAGCCAATTTTTCCGAGTTCGAGGAGCGAGGAGCGACGGATACCGGGTGTCTGCTAGCGACGAGGGACGACGAAATCGGGAAAATTGGCCCCGGCCCGGAGGGTTGCGGCGCAAATCGGGCCATACTTCGTTGTCGTCCTAGGCGGTGGACCCGCCACAGCCGTCGTCCTCCGCCTCGTCTGGCCCGATTTTCGCTCGCAACGCCGCCGCCCCGGTAGTGTGAACAGGCCCTAGCCCCGACTGTCGCCCGGCTCCCTGCCCGCTCCGCGCTGGCTCTGGAGCTTCGCGAATCGCAAAGCGATGGCAAGCGAGAAGAACAGAACCACGGAGAAACCGGCCATCCCGCGGGAGATCTGGATCTGCGTGGCCGCGGCGCCGGCCGGCAGGCGCAGGACGCAGAGGGCCGAGACCGATAGCGCATCGACGACCCCGATACGCTTCAGAGCGGCCGAGTATGCCAGCGTCAACACCAGGTAGAAGCCCAGCCAGGCAAGAAACTCCGGTGGAAGCAGACGCGCGCCCAGCAACGAGAGCAGCAGAAACAAAGCAGCCATCGCCAAACCCGCGGCCGGGGAGAGATCGCCTGCGGCAAACGGACGCTGGCGCTTGCGCCGGTCGCGCCGGTCGGCCTCGAGATCAAGAAGATCGTTGACGATGTACGCGGCCGAAGCCGCCATACTGAAAGCGCCGAAGGCCAGCAGGGCCGCCGCTATGCGTCCGGCCGCGAGCATGTGCGCAAGCAGCATTGGCAGAAAGAGAAGCAGGTTCTTCGCCCACCGGCGCGGCCGCGCCGCCCGCACTATCGACTCGAGGAGATGAGCCCGCTCCTCGAACTCTCTTGCCGGCTGAAGGCCGCGCGCGCGCAGACCCGCGCGCAGGCCGCGGCTGGGATTCGCCACCATGCACCCGGCTGCGGACTCAAGCAGCGGCAGGTCGGCGCGGCCGTTGCCGATGTAATCGAACGGGCTTGAGTTCAGTTCGGCGCGCAGGCCGTCGAGCTTCCTGCTTCCGGTCAGGTTCGTTGTCCCGTCGCTGCCCAGCACGCCGCTGAAGAGACCGAGGTGGTCCGCGATGCGGCGCGCAAGCCGTTCATCCGCCCCCGTCGCAAGCAAGATCGTCCTGCCCCGGCCGTGTTCCTCCTCGAGGAACTGGAGAACTCTGCGGTTGTACGGCAGATGCTCCACATCGAGTGAAACGGCGCTGGT
Organism: Occallatibacter sp.; assembly: GCA_035508555.1. Taxonomy (GTDB): domain Bacteria; phylum Acidobacteriota; class Terriglobia; order Terriglobales; family Acidobacteriaceae; genus Telmatobacter. The sequence continues at coordinate 7,860 of DATJMU010000051.1, read as the reverse complement.
CACGCGGGCTTTGAACGCGGCCCTGCCCTCGAAGACCCTGAGAGGCAAAGCCAGGGCCCGCAACGGCCGCGTCCGCACCAGCACCAGCAGCGAGTCGATGAGCGTGTCGGACTTCACCAGCGTGCCATCCAGGTCCACGCAGAGCGGCGGCAACGCGGTTGCGGCGGATTCCGGCTGGGAGACGGGTTGGGGCAACCGCATACCTCGTCGAGATTCGCTCGTCCCAGGCGCCGCCAACCGGCTGCAAATCGTCGCCCCATCGATCGCGCGCTTCCGCGCCCTGAAGCTCCTCGATGGCCTGGAACGGCTCAAGTATACAGCCAGTGCTCTCAATGGCCGTTGCCCTGTCAGGAGTTTTGAGGGAATGTCTTCGATGGGCTTCGAGCCAACCACCGGCGCCGTTTGCAGATCCGATCGGCATGGAGGGTGGCGGCGAGCGGCCGAGCGCGAAGGCCTGGCCGATGCCGTCACTGATGGTCAGGACCTCGCGGGTTCGCCTCCCATGGACTCGAGTGGCCTGGTCAGGCTCCTGCAAGCGGAGAATTGCGACAGAATTCAGCGTCCCGCCCGGTCAACCGACTAACCGGAGATTGCCTCCAAGCGACCCGCAGGAGCTGACGTCCGCCCTCGATTGGATGGACGTTACGGCACGACGGAAGTCGTGCGCTTTCACGGAACCGTGCCGCGGTCGTACGACCCGCGCCCCCGAGACTGCGCTTTCCTGGACACGAACGCGGCGTGAGTGGGCGCCCCCGGCTCCATCTATATCCACCGGGCGCATTGGAGATTTCCGGCGAAGTTCGTACTTTCCCACAACGGGTGCGGTAACATGGCTTTCACGTGAATCCCGCGTGAATTAGGATAGCTCCGTGCCCCGAAAAGGATCCCGCAAGCCTGCAGCCAAGAGCCCGGATATTCGCACCGTCGCCGCGCTGGCTAAGGTCTCGATCGCGACCGTGTCGCGCACCATCAACGGCTCGCCGGTGGTAAGCGAGCGGCTGTCAAAGCGGGTATGGCAGGCGATCCACCAGCTCGGGTACTTTCCCAATACCCACGCGCGGACGCTGGTTTCGGGGCGGAGCCGGCTCTTCGGCATCATCGTGGAGAACATCACCAACCCGTTCTTTCCGGAGCTGATCCAGAGCTTCGAGGAGGTCGCGGTCGCGCACGGCTACGAGATCCTGGTGAGCTCTTCGAACAGCGACCCGACGGTGCTGACCACCTGCGTGCGGCGAATGCTGGAGCGCAAGGTGGACGGCGTGGCGGTGATGACCTTCGGCGAAGAAGAGACGGTGCTGGACCAGTTGATGCACCGCAACGTGCCGATCGTGCTGGCGGAGTTCCGGCTGGACGATCCGAAGGGGAGCACGATCCTGCTGGACTACAAGACGGGGATCCACGCGGCGGTGAAGCATCTGGCGCAACTCGGGCACAAGCGCATCGCGTTCCTGGCGGGGCCGCACAGCCTGCACTCGGCGATCACGCGCGAGAACGACTACCGCACGGCGATGCAGGCGATGGAGCTGCCTGTCCAGAAGAAGTGGGTGGTAGAGTGCGACCACACGCTGAAGGGCGGCGTGGCGGGCTACGGGCAGTTGCAGGCGCTGGCGGCGCGGCCCACGGCAGTCGTCTGCTCCAATGACATGACGGCGATCGGGGTGTTGCGGGCGGCCTATATGGAGGGGCTGCGCGTGCCCGAGGATTTGTCGGTGATCGGGCTGGACGACATCGACTTTGCCGAGTTTACGCTGCCGCCGCTGACGACCATCCGGCTGTCGCGGACGGACCTGGCCAAGGCGGCCTTCGAGGCCCTGCGCCAGCAGGCTGAGGACGCCGCGAATCCGAAGATCCAGCGCGAGTTTCTCGTGTCTACGAGCCTTGTGGTGCGGGGCTCGACGGGGGCGCCAGGCAAAACCGCGTAGTTGGCACGGGGCCCGGTGCGCCCGGTGCGATGGAGAGCGGCGCGGGCAGTTGGGCGACGGTTGCGGCGCTGCGCATGGCCCCGGTTTGCGGGTCGAGATCGAGACGCACAATCCGGTTCCCCGCGCAATCGGCGATGAGGAGAGCGTCGGCGGAGAGGATGCCCATGGAGACGACGGCGCGGGCGACGCTGCGAAGCCGTTGAGCCGGGGAAAGCCGGCCGCTGGCGGGATCGATGCGGAAGGCGGCGATTCCCTGCTCCGCGGCTGCGGCGTAGAGGGTGTGGCCGGCCGGGTGCATCTGCAGGACTTGGGAACGATGGCCGGTGGCGGGTTCGATCGCGACCGATTGCAGAGAAGTACTCAGGCCGGCGCGGCTGGCATGATAGGCGTGGAGCGCGACGGAGCCGCCCAGCTCGTTCATGGCGTAGAGCCATTGGCCGTTGGGATGCAGGGCGAGGCTGGCGGGGCCGCTGCCGGGGGGTATTGCGGCGCTGTGGCTCGCCAGGTGAAGGTCCGAGTCTTCTGAAGACCATCCCCCAGGGGCTAAAGCCTCCTGTTCAACTTTTTTGAGAGCGGCATCGGCGCGACTGAAGTCGTGCCCTGATACGCCTTCGTGCTCCTGAAGCTTTGTCAGGTCTGCAGCACGACTTGAATCGCGACCATTCGGAACCTGGTTTCCCCGCTGAGCTGCGAAAGATAGCCGGCCATTGCGGGGCGCGATGAGATGCAGGCGGTCGGCGCCAAGGTCGGAGCCGACGAGAAAACGGCCGGCGGGATCATATATGACCGAATGCGGGTGCGAGCTGCGCTGGCGGAGGGGATCGGGGCCGGCGCCGGTCAGCTTGAGGATTGCGGAGGGCCTTCCGAGCGAGCCATCGGGGGCGATGGGCAGCAGATTATAGGCACCGCCTCCATAAGCGGCGACGGCGAGAGCATCGCCGGCGGGCGAGACGGCGAGGGCGCGGGGGCGGGTTGCGGAGAGCGACAGGGGCTGCCGATTGAGATGCGTGAGACCTCCGCTCGCAGGATCGATGGAGTACGCGGAGACAGCGCCGCGGGGAAGGCCCTCGAAGCTATCGACGGCATGGGCGACGTAGAGGAAGCGGCCGGCGGGATGGAGTGCGAGGGCGGCGGGCGATGCCGAGGGGATCTGCTGGACGACCCTCCAGCGTGAGCCGCGAGCGTCGAAGACGTAGATCGATTGGGCAGCGCCGATGTAGACATAGCGCGGGCGCGCAGGCTGCGACCAGCGGTCGAGCAGCGATGAGGCGGGACCGGCGAGGGCGGCGCCGGCTGCGCCCATGGAGACGCGGCGCAGGAGGGTGCGGCGGGACCAGAGCTGGCGGGGATTCATGGGCGGCCTCCCTCTCTTTGCAGCATACGGTCAGAGGCGAATGGAGAGGGCATGATGGAAGATGTTGTTGGGATCATACCGGCGCTTCACCTCCTGGAGGAATGGGTAGAGGCCGCGGTTGCAGTAGTATAGCTGCGGCCAGTAGTCGTAGGCGAGCATATCGCTGTCGGCGTAGTTGATGTAGCAGCCGTCGTAGTGGTCGTTGGGATAGGGCGTGCCGAGGTGGTGGGGGTCGGCGTCGGGGCCGGAGTAGAGCTCGGTGTAGAAGTCGCGAATCCACTGCAGATGGAAGGCGTCTTCAGCGGGGTTGGCCCAGTAGGTCTGGAACTGGAGCTTCATGGCCGAGGTGCGCTGGGCGGAGGCGGTTTCGGCAACCAGGCGCTTCTGGTTGATGGCCCCGCCGTAGGAGGTGAACTCGACCACCGACGAGCGGAGGTTGGCGCCGGGAATCTCGCGGGTGAGGTGCTTGTAGAAACACTTGGCTTCGGCGACCGAGAAGCCCTTCTTCATATAAGTGGATTTGTACTTGGCGCGGGTGCCTCCGCCGTCGCCGCCGCTGTCGTCGAGGGTGGCGTCGAGCCAGAGAAGCCGGCGCATCTCTGTGGTGGAGCGGGCAGCGGCCGCATTGGGATGATGCGGCATGCCCTGGGTGAGCGCCGTGGGCACGGGGGGAACCGGCGAGGCATTGAAGGGCTCGAAGCGGGACAGGAACTCGTCGAGGACGGAGGTGCTGCAGCAGGTGCCGTCAAGATTGCAGTAGCGGGCGGAGATGCTCAGGGCGGAGTTGGGGGCGCGATGACCGATGAAGCCGACCACGAAGAGACCAAAGGTGTCGGGATCCTGGCCCCGGGTTTCGAAGTAGTGGCCGAGGGTGGTGAGGATGGAGACGAAGCGGTCTTCGGTCATGTCCGCCCAGGGAAAGTGCATGTAGGCTTCGATGACCTCTTCGGGCGGAGTGGGCAGCTTGTCGAAGCGGAACTCGGTGACGACGCCGAAGTTGCCGCCGCCGGCGCCGCGACAGGCGCGAAACAGGTCGGGGTCGTGGGTGCGGTCGAGGGTGCGCTGCTCTACCTGGCCCTGCGCGTTGACGGTGAGGATGTCGACGGCGGTGACCCAGTCGGAGGTGAGGCCGTGGAGGCGGGACAACATGCCGTAGCCCCCGCCGCTGATGTGGCCGCCGGCGCCGACCGTGAAGCAGGTGCCGCCGGGGATGGTTGCGTTGTAGAGCTTGTAGAGATCGATGTAGACGTTGCCGAGGCGCGCGCCGGGACCGATGAAGTAGGTTCCGCTGGCGTTGCGGCCCACCTGGTTGAGAAAGCCGACGTCGAGGATGGCGCCGTTGGGATTGTTGGCGACGAAATCCTCATAGCAGTGGCCGCCGCTGCGCACGGTGGGCCTCATGCCGGCGCGCACCACGCGCTGCAGGGAGTCGGCGAGGTCCTCCACGCTCTGGCAGATGAGGATGCGCGAGGCCGCGTCGGCGTCGGTCGAGGGAAAGCGAAGGTTGTTTCCTTTTCGTAAAGCCAGGTAGCGGGGATCCTGCCGGGTGATGTCAACGGACATGAAGGCTCCTGCGAATCAGGGCGAAATCAGGGTTGGGGCGTTCAGTTGAGGACGGGCCAAGGCCGCCGCGTTGAGGTGGAGATAGGGGCTCCAGGGTGGGTCTTCCCTGGTTTCTCCATCATCCCACGTTGGCGCATGAAAGCGGGGTGGGCATCGGAGGATTGTCCTAATTCGTACGTCGAGACAGCGGCAACGGGGTGAAATTCCAGGGCGTCAGCAGCCCGGAAGCTGCGCGGCATCCCGCATGGCGGAGACGGCGTCGTGGGTGTAGGCGGCAGCCGCACGGCGGTCGGGATAGATTTGCGGAGGGCCGAAGCGGACCTCGGCGCGAAAGCTGGAGACGCGGAGGACGCGCCAGAGATGGGGAAGGAGGGGCTCGTCGCCGTACCAGCAGAGCTCGCGCTCGGGGACGGGAGCAACGTAGCGGATGGCGGCGGGGGTGACGGGAGCCGCGGCGGCGATGGCGGGCTCGATGAGCCGGGAGCGGAAGCGCAGGACCTGGGCGCCGTCGGAGGTAGTGCCCTCGGGGAAGAGGACGATGGGGATGGGCAGGGTGAGCCGGCGCGCGAGCTCGGCGGAGGCGGCGTCGGCGCTGGCGCGGTTGCCGCGGTTGAGAAAGATGGTGCCGCCGTTGCGGGCGGCCTCGCCGAAGTAGGGCCAGGCGCCGACTTCGATCTTGGAGACGAAGAAGCAGGGGGTGATGGAAGAGAGGATGAGGATGTCGAGATGGCTGAGGTGATTGGAGACGATGAGGCCGCGGGTGGGGATGTCGCCGGTGACAGACGGGCGGATGCCGAAGCTGGTGAGGACGCGGCGCGAAGCACGCTGCAGCCAGAGGGCGCGGCGGTCGAGGGTCATGGCCCCGGAGAAACGGAACCGCCAGTAGTCGAGAACGCAGCCGGCAAGGGCAAAGGCCAGCGCCACAGCGCGCCGGAGAGCACGGAAACTCACTGGCTGAGCGGGGCGAGAAAGCGGTTGCGGGCCGCCGAGGAGAGCAGATGGAGATCGAGCAGGGTGAGGAAGTCGATGGTGCCGAACTCGCGGTCCCAGGCCGGCGGGGCGGCGATGCGCGCGCCGATGGCGAGGTAGGTCTTGAGGAGCTTGGGGACCTTGACGGAGGATTCGGGCGATCGATCGGGTTGGGAGAGCGCCGGCTGTGCGGCATTGCTCCCATGCTCGGCAGGGCAGGCGTAGGCGGGGGTGGGCAGGGTCTCGAACTCCGGAGGCACGCGGAAGTGCTCGAGCTGGCGGTACATCTGCCAGCCCTCGGCCGGATCGGTGGAGTTGAGCGAAGAGCACCCGATGAGGTAACGCAGCCCCATGTCGCTAGCATACTGCGCGATGCCGCGCCAGAGGAGGGTGAGGACCTCGGGGGTGCGGTGCTCGCGGTCGATCGAGGCGCGGCCCAGCTCGAGGATGCCGGCGCGGAGGGGCTCGTAGGGAGCGAAGCTGAACTCCTGCTCCGAGTAATAGCCCAGGTTGCCCGCCGCGGTCAGGCCGGACTGCATGCGGTAGGTGCCGACGATGCGCCGGGAGAGCTTGTCTTCGACGAGGAGGTGGTCGCAGACGGGATCGAAGCGGTCGGTGTCGAGGCCGGTCTGGTAGGAGCTCTCGAGGCCCTCGCCCAGCTCGATATTGAAGACGCGGAAACGCAGGCGGCAGGCGGCGGTGCGGTCTTCGGAGGTGACGGCGAGGCGGACGCGGTACGGGCCGACTTCCGCGTGGATGCGCGGGGCGGCTGGAGCCGGAAGGGCGATGGGGAGGCGCGCTTCCGCCACGGGGCTGGTCGCGAGAGCGGCAGCAGCGATTTTGTCCCTTGGTTGCGGAATCACGGGAGTATTATGCGCCGGAATTTGTGAATGCGCTGTGAACGGGAGACGAACGGGGCGCAAAACGTTCTTCATTTTGTAACGGGGCGCCGGCATTTGGGAGGTCGACGTTTCGCGGAGGATTGGGGCCGGGCGGTGGGGGTTCGCCACAAGGGCCGGCGGGGCGGTGACGAGGTTTTGGGCTGCGGGAGGTTGCGCAGCGGATCATGGCGCGTCAAGTTCACGGTGAAATCGCTTTGCATGGCCCGCGGGAATCTGGGAGAATCGTTACCATGATTCGGGCGGCGGCTTCCCCCCGCAGTTGAAAGCGCCCGGCCCGAGGAGGTTCTTCCATGAGCACAGTCCTGCACCCGACCACTTCCGACCCCAATGCACAACCCCTTGCCGCTCTCGACCAGTGGGACGATTTCCTCGAGGGCCGCTATAAGGAAGGCAAGTCCAAGGAAGAGTTCCGCGTGTACGACGCGCAGGCGCAGCCGGGGGTGGCCGAGTTCTACCGGCTGAACCACGAGAACCAGACGGTCGCGTACGTGCTCGAAAAGGAGAAACAGTACTTCAGCCTCAAGAAGGGCATGAAGACGATCTGGGAGGCGGCGGAGTTCCTGAACACGCTGGTGGACGACAGCGACCCCGACACGGACCTGACGCAGATCGAGCACCTGCTGCAGACCTCGGAGGCGATCCGGCGGGACGGGCATCCGCGCTGGATGGTGCTGGTGGGCTTTCTCCACGACCTGGGCAAGTGCCTGTGCCTTTACGGCGAGCCGCAGTGGGGCGTGGTGGGCGACACCTTCCCCGTGGGCTGCGCGTGGTCCACGGACATCGTGTTTCACGAGTACTTCGCCAGGAACCCGGACCGGAATGTGCCCGAGTACCAGACGAAATACGGGATCTACGAGCCGAACTGCGGCCTGGAGAACGTGCACATGTCGTTCGGGCACGATGGCTACATCGCCGAGGTGATGAAGCCGTACCTCCGCACCGAGGCGCTGTACATGCTGCGATTCCACTCGTTCTACCCGTGGCACCGGCACGGTGCGTACGAGCACCTGACCAACGCGCAGGACCGGGCGATGCTCGAGTGGGTCTTGAAGTTCAACCAGTACGACCTCTACTCGAAGGGGCACACCAAGCCGGACGTGAAGGCGCTGAAGCCGTACTACGACGAGCTGTTCGCGGAGTTTTTGCCGGA
>DATJMU010000050.1:0-6235 GCA_035508555.1 Occallatibacter sp. | reverse complement strand
CCTAGGGCCTGTTCACACTACCGGGGCGGCGGCGTTGCGAGCGCAAATCGGGCCAGACGAGGCGGAGGACGACGGCTGTGGCGGGTCCACCGCCTAGGACGACAACGAAGTATGGCCCGATTTGCGCCGCAACCCAGGGTTCCCGGCACGCGGTCTTTGCGTGCTGGGATGAAAGCCGAAGGGCCGGGGCCAATTTTCCCGATTTCGTCGTCCCTCGTCGCTAGCAGACACCCGGTATGCGTCGCTCCTCGCTCCTCGAACTCGAAAAAATTGGCTCCCGGCGCCGCCACCCCGGTAGTGTGAACAGGCCCTCGAATCGCCCGCAACGCCGGCACATTTGGCCGCACCGGTCGTGCCCCGCTCCCCTCTTCTGCGCGATCCCGCTGGTCAAACTGCTTGAAGCTCTCTTGTATAGTGATTCCGATTGAGGCCGGTGCGGCCGGATCCCTTCGGTTGTGAAAAATGATTGGCGAGAGCTTCAGCATCCATCGCAATGCACTGCCAGCGGGGCCCTGGGCCGCTGACGCGCGCCAGGGGCTGACAGTGTGGTTCACGGGGCTGAGCGGCGCTGGAAAATCGACCATCTGCGCCTCCGTCCACACAGAGCTGCTGGTGCGCGGCTATCGCGCGGAGATGCTCGACGCCGACGTGATCCGGAAGCAGTTCTGGCCCGATCTCGGATTCAGCCAGCCGGACCGCGATGAGAATGTAAGGCGGATCGGCTTGCTGGCGCACTTGCTCACGCGCAACGGAATCGTCGCTCTGGTGGCCGCCATCTCCCCCTACCGGGCTGCGCGCAACCAGGTTCGCGACCAGATCGGCCGCTTTCTTGAAGTCTACGTGGATGCGCCCCTGCACGTCTGCGAACAACGAGACCCCAAGGGGCTGTACAAGCGGGCGCGTTCGGGCCATCTGCGCGGCTTTACCGGAATCGACGATCCCTACGAGGCTCCGCTTGCCGCCGAGGTACGATGCGCAACCGACCGGGAGACCGTGGAGACCTGCAGAGACCAGGTGGTCTCCGCGGTATTGAGTTATTTGTTGTAACTTTTCAGAGATGTCTCATTATCCAAACCCGGCCGCGCCGCAGCAGGCCGCCTATCTGCTCGAGCTCGCCGCGCAGTCGCTGCGGGCCGGGCGGCCCGCCGATGCGATTGCTCCCCTGCGCGACGCGGCGCAGTTGCGGCCGGCCGACGCCACCATCCGGCACGATCTTGGCCTCGCCTGTCTTGAAGCCGGCAGCGTGCCGGAAGCCATCGCCGCACTGCGGATGGCCGTCGCCATCAAGCCCCGCTACGGCGAAGCCTGGTTCCGCCTGGGAGTTGGCCTGGAGAAGATGGGCGACGCCGGTGGGGCCGTTGCCGCCTACGACCGCGCCACCCAGTTGCGCCCTTCCCTCGCCGAGGCGTGGTTCCGCGCCGGGGCGCTGGTCTACACCCTGGGCCATCGTGACGAGGCGATCGCCTGTTTCCGCCGCGCCGCGGCCACCGGGGGCACCTCCAGCTTCGGCCTCCTGGGGGGCGCGCGGGCGCTGCTCACCGAAGAGCGCAATCGGGAGGCCGAGCAGGCGCTGCGGCAGGCGCTGGCCCGCGATCCCAAAAACGCCATGGCCCACGACCTGCTGGGAAATCTGCTCTCCGAGTTCGGCCGTTTCGACGAGGCCCGCGCCTGCTTCGAGCGCGCGATCGCCATCGCGCCTCTGCTGGCCGGCAGCTACTACGAACTGGTCCGGTGCCGGCCGGTCACCAGCGGCGACGACGGCCTGCTGCAGGGGATGCAAGCCGCCCTCGACACGCCGGGGCTCGAAGCCGCGCAGCGCCTGCGGATTCATCTCGCCATCGGCAAGGCCGCGGAGGATCTCGGCGACTACGCCCTGGCCATGCGCCACTTCGACGCCGCCGATGCCCTGCGCCGCGGCTTTGTGTCTTTCGACTCGGCCGCCTTTCCGGCTGAGATCGACCGCCTGATGGCGCGCTGCGGCCGCGCCTCGATCGCGCGCGCCCCCGAACTCGGCAGCTCCGACGCAACCCCGGTGCTGATCGTCGGCATGCCGCGGTCCGGCACAACTCTCGTCGAGCAGATCGTCTCCAGCCATCCCCAGGCCGCTGCCGGCGGCGAGCTGCACTTCTGGAACCAGCGCGGCGCGGCCTGGCACCGCTCGGACGCGGAAGGCATCGAGGCGCCGTTTTTCGCCGGCGCGGCCCAGGATTACCTCGGCCTGCTGCGCGCCATCGCGCCCGCGGCGGCCCGGGTGACCGACAAGATGCCGTTCAACTTCCTCTGGGCGGGGCTGATCCACATCGCTTTCCCGCGCGCGACCATCATCCACTGCCGCCGCGCCGCCGCCGATACGGCGCTGTCGATCCATCAAACCCACTTCCATCCCAGCCTCGCCTTTCCCACCGGAGGCGCCGAGCTGGTCGCCTACTTCCGCGGCTACCTGCGGCTCATGGAGCACTGGCGAAACGTGCTGCCGCCCGACCGCTTCATCGAGGTCGACTACGAGGACCTGACCCGCGCGCCCGAGCCCGCGATCCGGCGCATCGTCGCGGCCTGCGGCCTCGCCTGGCACGACGCCTGCCTGCGCCCCGAATGCAATCCCCGGCGCGTGAACACGCCCAGCAAGTGGCAGGCGCGCCAGCCCATCTATCGCAACTCCGTCGGCCGCTGGCGCCGCTACGAACCCTGGCTGGGGCCTCTGCGCGACCTCGTCGACGAGGCGCCGGAGGCGGATGCGGGCACCGCCTGATCGTGGCCGGCCCGTCCCTCGGAACAGAATGACAAAATTGTAATTTTTCCGTCACGCTGCCGTGCGGCACGCATTTCTAATCTCGCTTCCGTGCGCAGTTTCTGGGCGCAGATCGGCGTAAGCCCGTTGCAGGTGGTCTGTAACGACCCGGTGACCGCAATTTGCAAAGGACGGCGGTCCTGTTTCCACCCTGAGATCGCGTGACCTAGTTCCAGGTGCGTGATGAACAAACCTCAAAAATAGAGAGGAGAGCGATCCATGGCCCGAAAAGCGTCTCGAAACAAACCTCGAAGCAACTCCCGGATCAACCGTCTGCGTCCGCTCGCCGGCCTGCTGGCGACAGGGCTGATTGTTCCCGGGCTCGCTGCCCAGTCCAAGGAGTACCCGAAGTACGTCGCCGGCCCGCAAACCAACGGCTCGTGGGTCGTCAGCACCGGCCAGATCATCACCCCCGCCGGCACCCAGGTCGATCTCGGCATCCGGGTGCGCGCCAAGGCCATCGCCGTCAACCCCATTCACAGCACCCACACCGCCGCCGTCCTCACCATGGGCACGTCGACCTCCGATGGCAACGGAGCCGTAGAGGTGTTCGACACCCGCACCGGCGTGGTTTTGGAAAACTACATCCCCAAGGGAACAGACCCGAGCGGCAGCTATAGCGGCATCGCCTACTCGGCCGACGGCAAGTACCTGATCTTCAGCCAGGACAGCAGCCACGTGACCATCGCCAACGTGTCCAAGGCGGGCTTGCTCAGCGACGACGCCCAGGTCAGCGTGCCGCCCAACCCCTCCTTCATCCAGTGCTTCCCCAACAGCCCCCCGGCGTCCTACAACAATCCCTGCGGATCGTTCTACACTCCCAGCACTTCTTATCCCGGCGGCGTTGCGGTCTCGCCCGACGGCAAGAGCGCCTACGCGCTGCTCAACCAGAACGACACCCTCACCAAGATCAACCTGTCCGCGAACCCGCCCCAGCAGGGCACGCAGATTCGCGTCGGCAACGCGCCGCACAGCATCGTCATCGACAAGGACGGCACCACCGCCTACGTGAGCAACGAGGGCGGCCGGGCCGCGACCGAAGCGGACTTCCAGATCAACTCCGCCGGCACTGAGATCGTCGCCGACCCGTTCGTTGGCGCCGCCATCACCGGCACGGTTTCCGTGGTCAATCTTTCGTCCATGAAGGTCACCGCAACAATTCCCACCGGCCTGCACCCCACCGGTCTGGCGTTCGACGGGCAAAAGCTTCTGGTCGCCAACGCCTATAGCGACACGCTCTCGGTCATCAACACGGCCACCGACACGGTGGTGCGGACCATCGACCTGGGGCTGCCCATCGGAGTGCCGGGGGCGGGCGAGCCGGCCTACGGCGCCGCGCCGGTCTCGATCGCCGTCGACCCCGGCAGTCACATCGCCTATGTCGCGCTTTACGACGCCAACGCGATCGCGGTCGTCGACCTCAGCAACGGCGCCACCAATCCGGTCATGGGCATGATCCCGGTCGCCTATGCGCCCAGTTCGGTGGTGCTCGACAAGGCCGATAACGTGCTCATCGTCGCCAACGACAAGGGCATCGGGCCGCGCGACTCGTTCGAGTGCGACTACGGCGTCTGCGACTACAACACCCACCAGGACAATGGCACCGTGAGCATCGTCCCCATACCGGACGGCGGGACCCTGGCGGCCATGACCAAGCAGGTCTTCGACAACGATCACTGGGACCTGGCGAAGAACATCAGCTCCGCCTCCGGCGGCAGCTCGCGGGTCAAGCCGACCGCCATCCCCGCCAAGATCGGCGATCCATCGCTGATCAAGCACGTCTTCCTGATCGTTCGTGAAAACCGCACCTACGATCAGGTCCTGGGCGACGTGGCCAAAGGCAACGGCGATCCCTCGCTGGCGGTCTTCGGCGCCGCGGTCACACCCAACGTGCACGCGCTGGTCAAGCGCTTCCCGCTCCTCGACAACTTCTACGACCCCAGCCGCCAGTCGGCCGACGGTCACCAGTGGATCACCGAGGGCATGGCTCCTTACGCCGACGACATCCAGGCGCCCGACTGGGTCCGCAGCTACCCCGGCGGCAACGCCGGCGATGCGCTCGCCTACCAGAACAAGGGCTTCCTGTTCTCTGAAGCGGAGGCCGCCGGTCTTTCCGTGAAGATCTACGGCGAATACGTCGAGAACGACACCTTCCTGACCCCGACCGGCTCAACCTCCGAGCCGAGCTGGAGCCAGTTCTACAACGACGCGTTGAGCTTCGAAGCCGGCATGGAGCCAACGCTCTACTACCAGAACACGGTCCAGGCGGAGTCCTCTGTCCCGGCCGTCTATGACCACCTCATCAAGAACTTCCCGCAGTTCGATCTGGGCATCCCCGACCAGTTCCGCGTCGACATCTGGAAGCAGGACTTCGACAACGACGTCAAAGCCGGCACCGTGCCCACGCTCAGCATCCTCTGGGTGATGTGCGACCACACCGGCGGCCCGCCCACCCCCATGGCCGAGCAGGCCGATAACGACCTGGCCATTGGCCGCATCATCGACTACATCAGCCACAGCAACGTATGGTCCACCTCGGCGATCTTCATCGAGGAAGACGATGCGCAGAACGGCGTCGATCACGTCGACGGCCATCGCAGCCCCGGCTACGTCGTCAGCCCCTACGCCGTGCAGGACGGCCCCGCCGACAACACCTACTACACGCAGGTCAACATGACCCGGACCATGGAGCAGATCCTCGGTCTGGCGCCCATGAACCAGTTCGACCTGGTGGCCTCGCCGATGCGGACGGATTTCGTGACGGGCACGCCGCCGCCGGACAACTTCAAACCCTGGAGCCACGTGGCCAACGAGATCCCGCTGGACCAGGGCGTCAGCGCCAGCACGGCCAAAACTACGCAACCGGAGCTCACCCCGGCTGTCAAGGCGCTCAAGGCGGCCTGGCTCAAGAAGAGGGCGCAGATCTTCGCCGGCAAGCTGACCAAGCCCGACTCCGAAGATCCGGCCACCGTCAACCATCTCAACTGGTACATGTCCACCGGCTTTACGCGGCCCTATCCCGGCGAGAAGACGGTTCGCCCGCCCAGCGACTTCAACAACCCGCCGCCCGCCCACGGCGACCTGGACGACTAAGCCGCTTTCCAACCGCAAAAGCCCTTTCCCCGGTCAACGGGGAGAGGGCTTTTGTTCGCGCAGATTCAGGCATGCCTCAAACCCGCCTGCAACCCGACTCCAGTCCCCCATCCGCCTTTCGCGGCTCCGGGGTTGCTGTTCCCCTGACGGATTCACCGCACTAGAGCCTGTTATTGACTTTCCCGTGTGCGGCGCCGGGAGCCAATTTTTCTCAGTTCGAGGAGCGAGGAGCGACGCATACCGGGTTGGGGTGACCCCTTAGTTTGAGACAGTTCGAAATGGTCCCAACTGCAGTTTGCTGTTTTCAGTTTTACCAAGAGCCACGTTTTGATGGAGCATGGCCTCGGCCGGTGA
>DATJMU010000049.1:0-52288 GCA_035508555.1 Occallatibacter sp. | reverse complement strand
CAGCGCGGCCACGCCGTCAGCCCATTCGACTTGAAAAACGGTATGCATGAGCAGTCCAAAGAGGACAATAGCGGCCTGGTACATGCAGAAATCTGTTTGCCTTGCGTCGGCGAGCATAGCAGGACTGCTCAATGTCCGGCCAACATGCCGCTTGGCTCGGGCCAGCAGCGGCATGAAGATCAGCGCCAGGGCGGTGATCGTGATGCCGAGCCAACCGGTCTGCGCATGAAGTCCTCGCCATAGATCAAACGAAGCGTCGGCCAATACATAGGCCCCCAAAGTCAGCAGGCAAGTCCCGGCGACCTTCAGGCTTGCCTCCTCCGCCTGATGCCGGCGATGATGGTTCATTTCATGGGACATCCGCCACAGCAAAGCGACGGCTGAAACGACTTCAATCAGGCTGTCGAACCCAAAGCCTGCCAGCGAGATGCTGCCGTCTTTCGCAGCGGCTGCCAGAGCAACCGATGCTTCCACAGCGCCCCAGCATATGGTAAAGATTTCTAGTTGGCGCCCTCTGCGAGCCATCCCTGCACGAGGATCTAATGTCGCGGTGTCCTTCATCATTTCCTCGCGTCGTTCGCGCTTTGAAATTGCGACGCGAGGGAAATAGGCTTACACCTACCCGCGTCAAACCATTGGGAACCTACTTTCACACGGCGGTGGCCGGACGCTGAGGCGTTGCACCGTCGCGAGGCAGTAAAAGATGTCCCCATGATGTTCCAAAAAGCCGCAATCAATCCGAATAGGGGCGGGAGACTCCACCCATGAAGGAACTGACCCATTGGGACGCCAAGTCGCACAGATTGCAATGTTCCGAGACGTGCGAGCCCGCCTCCATTCGATGAACATGAGTTGCCGTGCTCACACTGACCCACAGCAACGCGAGCACCAGGCCTTGTGCGATCCAAAATGTCGAATTGGCCTTCGTGTACGGTGCGAGAGTTGCCATCAGGTCATTATTGAGCGGCTCAACACGGCAGTCAAACTGCTCCTGCATGCTGTACTTGAGGCTCATTTGCGCACTATCCCTATGGGCTCCGGTAAGGCAAGGCGGAAATCCTGATCCAGATATTATCAATATTATGTTATCATTACTATTAATGGAGGAAGTTGACCCCATGTTATTGAACAGCGAGGCTAAGTCGATGGATGTGAAGGAGCACCACCGAGCAGTCTCGGACATGGTAGGCATCGGATTGTCGCTGCTCTGCCTTGTTCACTGCCTGGCTCTGCCGGTGCTTATTGCCTTCGCGCCCGCGATCCTGCGGGGCCTTCCCGGAGACGATGTGACACATCGGAGCCTCGCGGTCGCAATCGGATTCGTGGGCTTCCTGGCATTTCGCTCTGGGTACAAAGTGCATCGTAGGCGCTGGGTGCTTGCGGCCTTCATAACAGGCCTGCTGATGGTCTCAATAGCAGCGGTTCTAGGCGATGAGTTCCTTACTGAGTACGGCGAGGCCGCCATCACGGTCTGCGGAGGTCTTGTGCTGGTGTCCGCGCACCTTGTCAATCGCAGCTTCTGTCGATCCTGCCTCGTTCGCAGATGTGGACCTGCATGCTCCCCCGACGCAGATGAGACGATCTCGACCGCTTCTGCAGACTGCGAACCTCTATGATTCAAAGACCGTCTTTGCCAAAATCCAGATGAGAATCTATTCTTGTCAGGGATGGAAAAGCGCAATACAAGACAGAAGATGGCGATTCGTGAGGCATTCCTCGAGACGAACCGACCGCTGTCTCCCGAAGAAGCTCTGGAAGCTGCCCGGCGTCATCACCGAAGCCTTGGAATCGCAACGGTCTATCGGAACATTCAGAATCTGGTGGGTGAGAAATGGCTGCAGCCGGTAGATGTCCCCGGTGATGCAACGCGATACGAAGTGGCCGGCAAGAAGCATCATGACCACTTCCATTGCAATGCGTGCGGCAAAGTTTTTGACCTCGAGGGGTGCCTTGCGCCGGCGAAACTCAAACTTCCGAAGGGGTTTCGCGCCACCGGGCATGAGTTCTTCCTCTATGGCATCTGTGCGGAGTGTGTTCCCGGCAGAAGCCATTCGCGCCTGTGAATGACAAACCAGTAACTGCAGTCCGTCCGGTTGGCATCAGAGTGATGCCGGACGCAAGCATCGCCGGATTCGCCAGCTTGATGCCGCCCACAAATGCAGCCCACATTCCGAGGATCGCCGTGACAAGAAGAACCAGGGAGACTGCTCGGCAGGGATCCTGAACGGCATTGAGGTTGTGCTGCGAGGTCATTCGATCCTTCCTCCTCCGCTTGTTGAGAGGTATCATCCTGCAATGCGTCCCGCATTTCATTCCCGGCGAGCGACCGGCAGCCGCGACAAGGTTCTGCCTTATCATACACATCTACTGCTACTGAATTACCATTTGCGATAATCTAAGACTAGCTTTCCCAGGCAATAGTTCCATTGATCCCCGATCCTTGCGTGAATAATGGGAACCCGATAGCATCATTCTGTGAACCCCGTGGGCTTCAATCCCGGTAAGATTACGGCCGTCGCACTGTGCCTAGCGCTGCTGGTCTTTATGACAGCGGAGGCCAGCCACTCCCACGATCGTTCGCAGTCCCAGGGGCACACCGCGTGTGCATGGTGCGCGATGGCGCATGTGGCTACGGTTCCGACTGTCGATTTCTCGCCTCCGACTCCGACTCCGCAGGGTGAGGTCGTCGACACCCAGGAGCCTACCCACAGACAGCTGTTCGTCATCTTCCATCACCGCATCCGGCCCCCACCCATACCACAACTGAAGGACAAGCAAGAATGATTTCGAAAAGCACCGTCGCAACGAGAAATACACGCCAGAAGGACGCGATTCGCGCAGCCTTTGTCGAAACCGATCGCCCCCTTTCTCCGGACGAGGTCCTCTCCTACGCAAGACGCAGCGTAGACGATCTCAGCATCGCGACCGTCTATCGCAACCTCAAGACGATGGTCGACGAGGGCTGGCTGATCGTAGTCCAGCTTCCCGCCGAGTCGGCCCGTTATGAACGGTCCGGAAAGGCGCACCACCATCACTTCCTTTGTAATGACTGTAAGAAAGTTTATGAGCTGGATGGTTGCGCGCCGATCAAGCCAAAGCTTCCGCGAGGCTTCCGCACCCTTGGCCACGAATTCCTGCTTTACGGTCTATGCGCAGCCTGTGTCCCAAAACATGCCTGATTCCGGGCATACGCCCAACCTCCGCCAGAGATCAGGACGTAGATGCGGATAGGCCCGCAGCGACGGTGAAGTCTCGCCGGCGCAGACGCTGAACATCATCAGCCCGAACATGAGCATCAGCGTGCAACCGTTACCTTGAAGCGGCAGCACCGCAAAGATGGTTCGGCCTTTAGATGGCAACTCTGGTTTCACTTTAGATGGTGAACTTTGTTGCTAACTGCACTAGCCAAGTATGTGCAGGGCGGTTTCCGCGTGGACAACCTCGCCAACCGTCTCTACGAACTGCCGCTCGGCGGCAACAACATCGATATCTACAGCTTTACGGGCATGATGACTCCGGTCACAGGACGCGGGCGCTCAGCATCCATCAACCTGGCCGCGACATTTTGAGTGCGGCCGATCGCCGCACGAACGCTGGAGAACGAACGAAAAATATCGTCGCAAGTCACCAACCGGCAATTCGGCCTGAACTTCCCCTGCCGCCTTGGAGCAAGCTGACGCATCTCTTCCCAACTGAGAGGTCACATGCATCGCAGTGAAATGTTGAAGCGCTCCGCACTTGCCTGCCTCAACATCACATCAGCGCCTTCGCTTAGTGGTCGGTGCGCTCATCTACGAGGTCGTTCCATGCACACCAGGCACGCTCGCGCATTCATCTTCCTTTCGATTTTGCTGCCATTGCAATTTGTCTACTTAGCCAGAGCTCAACAGGATCATCCGAATGTTACGGGGCTCGTCGAGGATCCTGCGGGCAGGGCTATAGTCGCGGCCTCGGTCACGGTCGAGGGCACCTCAGGCCGCATCGTGGCATCCGCGCACACTGATTCGAATGGTCGCTTCTCCCTCCCCCCATTGTCCGCTGCCGAATACCAGTTGATCGTGGACTCAGACGGTTTTGCTCCTCTCCGGAAATCGATCTCGATCGGCGCTTCGCCCGTGGACCTCACTCTTCAACTCGCGGTGTCTGCCGGACGCGAAACCATCACGGTCACCGCTCCCGCAGCCTACACTGCAACCGACGCCGTCGCCGCCGCCAAAGTCGACATTCCCATCATGGAGACGCCCATCGGAGTAGCCGTTGTATCGGCCCAGGTTCTTGCTGATCAGCAATCCGTCAATCTGATCGATGCTCTCACCAACGTCTCTGGTGTCGCTCCTACCAACGACGGCTATCGCACGTCGGACAGCTTCTCGATCCGCGGTTTTGATGCTGCGTCGCTCCTTTACCAAGACGGCATGCGTCTCGATGAATATTCCGACTCCGGCTTCCCCCGGGACATGGCGAACGTTGAGTCGATTGAAATTGTCAAAGGCCCGTCCTCAGTCCTCTATGGCCAGGGTGAACCCTGTGGCTCTGTCAACGTCGTGACCAAGAAGCCGCATCCAGGGCGCTTTGGAACCGTGGAACAGCAGTTTGGCAATCATCAGTTCTACAGAACGACAGCTGATTTGAATGAGCCGATCGTGGGAACGAAGCTTCTCTCTCGTGTTGCTTTCGACGGCACGGATGCCGGTTCCTTCCGCGACTTTGTTCACACCAACGAATTCAATCTGTACCCATCCGTGACCTGGCAACCTCGTAGCCTTGCCGGTCTCACGCTTCGTTTCGAGGACCAGAAAGGCAGCGACTATCTCGATAACGGGATTCCGTTCGTGTCATCTTCGGTCAGCGATGGCGAGATTGTGGCGATTGGCTCGCCTGCAAAAGCCCCATACTCATCGAATTTCATTGATACCGACTCCAATAAGACGACTACGACTCAATTCGTCGCCCGGCCCGAGTTGACCCTGCATCTGGCAGAAAACTGGCCGCTGCGACTCGAGTATAAGTACTTCTATGTCGACGCTCCGACGTCGCTCGATGAAGTCTACACAGGGGATGCCGACTCCAGCGGCAATCTGTCCCGCTTTGGTTTCACTGAAGGATACTTCCACCATCGCACCAGCCAGGTTTTGGCGGACCTTCCGGGCAAGTTCAATCTTGGCGCCATCAAAAATACCTTCGCCCAGCCGGCGGTGAGCGCGTCCAGTTCCAGAGCGCGGCTGTGAAAAAGGTGCAGGAAGCGTCGATAGCCCCGGTTGCCGAAACCGAGGAGGCGAGCCAGGCTGGTGACGCCGGCCCGCTCCGGGCGGCACGAGAGGCCGATCAGGGCCAGAATCATCCAGAGGAAGGTATGGAATCTTTTCGTGGCCGGGCGGAGAGCACGCACGGCATCGAACCAGGCGATCCAGAGGGGCATAATACCGATGCAAGCATGATTTCCGATAGCAGTGTAGTCCTGTCGGTCGTACGGTGCACACACAAGCATCCTCGGCGTTATGCTTTTAGTCAATGACCATCTCCAGGGAAAAGCTCTTGCTGCCGCAAATCGAGAGGGTGAAGGGGCAACTGGCCGCGATCGGAGATCTGCGGCCGGGCAGCCTCTCGACACAGTACAACGTCTGCGGCACACCCGGATGCCGGTGCAAGGCCACGCCGCCGGAGAAGCACGGGCCCTACTATCAGGTCAGCTTTACGCGCAAGGCAAAGAGCAGCTCGAAGTTCGTGCGCCAGGAAGATCTCGCTGCCGTCCGCCAGGAACTGAAGAACTACGAGGCCATGAAGACGCTCGTGGACCAATGGATCGATCTGGCTACCGAACTATCCAACCTCCGCCTGGCCAACAAGCGCCCCTGACCGAACGGAGAAGTTGGCACTGTCCAGTATATCGAGAAATCGATAAACAATTTTTGGAAATCCGAAGGTCCATTCGATATTCTTCACGCGTACTATGTCTTTTGGCCGGCTGAGGCCGGCCGACGCAGTACCAAAGCAGATTTAGCCAACTCGCCCCAGAAAACGATTCCCGCAATTCCTGAAGCTCCGCAATCGTCATACAACCCGCGAGCTTTTGTAGCAGAATCCTGATATTCAGACGCAGAGGCTGCCAATGGAGAAGAGCACGAGGACATGCAGACGGATAGGGATTGCGCGGTTTGCCGCGGCGGCCCTGTGCGCCGGATCGGTGGCGACCCTGGCGCAGTCAGCCGCGCCTGCCGCGCCACAGGGACTGCAGGTGAACATCAATGCGAGCCAGACCAGCCCCCCCGTTTCGAAGTACGAGTTCGGCATGTTCATTGAGAACCTTGGCTCGCTCGTCTATCGCAGCCTGTGGGCCGAGATGCTCGACGACCGCAAATTCTATTTCCCGGTCGTTTCCGCGGAGCCGGAAGCGTCAGGGCAGCGTGGCGGCGCCTTTCCGGGCATGCAGCTGCGCAAGTGGCGTCCGATCGGTCCGGACGGTGTGGTGACGATGGACAAGGACGAGCCCTTTGTCGGCGACCAGAGCCCGCGCATCGAGTTGGCAGCGGGTACGCCGCACGGCATCCGGCAATCGGGCCTGGCGGTTGTGAAGGACAAGGTGTACAAAGGCTACATCTGGCTGCGCGGCACGCCCGGCGCAAAGATAAAGGTGGCGCTGGTCTGGGGCGAGGGCGAGAGCAGCCGGGAAGCCATCTCCCTTCCGGCGCTGACCGATGCCTACAGGAAGTTCCCCTTCCGTTTTACGACAAGGGCGGATGCAGGCGATGCGGCGTTCGAGATCACCGGAACGGGCACGGGGAATTTTCACATCGGCACGGTCTCGCTCATGCCGGCCGACAACGTGGACGGATTCCGGCCTGACACGATTGCGCTGCTGAAGCAGCTGCACTCCGGATTCTGGAGATTTCCGGGTGGCAATTTCCTTTCCGACTGGAGCTGGTACGACGGCGTCGGGGATCGGGACCACCGGCCGCCCACATTTGACTACGCGTGGAACGCCATGCAGTCGAACGACGTGGGCCTGGACGAGTTCATGATCCTGTGCCGGCTTATTGACGTGGAGCCATACATTACTGTGAATGCCGGCTTTGGCGACGCGCACTCGGCGGCCGAGGAAGTGGAGTACATGAACGGCGCCGTTACAACGCTGCTGGGCGCGGAGCGCGCCCGCAACGGTCATCCCGCGCCCTATGGTGTAAAGTTCTGGGACATAGGGAATGAGCCCTACGGGGCGTGGCAGCTGGGCCGCACCGATTTGAAGTACTACGTGCTCAAGCACAACGAATTCGCTGCGGCGATGCGGAAGGCCGACCCGTCGATCGTGCTGCTCGCATCCGGCAATATGCCCGAGGCGATGGATTTGACTGGCGAGATGCGTGCGCAGGACGTGGACAACCTGCGGGCCGTTGAAGGCACGCCGGAGGACTGGACGGGCGGCGAAATCGAGCACTGCTGGGGAAATTTCTCCGGCATCACGCAGCACTGGTACGCGCAGTCGGGCAGACGCTTCGATCTGCAAAAAGCCAGGAATCTGCCATTCGATGCACCCACCGACGCCGGCTACGACAAGGTAGACCAGACGCCGCTCGAGTACGCGCGTTATCCAGCCAATATCGTGCATCTGTACGCCCAGACATGGCGTCGCTATGAGGAACGATTTCCGAAACTGGTCACCGACAAGATATTTCTGTCCATCGACGAATATGCCTATTTCGGAGGGAGCTTCAATCGAGTTCCGGATCTGAAGCTCGCGCTCGCCTACGGAATGATCTTCAACGAGATGCTCCGGCACACTGATTTTCTGCGGATTTCGGCGCACACCATGGGTGTATCGACGCTCGACTACACGCCCACAGCCGCGACGCTGAACACGACCGGGCTCATCTTCAGGCTGTACAGCGATCACTTCGCAGGCGGCTCGGTGCCGGTGGCGCTCACCGGCAATTCGCCGCAGCCGAAACCGCAATATCCCATCGGGGGCGATCAGCCGGAGACGAATTCGGGCAGCCCGACCTATCCGCTCGATATGTTCGCTGCGCTGACCTCGGATCGTAAATTTCTAACCCTGGCGGTAGTTAATGCGAGCGAATCGGAACAGCCCTTCAGCCTGAATGTAAGAGGGGTGCGGCTGGCGGGCCCCGCCACCAAGTGGGAGATGACTGGCAAAGGCCTCGCAGCCGCGAATCGCGTGGGGCAGCCGCCGCAGGTGAAGGTCAGGGAGACAGCTCTTGGCGATGATCTAAAGACGATCTCGGTGGCTCCGTACAGCATCGACATCTATCGTTTTCAGGTGGCGCGGTAACTCCGCATGGAACATAAAAGCGTGACAAGCAAGCGCAGGTCCGGCCCGGGAGGTGTTTTTAGCGCAGCAGCATCTTCCGGGCCGGCTGGGAGCATCGGACTTCACGCGCATGGAAGAGTTGGGCATGACCATCAAGGGGCAGATTTTTCGCTGAACGGCCAGGTTCCACGACTCAATGTAACCACGGCGATACGATGAGGGAATCGTTGTTGTCGAACCGCTGATCGGCAAAGACGCAAATCCGCTCGAGAGACTCGGTAAGGCGGGATTGGGAATTCCCACAGAGAGAGGTAGTGCCGTACCAGTCGTCGGATTGACAGCGATGGTGTCGGCTGCCGGTCCGGCGAAAGCCGGTTGCTGATCGTTTGGGGCCGTGTCGCGCAGGAAACGCATGCTGTCGGCATCGGTCGAAATGCCTCCGCCAACACGCACTACCGACCGGTTGCTCAAACGTTACGCGATACCCGCGCGCGGGGTAAATAATGTCTTGGACACTTGAACCCCGGCATTTTCGGGATTCTCGCCGACCCCGCCGATAATGATATTCGTTGTCTGCGGCAGAGTCGGATCGAGGCGGAATATGCCGGTGTGATCGCGTCAAGGAACGGGATAGACCTCGTAACGTATTCCATAGTTCAGGGTCAGCTTTTCAGTCACCTCCCACTGGTCCTGGGCATACGCTGAGTAAGTGCTTCAGCGCAGGGAGCTGGGATTTTCAATCTGATATGCATGGCCGACTGAGTTACCGGTGCCGTTATTGGGCAGACCTAGAAGAGCATCTACAAGAGAGGTGTAGGCGTTGATGTTGTTTGGCTGCCCGACGAGGTGACATTGGCCGGTCCGGTTGTCATGCCGCCCTGGAACAGGAAGGCGCCGCGCGGTTCCTGGATGCCGCCACCCTGTGTCGGCTGGAAGTGATTCAAAAGGAAGTGGAAGTAGCCAAAGCCGAGCTTGGTGGTGTGTTTTCCCCGTGTATAGGTGACATTCACGTCGCCGCTGATCTGGTTATCGCGGAACATGAAGGGGTTAGCCAGGTTGGTGTTACCTATACCACTGAAGCTGGTGATTCGAATGCGGGCTGGAGAAGCTAAATCGAAGCCGAACGCTGAGAATCTATAGTTAAATTGGCCACGACGTTCTTTGTCGGCGGCTCTACCGGTTCCGGTCATCCTGAGAACTCGACTGACAAGCAAGCCTGTAGCAGAGCATCCTTGTCGCTTGTACTGGTGGTCTGGGATCCGGTTGTAAACGAACACCGCATCCAAAGTTGAGCAAGGTTTTTCAGTCTAGAGTGAGGCTGTGACAATCCGGAACTGTATCCAAGTCAGATAATCCCCTCCGGACTAACGCGCTAACCCTGCCAACCAATGTGCATCGAAATCGGCCTCAACTAGTGTCCTGAGTCATTAATTCGCCGACAGTAGCGGGCGATGGAATCGAGGATTTGGTCGGCAGATTTTGTCCAGACGAAAGGCTTTGGTTTGGCATTGTGCTGCTGGAGATAGCTTCGGATGACAGCTTCCAGTTCACGAGTGGATCGGAAGCTGTTGCGGCGCAGTTGCTTGTCGGTAAGCGCTGAGAACCATCGTTCGACCAAGTTGAGCCAACTGGCCGAAGTGGGCGTGAAGTGGACATGGAAACGCGGACGTTTCAGCAGCCAGCGCTGGATTGCATTCGTCTTGTGGGTCGCATAGTTATCCATCACCAGGTGCACGTCGAGGTCTTCCGGTACGTTCTTTTCGATGGTGTCGAGGAACTTGCGAAACTCCTCGGAGCGATGTCGGCGGTGGGTCTGGCCAATCACGTTGCCGGTCTTGGCATCGAGGGCGGCGAACAGGCTGGTGGTGCCATGGCGCAGATAATCATGGGCGCGGCGTTCCGCCTGCCCGGGGCGCATGGGCAGCAGCGGCGAAGTGCGTTCCAGAGCTTGAATCTGGCTCTTCTCATCCACACAAAGCACCAGGGCGCGCTCTGGCGGATTCAGATAGAGTCCGACGATGTCGCGCACCTTGTCGATGAACAATGGATCTTTCGACAGCTTGAAGTTCTCGCTGCGATGCGGTTGAAGGGCAAAGGCGCGCCAGATGCGGCTGATGGCGGTCTGGTTGAGACCCGTGGCCTGGGCCATGGAGCGAGTCGACCAATGCGTGGCCTCGGCGGGCTTGCTCTCCAGCGTCCGTGCGATCACGGCTTCCACATGCGCATCGGTGATTTTGCGCGGCTGGCCGGGACGCGGTTCGTCCAATAATCCATCCACGCCGCGGGAGCGAAATCTCTCCCGCCACTTGCTCACGGTCTGGATGTGGACCTGCATCTGCCGCGCCACGGCAAGGCTGCTGTGACCTTCGGCCAGCCGCAAAACAATGCGCGCGCGCAAAGCCTGAGCTTGTGCCGACGTCGGTCTGCGCACCCACTGATCGAGAATCTCTCGCTGCTCTGGAGCGATCACAAGAATCGGCACTCGGGCTCGGTTCGCCATGGCAGTTCTCCTGCCATGTTAGATGGCAAAACCTCCATCATCTATATGAATAATTAATGACTCAGGACACTAGGGCCTGTTCGCACTACCGGGGCGGCGGCGTTGCGAGCGAAAATCGGGCCAGGCGAGGCGGAGGACGACGGCTGTGGCGGGTCCACCGCCTAGGACGACAACGAAGTGTGGCCCGATTTGCGCCGCAACCCGAAGGGCCGGGGCCAATTTTCCCGATTTCGTCGTCCTTCGTCGCTAGCAGACACCCGGTATGCGTCGCTCCTCGCTCCTCGAACTCGAAAAAATTGGCTCCCGGCGCCGCCACCCCGGTAGTGTGAACAGGCCCTAGTACGGTGACCGTATGGTTTCGTAATTTCCCAGGTCTCAAAAGCGAGACCTGGGGCACCCAAGTTCAGTGGTTCGGCTACGAAACAACGCGGACAAAGCGCTAGAAGCTGTACTTGGCAGAGAACTGAATCTGCCGGGGAACGGAGCGCACGCTGGTGATCTGGCCGAGGTTGGAGTCGGCGTAGCCGTTGTCGGGGTTGCCGTAGCTCGAGATGTTGAAGGCGTTGAAGAAGTCGGTGCGGAAGGTGAGCGACTGTTCCTTCCAGGTTGGGAAGGACTTGTAGGCGGAGAAGTCGTACTGCTGGAATCCGGGCGCGCGCATGCTGTTTACAGCCTCGTCGCCGAAGGTCCCATAGTTGGTGTTGGCATAGGCGCAGACCCCGTTGTCTTCGATGTTGCCGCTGGCGTCGCGCGTGGTGCACGATTCCGTCACGGAGGGATCGGTGCCGAACCAGTGGTTCACCGACCGGTTGACGATCTTCGGCACGCGGTATTGATTGGGCCGGGCAGCCCGAGCTCCGGTTGCCGAGTTATCGGTGCCGTTGATGGTTTCGGGGAATCCGCTATAGACAACGGCGGACATGGCCACCTTCCAGCCTCCGACGAGCTCATCGGCGGCGCGGTTCATGTTGGAGCCGAACCGATGTCCACGGCCGAAGGGCAGGTCGTAGACGGCGGTGCCGTTGAGGTTGTGGCGGACGTCATAGCCCGAAGGGCCATACTCGGCGTGGTTGTTGTAGGCGTCCTGCGCATAGGGGCTGGGCCCGTTGACATCGGCAACGCCAAAGAAACCGTCGCTGTTGGTGAAGGCGTGGCCGTAGGTGTAGTTGACGGTGTATTCCAGGCCGCCGGTGACGCGCTGGCGCAGGCTGGCCTGCAGGGCGTTGTAGTTCATCATGCCTTCGCTGGTGGTGCCGACGACGGCTCCGTTCTGCCCCACGATGTTCTGGAAAGGCGACGGGTCAGCCGCGGCGCAAGCCGCCGAGGTGGTGCTGATGTCCACGACGCCGTTGACGACGCAGGGGGCGGTCAACTGGTTATAGGCTACGGCCTGGATGAGATGTTGTCCTACCTCGCCGACGTATCCCAAGGTAAGGCTGGTCCTGGGGGTGAGCTCGTACTCGGTGCCCAGGCTCCACTCGTCGATGACCGAAGGTTTGACGTCGTACCAGGCGCGGTAGGTGCTGCCGGCCAGGCTGGGAGCACTGCCCGCCGAAAACCCGTCCTCGACCGTGAAGAAGGTGCCGGCTGCCGAAGAGGTGGGCATAATGCTGTTGCCAAGGGTTTCATTCCAGAAGGGCGGGTTATAGGTGAGGCGGAGGTTGGCGCCGGTACCTTCGAGGTAGGTGGTGATCCCGAATCCGCCGCGGATGACCAGCTTGTCTTTGGGCTGGAAGTTGAATCCCACGCGGGGCATGACGTCGTTATAGGTGGCCGGGTAGAGAGCGCGGCTGTTGCCGTCCACTCCGGCGTCGACCACGGTCTTGGTGGCGAAGTCGATGTTGGCTTCCTTGTTGTTGACTTCGTAGATGGGCTGGTCGTACTCGTAGCGCACGCCCAGGTTGAGGGTGAGGTTGGGGCGGATCTTCCAGTCATCCTGGAAGTAGTAGGCGTCGCGCCACTGGCGCTGTCCGTTGTCGCCGGCTACCTGTTCCTGGGAGTTCAAGCCGCCCTGGCCGATCTGGCCGGCGTCGTCGAGGGCGAAGTCGGCCAGCGGATAACCGGTCTGTCCGGTGGCGACGTTCATCGTCGCCCAGGGATAGTAGGTGAAGAAGCCGTCGGCGCCGTTGTTGCCGGGGTAGTAGTTGTTCTGCTGGTAGCGCAGGAACTCCACACCCATCTTCATGTTGTGGTGGCCCTTGAGCCAGGTCAGGTCGTCGCCGTACTCGAAGGTGTTGTCGGTGATCTGGGTGTTCAGCACGGCGTTGCCGATGTTCGAGGGAAGGCTCGAGCTTGAGCAGCCCGATGTGCTGTTGCAGCTAAAGTTGATGGCGGAAAAGCCGGCAAAGGGCTGCACGGCATTAATCCCGAGTACGGAGTCGCCCTTCAGGCCAAAGACCCCGGTCTCGTCGATCGGCGAGCCCTGAATCCAGCGCACGCGGGTGAAGCCGGCACGGAACTCGTTGACCAGGGAGGGGGAAAAGACGTGGACCTCGTTGATGGCGATTCCCTTGGTGGGATAGGAGTTGACGCCGGGAAAGGAGATCGCAAGCGCCGCCTTGGTGGTGCCGTCGGAGGCCTCGCCCTGCAGGTAGCGCACGGAAAGATCGTCCTTCTGGTTGGGCTTCCAGTCGATCTTCATGTCGCCCTGATCGTTGCGCGTGAATTTGGTGAAGCTGCCCTCGTAGTTATCTTGAATCAGGCCGTCGACCGGGGTCGCGTTGGGCAGGGGATAGACGTTCGAGTGGGAGAAGAGATAGACGGCGGCGGGATTGGTGATGGGGATCTGGTTGTTCTTGTAGGGAACGGGGCCGGAAGTGCCGTCGTTGGAGTTGTTATAAAGCTGGATCGGTTTGCTGTAGGTGAGCAGAGCGCTGAAGTCTCCGGTGCGCATGGCGGCGGTGGGCACGCTCTCGGTCTGGCTGCCTGACTGCGGCAGGCGGAAGCCCTCGTAGTCGGCAAAGAAGAAGAGCTTGTCTTTGAAGATGGGCCCGCCGATGGTGCCGCCGAACATGGGCTGGGTAAAGTGGGTTCTGGGGATGATGGGCGTGACGTACTTGTTGGCCCAGGCGTTGGCGTCGAGCCGCCAGTTCTCGAGGAAGTAGAAGGCGCTGCCGTGGAAGTGGTTGGTGCCGCTCTTGGTGACCATCAGGACGTCGCCGCCGTTGACGTTGCCGTACTCGGCCGGTGCGTCGGCCGAGATGACCTGCACCTGCTCCAGGGCGTCGGGGCTGGGGTTGTAGCCGATGACGTTGTTGATGGTCTCGTTGATCTCGATTCCGTCGAGATAGTAGTTATTGGTCTGGTTGCGGTTGCCGTTGATCGAGGTCTGGTCAGACTGGTTGGTATCGCGCTCGGTGGCGTTGGTGTTGCTCAACCCCGAAACCATGCCGCTGGGCTGTGTGGCTACCGAGCCGGGCAGATAGAGGGTGAGGCTGGAGAAGTTGCGCCCGTTGAGCGAGATGTTGGCAATGGTGTTGGAGTCGATGGTGGTGGCAATGGTGTTGTTCTCGGTGTTGAGCAGAGGTGTGTAGTTCGACTGGACCTGGACGCTGGTGGTAGCCGAGCTGACCTTCAGCATGGCGTTCATCTGGGCGGTCTGGTCGATTTCAAGAGAGAAGGGGCCGACGACCTCGGCGGCAAAGCCGCTGGCGGTGATGGTGACGGTGTATTGACCGATGGGAAGAAAGCGGAGGTTGTAGATGCCTTCGGCGTTGGTGGTGGTATCGAAGACAAAGCCGTTGGCCGCGTTTTTGGCCTCGACCTTGGCGTTGGGCACGACGGCGCCGCTGGCGTCGGTGACTGTACCGGCGATGTTGCCGGTGATGGTCTGCGCCTGTGGAGCAGGCGGACAAAGCAACAACAGGACGGGCAGCAAAAGCCCGCCTGCGGCGATCAGGGCCTTTCGTAGATTGCGCATGGTTACTCCTTAATGATGGTTATGAGTGAATCGGTTTATTACCGGCGGGCACGTATTGTTCTTTGATGTGCCGGAAGGATGATTGTTTCGGATAGAAAAGCTCACGTTTGGGAAAAAGGGCATATCGCCTTTCTGCAGCGAAAGAGCGATGAGCCAAGGCTGGGAACGCCCAAGTTTTACAAATGCAGCCGACCGAAACGAGACGATCAGAAGAGGAAACGTAACCCCTCGCCACGTAGTCACGGGGAGGGAGATCTCTTATATGCTTGACGATTATTATACGAAAAATTGATCAGAATGCTGATTTTTTTATGGTGGTTGTGTGAATTACGTTCAAGTGGAGGGCCAAAGTCAGCGAATCGGAGGGGTGACGGCGGCAGGGGCTCGCTCGTTAAGGTGGTGATAAAGCATAACGTTATCTTCCAGCGGGGCTGCGCGAGCTGGAGGCGGTGCGCGGGGGAAGTTGGGGCAGGAGGCGGGTGGATTTGGCGGATTTCCACAAGCGTGCGCGGAGGCCGGCCGGGAGGTGCGCGGCGTGGGGATGGATGGCCGCGCACGCTGCTTTTGGACACGTGGCGGCTACCAGAGGAGCTTGAGGGCGAACTGGACCTGGCGTGAGGTACTGGAGGTGCTGGTGATGACGCCGGCGGTGGGCGAGACGCCGGAGGGGGTGAAGACGACCAGGTTGGGGGTGTTGAAGTTGGCGCGGTCGAGGAGGTTGAAGAGCTCGGCGCGGAACTGGAGGTTCATGCGCTCGTGGATGGCGGTGTTCTTGAGCGCTGAGAAGTCCCAGGTGGCGAGGCCGGGGCCTGTGTAGGCGTCGCGAGCGACGTTGCCGTAGAAGCCGCTGCCGCTGGGCGGGGCGAGGAAGGCGGAGGGGTTGAACCACTGGGTGGGCGTACCAACGATGATTTTGCCGGTGAAGGAGGGATTGACGAAGGGGCGGACGGGGTTCTTGCTGTCGCCGTTGTTGGAGGGGTTGTAACTGAGCTGCGGGGTGAAGGGAAAGCCGGACTGGAGGGTGACGATGGAGTCGGCGGTCCAGCCGCCGGCGAGGGCGTTGACGAGGCCGGTTGAGTTGTTGAGGTAGTGCTGGTGGGCGCCGAAGGGGAGCTGCCAGCTACCGTCGATGACGGCGACGTTGCGGACGTCGTAGGTGGCGGGGCCCCAATCGGACTTGATGTCAAAGGGATTGGAGACGAGGCCTGGGGCGTTGCCGGAGGCGGTAGCGTTGAGGGAGTCGCCGTCGTCGAGGGACTTGGACCAGGTGTAGACGCCGCGCAGCAGAAAGCCGGCGGCCATGCGGTGGCTGAAGTCGGCCTGGAGGGCGTTGTAGGCGCTCGTGCCGACGCTGAACCAGGACCAGGCGGCGCCGAGGGCGGGGTTGTTGAGAGGCGTGCCGGAAGGGATGTAATACGTGCCGGCGGGGATGGGCGAGCCGGCGAGCGGAGCAGGGAAGTTTGCCGGGTAGACCGCCGGGCAGGGCGAGGCGGGGCAGACGGTGGGGGTGGGCTCATTGTCGTCGAGCGAGACGATCTCGTGATAGCCGTGGGAGCCGACGTAACCGAGGGTGAAGGCGGTGTTGGGCGTGAGCTGCTGCTCGACGCGGAGGGACCAGGAGATCAGAGTGGGCGTGTTGAGGTCGGGCTGGACGCCGGCGGGGGCGACTTTAGCGTTGGA
Source organism: Occallatibacter sp. (assembly GCA_035508555.1). Classification (GTDB taxonomy): domain Bacteria; phylum Acidobacteriota; class Terriglobia; order Terriglobales; family Acidobacteriaceae; genus Telmatobacter. The sequence continues at coordinate 35,926 of DATJMU010000049.1, read as the reverse complement.
GGGAACGGTCGCGGTGGGCAGCGGCAGGCTGGAGACGGGCAGGCTGGCGATGCTGTAGGAGGGGTTGTAGGGGGCGTTCTGGTCCATGCGGTAGCCGAGAGCGTCCTGCATGTCGTTGTACATGCCGAAGCCGGCGCGGATGACGGTGCCGGAGCTGAAGGGGCTCCAGGCGAGGCCGATGCGGGGCTGGGGGAGGAACTTGGCGTTGTTGACGGTGAAGGCGGAGCCGCCGATGTGGGGCTGGGTCTGGAGGACGCCGTTGGAGGTGACGAAGGTGGCGGCGCGGCCGTGGGCCTCGTTCCAGCCGTTGGTGAAGCCGTCGCGGAAGCCGAGGGTGGCGGTGAGCCGGGGGGTGAGACGGAGGGTGTCTTCGGCGTACCAGGCGCCCATCCATGAGCGCCAGTTCATCTCGGTGGGGGCGGGATCGTAGAGGAAGGTGCCGACGGTGCCGGAGAGGAACTGCTGGAGGCCGGTGAAGGTGGCCTGGCCGAACTGGGTGAGGGCGAGGTCCTCGTTGGATTGGAGGTTCTGGAACCAGACGCCGGCGGTGAAGTCGTTGCGGCCGTGGGTGAGGGTGAGGGCGTCCTCGTAGGTGTAGAGGTTGCGGCCGATATGGAGGTTGCTGCCGGTGTTGCTGCCGGCCTGGCTGACCTGGGCGGCGGGATTGGCTGCGGCGCTGCCTCCGACGACTACCGTGCCGATGGGATGAGCGCCGACGAATCCGGGGAGCGAGGCGGCGGGGGTGTTGGGGGTGGGCTCGCCGGTGTAGTAGTAGGCGGCGCGGGAGTAGCCGACGCGGGCGGCGTTGAGGAGCGTGGGCGAGAAGATGTGGGTCTCGTCGAGGCTGAGGACCTGCTCGCGGAGGTTCTCGAGGTCGGTGCTGTAGAGGTTGCTGCTGGTGGGGGTGACGTCGGCGCTGTCGTCGATGGTGTAGACGCCGGTGAGGGTGTCGGACTGGGAAAAGACGCGGTCGAGGCGCGTGGTGCCGAAGTCGTCGCGGATGGTCTGGAGGGGGGTGTTGAAGGCCTGGGCGATGCCGCCGTAGTCGGGGGCGCCGGCGCTCTGGGCGGGCCAGAGATTGTTGATGAGAGGGACGACGCTGGGGGCTACGCCGACATCAACGAGTCCGGACGATGGGCAGGGATTGGGCGCGGGGCTGACGAGCTTGCAGGGCAGGTAGCCGGCACGGGCGTTGGTGTCGGGAACGAGGTCGACGCCGGTCTGGTGAAGGTGCTGGCGGAAGCCTTCGTAGTTGCCGAAGAGGAAGGTGCGGTCGCGCTGGAGCGGGCCGCCGAGGGCGGCGCCGAACTGGTTGCGCTGAAAGCCGGGCGCGGAGCCTTTGTCGTAGTAGTTGGGCGCGTCGAAGTCGTTGTTGCGGAGGAACTCGTAGACGGAGCCGTGGAGGGCGTTGGTGCCGCCCTGGGTGACGATGAGGACCTGGGCTCCGGGACGCTTGCCGTACTGGGCGCTGTAGGTGTCGCGCAGGACGTTGAACTGGCTGACGGCGTCGACGCCGAGGAGCTCCTGGCTGGTGCCGCCGGGCTGCATGTTGTTCTCAGCGGCGCCGGTGAACTCGATGCCGTTGAGGAGGAAGAGATTCTGCTGGGGGCGGTTGCCGGAGACGGCGAAGTTGTTGCCGACGGTGGAGTTGGAGACGCCGATGCCGCCGCTTTTCTGGGATGTGTAGTTGACGATGCCGGGGTTGAGGGTGAGGAGCTGGTCAAAGGAGCGGCCGTTGAGGGGCAGGTCGCGGAGCTGGCGCTGGTAGACGAGGCCGGAGACGTCGGCGGTGGTGAGGGAGACCTGAGCGGCGTCGGCGTTGACGGTGACCTGCTGGCGGACCTGGCCAAGGGTGAGGGCGATGTTGGCGGAGGCGTCCTGGCCGACGGCGAGGTGAATGCCTTGGCGGACGGCTTCGGCGAATCCCTGCTTGCGGACGGAGATCTCGAATTCACCGACGGGGAGAGAGAAGACCTGGTACCAGCCGGTGTTGTCTGTAACGGTACCGCGGAGGGCGCCGGTGTTGACGTCGCGGACGGTGACGGTGGCTCCGGAGACGGCGGCGCCGGATGGGTCGGTGACCGTGCCGGAGAGGACGGCGGATTGGGCCGCGGCGGCGGGCGCGAAGAGCGACAGGGCGGCGGATGTGGCGAAGGCGAGAAAGAGCGAAGGAACAAAACTTGCCGTAGAGAACCGGCGGGCGGGAGAGTGCATCGGATGCCCCCAACGAATAGACCGGCGTACGTCTTTGGTTGAGAGGGTAAGCCGGTGAAAGATTTGCGTATTTCTACGATAAAAACGTATCAAAACGTTATGAATCATGTCAATACGATATAAATTCGACCGTGGGGAGCGATTGGGAAGGAGTGAGGTGGGTGAGGGAAGTGGTTCACACCGCGGGAGTTTGATTTGCAGGCGTGCGGGCAACGATGATGGAGGGGTCGCATAGCTCGATGAGATCTTGAGCCAGAAAACACGAGACAACCGTAGATGACGAAGACATCTGAGACGATGACACGGCGCGGTGTGCTGAAACTGATGGCGCTGGCGGGCCCGGCGTTCTGGGGGGCGGGCTCGCCAGCCGCGGGGCAAGCGCCGGGCGATGCGGCGGGGAAGAAGGCCAGCGGGGAGGGCGGGCGGCCGCGGCTGTTTTACAACGCGGCGTCGCTGGAGCGGTTGAAGAAGATGCTGGCGGCCCATGCGGAGGCGGATGCGGCGCTGAAGAAGCGGGGCGAGGAGCTGCTGGCGGCGGATTTCTATCCCGAAAGCGTGGCCGAGGAGGGCGGAGGCCAGCAGGCAAACTACATTACGCCGGCTACGCAGATGGCGGAGATGGGGTTGACGCTGGGGCTGCTGTTTCGGCTGACCGGCGAGGCGCGCTATGCGGAGAAGGTGCGCGACGCGATGCTCTATTACGGACAATATGAGCGGTGGGCGGGGCCGGAGCTGATCGAGCGGCGGCCGCCATGGCACTCGGAGCTGGACACGACGACGTTCAGCTTCGGGTATGCGTGCGGATACGACGCGCTGCACGGATGGCTGAAGCGGGAGGAGCGGTACAGGATTGTGGAGGCGATGGTGCGGCTGGGGGTGACGCCGACGCTGGAGGACTGGATTCTGCCGGGGGAGCGGATTCACGCGCTGGACTCGATGGGGCACAACTGGTGGGGGGTGTGCGTTGCGGGAGCGGGGCTGTGCGCGCTGACGCTGGTGGGCGACGACGAGCGGGCCCAGGGTTGGATCGATGCGGTGGACGCGGGGTTTTCGCAGTGGTTCAGCTACGAGGGGAACGTGCTGCAGAATCGCGCGCCGACGTTCGAACCGTCGGGGCCTTCGTACGAGGGCGTGAACTATACGAACTACGGCGTCAACGAGTACCTGCGGTACCGGCTGGCGTGGATGAACACGTTTCCGGAGCGGCAGCCGGAGGAGATAGGGCCGCTGGATGGGCTGGCAGGGTTCTTTCTGCAGACGCTGTATCCGGCGGCGGGCGGGTTCTACTCAGTGAACTTCAACGATGCGCCGCAGCGCATGGACGCGACGGAGACGATTCTGATGCTGGCGGCGTGCGGGCTGGGGACTGCGGACGGGGCGCGCTATCTGAAGCTGGTGGGAACGCATCCGGAGGGCACGCTGCTGGATTTGCTGCGGCGGGGGACTACGCTCGAAGCCAGCGGGGATGCGGCGCTGACGACGATCTATCCCGAGATGGGGTGGGCGATGCTGCGGGATTCGTGGAAGCCGGATGCGACGCTGGTGGCGATGAAGTCGGGGTACACGTGGAACCATGCCCACGCGGACGCGGGGACGTTCGAGATATTTCACAAGGGCGCGCCGCTGGTGATCGACTCGGGGACGTGCAGCTATGGGCGGCCGGAGTACACGAGCTACTACCGGAGGAGCCGGGCGCACAACGTGATTCTGTTTAACGGGGAGGGGCAGCTCGAGGAGGATCTGGAGTACGGGTGCAAGTTCCCGGGGCGGATGCACTCGCTGGTGGACGGGCAGGGGCTGAAGTATGTGTACGGGGACGCGACGGGGCCGATGGCGCGGTGGTTCACGCGGAACTACCGGCATTGGCTGTGGAGCGGGGAGACGATCCTGATCTTCGACGACGTTAAAGCGCATGAGGCGGGGAAGATGGATTGGCTGCTGCACTTCGGAGGCGGGTACACGGCCAATGCGGACGGGAGCGTGACGCTGAAGAACGGAGCGGCAGAGGCGCGGGTGGAGTTTCTGTATCCGGGGGTGAGTCTGCGCGAGGAGACGGGGCTGGCAGATCACGATCCGGATAGGAAGGTGAAGTACCTGGCGTTTTCGCCGGCTGCGGAGACGCGGGTGCAGCAGTTTCTGGTGGCGATCAGCTTGAATCCGGAGGCGGCGCCGAAGTATGAGCTGCTGCAAGGCCAGGACTACATCGGGGTGCGGACGACGACGGCCGCGAGCGTGGAGGAGACCTATCTGAATGTGCGGGCGATCGATGGGTCCATCGCGCTGAGCAGCATGATCACGCCGGGGGAGTGGGTGACGGACGCGTACCTGATGAACGTGAAGCGGCCGGCGGCGGGGGCGGCGCCGGTGCGGTACTTTGTGAGCGACGGGAGTTATCTGCGGAGCGGGGGAAAGAGTTTGATCGAGTCGCTTTCGAAGCTGACGGCTTGTTGGTCGGGTGGGGAGAAGGTGGGGTAGGCGATGGGGCACGCAGTTTTTGCGGAGACCGATGTGCTGGGGCATTCGATCCATCCCACCCTTTTCGCAAAGAGCGCGAAAAGGATGGGGTCCCATGTCTCGATAGCGCTGTAAGTTAATTCAAATGAGCGAACCAAAAGTTACGTTCAGATTCTTGTGGCAACTCTGTGCCTCACGGAAAGTGAATTCCGAAGAAGACACCAACCGGTAACACGGCTCAATGAGCGCCTCGGGCTGTGGGCGACAGTTGAGATTTGAACCGTCAAGATTGCAGGATACTGGCCGACTTGCGGTACCAAAACCATTTCAGCCGCTTTAACTGCAACGTGATCTGCTCACATCGGCAAGAGTGAGCGACATTGGCTCGCAGTTATTAGCCCTTCAGCGGCGGCACTCAGTCATAAGGAAGCTCTTCCCAGAAGTCTTGGTACATAAAAATACGAGCCCTGTTCCCGATCATAGATCCAACGTTTCTGTGGCAATCGAATTGGCCACGGTCATTCGTAACAAAATAGCGGCAATACGGGAGATACAATGTAGTAAATGTATCTATCCTTCCGGCAGCGGTTTCTCTCTGCCTGGAGTTGAGCGATGGATTGTGCACCCACGAATATGCGGTGCACGCAATTCCATAGATGTGCGCCTTGAATGGCGGAGATGACTCTGCAAACCGAATAGCGTCCTGCAGAGAGAATCTGCTTTCCGCTTCCTTCAGTTCTTGAATAACCTTGGCGTCGCTGGGCTCCTTGCTCTCCTCCTCCTCTACCCAAATTTGAAGCGCTCTTTTGACATGGGCGACAGCCTCTCTCCAATATGGCCCATCGTCAGCGAATGCAAACTTCATGAATTCATCAAGTGACTGAAAGCGGTCCCTCCATTCGTTGTCTTCCTGCAGGCGTCCTCGAATCCCCTTGAACTTTTGCTTGAACTGTTTATCCAAGTCAAGATTTTGCTTGCGCTGTTCCCGGATGAGGGAATCTTCGAGACCATGCCGCTGTTCGACAATAGCCTCCTTGAGCTTGTGTCCATAACAATTCACGAGAGTCCAGTCGTACTTCGCTCCACATGCGAAGGCCCTCACGTGGTTCATAAATAGATAGTGAAAGGGCAAAATGCAATCGCCTGCGTTCTGCAATTTTAAGGTTACTTCGAAGAGTTGTGTCCTTCTGTAGTCATCGGGGGTAGCCAATACCTCATCTACAACGGCGAATGTGAGTCGTGGAAGGTAAATATTCGAGAGTTGGTGGATTTTCTTGTCGCGATCTAAGTCGTCATAAATGGCGTTAACCGCACTTGTATCGAAGATAACAATCGGCCGACACGTGGCGAGTGACATTGCGCGTACCCTTTAGTTTCATCGGCCTCCGTGGGAACGGTATTTCCCGCTCAGGGCGAGCCGGGTGTCCGAGGCGAAGCTGCAACTCTTTGACCTAGGCATAGCTTTAGCCAGGCCGCAAACACTACAATTTTAGTGTAGTCGTTGTTTGGTGCAGCGAACCATCAGGATGACCAATTAGATTCCCCAGCATGGTCACAAGCCGCTCGGGTCGTCTCGCCGTGGTTTAGGATCGGCCGGGCAGATAAGTACCCGACAACGCCCTTCGCTCCAGCGATTTTTCGGGCCGAGTCAATGTGTGCCCAATCGCCAATGCACTCAAGGATCTGTTCTGGGCAATGCTGCCTCGCGCTTCTTCCATGCCCTGTTGGCGCGGCAGCCGCCGAGGGTTTTGTGGCAATTTGAGGCAGAGCCTCCGCATGGTACGCATTCTGCGACTTCTGCGCTATTTCAGAATCAATAACTAACGTTTTTTTCAATCGGCCAATTTGTGGGGCACCCAATCTCGTGGAGTGTGGAGATTGACGCACCGGGGCTTTGGATTCAGTCCCAGTGCCTGAGCCTGGGCCAGATTTGCTTGAGGTTCCATTTGAGGCCCTGGCAGTAATAGATCGGCTTCCATTCGTTGAGGCGCGAAAGCGGGTACGCGGCGTTGCCGATGACCTTGTAACTGGCGCAGTCGCGCTGCATATTTTGGACATCGCTCTCGCCGAGCACGATGATGCTTTGGCCGGTGTAGCCGCGCGGGCCCCAGATCCAGTAACTCTGATGGCCGCCGATGGCGGGGGGCAGGCCGTATTGCGGGCCGAAGAAGTCGACGGCGGCGGCTTCACCATAGTTGTTGCCGAAGATGGCGGTTTGGCGCTGGACATCGGGCGGGAGGGTGCGGTAGAAGGCGGCGACCTGGGCGACCATCTGCGGCCAGCCGAACATGTCGGCGTAGATTTGCGGCAGGACGGCCGGCTGGTTGTGCTCGAAGCGCTGTGGCTGCAGGCCCATGGTGTGCTCGTAGGCGAGGAAGCGCGGGACGCTGAGGACCGGCAGGGCCATGGGGAGATAGATGGCGCTGAGAGCGGCGATGACCACGGCCAGCGCGGGTTTGGCCCAGAGCCAGAGCTTCTTTTGCGTGGCGCGCTCGACCCAGACGGCGCCGGCGGCGAAGAGCATGGGATAGACGGCGGTGAGGTAGTACATCTTGCCGTGGAGGGCCATCATGACGGCGAGGAAGATGAGGTAGGCCCAACCGAGCGCGCGAAATTGGCGGCCCTGCCTGGAAAAGAAGAAGATCATCGCGAAGAGGACGAGGATGACGGCGGCGTAGCCGAGCATCTGGGCCTGGGCTTTGAGGAAGGGCAGCGGAGGGAGAGAAATATCGCGGCCTTCTTCGCGGATGTTGTGCATGAGGACGAGGAACGGGAAGTGATGGGACCACTGCCAGAGGAAGTTGGGCAGGGCGATGAGAGCTCCGAGGGCGCAGCCGATCCAGATCCAGGGGCGGCGGAGGGAGCTGCGCAGGGGCGAGAGCGCGAGGCCGATGAGGAGGCCCGCGAGCCAGAAGACGATGCCGTACTTGTTGAGGATGGTGATACCGGCGAGGATGCCGGCGGGGATCCAGAGGCGCTGGTTACCGGTTTTGGCGATGCGGACGACGAGGAGGGCGAACGCGGTCCAGAGAGGGGGATCGAAGGCGTTCATGGTGAAGAGCTGGGAGAAGGTGAGCAGGATGGGCGCCATGAGGGCGGCGAGCGCGGCGAGGAAGACGGCCCAGCGATGGCCGCCGAGCTCGTGGGCGAGCAGGGCGGCGAGCACGATGGTGGCGGCGCCGGCGAGCGCGGGGAGCAGATGGAGAGCCCAGAGGGATGTTCCGATGGTGTGCTCGAGGAGCCACGCGATCCAGACGATGAGGGGCGGCTGATCGACGTAGCCCCAGGCGGGGTGGTGGGCACAGGCGAGGTAGTAGAGCTCGTCGCGGAAGTAGCCGTAGTGCGGGGCGGCGAAGAAGTAGAGGACGATACGGACGAGGGCCAGAGCGGCAACGATGGCCGCGGCCGAGAGCAGGATGGGGCGATGAGTCGCGGAATACGCGGAGGCGGGCTGGGAGTCCGTCATGGGGATGGGTACGGATGGGGCGGGGAAATGTTCCCGTGGGTCCGGCGGCGGCTGATGTCGAAATATTGGGCCGATCAGGCGCGGACCGGGTTGGGGGTGCACAATAGCAGCAGGTAGGTTACAGCTTGATGAATTCTGGTGTTGTTTCCGGGAGTCGGCGGCCTGCGGCGGTGGCGCGGCGGGCCTTGCAGCGCCAGATGGAGGCGTGGCGGGAGCTGCTGGCGCAATGCGAGCGGAGGCCGGGACGGAAATGCGTTCACGCGCTGCGCGTGGCCACACTGCGAGCGCAGGCGGGGGTGGAGTTTTGCCTGGCGGGACGGGCGCTTGGGGATACGGATGCACGCGCGGTGCGGCGGTGGCGTAAACAGGCGAGCAAGCTGCGGCGGCGACTGGCGCCGGCGCGGCAGGCCGATGTGTTTCTGACCATGCTGGGGCAGCGGCGGCAAGAGGCGGCGGGCGGGAAGGACGGCGCAGAGGGTTCGCAGGGGTACGTTGACGCGATTGCGGAGCTGGAACGAGCGATCGGGCGAGGACGGCAGAGAGCGGCGAAGAAGGTTGCGGCAGAGATCGGGGAGCGGAGAAAGCGGCTGGAGCTGCTGAGCCGCAGGGTGGAAGATGCGTTTGCCGGGGCGGCGCCGGTTGCGGGGGACGGGCACCTTGGGGGGATTGCCGCACGGATGGCGGCGCTGGCGGGAGAGTTTGGCGAGTTGAACGAGGAGACGCTGCACGGGTTCCGGAAACGGATCAAGAAGATCCGGTACGTGGCGGAGATTGAAGGGCGGACGGACCCGGAGGCCGCGCGGGCGGCCGCGGTGCTGCAGCGAATGGCCGCCGCCGTGGGGGAATGGCATGACTGGCAGGGGTTGGCCGCGGAGGCAGCGCGCCACTTTGGGCAGGGACAGGGCGAGGGCCTCGTGCGATTCCTGGAGGGCGAGTCGGAGAGGTCGCTGGAGCGGGCCTTGGAGCTGTGCGGCCGGGCGCTGGCGCAGTTGCGGCGGAGCGTGAAAGGGGGAGACCCGCTGGAGAGGGATGCGGGGAACGGTTCTTCCCGGCGTGTGCCGCGAAAGCCGGCGGGTTCGGTTCAGCCGGAGGCGCAGAGGGATGATTCAGAGGAATTGACCGAGGCTTCATGATCGCGAGAGCCGCGATGGTAACGTCTATCGTTCGGGTGCAGTAAGCTTGTCGGGAGGGCCAAGCGATGCGAACGAGGACGTGGATGCGAGCGGCTCTTTGGACGGTTTTGGCGTTCGCGGGAGCCGGTTGGTGCCGGGCGGCGAACGGAGCGGATGGGGATTCGGTCCTTAAAGGAAACGGCAGGCCGAACTCGGCTGCGGCGATGACGAGGCACTACGTGGTGCTGGTGTCGCTGGGCGGGTTCCGATGGGAGTATGCGGCGCGGGATGGTGCGGCGCACCTGCTGGCACTGGGCAAAGAGGGTGTATGGGCGCCGGAGGGGATGCTGCCGAGCTACCCCGCGCTGACTTCTCCGAATGAGCTGGCGATGGTGACGGGGCTTTATCCGGAACACAACGGGATCATTGCGGACAACTTCTTCGATCCGGAGCTGGGCAAGCGCTTTGCGATGGCGGACGCGAAGGATGCGAGCGATGGGATGTGGTACAGCGGCGTGCCGCTGTGGAGTTTGGCCGAGAGCCAGGGGATGCGGAGCGCGGCGTTGTTCTGGCCGGGGTCGGATGCGGAGATCGGCGGAGCGAGGCCGTGCTGTTACCTGAGCAACGATGCGAAGGCTTCCGATGAGGCGCGCGTCAGGCAGGTGATGAAGTGGCTGCGGCTGCCGGCGGAGGAGCGGCCGCATTTTATCTGTGTCTATTTTTCGGAGCCGGACCATACGGGGCACGAGTACGGGCCGGATGCGCCGGAGACGAGGGCGGCCGTGCGCAAGATGGACGCGGTGGTGGGCGAGCTGAAGGCGGAACTGGACAGGACGAGGCTGCCGGTGGATCTGGTGGTGGTGAGCGACCACGGGATGGCGAAGACCGAGGGGGGATGGATCACGCTGGACCAGTACGCGAATTTGAACGGGTTCGAAACGGACGGGGATTTGCTCTACGGGAAGACGGAAGAGGACCGGGAGCGGGTTTACAACCAGCTGAAGCATGTTTCTTCGCTGTTTACGGTGTACCGGCGGAAGAATGTGCCGGCGGAGCTGCATTATGGCGCGAATCCCCGCGAGGGCGACCCGGTGGTGATCGCGACGGGGCCCTATGCGATCCGGGCGCAAGGGCCTTCTGCTGGAGCAGCGGATAAGGCGCCGCCGGCGGGGATGGATGGGTTCGATCCGCGGGCGGTGCCGGAGATGAAGGCGATTTTTTTTGCAGAGGGGCCGGACCTTGTGGCGGGCAAGACGGTGGGCCCGTTTGATAACGTTAATCTTTACCCCTGGATTGCGCATATTCTGGGGCTGAAGGCGCCGAAGAGTGATGGGAGCCTGAACATACTGGCGGGAACGTTGCGCGATGACGGAGCGGATTCTGCGGACCAATCGCCATAGGAGAGTGGAAGAGCCGATGAGTGTGGTGCTGGGAATTGACGGCGGCGGAACGCGCACGCGCGCGACGGTGGTGAGCGGGGAGAGCGTCCTGGGGTTCGCGGAGAGCGGATCAATCAAGCGGCTGCGGGTGGGCGCAGAGGCGGCGGAGGCGAATCTGCGCGCGGTGCTGGCGGAGGTGTACGCGCAGGCGGGGGTGAAGGGCGTGGATGCGGCGTCGTGCGGGGTGGCGAGCGCGTCGATGCCGGGGATTGAGGAGTGGATTACGGCGGTGTTCAACGACTTCGGCGTGAAGCGGTCGGAGGTGGTGGGGGACGAGGTGATCGCGCTGGACGCGGCGTTCCAGGGCGGGCCGGGAATTCTGCAGATTGCGGGGACGGGGTCGAATACGATCGGGCGTGCCGCGGACGGAAGCCGGGAGGGCGCGGGCGGGTGGAGCTCGCGGCTGGGCGACGAGGGGTCGGGGTACTGGATCGGGCTGCACAGTGTGCGGCGGGGGCTGGCAGCTTATGACCGCGAGCAGCCGACGAAGGTGCTCGAGAAGGTGGGCGAGATCTGGGAGACGCCGACGATCGAGGACCTGGTGAACCTGGGCGACAGCACGCCGGGGCCGGACTTTGCGGCGCTGGCGCCGGCGATGAACGAGCTGGCGGAAGCCGGGGATGCGGTGGCGCTCGGCGTCTTGCGGCAGGCGGCGGCGGACCTGGTGGATTTTGTGCTGCTGGTGCGCGAGAAGCTGAAGCGCAAGCATGGCATCGCGGGCGAGGTTCCGGTGGCGTGGACGGGAAGCGTGATCAACAAGATGACGATGGTGCGGGAGGCGTTCTTTGCGGGGCTGAAGGCGGTGGCGCCGGAGATGCCGGTGGGAGCCGAAGAGGTGGTCTCGATCGACGGGGCGATCTGGCGGGCGCGGAGGATGGCGGCGGACTGAGCGGGGCTGGCGGCGTTAGCGGGGCTGGCGGAGCTAGTTGGCAAGTTAGCGAGTTGGCACGGGGTTGCGCTGTGGGGACCCGCGGCGGTGAGGGGTGAGGCATCGCTCCCAGGTCTCAGAAGCGAGACCTGGGGCACCCGGCACCCGGCTGGGGCTTTGGGTTGACCCCACCCTAGCCGCAAAAACAAAGACGCGGCGAGGGTGGGGCACCCGGGGTGAGGTGAAAGCCGGGGCAACCCCGGCGAGTTGGCACGGGGTTGCGCTGTGGGGACCCGCGGTGGTGAGGGGTGAGGCATCGTACCCAGGTCTCAGAAGCGAGACCTGGGGCACCCGGCACCCGGCTGGGGCTTTGGGTTCACCCCACCCTAGCCGCAAAAACAAAGACGCGGCGAGGGTGGGGCACCCCGGCGAGACCTGGGGCACCCGGCTGGGGCACCCGGCACCCGGCACACGGCGGCTATTTCGACATTGGGCAGCTATATCGAAGTCATTTCGATGCCGGGCGCGCATATTGAACCCAATTCGATGCTGATCGTGGGCGGACGTCCGGCGGTTATTGACCCAACTGATAATGCAATACGGAGAGCGCGGTTCCGTAGGCGTAGCGGGCGTTGGTGTAGGCGATCTGGGCCTGCGTCTCGGCTAACTGCGCCTGGGTGAGCTCGACGATGCCGCTGAGGCCAATCTTGTAACGGGCCGTAGACAGGTCGAGGGCGAAGTTGGATTCGTTGAGCATCTGCTGAGTGACGCCGATGCGGTCAAAGGCGTCCTGGGCGTCGAGGACGGCGGTGCGGACGTCGCGGGCGATGCTGTCGCGCATGTTGCGCACCTGCTGCCGGGCGGCTCCGGCACGGAGTTTGGCTTCGCGCGCGTCGGCGTTGTAGAGAAAGCCGTTGAAGATGGGGATATTGATATTGGCTCCGGCGCCGCCGTACCACGAGGACTGGAACAGGTCGTCGCGCACGGGCGCGCCGCCGACCACGGCCATGGCCGAGACGGTGGGCAGCCAGAGGTCGCGCTCGGCTTTGCTGTAGTCGTTGGCGGCGGTGAAGTTGTCGTTGAGGGCGGCGAGGTCGGGCCGCTGGCCGAGGGCCTGCTGGACGAGGGGCTCTGGGTCCTGGGGTGGGGGCTGGGGATTGGCGGGGGTCTGGTCGACGAGGTCGTACTGCTGGTCCTGCTCAGAGCCGAGGACGTCGTTGAGGGCAGCCATGGCGTCCTGGGCCTGGTCCTGGGCGTCGAGGAGCAGAAGTTTGGCCTGGGAGAGCTGCACCTGGGCGAAGCTGAGATCGACGTCGGAACGGAGTTTGGCTTTGGCGAGGGCGCTGATCTGGTCTGCGGTGGCCTGGCGCTGGGTGACGGTCTGTTGGGCGACGCGGAGATCGGCCTGGGCGGTGAGGGCGCGGTAGAAGGCCTGGTCGACGGTGAGGGTGATGTCCTGCCGGGTGGCGCGCTCGCTTTCAAGCTGCGCCTGGGCGGTGGACCGCGCGCTGAGGACGAGGTTGTGGGTGCGGCCGAAGTCGGTGATCAACTGGCTCACCGTGAGTCCCCCAGCAGCTTTTTCGAGCAGTCGCGAGCTTTGCAGATTGCCGAGCGCGGACATGCGGCTTTGCTCGTGCGAGCCGACGGCGTCGAGGTCGCTATAGGCCATGGGCATGTAGGCGGAGCGGGCTTCGCGCGTGACCTGGGCCTGGGCGAGCGAGAGGAGATGGGCGATGGAGATGTTGGGGTTGTTGCGGAGGGCCATCTGCTCGGCCTGGGCGAGCGTGAGTGTGGGACCGGTGGGCGTGGCCGCCGCCGGCGCAGAGGGCATGGGCGGCGGCGCGCCGAGGGGCATCTGCGGGGTGGAGGTCTGGCCGGCCTGGGCGAGCAATTGGACGTTGAGCGCGACGTTGGGCGCGTTGGGCAACTGTGTCTGTTGCGCGAGTGAGGCAGAGGTGGAGAGGCAGACGGCGATTGCTGCGAGAGATGCACGCGCTGCGGAGGCCGGTCTTATTCCAGGGATGCGGCCCGATTTGGTGTGCTGCGATGGCCGATCCCAGGTCTCAAAAGCGAGACCTGGGGCACCCAATTTGGTATAGGTACACGCAGCAAAAGAATTAGCAGTCAAAGAGTTCGTTTGATCATTCATGGTCGTTACTCCTCCGCCGTGGCGAGCTTTGGTTCGGTCCGGCCGCGGACGAGCAGGTAGACGGCGGGGACGAGGAAGACAGTGACGATGACGGAGAGAGTGAGTCCGCCGATGATGGCGCGGGCGAGGGGGGCGTATTGCTCGCTGCCTGCCTCAAGGCCGAGGGCCATGGGGATCATGCCGAGGAGGGTGGCCAGCGAGGTCATGAGGATGGGGCGCAGGCGGACGCGGCAGGACTCGACGACGGCGTCGAGCAGGGGCTTGCCTTGCTTGTGGAGGATGCCGGCGAACTCGACGATGAGGATGGAGTTCGAGACGACGATGCCGGCCATCATGATGACGCCCATGAGGGACATGATGTTGAGGGTGCTGCCGGTCATGACGAGGATGAGCACGACGCCGGCGAGGCCGGGTGGGATGGCCATGAGGATGATGAAGGGATCGATGAACGAGGCGAACTGGGCCATGAGGATGAGGTAGACGAGGAGGATGGCCATGATGAGGCCGATGCCGAAGTCGTGGAAGGCCTGGTTCATGTTGACGACGGCGCCGCGGAGGCCGATGACGGTGTTCTTGTCATGGGGCGTGTGGGCGAGAAGGCGGTTGATGCGCGCGCCGACGGCCTGGAGGGCCTCGGTTTTGGTGGAGACGTAGATGTCGATCACGCGGCGAATCTGCATGTGATCGACCTCGGTGGGGGTGTTGATCTGCTTGATCTGGGCGACCTCGCCAAGAGGGACGTAGCCGGTGGTGTGGTCGCCCTGGAAGAGTTGCGGCGAAGCCGGATCGGCCTGCTCGGCCTCGTCGATGGGCGAGTAACCGGCCGGTTTGACGCCGCGCAGAGGAATGCTTTTGAAGTCCTGGAGCGACATATTGTCGATCCAGCGGTTGGCGTACTGCACGGTGACCATGTAGTTGTTGCCGGTGCGCGGATCGATCCAGTAGCTAGGGGCGACCATGCCGTCGGATGTGAGGGCGGTAATGACGTTGTCGACGACATCTTTCGCGGAGAGGCCGATGAGGCTGGCGCGCTCGCGGTCGATGTTCAGCAGGAGGCCGGGATAGTTGATGCTCTGCGGTATGTAGACGCTGGCGACGTTGGGGATGGCGCGGATTTTGGCGGCGAGTTGCTGGGCCACGACATACGACTGATCCATGTTCTGGGATTTGATCTGGATGTCGATGGGTGCGGGCAGGCCCTGATTGATGACGCCGTTGATCAGGCCGCCTGCGTGGAAGTAAGTCGAGAGCTCGGGCATCTGGCGCGAGAGCCTGGCCTGGACCTCCTGCATGTACTGATAGCTGCCGATGCTGTGGTCTTCTTTGAGGCTGGTCTGGACGAAGGCCGTATCCATAGAGGCGTTCGTGGTGTAGATGGCAGAGAGGTCAGGATAGACGCCGATGTTGGAGACGATCATGCCGAGGTCTTTGGGCTTGACCGTGTGGCGGATGATGTCCTCGACCTTGGCGATGTAGTCGTTGCTGACGCCGAGACGTGTTCCGGCGGGCATGCGCACGTTGATGATGAACTGGCCGGGGTCGGTGCGGGGGAAGTAGGCGCGTCCCATGAAGGGGAAGGTGACGACGAGCAGGACGATAAGGCCGGCGGTGATGGCGACGGTGGTGAGTCCGGGGCGCTGCATGGCGCGCTTGGCAAGGCCCTCGTACCAATCGAGCATGGCCTGGAATTTTTCGTTGAAGGCGCGGTCGAACTTGGCAAAGACGCTCTTGCTGGGGTGCTCGGCACGCTCGCCTTCATCGTGCGGCTTGATGAATTTAGCGCAGTAGAGCGGCACGACGGTCATGGCGAAGAAGTAGGACGCGAAGATGGAGAAGACGACGCCGAGGGCGAGCGGAGTGAAGATGTATTTGCTGACGCCGCTGAAGGAGGCGACGGGGAAGAAGACGATGGCGGTGGTGAAGGTGGCGGCGAGGACGGCCATGGAGACTTCGGAGCCGCCTTCGTCGGCAGCGACCTGGGGCGACTTGCCCATCTCCATGTGGCGGAAGATGTTCTCGAGGACGATGACGCCGTTGTCGATGAGGCGGGAGAAGACGAGGGCGAGACCGCCGAGGATCATGGTGTTGATGGAGCCGCCCATGTAGTTGACGATCATGAGACAGACGAGGGCGGAGAGCGGAACGGAGATGAGGACGGCGACGGTGGCGCGAGGGCTGCCGAGGAAGACGAGGACCATGACGCCGGCGAGCAGCAGGCCGATCAAGGCCTCGCGCGAGACGTTGGCGATGGCGAGTTTGACGAAGACGGATTGGTCGAAGACGACGCCGACCTTGAGCTGGGAGGGAATGTCGACCAGGTGTTTTACGGCGTTGCGGATGCCGTTGACGATGGTGATGGTATTGCTGCCGCCGCCCTGCTTGAAGATGGGGACGTAGACGGAGCGCTGGCCGTCGATGCGGACGATGTTGTACTGGAGGGCGCCGGCGTCAACCGCGTGGCCGATGTCTCCGACGACGATGGATGAGTTGCCCACGGACTTGATGGGCATGGAGTTCATTGCTTTGGCGTCCGGGAACTGGCTATTGGCGTAGATGTTGTAGTCTTTGGAGCCGATGCGGACGTCGCCGGCGGGGAGGATGAGGTTGGAGCTGTCGACGGATTTGACGACGTCGTTGAGGCTGAGGTTGCGGGCCTCCATTTTGAGGGGGTCGACGTAGATCTGGATCTGACGGTAGGTGCCGCCGTAGGGCTGGGGCACGGAGGCGCCGGCGACGTTCGAGATCTGATTGCGCACCTGGAACTGGGCGAGGTCTTTGAGCTGAACCTCGTTGAGGCCTTTGCCGCTGAGCGTGACCAGGCAGACCGGCTGGGTGGAGGCGGTCATGCCGAGAACGACAGGCGGCAGTGTGCCGGGAGGCAGCCGGCGGAGGTCGGCCATGGCCAGGTTGGCGATGTTACTGAGAGCGGCGTTGGGGTCGGTGCCGGGCCGGAAGTAGATCTTGATGATGCTGACGCCGGTGAGCGAGCGGGACTGGCTGTGGTCGACGTTGGCGGCGAGGGTGAAGAAGCGCTCGAAGGTGTCGGTGATGTCGGCTTCGATCTGCTGGGGGGGCATGCCGTTGTAGAAGGTAGCGACGACGACCACGGGCATGTCGATGGGCGGAAAGAGATCGACGGGCATGTTGAGCATGGTGACGGTGCCGACGAGGGTCACCACCAGGCAGATCATGAGGATGAAGAAGGGGTAACGGAGGGCGAATCTAGGCATTACTGGGCGCCTCCGTCGGAGCTGGCGTCGAGGTCGATGGTGCCGCCGGTTTGCTGATTGGTTTCAGAGGCTGGAGTGGGGGCGACGACGGGGCTGACCTGTTCGCCGGGTTGGTATTTGCCCTGACCGCCGAGGATGACGCGGTCGCCGGGCTCGAGGCCGCTCTGGATTTCGGCGAGCCGGGAGCCTTCAACGCCGACGGTGACGGGGCGGACTTGGACGCGGTTGTCGCTGTCGAGGATGTAGACAACCTGCTGCTGCCGGGGGTTGATGACGAGGGCTTCAGTGGGGATGGTGACCACGTTCCTGACCTGCGCGAGCTGAAGCAGGGTGTTGGCGTACATGCCGGGGTCGATGGAGAGGTTCTGATTCTGGACATCGACTTCGGTTTCCATGGTGCGGGTCTCAAAGTTGACGTCGCGGGTGAAGCGGACGACTTTGCCGGTGAAGGAGCGGTTGATGGCGTCGACGCGGACTTTGAGCAGGTCGCCGACGTGGACGTAGCGGACGTCGTTTTCGGGGACGGGGATGCGGAGGCGGAGAACCTGGCTTTGAGCGATGCGGACGATGGGCAGGTCCTGGCTGTTGGAGTTGGTGCCGCCCTGGATGAGGGCGCCGGTGTCTGCATAGCGCCAGATCACGACTCCGTCGAGGGGCGAGGTGACGGTGGTGTAAGCTTCGAGGGCGCTGACGCGCTCGTTGTCGGCGCGGGCAGCTTCGGCGTGCTCCTGCGCGGCGGCCATGGCGGCCTTGGCGGCGTCGACCTGGGCTTCGGCGGAGAGGTCCTTGGCGCGGGCATCGTCGAGCTCCTGCTGGGCGATGAGGCCGGGTCGGGTGGCGGCGGCCGCCTGCAGGCGCGTGGACTGGGCGTGGAGGGCGGCGTGGACGGCCTCGGTGCGGTTGATCTCGTGCTGGGCCCGGATGATCTCCTGCTGGCTCTGCTGGAGCTCGAACCGGGTCTGCTGCAACTGAGCCTTGAGCTCAGGGACCTGGAGGATGGCCAGGGTCTCGCCCTTGTGGACGATGTCGCCGATGTCGACGTAGATGTGGGACATGTAGCCGCTGACCTTGGGGTGAACGTCGACGACCTGGTAGGGCTGGAACTGGCCGGCGAGGGTGAGGACCTGGGAGATGTCGCCGCGCTTGGCGACGGCGACCTGGGCGGCGGGGACAGTAGCAGCCTTGGCAACGGAGGCGCCGCCGTGGCAGGCGGCCAGGCTCAGCGCGGCACAGGAGGCGAGCATGGCAGCCACGATGGAAAGGACTTTCTTATGCATGTCGAAAGTGCTCCTGATTCGAGGAACGTATCGGGAATCGCGTCGAGAATCGTGTTCCGGCCGTCCCATGGGTGCGGGAGCGAGGGACAAAGCCGGGAAGGAAGGATGGCGCCTATCCGGATGCCATCGCTTGGAGAGATGTTTGCCCTGCTCAGCCTTTTCGAGTGCGTGGGAAGCACGGCGGCGACGGATGAGAGCACTCAGCGGCAAATTCGCGCAGGGGGCTCAGACGTACCCGGAGGGCTGAGGACGTTAGCGAACAGGGGGAGGACGAAGGAAGATGCCTGGATAGAAGTGCGCAGTGGCAGGGAGGGGGGTGCGCAGGCCCAAGGGGTTGCGATGGCGTGTAAGGGGTACGCCGAAGGCAGTGACAGCCACTATTTCGAGGAGAAAGACGACGGGAAACTGCGGATGGAGGGGATCAGGAGCCGGGACGCCGTCGGAGACGAGCTCGGGGGTGTCCGCGGGCATTGCCTTGGCGGCGCGGACGTCACAGTGGGGACCGTCCGCGGGCCGATACCAAGCCATCTTGGCTTCCACGGCGAAGGAGAAGGCCAGGAAGCACAAGAGGAAGGCAATCAGGGTGCGCCGACTTTGGTGAGAGACGGCGGAGAAGGCGGACATAAGCGCAGTCTATCATGGCGGGCGCGGCGTCAGGGGCGCGTGACGGCGGGTTCGGGAGTTTCCAGTTCAATGTCGATCTGGGGCGCCGACAGGAGGGTGTTGTGGATGGTGCAGTGGTGGACGGAGCGGATGAGGGCTTCGGACTGCTCCCCGGTAAGCGGGACGGGACTGGTGACGTGGATGCGGAAGTTGCCGAGGCGGCCCGGCTGGGTGAGCTTTTCCGCAGTGACGGAGACCTGGACACCGCTGAAGGCGAGGTTGCGGGTCTTCAGGTACTGGACGGCATAAAAGGCCGCGCAGGAGCCGAGGGAGGCGAGCAGGAGTTCGGGAGGGGTCATGCCGGCGTCCTGACCGCCGTTCGCGGCGGGCTGGTCGGAGAGAACCGAGTGGCCGCGGGTTTCGATGGAGAATTTGACGTTTTCGAGCTGGGTTACCTTGATTTCCATGGAGAGCTTCTCCCCTTTCATTGTAAGAAAGGCCGGGCGGGAGGGAAAGGTTACAGGATTGGCCGAGGATTTGTTTGAGCAGAAGCGAAAGAGCGGAGCTAGCGGAGTCAGCGGCGTTAGCGGAGCTAGGTCTCTGACAGGGTGGTTTTGAACCTTCGATTGCCAATCCCAGGTCTCAAAATCGAGACTTGGGGCACCCGAGATTCGTACAAAATCAAGCGGTCAGAGACCTAGTACATCGTCCAGATAGTGCTTTATGTTGTTAGGATTTTCGCCTATGGAAGCTGGAGAAGATGGAGATATCGAAGATGGCTTCGATCTTGAAGCTTCCCGCAGGGGCTAAAGCCCTTGTTTATTTTGTGGTGTTTGCGGCACGAGTGAACTCGTGCCCTCATAAGAAACAAAAATGCAAGTGCAGCAAAACAAGAGATGAATTCTACGGACTCCCACCCATCGGACAAAAACAAAGACGTCCGATGGATGGGGCACAGTTTCATCCCCGCGGGTCGGCAACGACGGTGGAGGACTGTTACAAGACCCTCTCGCATCGAGTTTTTCCGCAGCCTGTAAAGCCCGTCGTTTTTCATGGATTCTTACGGCACCCTTCGGCAGGCTCAGGGCGGGCTTTAAAGCCGTGCCCTTTCAAGGCCAGTACCGTTCGCGATCCCAAGCCCAAATGCGATTGCCCTGATTGGCGAGGAATGTTGGGGGGCGAGATGGCGAGTCAGCAAGTTAGCGGATTAGCCTACGGCGGCGGGGACGGGGGCGGCGGCGAGGACCATCTCGCGGATGGAGCCGACCACGAGATCGGGTTGGTCGAGGTGGATCCAGTGCTCGCTGGCCGGAGCGATCACCTGGCGGACGCGGTTGCCGATGCGGCGGAGGCAGTCTTCGCTGAGAGGGGTGGAGCGGCCGGGAGTGAGGACCAGGACAGGAATCTCGGGGATGGGGTCGGCGGCGTGCATCTCTTCGACGCTGGCGGGAATGGCGTCGAGGTAGTCGCGGACAGCGGCGTAGAAGGCGGGGCGGGACCAGTGGGAGACAACCACGGGCCAGACCTCGCGGGGCATCTTGCCGACCTCGGTCTTGATGCGGCCGATAACGTGGCGGCAGCTGGCGCCGGCGGCGGTAGAGAGGCGGGCGGAGAGCCGGCCGGAGCGGCAGAAGAGCGAAGTGAGGGCGAGGCGGGCGACGCCGCAGCGGGCGATGGGGACCGCGTAGCCGATGAGGCGCTTGCCGAGATTGAGCTGGGATTGCTTGGAGGGATCGAGGGGCGGCCATTCCTCGCAGCGCATGGGGTCGATCAGGACCACGCCGGCGACGTCTTCAGGGTAAAGCAGCGCGAAGCGGCGCATGACGAAGCCGCCGAAGGAGTGGCCCACGAGGACGAAGGGCGGTTTAATGCCGGCGCGCTGGAGCAGTTCGCGGAGCTCCGCGGCGATGTTGGCGGGGGTGCGGACGGTGGGGCTGGGGGTGCTCCAGCCGAGGCCGCAGCGGTCGTAGGAGGCGGTAGCGGTGAAGCAGGAGACGGATTGCTGGATGTGGCGCCAGTTGAGGCTGGTGGCGGCGAAGCCGGCTTCAAAGAGGACGGTGGGACCGCCGGAGCCCTGTTCGAAGAGATAGACGTTCGCGCCGCTGGAGAGCGTGACGGAGCGGCCGGGCTTGAAGTGAAGGCGGCGGTCGCGCCAGTTGGAGATCGACTGATAGAGGACGCCCGCGATCAGGAGAGCGGCGGAGAGAGCGAGGGTTACGTAAAGAATGAACATGGGCGATCCTAAAAGCGCGTGAGCAGTTCAGGGCGGAAGTCCTGAAGAGTGAGGTGGGCCCTGGGGCTGCCGCGCTCGATGAGAAGCAGCGTGGAGCCGGGACGGCCGACGATGCGGGCCTCGATCTGAGAGGCGGACCAGACGCCGGCCTCCTGGCGCAGGCCGAGATAAGTGAAGACCATTTCGCGCGCGGAGCCTTTGACGGATTTATGAACCTGGACGGGGAAGCCGATTTTGGTGTCGAGCCAGGACTCAACCTGGCTGTAACGGGTACGGTCTTGAGGGCCGGGGCTGCTCTTGAGGACGTTGCAGTTGCGGGCGCCGAAGGTGGTGGTTTCGACGAAGGACTGATCGGGCCAGAAGTACTGGGGGTCGATGAAGTCCTCGTAGCTGAACACTGGACCGAGGGGGCCGTCGCTCCATTGGTCGAGGGGCAGCGGGCGGGGTTCAGCGTCGCCGGGATGGGCGATGAGGATGGAGTTGCGGCCGTCGGGGCGCATTTCAAGGAGGATGTGCTCGCGAGCGGCCGGCGGGGCGGTGATTTCGACGAGGACGCGGAGGACGCCGGGGAACCAGTGGGCGCGGATGGAGAGGCTGTCGCTGGTGCGATTGCCGCTGGGGGCGACCTGGACGAGACGGCCGGTGATGCGGAAGTCGGCGGTCTCGATGCGGTGGCGCGGAGTAGCGAGGATGGCGTGGAGATCGGCGGCGCGGGCCGGGAGGCACGCGGCGACGAGGGCCAGGAGGGCGAGCGATCTCATGGCTCGATCCTCCCGTCGCGGATGCGGATGTGGCGGGGAGCGCAGCAGGCGATCTCCTGGGCGTGGGTGACGACGATGAGGGTCATGCCGCGCTGCTTCTGGATGCCGGTGAGGATCTCCATGACGTGGGCGGAGTTGACGCTGTCGAGGTTGCCGGTGGGCTCGTCGGCGAGGAGGATGGCGGGGTCGTTGGCGAGGGCGCGGGCGATGGCGACGCGTTGGCGCTCGCCGGCGGAGAGCTGGTTGGGGAACTGGTTCATGCGGTGCGCGAGGCCCATCTCTTCGAGGAGGGTCTGGGCGCGCTGGGCGCGGTGATTGGCGGCGCCCGGAACAGCGAGCATGGCCACCTGGACGTTTTCGACGGCGCGGAGGGTGGGCAGCAGGTAGAAGGCCTGGAAGATGAAGCCGATCTGGCGGGAACGGTAGCTGTCGAGGGCCGCGCCCCTGCCGAGAGGCGCGCCCTGGAAGAGGACCTGGCCGCGGGTGGGCTCATCGAGGCCGCCGAGGAGCTGGAGGAGGGTGGATTTGCCGCTGCCGCTGGGGCCGCTGATGGCAACGTAATCGCCGGGTTCGATGAGGAGATCGACGCCGCGGAGGGCTTCGATGCGGCCCTCGTCGTAGCTCTTGTGGAGGTCGCGCACTTCGAGGATGGGGCTACTCATGGCGCAGGGCCTCGACAGGAGAGAGTTGGGCGCCGCGCCAGGCGGGAAGCGCGCCGGCGACGAGGCCGGCGAGGAGGGCGATTCCCAGGGCCTCGGCGAGCAGCGCTACCGGGATGGACGTGGAAACCACGGTGGCGGTTTGCGGGAGGAGAGCGAGGACGCGGAGGGCGAGGAATCCGATGGCCATGCCGAGCAGGCCGCCGGCGAGGCCGAGGGTGGCGGCTTCAAGCTGGATGAGGAGCATGACGCGCCATTGCTTCCAGCCGAGGGCGCGGAGGATGCCGATCTCGCGGGTGCGCTCGAAGACGGACATGGCCATGGTGTTGGCGATGCCGAGGATGCCGATGAGCAAGGCGATGAGGGAGGTTCCCCAGGCGGCGGCGTGAGAGAGCTGCACGAGCTGGTTGTTGCTGGCGCGCTGGGCGGCAGGGATGGCGCGGAGACGGGGGAACATCTTTTCGATTTCAGCCGAGACCTGGGCGAGGTAGCGGTCCTCGGGCACGCCGGGCGGCGGGGGCTTGAGGCGGAGGTGGAAGGCGGTGACCTTGCCCTGGAGGCTGCCGAGCTTCTGCATCTGGTCGAGGGGCAGGATCACGGCGCCGGCTTCGAGGGCGGATTCGCCGTGGTAGACGCCGACGACGGTGAAGGGAGAGCCTTCGATCTCAATGGTGTCGCCGGGGCTCTTGTGGAGGCTCTGGGCGAGGAGGTCGCCGAGCATGACCTCGGGCTGGCCGTCGCGGAAACGGCGGCCGGCGAGGATGTGGAGGGACTGGAACTCGTAGGAGTCGGCCTTCCAGCCGTAGCTGAGGGCGTTGACGTCAGAGGAGAGCGAGAGCAGGTTGAGGATCATGGGAGCGGCGAGCTCGACCTGGGGCAGGGCGCGGAGTCTGGCGCCGTCGGACTGATCGACGGAGGTGTTGAGGAAGGACTGTTGAACGACGTCCATGGTGGTGCCGCTGGATTCGTACATCATGAGCCAGGCGTGCTCGAAGGAGCGGGAGAAGCCGACGAGGCCGACGAAGGCGCCGATGGCCATGCCGATGCCGCCGAGCGTGAGGAGGGTACGGAGCCGGCGGCGCCAAAGGTTCTTCCAGGCGAAGGCGGTGAACGACAGTTGGGAAGCCATGGCGCGGTCGCAGAACCCTCAACAAGCTTGCGTATCGAGAGGGGAAGCCTGTGAGCGCAAGTTTAACGGTCGGGGCGAGGGATGTCTATTGGGTATTTGCGCGGGGAGACGAAAGGGGAAAGCGCTGCGCGAGGGGCAGGCGCGCGGCCAGACAAAAGGAAGCGCAGGGCCGGCGCGCAGAGAGACGGGGCCGGACTCCGCGATGAACCAGGCGAGAGAGGTAACAAGGCAAGGTACGGAGGCGCAGATAGATATGCCCTGTGCCTCCGGGTAACTTTACTAACGGAAGGTTACGAGCGCCTTGGTGGAGCGGCCCAACGATTTTGGGGAAGGCTGGGCCGGAGCGAGGTTACATGCGGTCGCGGGAACGCGAACCGCCGCTTCCCTTGCGCGCCTGGTAACAGTCCCGGCAATAAACGGGACGGTCGCCGCGCGGCTCAAAAGGCACGGTTGTAGGCTGTCCGCAACCCGAACAAATCACAGGTGTTCCCTGTGTCGAGCTGGGACGAAAGCCGGAGCCCCCCTGGTCGTTCTTTTTGGCCTGCCTGCATGGCTTGCAACGTTTTGGGGTCGAGTAGCCGCGTTCCTGAAAGAACGCCTGATCGGCAGCGGTGAAGGTGAAGTCACGCCCACAGTCGCTGCAAGTAAGTTGTATATCTCCCGCCATGGGAATCCTCGTGGAGTGATTGTACAGCCCAAAGTAACTTTTTCACGCAAGTTTTCTTTGTAGAAATGAATAAAGTTAACAGCCAGGAAGGGCATGAGGAGGCGGCCGGGAGCCGGCCGAGGACCGGGCGCGCTATAGTTCAATTCAGCCCATGAAGACGGCGGCCGGAAATCCGGAGTGGGAGCGGGAACTTATCCGGCGTGTGCTGGATGGGGAGAAGCAGCTTTTTCATGAGCTGATAAGGCCGTGCGAGCGGGCGGTGTATTTTCTTTTGCTTTCGATGCTGCGCAATGAGGCAGAAGCGGAGGACGCGGCGCAGGATACGGCCATCAAGGTATTTCGCAACCTGCAGATGTTTCGCGGGGATTCGCAGTTCCGGACGTGGGTGCTCTCGATTGCGCGGAACGAGGGGCTGGGACGGCTGCGGAGGGCCGAGAGCCGGCGCGAGGATTCGCTGGACGAGCTGACGGAAGAACAGGGCGGCGACTTTACGCCGGCCATTTTGATGAGCTGGCGGGAGGTGCCGGCCGAGGTGCTGGAGAGGAAGGAGGTCGGGGCGCTGCTGCGGGAGGCGATCGACCGGCTGCCGGCGATCTACCGTAACGTTGTGTTGTTAAGGGACATCGAACAGTTGGATGGGCGCGATACGGCGGCGGCGCTGGGAATCACGGAGGGAGCCGTGAAGGTGCGGCTGCACCGCGCGCGGGCTCTCCTGCAGCGGGAGCTGGCTCCGAAGCTGAAGGGGGTCGTTCCGAAGCGAGCCAGGCTGTTGAGGTGGGGCGCATGAGGATCGATTGCAAGCACGTCTGGGAGCATATCTCGGCCTACATCGACGGCGAGGTGGAGGCGGAGCTGCGCGCGGAGATCGACCGGCACCTGGAGACGTGCGAGATCTGCTCGGCGGTGCTGGACTCGACGCGGAACGTAGTGGTGCTGATGGCCGACGAGCGTGTGTTCGAGCTTCCGGCAGGGTTCAGCGAGCGGCTGCACGCGCGGCTGGACGAGGAGCTGGAGCCGGCCGGAGGAAGTTGAGCCGCGGAGAGAGCGCGAAAGTTAATAACAGGCTCTAGAAGGCCGAGCGGCCGTGGTTGAGGATCGGGTGGGTCCAGGCCTCGAGAGCGACCAGGACGAGAGTGAGGACGGAGAGAAGCACCTGCAGGCGCTCGGACCGCTTTTCGCCGGGGCTGAGCTCGCGCTTGCGCCATTGCGCGGAAGGCAGGCTGCGCAGGCGCCAGATCCAGGCGAGGACGAGGAGATCGACGACGGCTCCGGCGGTGGCCAGGAGGAGCATGGGAATGCGGAAGGCGTCGCCGTGGAGGATTTCGAGGGGGCGGTAGATGCTGGCCGCGGCGAGCGCGGTGAGCCCGATGGCGACGCGGACGGTGCTGATGGTGAGAACCGCGGTGCAGAGGCTTTGCGCGGCGGCAAAAAGAAGGCTTGCGCCCGAGAGGATTCTCAGGCTCTTCAGTTTTTCCATGCGGACTCCGGATGGCGACGAGACGCAAAGCCGCGGGGCGCGGGAGGGCGAAGCCGGGATGGCGCAACGAGGGCGAACGGGACGGGCGGCGGCGCGATGAAGGGAAAGACGGGCGGGGAAGGCAAAGAACCTCTCCTGGGGGTCATTCTCTCAACCCGCGGGGCGTCGGGGCAAGAAGGAAATAAGAGCCCGGCCCGCCGGATTTTCATGTACGGCGGATGGCGTTTCCTTGTAACCTTTACGGCAGGCCGCGACTCCTATGAGCGAACCGGCGGGAGCGCAGCGAAGAGCTGCGCAAGCCGGGAGGCGGCGGTCTCAAGCGAACGGCCCGAGGGACAAGCGGGCCGAAGCGGGGATCGTTGGCAGTCGCGCAGGGATGTAGAACAGCCAACGTGCAAGGCAGCCGCCAGGGTGCCTTTGCGAGGATCCAACCGGCGGACCCTAACCGCCCCAACCCCCCCAGCGAGGTCTAAGGATCATGAAGAACCAACTGAATGCATTGCTGTTGACTGCGGCGCTCTCCGGCCTGGTCGGCGGAACCTCCATCGCGGCGCAGGCGGCGACGCCGGGCAGCTCGCCCACGAGCACGCCGACGCTGATGAGCGCGGGTTTCCACTACGAGGGCATGAACGCCAAGAAGGCGAAGCACTCCTGTAAGGGCAAGAACGACTGCAAGGGCCAGGGCGGCTGCAAGTCGAGCGACAACGGCTGCAAGGGCAAGAACAGCTGCAAGGGCAAGGGCGGCTGCGCGACCGACGGCTCGAAGATGCCGGGCCTGGTCTAACGAAGCGAAACCCCAGTTCGCAGTTCGTGGTTCACATTTCAGAGCCGGCAGGGTGCCGTCCGCATCCTGGATGGCGGAGTTGTGAGCTGCGAACTGCGAACTCAGAACTGTGAACAGTGAACTGTCGTTATGCGGAACCGGTTTAATGCATTTCGGGATTATGGGGTCGGGATCGGACTGCGGATTCCGCACTACGCGCATATCTTTGCGAAGAAGCCGGTGGTGGACTGGTTCGAGATCATCTCGGAAAACTACATGATCGACGGGGGCCGGCCGCTGGCGACGCTGGACCGGATTCTGGAGCAGTACCGGGTGGTGCAGCACGGGGTCTCGATGTACTTCGGGTCGGTGACGGCGCCCGATCCGGAGCATCTGCGGCGGCTGAAGCAGCTGGTGCGGCGGACGGGCACGCCGTGGCTGAGCGACCATCTGTGCTGGGGCAGCGTGGACGGGACCTATACGCACGACCTATTGCCGCTGCCTTACACATGGGAAGCGGTGCACCGGACCGTGGAGCGGGTGCGGATGGTGCAGGACTACCTGGAGATTCCCGTAGCCGTAGAAAACGTCTCGAGCTACGCGGCGTTCACCGGCTCGGAGATGACGGAGTGGGAGTTCCTGACCGAGGTGGTGGAGCGGGCCGACTGCGGGATCCTTCTCGACGTGAACAACATTTATGTTTCGGCGATGAATCATGAGTTCGACCCGATGGAATACGTGAATGCGGTGCCGGCCGAGCGGGTGGCGCAGATGCACATCGCCGGGCACTCGAAGTACGAGAAGTACATTCTGGATACGCACGATCATCCGGTGATCGACCCGGTGTGGCGGCTCTATGCGCGGGCGGTGGAGCGGTGCGGGCCGACGCCGACGCTGCTGGAGTGGGATGACCATATCCCGAGCTTCGACGAGGTGCACGCGGAGGCGAAGAAGGCCGAGCGCTATCTGCATCCGCAAGGGGCGGAGCTGGCGGAGGCGGCGCGATGAACGCATTTTCGGGCGGCCGGGAAAGTATGAGGCAGCAAGCCAGATTCCTGACTGCGGAATGGAAGAATCTGGTGATGTTCAACTATGCTGTTGAGCCCTCGCTGCTTGAGCAATACGTTCCTGCTGGCACAGAGGTTGACACGTTCGACGGCCGCACTTACATAAGTCTCGTCGGTTTCGAGTTTAATCAAACGCGTCTCTCCGGAATCGCGGTTCCCTTTCACCGGTCGTTCGAAGAGGTCAATCTTCGTTTCTATGTGAGGCGGGCGTCCAGGCGAGGCGTCGCATTCATCCGGGAAGTGGTTCCAAAGCCTGCTGTCGCGGCGGTTGCGCGGTTCGCCTTTGGGGAGAATTACTGCTGTGCGCCCATGGCGCATCGCGTTGACTTGCATCCGGATGGCGTGGAGGCGGAATTTTCCTGGGGTTCGGGGTCAGATCGCTGCTGGATGCGGATAGAGGCGCATAATCGGAGTTTTCTGCCGCCCGAGGGTTCTTTAAGTCAGTTCATCACCGAGCATTACTGGGGATATGCGGCGCAATCGGACGGCGGATGCCTTGAATACGAAGTTCAACACCCGCGCTGGAGCGTTTGGAAAGCAAAGGAGGCGGAATTCTCGGGAAATGCGGCCCGGTTCTATGGGAGCGAGCTTGGCCGGACACTTTTGCGGTTTCCCGATTCCGCGTTTCTTGCCGAGGGGTCGCCGGTCACAGTGTTCAAAGGGGCAAGGATCGAACGGCGAGCCGAACTCGCGGAGGCGGCGCGATGAGCATGGGAGGCGCAATGGATCTGGCCGCATTGCAGCGCGAGATGGCGGCGGCGGTGATGCAGCCGCTGACCGCGAGCGACGGGATGCGCGCGCATCTGCCGGATGGGCGCGGTACAGCGGCGGTGGCTGAGAGTTTCATCGCGCCGAACAGCCGGCTGACGGCCTTCGAGCGGCTGGAGATCTACAACCGACAGTACTGGTATCGGGTGCTGGGGGCGCTGGCGGAGGATTTTCCGGCGCTGCGGAGCGTGATTGGGAGCCGGCGGTTCGAGGCGCTTTCGATTGCGTACCTGACCGAACATCCGAGCCGGTCGTTCACGCTGCGGAACCTGGGGTCGCATCTGGCGGAGTGGCTGGCGGCGCATCCGGAGTATGCGGGACGCAGGCAGGGGCTGGCGCTGGATGTGGTGCGGATCGAGTGGGCATTTGTGGAGGCGTTCGACCTGGCGGAGCGGCCGCCGCTGACCCTCGAGCAGATCGGGACCCTGGACGGAGGTTCACGGCTGGCGCTGCAGCCGCACCTCAGACTGGTTGCGCTGGATTATCCGGCGGACGACCTGGTGCTGGGACTGCACGGCAAGGAGAAGCGGCAGACGAGCGAAGCCGGTGTGGAGCACGAGGACGACGAAGAGGCGCCGGCGAAGCTGGCGAAGCTGCGGCGCAGGGCGACGTGGCTGGCGGCGCACCGGTTGGATCTTTCGGTCTACTACAAGCGTTTGCGGCGCGAGGAGTTTCAGACACTGGCGGCGTTGCGCGAGGGGCTGCCGCTGGCGGAGGCGCTGGCGGCGGGGTTTGCGCAGTCGCGGATTGCGGAGACGCGGCGGGCGGCGCAGGTACGAGGGTGGTTTGCCAGCTGGGCCCAGTTGGGATGGATCTGTGCGCCGGAGCTCGAGGACCTTATCCCGCAATAGCGGCGAAAGCAGGAAGACATGAACAAGATTCTTGGCGCCGCTAAGGCCGCACACAACGGCTTCGTCTCGCTCCTCAACCTTTTTCGCAGCCCGCTGCTGCTCGCCATCCGGCTCTACTGGGGCTGGCAGTTTGCTACCGACGGCTGGGGCAAGCTGAACCATCTGGATCGAGTGGGCGCGTACTTTGCAACGCTGAATCTCCCCGCGCCCCATGCGACGGCCCTCTTGGTCGCGGCCATCGAATTCATCGGCGGCATTCTGCTGGCGGCGGGCATCGCCACGCGGCTCACCTCGCTAGTGCTCTTCGTGAATATGACCGTCGCGTTCTGGGCGGCGGAGAAGGACGCATTCACGAGCTTGATCTCGAATCCGGATAAGTTCCAGGCGGCCGACGCATACAATTACTGGTTCGCGGCGCTGCTGATCCTGATCCTGGGGCCGGGGCTGTTCGCGGTGGATACGCTGTTGAGACGATGGCTGGTCCCGGAATCAAAACCCTGACGCAGCGCGCTATGATCAATCCACCGAAGACTTTTTCAGCCTTCAGCGATCAGCTATCGGCTAATCTGCCGGGATCGCCGGCACTCTGTTTCTGTCGATCGAGCTGAACGCTGAAAGCTGCTTTTCAGGTGGAATGCGCATTGTCTATATCCTGACATCGCTGGGCATGGGCGGCGCGGAGCGGCAGGCGCTGGCCGTGGCGGAGCGCATGGCGCGGCGCGGGCACGCGGTGGCGGTGCTGACGCTGATGGCGCGCGTGGAGGAGGAGTGGGCGACAGCGCTCGAGGTGCACCGGCTCGATGTGCGGAAGTCGGCCGTGAGCCTGGCGGCGGGACTGGTGCGGGCGCGGCGATTTTGCCGGGATTTTCGGCCCGAGCTGATTCATAGCCACTGTTTTCACGCGAACATCTTTGCGCGACTGCTGAAGGTGCTCTGGCCCCATGCCCGGGTTCTTTCGACGTTGCACAACGTGTACGAGGGCGGCGGGGCGCGCATGATGGCCTACCGGCTGACGGACGGGCTGGCCGGCCGCACAACCGCGGTGAGCCGGGCCGCGGCGGAACGCTTCGTGCGGCTGCGGGCGATTGCGAGCCGGAGGTGCAGCGTTGTGCCGAACGCCATCGATACTGCCGAGTTTATGCCGGACGATAGCCGACGTGCGCGGACCCGGGCGGAGATGGGAACAGGTGAGGAGTTTGTGTGGCTGGCGGCGGGGCGCGTTGCGCCGGCAAAGGACTATCCGAACCTGCTGCGCGCGTTTGCCCGTGTGCAGAAGACACGTGAGGAGGCGCGGCTCTGGGTTGCCGGAGAAGGAGGCGGAGTGAACGCTGCGCAGCTTCGCGCCCTGGCGCAAGAGGTTGGCCTCGCCGATTCGATTCGCTGGCTGGGACTGCGCCGGGATATGGCGGCGCTGCTGGACGCGGCGGATGGGTTCGTGCTGGGGTCGGCGTGGGAAGGGATGCCGCTGGCTTTGGGCGAGGCGATGGCGATGGGCAAGCCGGTGGTGGCGACCGATGTGGGCGGGGTGCGGGAGCTGGTGGGCGAAACGAGAACTCTTGTGAAAGCGCGGGACCATGAGGCGCTGGCGGGCGCGATGCTGAGCGTGATGGATTGGGACGAGGAGGCGCGCCGGCAGAGGGGATGGAGGGCGCGCCGCAGGATCGAGGAGCGGTTCAGCATGGATGCGCGAGCGGACGAGTGGGAGGCGCTCTATGGCTCGCTGGTTGGGGCTCGCGCGTGAAGACTGCGGGCGGGCAAGGGAGTTTTGCGGCGCGGCTGGCCGGGCCGGCGATTGGGGCGTTCGCGGTGCGTGGGGCGGTGCTGGCGGTTGCGCTGGCGCGTACGGGAACCACGGCGATTGCGAGCGGAGATACGGCGAGCTACCTGATTCCCGGGCGCAGTTTGCTGCTGCACGGACGGTTTGCGACGGGAGTTTTGCCGGAGATCGACCGGACGCCGGGTTATGCACTGTTTCTGGCGGTGACCAGCCTGCCGGGCATGGCGTTTGCGGCGCTCGTTCAGGTCGTTCTGTCGGCTGCGTCGGTGATTCTGGTAGCGCGGCTGGCGCGGACGGCGGTGGGCGATGAGGGTGCGGCCATCCTTGCAGCGTGGATCTATGCGTTTGAGCCGCTGGCCGTGGTTTACTCCGCGCGGCTGCTGCCGGAGACGCTGTTTGCGGCGCTCTTGCTGATGAGCCTGGAGCGGGTGGCTGCTTTTTTGCGCGGCCGCCGACTGGGTGCGCTGGTTGCGGGAGGGTTTTGGCTGGCGGCGGCGATCTTTGTCAGGCCAGTGGGGTACTATCTGCCGTTCGCGCTGGCGGGCGGACTGATTGTTGCGCTGCGGCGCGAGCGCGGGCTGCGCTGGAAGGCTCCGGCGGTGCTCCTTGCGGCGGTTCTGCCGTGGCTGGTGGTGTGGCAGGCGCGGAACTGGATAGAGACGGGTTTTGGCGGGTTTTCGAGCATTGCAGCGAGGAATCTGTACTTTTACCAGGCGGCGGAGGTCGAGGCGCGGGCGGAGCGCCGGCCTTTGAGCGAGGTGCAAAAGGAGTTGGGCTACGCGGATGAGCAGAGCTATCTTGCCCGACACCCGGAACAGGCAGAGTGGAGCGAAGGGCGGCGCGCGGCGTTTATGGGGAAGGCGGCGTCCGCAATTCTGGGCGCGCATCCCGGGCTGGCGCTGCAGATGTATGCGGAGGGAGTGGCGGTAGTGGCGCTGACGCCGGGAGGGGCCGAATTGCTGGGGTTGACAGGAACCTGGCCGCACGACTGGCCGGCGCGCATTGTGGATCGAGGGCCGGTGCGGTCGTCAGCGGGACTGGCGGCGCGCCACCCGGGGACGGCATGCGTGCTGGTTCTATTTGCGGGCGTGCTGGTGGGGCTCTATCTGCTGGCGGTGCGGGGAGGGGTGCGGCTGGGCGCGAAGAGTGCGCAGATGTGGCTGCTGGCGGGCGCGGCGGCTTACCTCATCGGGATTGCGGGCGGGGCGCAGGCGGTGGGACGATACCGGCTGCCGGCGATGCCGGAGATTTGCATTCTTGCGGCGGTTGGAACGCGGGGCAGACGGAGGATCGGCATGAGCGAGGCGCAGACAAGAGAGCCGGAGCACGAGGCCCCGGCTCTTACTCAGGCACCGAGCAAGGGGTTAGAACTGAAACGCACCCTGGAAAAAGATGCGGCGGGCTGAGGAGCCGGAGGAAAAGATCCCCTTGGCGAGACTGGTGGACTGGCCGAAGCGCGTGCTGGTGATGTTTCCTACGGGGGCGCCGTAGTCGATATCGTTGAAGAGGTTGAGGGCCTGGGCGCTGAAGTTGAGGGAGTACTTGTGGCCGGTATTACCGATGCCGCCGCGCATCCCGCCGCGCATGCCGCCGCCGAAGGGCCCGCCGAAGCCGCCGAATCCGCCGCGTCCGCCGCGGCCGCCACCACCGCCTCCGCCACCTGGAGGCGGCGGGCCACCGGACGATTCGACTTTGGGACCGATGCCAAAGGAACGGCTCAAGCGCATATTCACGGAGACCGCCGACGGGCTGTTGCCCAGGTTGTTCCGGACAATGGTCTCGCCGGGCTGCGGAATGGCGTCGAGGGCGCCAAAGCTGGTCTGAACGACATCGGCTGCCGATTGACCGGCGTAGGCGGGACGGTCGTTGTAGAAGGCGTCGCCGGTCAGATCGTAGGGAGTGGAGAGGTTGTAAGGTTGGCCGGCCTCGGCGATCAGGAAGGGGTTAAACGCGAGCCCCCAGGGACCGGTATAGTTCCCCATCAGGAAGAGCCACTGCGGGTGGACGAAACCGGCGCGGCCGTAGTCCTGCATCAGATCGTAGGAGTTGGTCGGGTTTGAGCCGGCGCCTCCGTCGGAGTTGGCCCAACTGGCGTTGTAGAAGCCCATGAGGCCGAAGTTGGGGCTGAACTGAGCCCGGATGTTCACGATGATCTGGTTTTCCTTGAAGATGGCCTCGGGATAGTACTGCTGAACGATACCGAGCGAGGGATCGGGGCGGGGAGCGAGGATGGTCGCCTGTCCGCCGGGAGTGGAACTGGGAACGTAGTCACCGGGCAGATAGGCGTTGGAATCGCGCGTGACCAGCTGGTGTACACCGTAAGAGTGCACGTAAGTAAAGGTGAGCGTCGATGACTTGGTGAGCTGGCGTTCCAGGCTGGTGCTGAACACCTCGGTGTCGGGCGAGCGGTATTTGGGCGATATCTGGAAGATCTCCGGGGTGCGGGCCGAGGCCGAGCCGCAGGAATCCAGATCGATGGAAGTGAGGCTTGTATTGGTGAAGCAGGTGGGGCTGTTGATGGTGAATTGCGACTGGCTGTCCGGTCCGCCGTTGAACTGCTCGAGGCTCATCAGGTCCATGACCGCGAAGCGATCGTAGAAGAGGCCAAAGCCTCCACGCAGCACGGTCTTCTGCCGGGCTCCCTTTTTGTGACCGTCGAGGGCGTAGGCAAAGGCGACGCGGGGCGCCCAGTCGTTATGGTCGGCGACGTGGTTCTGCGACTCCCAGCGCAGGCCGCCCGAGAGGGTCAGGAAGGGAGTGACCTTCCAGTCGTCCTGGAGGTAGAGCGCGGCGTCAAACACATTGCCGCGGAAATCCTCGTTGCCGGCGGCGTAGGTGAGGTTGAGCGGGGCATTGGTGGAACCGCAGGTGACCGCGGAAGACGAGGGGGCCGCGGGGCAGGCGGTGCCGTTGTAGAGCTTGTTGAGGGCGCCGGCGTAGTCGTAGACGGTAGCGAAGCTGAAGCCGCCGTTGAAGGCTCCATCGGTGGTGATGGCTTCGCGGTTGTCGCGCAGCCATTGGCCGAACTTGATGGCATGCGCTCCGGCGGCGATGGTGGTGAAGTTCTGAAGCTCAAAGTGATCCGAATGCGAGTTCGAGAACTGACCGCTATTGCCGCCTCCGTTGAAGACGCCGGAGACGCTGACGGAGGGCGCCGTGCTTACGGGCGTAGTAGTGGAGATGCCGCGGCGGTACTCGAAGCGCGTCTCATTGACGACGTGGTCGTTGATCACCTGGGTATCGTCGAACTGGACGGTGTGCTCGACGGAATCTTCGGTATTGGCCTGGGAGGGCAGCGCGGTGGAACCGATGTTGCCGCTCTCGTTGTTGCGGAAGAACTGATAACGGAGGGTGAGGGTGTTCCTCTGGCCGAGCTGGAGGTCGACGCGGGGCGAGATGTTGGTGTGGGTCTCAGGAGCCAGGAGGCCGCCGTTGAAGGGGACGACGGTGACGGTGTTTCCGGAGACAGTGGTGGGCACGTAATAAACGCCCGAAGAGGAGACGTCGGGCTGCTGGACGGTATAGATGCTGTCGTTCTGGTTGTTGCGCTGCTCGATGGAGAAGAAGTAGGAAGCCCACTTGGACATCGGCCCGCTTACGGTGCCGTTGACCATGTAGCTGTGATAGGAAGGGATGGCGCCCGTGAAGGGGTTGAGGGTGTTGAAGGCGCTGTCATTGCCCATGCCGAAGACGCGCCCGTGCAGGGTATCGGTTCCGGGCTTGGTGAGGATTTCGATGCGCCCGTAGCCGAGGCGGTCGAACTCGGCGGAAAAGGGGTTCTGGTTGATGCGGATCTCGCGGATGGCGGATTTGGGCGGGAGTTGGCCGCCGGTAAATCCATCGATGTAAATCTGCCCGCCATTAGGGCCTGCCGAGGGACCGGCGAGAGCGGTGAGCTCGTTGGAAAGCTCGTCGGGATCGTCGGAGAGCGCGTCCAGATCATGGTCTTTGAGGACGATGGCGCTGGTGTTGGCGCCAGCCTCAGTGCTGACGGTTGGCCCGCCTTCATCGGTGACGACCACCTGCTGCTCGGTGTTTTCGACGGCCATCTTGACGTCGACACTTTTGGTCTGCCCTGCGGTTAAATCGATGGGCGCGGAGACAAACGGCGCAAAGCCGGTGAAGGTGACCTGGACGATGTAACTGCCTGCAGGAAGACCGCGTACGGCATAGGTTCCGGAGGCGCTTGCGGTGGCGGTTCCTACAGCCGCGCCCTTGGTGGTGGTGACGGTGATCTGGGCGCCTGGAATCAGCGCGCCGGTAGGATCGAGAATGTGGCCACGCAGAACGCCGGTCGAGGCCGGAGTGGCCTGCGCCGCCGGCGTTGCCGGTGTCGACACTGCCGGCGCTGTTTGCGGAGCGTCAGCGGGTGCCGTTTGTCCCTGGACCGCAACGGCAGCCAAGACCAACGCAGCAGAAATCATGAGAGCAGATAAGCAATACGATTTTGAATACACGATCCCCTCGCTTGGGTTACGAATGAAAAATGCGAATGCCGTTACTGGCCTGCCTCGCCTTCGCCCGAACTGAGGCTCCAGTTGGCAAGCAGGTCTTGCGCCTCAGGAGCTTCTAGCAGCGGTTCAACGCCGGCGAGCAGCTTGATGACGCTCAAACCTGAAGCATCTTCGGTGGCGACGATCATCACGGCGTCGCCCTTTTTGAGAGTGCCGAGCTGGATTTGCGGGGCGCGCTCGAGAACGGTTTCAAGATCCATGCGGCCCTGGCCGCCGCCCTGATTGGCGCCGCGTTGCATGCCGCCGCCGGCATAGGCGCCGCGGCCTCCCGCGCTGCCTTTGAGCCTGGCGGCAATGCCGGTGGCCATGGCGTCGTCGAGCCGGCGTAACTGCGCATCGGCGGTGACGCGAACGGTCAAGGGTTTCTTGCTGACGAGGTCTTTCACGGTGAGCGTAGAAGCCGAGACGTCGGCGGAAATTACGGTTCCGGGAATGCTGCGGAAGCTGC